>NZ_MLAJ01000009.1 GCF_002000485.1 Rodentibacter ratti | reverse complement strand
TGCTGGTACCGTCTTTACCGTCTGCACCTTTATCACCCTTCTCACCTTTTTCACCTTGGTCGCCTTTATCACCTTTGGCTCCGGTTTCACCTTTTTCGCCTTGGTCACCTTTATCGCCCTTAGCTCCGGTTTCACCTTTTTCGCCTTTATCGCCCTTAGCTCCGGTTTCACCTTTTTCGCCTTGGTCGCCTTTATCGCCCTTAGCTCCGGTTTCGCCTTTCTCACCTTGAGGCCCTTGAGGTCCGGTATCACCTTTCTCGCCTTTCTCACCTTGAGGTCCTTGAGGTCCGGTATCACCTTTCTCGCCTTTCTCACCTTGAGGTCCTTGAGGTCCGATATCACCTTTCTCGCCTTTCTCACCTTGAGGCCCTTGAGGTCCGGTATCACCTTTCTCGCCTTTCTCACCTTGAGGTCCAGGTGTACCACCCGTGTTCGTTGCATTCAGAACATAGGTTACAACTTTATTTCCGTTGCTATCAGTAACAACTTTTTGTTCGATCGTTAACCCTGTACCGGCTTGGAAATTAACGCCATAATTTTTCTCAATTGCTGTATTTGTTGAAGAACCAATAACATTACCAGCTGCATTCGTGTTCCATTTGTAGCCTGCTACTTCTTCAACACGTTTTGCGACTAAATAAAGCTGTGATCCATTAATCGCATCGGTTGAATTTTCAGAAATACGTCCTGCACCTACGTGTAAAATACGGCGTTCTTTGCCTGCTGAACCTACGCTAACGTTTACCCGGGTTACTAAATACATTCCCTGCAAAACGTGAAGCACTGTAAGTATAGGAATCGATCTTAGCATCCGGTGCCGCTAAAACAATTTCAGAGCCTGCGGAATTATTTCCAAGAACAATAGATCCGTTAGTAGTTAAGCTAACGTTGTTACCCATTACATAACTATCTGTGCCGGAAACGGTATTATTTGTACCAACCGCACCTGCGCGAGTGCCAGTGATAGTGTTAGCTACCCCGACAGCAATGCCTTTATCGCCGTCGGTGATTTTACTTCTAGCACCGATAACCGTACCTTCTGTGGCATTAGAAATGCTTGTGCCAGGACCTGCGGCAATACTTCTTGGTGCATTAGTAATACTAGAAGAGAAACCTAGAGCGGTAGAGCGTTGAGAATTATTAGTTACAGTGGCATTTGCACCTAATGCGGAACCGTACTCTGAATCAGTTATGCTAGTTCTCGTACCAATCGCTGTACCAAAACTACTGTTGGTTACATAAGAATTCACACCAAAAGCAGAGGCTCTCTCTGAATTAGTTGAGCATGCATACGAACCAACTACCGTACTGTCACGACTTCCTACACCTAAAGCTTTACTCATATAACCAATCGCAGTAGAAAAGTTACTTTCTACGATTGAGTAAGAACCCATACCATAGGCGAAGTTACCCGATACATTCGTATTTGTACCAAAGGCAACGGATTGCTGACCGGAAGAGGTACTATTTACACCAAATGCGGTAGAAACATCGCCTATCGCTTTATTATGACGCCCCATCGCAAAACTTGTGTTTAACGCCGTGTTCCCTTCACCAATAGCAATTGAGCCATCACGTCCGCCTGCATGTTGACCAACCGCTCTGTTTCCCAAACCAATAGCAAGCGAACCTTGTCCTTGAGCGTATGAATCAGCACCAATTGCCACAGCACCACTACCCTTGCCATCATCCGCTGTAGGGTCAAATCCAATCGTAGTATTATGACCAATGGCAATAGAACGGTCAGTGCTTGCATTTGAAGAATTACCGATAGCAATGGAGCTAGCACCTTGTGCTTGTGCCTTAAAGGACATCGCTATAGATCGTTCACCGCTCGCATTCGGCTCATTACCAATCGCAATAGCCTGCAATCCGGGTGATTTAGCCCCCCAACCAAGTGCTACTGAGCTTGCTCCAGAAGCACTAGCACTCGCACCACCTTGAACACTTGTGCTGCCAGTACCAGCATTATCCACAACCGCCGCCATCGCCGAGCCACCAATCACAGTTGCCCCAGCCGTAATCATTGAAATGGCAAAAACTGAAATTTTCTTTTCTGTTTTCGACTTCGTTTTGCCTTTCGCTTTAGTTAATTCGGACACCGCCACCCAAGATTGGGTCGCATGATTCCAAATTACTCTAAAAATCTTGTTCATTTAGGATCTCCTATCTTGTTCCTTATTTATTTTTTAATACTCCAAAAAATAAAACTCTTTTCATCCCAAAAAACAGGTTGAAAATTAACTGAATTTTATAATAAGTTCTAGACTTATAACAAATAAATCTATCATTCTTTGCACAACTTTACATAAGAAAATTGTGGGTATGACATTCATTGTGTTTAAATTTAGAAAAACTAAAAAATAAGGAAAAAATGACCGCACTTTTTAACAAAAAATAAAAATGGAAAGGGAATAAATGGAGTAATTGTTTGAAATTTAAGCATCAAAAAAAAGCCAATGGGATTATCCCATTGGCTTTTATTTTCTACAATTGTGAATTAAGCAATAATCGCTTTTTCAACAACGCGAACTAATGTCCAAGATTTGGTTTTTGATAGAGGGCGACATTCGCGGATCTCTACGGTATCACCAACTTTGGCTTCGTTGTTCTCATCGTGTACGTGTAATTTTGTTGTACGACGGATAAATTTACCGTATAACGGGTGTTTTACCTTACGTTCAATAGCAACAACGAAAGATTTTTCCATTTTGTCGCTAACAACTTTACCTTGTACGCTACGAATTTTATCAGTCATTACTCACCCGCCTTTTCGGTTAATACAGTTTTTACACGTGCAATATCACGACGCACTTGTTTAGCCTGATGGGTTTGTTGAAGCTGACCGGTGGCTGTTTGCATACGCAATTTGAATTGTTCACCTAGAAGGTTTAATAATTCAGCATTCAGCTCTTCAACACTTTTTGTACGTAAATCTTGAGCTTTCATTACATCACCGTCTTAGTTACGAAAGTGGTCTTAACAGGCAATTTCGCTGCTGCTAATGCAAATGCGTTTCTTGCCACTTCTTCAGACACACCATCCATTTCATAAAGCACTTTACCCGGTTGGATTAAGGCTACCCAGTATTCAACGTTACCTTTACCTTTACCCATACGGACTTCTAATGGTTTTTCAGTAATTGGTTTATCCGGGAATACTCGAATCCAGATTTTACCTTGACGTTTTACCGCACGAGACATCGCACGACGTGCCGCTTCGATTTGACGAGCGGTTAAACGACAACGACCAACAGCTTTTAAACCGTAAGTACCGAAGCTCACTTCAGTACCATTTGCGATACCACGGTTGCGGCCTTTGTGAACTTTACGGAATTTTGTACGTTTTGGTTGCAACATTTAGCGTTTCTCCTTACTTACGACCTTTACCGCGCGGCGCTCTTTTAGGCTTGTCGGCAGGTTGTTGTTCTGATTGCGCAACGGCAGCCATTCCACCAAGAATTTCACCTTTGAAGATCCACACTTTTACGCCGATTACGCCGTAAGTTGTGTGTGCTTCTGCAGTGTTATAATCGATGTCTGCACGAAGAGTATGGAGAGGTACACGACCTTCACGATACCATTCTGAACGTGCAATTTCTGCACCACCTAAACGACCGCTAACCTCAACTTTGATACCTTTCGCACCTAAACGCATTGCGCTTTGTACCGCACGTTTCATTGCACGACGGAACATTACACGGCGTTCTAATTGAGAAGCGATGCTTTCTGCAACTAATTTCGCATCTAATTCAGGTTTTTTCACTTCAGCGATGTTAATTTGAGCCGGAACGCCAGCAATTTTAGATACTGCGTTACGTAATTTTTCAACATCTTCGCCTTTTTTACCGATTACGATACCAGGACGAGCTGTGTGAATAGTTACACGAATACTTTTAGCCGGACGCTCAATAGTAATACGTGAAACTGAAGCATTTGCTAATTCTTTGTTTAAGAATTTGCGTACTTTGAAATCGCCTTCAAGATTGTCAGCGAAGTCTTGTGTATTCGCGAACCAAGTAGAGCTCCAAGGTTTAACAATACCTAGGCGAATACCATGTGGATGTACTTTTTGACCCATTGCTATTCTCCTACTGATTAACGATCCGACACAACCACAGTGATGT
This sequence comes from Rodentibacter ratti, assembly GCF_002000485.1. Lineage (GTDB taxonomy): Bacteria > Pseudomonadota > Gammaproteobacteria > Enterobacterales > Pasteurellaceae > Rodentibacter > Rodentibacter ratti. The sequence continues at coordinate 37,423 of NZ_MLAJ01000009.1, read as the reverse complement.
GGCTAGTACGTTTTAAAATACGATCTGCACGACCTTTAGCACGTGGCATAACACGTTTCATGCTAGGACCTTCATCGACGAAGATTTTAGCAACTTTAAGATCATCAATATCTGCACCATCATTGTGCTCTGCGTTTGCAATAGCTGATTCTAAAACTTTCTTCACTAAAGACGCGGCTTTTTTGTTGGTGAAAGTTAAGATTTCTAATGCTTGCGCAACTTTTTTACCACGAATTAAATCGGCAACTAAGCGAGCTTTTTGGGCAGAAGTGCGAGCGTAACGATGTTTTGCGATAGTTTCCATCTCTTTACCTCTTATTTCTTAGCTTTCTTATCTGCCGCGTGACCGCGGTATGTACGAGTCGGTGCAAATTCACCTAATTTATGACCGATCATTTCATCAGATACATAAACTGGAACGTGCTGACGACCATTATGGACTGCGATGGTCAATCCGATCATTGATGGAATGATCATTGAACGACGGGACCAAGTTTTGATTGGTTTTTTATCCCCGCTTTCCACCGCCTTCTCTACCTTCTTCAACAAGTGTAGGTCAAGGAAAGGACCTTTCTTGAGAGAACGTGGCATGGCTAATCCTCTTTAATTTAATTTATTATTTGCCACGACGACGTACGATATATTTATCAGTACGTTTGTTGTGACGAGTTTTCTTACCTTTGGTTTGAACGCCCCATGGAGTAACAGGGTGTTTACCAAAGTTACGGCCTTCACCACCACCGTGTGGGTGGTCAACTGGGTTCATTGCAGTACCACGAACTGTAGGACGAATACCTCTCCAGCGGTTAGCACCGGCTTTACCCAATACGCGAAGCATATGTTCTGAGTTACCAACTTCACCAATTGTCGCAACACATTCAGCCAATACTTTACGCATTTCGCCAGAACGTAAACGTAAAGTCACATAGTTTCCTTCACGTGCGATGATTTGTACATATGCACCGGCAGAACGAGCAATTTGACCGCCTTTACCCGGTTTTAATTCAACGTTATGTACTGTTGAACCAACTGGAATATTACGCATTGGTAATGCATTACCCACTTTAATTGGTGAGTTAATACCCGCTTGAATTTGATCGCCTACTGACAAGCCTTTCGGTGCTAGGATATAACGACGTTCACCATCTTTATAAAGCACTAAAGCAATGTTAGCAGAGCGGTTTGGATCATATTCTAAACGCTCAACAGCCGCTGGGATATCTAACTTGTTACGTTTGAAATCGATTAAACGGTAGTGTTGTTTATGACCGCCACCAATGTGACGAGTTGTAATACGACCATAGTTGTTACGACCACCGGTTTTAGATTTAGTATCTAGTAATGGTGCGTAAGGTTTACCCTTGTGTAATTCAGGGTTCACGATTTTAACAACGTGACGACGACCAGCGGAGGTCGGCTTACATTTTACGATAGCCATTCTCTATTCTCCTCCGATTACTCTGCACTGTCCACGAAGTCCAAGTTTTGGCCTTCGGCTAAAGTTACATAAGCTTTTTTCCAGTCGCTGCGACGACCCATTTTAGTACCACGGCGTTTAGTTTTACCTTTAACAACCACAGTACGAACAGAATCTACTTTTACTTCAAATAATTGAGCAACTGCAGCAGCAATTTCAGCTTTGTTCGCATCTAAAGCAACTTTAAGTACAACAGTGTTAGATTTTTCAGCATTGTTGGTTGCTTTTTCAGAGATATGCGGTGCACGAAGCACGCTCAGCAAACGTTCTTGACTCATGCTAAGATCTCCTCAATTTGTTTCACAGCATCAACAGTAACAATCACTTTATCGAAAGCGATTAAGCTTACCGGATCGATACCTTGTACATCACGTACGTCAACTTTATATAAGTTACGTGCTGCTAAGAATAGATTTTCATCTAAACTCGCTGTGATAATTAACGCATCTTCAACTGCTAAATCTTTTAATTTTTGTACTAAAACTTTAGTTTTTGGTGCATCAATTTCAAATTTCTCAACAACCATTAAACGGTCTTGACGAACTAATTCAGAAAGAATGCTTTTAATTGCACCACGGTACATTTTCTTGTTCACTTTTTGGCTGTGATCTTGTGGTTTTGCCGCGAAGGTTGTACCACCAGAACGCCAAATTGGAGATTTAATATCACCAACACGAGCACGACCTGTACCTTTTTGACGCCAAGGTTTTTTACCTGAACCAGACACTTCAGCACGAGTTTTTTGCGCACGAGTACCTTGACGCGCACCTGCTGCATAAGCAACAACAACTTGGTGGATCAATGCTTCGTTAAACTCACGTCCGAAGGTAGTTTCAGAAACAGTGAGTGCATTTGCACCTACAACTTGTAATTCCATCTCTATCTCCTAGACTTATGCTTTAACTGCCGGCTTAACGATAACATCGCCATTGATAGCACCAGGTACAGAACCTTTTACTAATAGCAATTTACGCTCAGCATCTACACGAACAACTTCAAGTGATTGAACGGTTACACGCTCAGCACCTAAATGTCCTGCCATTTTTTTACCTTTAAACACACGACCCGGAGTTTGGTTTTGACCAATAGAACCAAGGACACGATGTGATAAAGAGTTACCGTGGGTAGCATCTTGAGTACGGAAATTCCAACGTTTAACACCACCTTGGAAACCTTTACCTTTAGAAGTACCGGTAACATCCACTTTTTTAACATCTGCAAAGATGTCAACATTGATTTCTTGACCTAAAGTGAATTCTTCACCTTCAGTACGGAATTCCCATAAACCGCGACCAGCTTCAACACCTGCTTTCACGAAATGACCTGCTTCAGGCTTAGTTACACGGTTCGCTTTTTTAGAACCAGTAGTAACTTGAATTGCAGTATAGCCATCGTTTTCAAGAGTTTTAACTTGAGTTACGCGGTTGGCTTCGATTTCGATAACGGTAACTGGTACTGACACACCGTCTTCATTGAAGATACGGGTCATACCAACTTTACGACCGACTAAACCAATCATTGTAATAACCTCTTAATTAACCTAGGCTGATCTGCACGTCAACGCCGGCAGCCAAATCTAAACGCATTAATGCATCAACAGTTTTTTCTGTTGGCTCTACGATATCTACTAAACGTTTATGAGTACGAATTTCGTATTGGTCACGAGCATCTTTGTTCACATGTGGAGAAATCAACACGGTGAAACGTTCTTTACGAGTTGGTAAAGGAATCGGACCACGAACTTGCGCACCGGTACGTTTAGCTGTTTCTACGATCTCCGCAGTAGATTGGTCGATCAAACGGTGATCGAACGCTTTTAAGCGGATACGGATTCTTTGGTTCTGCATTAGACCAGAGCTCCAATAAAATTTAGCTAATAAAAAAACTAACACCAATCACAATTCTAACTTCAAACATAGAAAAGGAGGTGCAAGTTACCTGTTATATAGTCTCCAAATCGGAAACATTGTTTAACGCAACATATCGTTGCGCACGTTTAATAAATGATTACATTAAACGGCTTCTCAAACTGAAAGCCCGCCAATACTACATAAAACCAAAACAGATTGCAAGGTATTTATTCAAAAATATACAAAAAGTGCGGTTATTTTCTCATATATTTTTATAAACCCGGGGCTTTCCATAATGATGTTGTTAATCCGTTATCGACTAATTGTAATTGTTTCTTATAGATATCCTGCCAACGAGATTTATGAGCTTGATATAACCTGTGATTGTCGGCATTCGGTTGATGTTGGCGTTCAAATTTCACCAGTTTTTTACCGGCTTCAGATAAGGAAGAATAGATACCTACCCCCACACCTGCTGCAATTGCACAACCTAATGCTGTTGCCTCTTTCACAACCGGAATATTAACCGTCAAACCTGTTACATCAGATAAAATTTGGCTCCATAATTTTCCTTTTGCGCCTCCACCGGCAAACACAATAGAGGTTAATCTTACACCGGAAAATTTTTGCACTTGTTCCAAATTACATGAAGACACTATCGCGGCATTTTCCTCTAATGCACGGAATAGAACCGCTTTATTACATTTATCAGGATCAATAGAAAGATTAATAAAAGAAGGCGCAGCGTGATACCAAGATTTGAAATGCATCGCATCAGAAAAGATAGGAATTACATCATAAGATCCAACCGGTACTTTTTCAGCCATTTGTTCTAAAAGTGCATACGCATCCGTCCCCAATCGTTCAGCCAGCCGCTTTTCTTCATCGCAAAAAGCATCTCGGAACCAACGCATGGTTAATCCGGTGAAAAAACTAATTGATTCGGCTTGAACTAAAGGTGAAATAACATGAGGATTAATACGAACATTCATTTCAGGATCCGTTACAGGATGTGGTAAATTCACCACCTGTTGCCAAAACGTACCCCCGATCACTGCCGCCTGCTCAGGATCAGTCACACCTAAACCGATACAACCCAGTTGAACATCGCCACCACCGACAATAACAGGCGTCCCCTGTGTTAACCCTGTTTGACGGGCTATTTCTGCCGTTACACTACCTAGCAATGTCCCGGTTTCTTTTACAGGTGTTAAGATATCCGATACAAGCCCTGCCATATCCAGTAACTCAGCCGACCACTGACGAGTCTTTAAATCCAACATCCCTGTCGTACCGGCATTGGAAGGTTCAACTGCCAACTCCCCACTCAGCATAAATGCCAACCAATCACTAATCATTGAAATCGCTTTCGTTTTACGATAAATATCAGGTCGATGGTGAGCGAGCCATAATAAACGAGGCACAGCACTTAATGCCAAAGTTTGACCGGAAATAGAATATAAATAGGATTCAAATGTATTGCTACAAAGCGTCTTTAACTCTTTGACTTCTTCTACCGCACGCGCATCTACATTGCCACATGCCCAAATCGGTTGTTTTTGTTCATCATAAAGCACGATACCCTCACGCATTGAACAAGTAGAAATCGCCGCAATCTGTCCAGCTTGGATTTGCGATTGTTGCAAAGCCTGACGAATACAGTCACAAGTTAATTGCCAATTATTTTTTAAATCAAATTCCATAGAACCGGGAATATTAGGATCCGATAAATGCGTCCATTCTCGTTGGGCAGCTGCAATCTGATTACCTTCTATATCAAAAATAACCGCTCTTACACTCCCCGTTCCGGCATCTAATGCCATTAAATAAATTGCTTGCTGTGTATTCATCATTTTCTCCTTTCAATTAAGAAGAAAATAAGCCCTTTATTGCTAAACCAACTGAGCTAACATCATTCGAGCCGTGTTTTCTTCTGTAACTAATGAATTAATATAATTTCCCTGCAATGCGCTTAAAATAGCCTCCACCTTATCTTCTCCGCCTGCAACGCCAACGACATTAGAAATTTTCTTTAAATTTTCAAGCGGTACACTGATCAGTTCTTCATGTAATGGCATATCAGGCTGCAAACTTCCGTCTCTACGCATAAAATAGCCCAAAATATCCCCTACTGCGCCCTGGTTACGGATAATTTGCTGTTTTTCCTCCGTGATATAACCTGAACGGAGCAATGTCGCTTGCCCCTTTTGGCGCGTTGCTCCTATACCAACAATTGCCGTATTGGCACTACAGGCGGCAAGCATCATGTCACGAACGCAGGCTTCACGCTTAAATAACCTTGCCGCCTCAATGGAAGAGGCACGTAAAGGAGCAGGAATAATGCTTACAGAACAGGAACCGTCCAATTGCCCGATCCCTTTCATATAAGGCCCCACCCCACCAGACAAGGTGATCAATTTAATGTTATTGTGGGTAATAAACTCACTTGCATACTTTAATGTCTTCATAATCGTATCGCCGAAACCAATCGCTAAAACTTGATTTGGTTTCATTAATGACATCAACATCTGCGCCGCTCCAACGCCTAAACGCTCATTAATTTCATGCTGTTCTAATGCCGGTAAAATACGAATATACTTTAATTGAAAATGTTGTTGTAAGGCTTCTTCTAGCTCAAAACAACCTGTAAAACGAGAGTTAATCTGTACCTTAATGATTCCTAATTGCCGGGCTTTTTCTAATAATCGGGAAACTTTTAAGCGAGGTAGCTTTAATTTTTCCCCAATCTCACTCTGCGTTAAATTATCGTGATAATAAAACCACGCCATTCTGGCAAGCAGCTCTTCTTCCGTCATGTTTTGGGAAAATTCACCGTTATCGTCTATTCGTTCATTCATATTTCATTCCTTCTTTGTCTGATATTATTCATTTGTTTAAAAATTTTATCAATTGTTCTTTTCCTAATTTTTACAAAAACGTGAACAAGCTCACATTTCTTAAATACAAACAACAAAAGATCAAAAAATATTCAATTATGTGAGATTGATCACTGTTTTTTCTCATCTTTTAATATAGAGTTATGAACAAATGATTAATTTAAATTACATTTGTTAATTCGGCATGGTGGAATTATGTGTGATAAAACTCAAAAATGTCTTCTTTCGGCGCATAATATTGGCAAATCATTTTCCGGTGTTGAAGTCTTGAAAGAGATTAATTTTTCCCTTTTTGAAGGTGAAGTTCATGCGTTATTAGGAGGGAATGGCGCAGGAAAATCGACATTAATGAAAATTATCGCCGGCATTCACCCACAGGACTGCGGTGAACTCGTTATTCATGGTTCGCAACAAAACCGACTTTCCCCTCATAAAGCGCATCAACTCGGTATTTATTTAGTTCCCCAAGAACCTCTTTTATTTCCTAATTTAACGGTGAAGGAAAACATTTTATTTGGCTTATCCCGGGATGCAAAAACAACTGAAAAACTGACCGCACTTTTACAAGAACTAAACTCACACCTCAAACTTGATATGCAGGCAGGTTCTCTTGAAGTTGCCGATCAACAATTAGTAGAAATTATGCGAGGGCTTATGCGCGATGCCTCTATTCTTATTTTGGATGAGCCAACCGCGTCCCTCACGCCAATTGAAACCGATAATTTATTTAAAAAAATTAATTCGTTACTAACAAAAGGCGTGGGTATCGTCTTTATTTCCCACAAGTTACCGGAAGTCTGGCAAATATCGCATAGAATCAGTGTTATGCGTGACGGCTATATTGCACTTAATGGAAAGATTGATGAAATTAATAAAGATGACGTTATCAAAGCAATTACACCAAAAGCCAAAAACTCACCACTCAGCGAAGCTCAAAAATTATGGCTTGAGCTCCCGGGGCAGCAACGAGTAAAAACAACAGATCGCCCTCTTCTACAAGTCCATCATTTAACAGGAGAAGGGTTTAAAAACATTTCCTTTGATATTTATCCCGGTGAAATTCTAGGCCTTGCCGGTGTAGTAGGTGCAGGAAGAACGGAATTAGCAGAAACCTTATATGGTTTACGTCAATCAAAGTGCGGTCAAATTCTGTTTGAAAATCAAGAAATCAATCCACTCTCCATCAAAGAACGGCTCCATAAAGGGATTGTATATCTTCCCGAAGATCGCCAAGCCTCGGGGTTATACCTTGATTCATCACTCACTTGGAATGTGTGTGCACTAACCTACAACAATACGGGGTTTTGGCTAAACACCTCAAAAGAAAGTGCGATCTTAGAACGTTACCATCGCGCAATCGGAATTAAATTTTCAGATGAACAACAAGCTGTCAGAACACTTTCCGGCGGAAACCAACAAAAAGTACTTATCGCAAAATGTTTAGAGGCGAATCCTTCATTATTGATTGTTGATGAACCAACACGTGGGGTAGATGTTGGCGCTAGAGCAGATATTTATCAATTAATCAAAAATATTGCAAAACAAAATGTTGCCATTTTATTTATTTCCTCAGATTTAGAAGAAATAGAACAAATGTCTGATCGCGTATTGGTTATGCATGACGGACAAATCAGCGAATCATTATGTGGAGAACAAATTAACACTAACAATATTATGCAAATGGCATTTGGTAGCAGTGGGCATTAAGGAGAAAAATATGTGGAAACTCATTCAAGATAATCGCGAATTGACCATTTTAATTGCTATCGGTTTGCTGTTTGCCCTATTAGGATTTGTTGGTGCCGGATTTCATTTGCAAACACTCACGATGATTTTTAATTCAGCCCAAATCGTGATTTTACTGGCAATTGGCGCAACCTTTGTCATTTTAACGCGAAATATTGATGTATCAGTCGGTTCCACAATGGGATTAAGTGCAGTTATTGTCGGGAGTCTGCTCAATGCCGGATTCGGACTTGCAAGTGCCTTTACCCTCACTTTACTTTGCGGTTTAACCGCCGGATTACTGAATGGCGTATTAGTTACGCTCTTACGAATCCCTGCTATTGTGGCAACCTTGGGAACATTAGGTTTATATAAAGGAATGATGTTATTGATCACAGGTGGGAAATGGATTGAAGGTTTACCGCAAGACCTAAAAACCTTATCAGCCCCGATTTTTCTGAATATCTCTGCTATTGGCTGGATATTAATTCTCATCATTCTAGCCACTTACTATTTCTTAACAAAATGCTCAACCGGACGGTATTTTTATGCTGTGGGAGACAATTTACAAGGTGCAATGCAACTTGGCGTACCGATTAATCGGGTCAGAATTATTGCCTTTGCGATAAATGGCTTAATGGCTGCCATCGCCGGTATTGTGTTCACGTCTCAAATCGGATTCGTGCCAAACTCAACCGGAAATGGGCTAGAGATGAAAGCGATAGCCGCTTGCGTATTGGGCGGAATTAGTTTGTTAGGTGGTGCCGGCAACTTAATCGGTGCGGTGCTTGGCTCTTATTTCCTCATTCAAATTGATTCCATCCTAGTACTTCTAAAAGTACCGGCTTACTGGAATAACTTCGTTGCGGGTATCGTGCTTTTAGCCGTCTTGGTCTTTGACGGTCGAATCCGAGTCATGATTGCTCACAATCTCAAATTACAACGCTATGCACGATTTTTAAAAGACGACTAGCCCCATTTGTTTATCAAAGTGCGGTCATTAAAGGAGAAAGATGATGTTGACGATAAAAAAACATGCTTGGGAATTGACATTGCTACTGCTATTAATACTTGAAATTCTTGGATTCGGTCTATTCAATCCCTTAATGCTTGATCTCAACGTACTCTTATATAGTACAAGTGATTTCATCTATATTGGTATGCTGGCACTTCCGTTAACAATGATTATTATCAGTGGGGGAATGGACATTTCTTTCGGTTCAACGGTTGGCTTATGCGCCATAACATTAGGCGTGTTATTTAAATTGGATATGCCGCTTAGCCTTGCTATCCCGGCAACCTTTGTTGTGGGGCTACTGTGTGGGCTTATTAATGCCGGGCTTATTCTTTATACAAAAGTTAATCCCTTGGTGATCACGCTAGGCACCATGTATCTTTTTGGCGGTGGCGCATTGCTCCTATCCGGTTTCGCTGGGGCAACCGGTTATGAAGGTATCGGTGGATTCCCTGAATCACTATTAGAATTTGCTAATCAAACCTTATTAGGAATTCCCACTCCTATTCTTTACTTCATATTAATGACGTTTGTTTTCTGGCTACTTATGCACAAAACCAAAATTGGAAGAAGCATTTTTCTAATTGGTCAGAGTGAACGAACCTCTCGTTACAGTGCAGTTCCGATTCAAAAAACACTTTTTCTCATTTACGCATTTATCGGACTTGTTGCCGCTTTTGTCGCAGTGCTATTAGTGTCCTATTTTGGTTCCGCCCGTTCAGATTTAGGCAGCTCATTATTAATGCCGGTGCTGACCGCCGTTGTATTGGGTGGTGCCAACATTTATGGCGGTTCAGGCTCTATTATCGGTACCGCTATCGCAGCCCTATTAATCGGTTATTTACAACAAGGTTTACAAATGATCGGTATTCCAAATGAGATTTCAAGTGCCCTATCCGGTGCCTTACTGATTATTGTATTAATCGGCAAATCCGTTAGCTTGCACTACGGTGCAATGATGCAATGGATACGTCGAAAAGCCAAACATCAAGCAATCGTAGATTAGTCCTTAAACACTCAACCTTAAGAGGAGAACTTGTTATGAAAACTCGTATGAAAATGACCGCACTTTCCATATTACTCGGTTTATCTGTGACGACTGCCGCACAAGCAGCAGATCGCATCGCCTTTATCCCCAAATTAGTCGGCGTCGGCTTCTTCACTAGCGGTGGGCAAGGTGCAACTGAAATGGGAAAAACCCTTGGGGTGGATGTTACCTATGACGGTCCTACGGAACCGAGTGTTTCCAATCAAGTACAATTAATTAATAACTTCGTCAATCAAGGCTACAAAGCCATTGTAGTTTCGGCGGTTTCACCTGATGGCTTATGCTCTACATTACAACGAGCGATGAAACGAGGTGTAAAAGTATTGACTTGGGATTCAGACACGAAACCGGAATGCCGTAGCCACTATATTAACCAAGGAACACCGGAACAATTAGGTTCTATGCTTGTTGAAATGGCATCAAGCCAAATAACCAAACCTAACGCCAAAGTTGCCTTCTTTTATTCCAGTCCAACGGTCACTGATCAAAATCAATGGGTAAAAGAAGCGAAAGCAAAAATCGCTAAAAATCATCCGGAATGGGAAATTGTCACCACTCAATTCGGTTACAACGATGCGATTAAATCACTTCAAACCGCAGAGGGTATTTTAAAAGCTTATCCGGACTTAGATGCCATTATTGCACCGGATGCCAATGCATTACCGGCCGCCGCACAAGCCGCTGAAAATCTCAAAGTAAACCATGTTGCTATCGTTGGTTTTAGTACCCCTAACGTGATGCGACCTTATGTAAAACGAGGCACGGTTAAACAGTTTGGTCTTTGGGATGTCGTGCAACAAGGCAAAATTTCCATTGCCGTAGCAAACGATTTACTGAAAGGCAAACCGCTTAATGTCGGTGATAAAGTAGAAGTTGAAGGTATTGGCACAATTGAAGTATCACCAAACAAAGTTCAGGGTTACGAATACGAAGCAAAAGGTAACGGCATTGTGCTATTACCACAACGTGTTGTCTTCACTAAAGACAATATTGATCAGTACAATTTCTAATTAAGGAGCATAACAATGGCAGATTTAGATGATATTCGAGACGGTAAAGATTTTGGTTTAGACAAACCACAAACTCATCAAGCGTTTTATTTAAAAGGCTCGGGTGCGCTGGATTGGGGAATGCAATCCCGCTTAGCCAATATTTTTAATCCCAAAACAGGCAAAACAATTATGTTAGCCTTTGATCACGGCTATTTCCAAGGCCCAACAACCGGGCTTGAACGCATTGATTTAAATATTGCGCCGTTATTTGAATATACCGATGTATTAATGTGTACACGAGGTATTTTACGCAGTGTTGTGCCTCCTAGCGTTCGTAAACCCGTTGCATTGAGGGCTTCCGGTGCAAATTCAATTTTAACAGAACTCTCCAATGAGGCCGTTGCCGTATCCGTTGAAGATGCGCTTCGATTAAACGTTTCCGCTATGGCTGCACAAGTTTATATTGGCTCTCAATATGAACACCAGTCTATTAAAAACATTATTCAGTTGGTGGATCAAGGCACTCGCTACGGAATGCCTATTATGGCAGTAACCGGCGTGGGTAAAGATATGGCGCGTGATCAACGTTATTTCTCACTCGCAACCCGTATTGCAGCGGAAATGGGCGCACATATTATTAAAACTTATTATGTTGATAAAGGGTTTGAGCGTGTTACCGCAGGTTGTCCGGTACCGATTGTGATTGCCGGTGGCAAAAAACTCCCGGAAAATGAAGCCTTAGAAATGTGCTATAAAGCGATTGATCAAGGCGCAGCCGGTGTAGATATGGGGCGCAATATTTTCCAATCAGATGCACCAATCGCGATGTTAAAAGCTGTTAACGCGATTGTTCATGGTAGCGAAAATGCTGAACAGGCATACCAATTATATCTACACGAAAAAAACCATCACTGTTAATCACTCAACATTCCTCCCTTGCTACAACGGAGGAATGTTATTCCACTGAAACTAAGGAGAAATTATGTTTGCTATGCTCGTTGAAATTAATATAAAAGAAGGTAAAGAACAAGAATTTCTTGATGTATTTGAACGCAACCATCTCGGAACACGCCAAGAAAAAGGTAACTTACGCTTTGATGTCTTACGTGACCCGGAAATTCGAACCCGCTTCTATGCTTATGAAGTTTATGAAAATGAACAAGCATTGGCAGAACACAGAAAAACGGAACATTACCAACGTTGTGTGAAAGAGCTTGAGCCCTTAATGACGACACATCGAAGCAAAAAAATCTTTGAATGGGTCTTCCCTGAGGAAATTAAATCATGAACGCAGAAAAAGTGCGGTTAATTTCAGCGTTAAAATCACAGCCAATCAGTGTGGGAATATTGGCGTCTGATTGGCTTAAATTTTCAGAAACACTCAATCTATTGAGCCAAAACCAACTCAGCCTCCTGCATTTTGATATTGCTGACGGACAGTTTTCTCCTTTTTTCACTGTGGGAAGTATGGCGATACAGCAGTTTCCTAACACATTCATAAAAGATGTTCATTTAATGGTAAAAGATCAATTTAACGTTGCTAAAAAATGTGCTGCTGCCGGTGCAGATATTATTACCTTACAAGTTGAAAATACCGTTGATCTGGACAACACATTACAATGGCTAAAAACGCAAAAAACGATATTATGTGGCTTGGCTATTTGTCCTAATACACCTTTAGAATTACTTTATCCCTATTTACCGAATATTGATTTAATCCAAATCTTAACATTGGATCCAAGAACAGGGGAAAAAGCTAATTTTGATCAAATAACCGAAAGATTAACCCAATTATCTAACCAACTTAATGACTCACGACAGGAAAAACTCATCTCTATTGATGGCTCAATGACATTTGAATTGGCTTCACATTTGAAAAAATATGGAATCGATTGGGTTGTATCCGGTAGTGCTTTGTTTTCATCGGATGCCTTTGAAAATACCCTGATAGAATGGAAAAAAATGCTATCCCATTAATACAAAAAGTGCGGTTATTTTCCACATTGTTTCAAAATCAAAACACAATAGAAAACAACCGCACTTTTCAATATCAACACCTAAACTCGGTTATCAATCAAGGCAATGTGTCTTTTTGCGGCGATCCATGCGCCAACATAGCCCATAATCAAACAGCTTACTAAGAGAAAAATCAATTCTCCGACAGCTAAGCCGTTTAGGGCAAACTGTACGGCGAAAATATCGGTGACATACTTCACCGCAGAAGTGAAATAGCCAATGATAAAACTACTAAAAATGGCGGCAACAAAACCACCCAACAGGGCATAAATCATGCCGGTGTAAAGGTAAGGACGGAGAATAAAATGATCAGTTGCGCCGAGTAATTTCATCACATCAATGTCTGCCCGGCTGCTATACACATCTGAACGAATACTGTTGCCGATCACTAAGAAGACAGCGATTGCCATTAATACAGTGCAAAAAATCGCTACATGTGCCACAAGCCATGAAAGTGCGGTCAATTTTTCCATCCAATCATTATCTAACCGGACTTCTTGCACACCTTTGATTTTATCAAGATTGGTACGCAACACCTCACGTTTTTCTGAAGCATTAAATTCTTTAGTCGGTTTCACCATCACCACTGCCGGTAGTGGGTTATCATCAAGAATATCCAATTCTTCGCCGAACCCCGACCAGCTTTTAAATTCCTTTAAGCTTTCTTGGCGAGACACATAATTGAGGGAGTCAACGCCTTCCTGCTGACGAATCTTTTCCACCACTAAATTCGCATCTTCTTCCGTTAAATTTTTGTGTAAATAAATGGTGAGCTCGCTTTCCGGATAAAATTGCGTGGTGGCTAAATGTAAATTTTTCCACATTAAATAGCTGACAGTCGGAATAGTGAGTGATACGGCAATAACCAGAATCGTGAGCAACGTACCGAATTTGCGTTGCCACAAATCCGCCCACACCGCACGTAAGGTGTAAGCCGTTTTCACAAAAAAAGAAGCATCGGTTGATCGGCTCATGGTTTTTCCTTAATAACGTAAATAGCCTTGTTCAAGCACTAAACAAGGTTTTGGTTTTTGTTGAATTAAATTAATATCGTGGGTGGCAATTAATACGGTCATTCCCAAACGATTGAACTCTTCAAAGAGATTAAAAATCCCTAAAGATAGCTCATCATCAAGATTCCCCGTCGGTTCATCCGCCAATAAAAGTTGTGGTTTATGCACAATCGCACGAGCAATATCGACCCGTTGCTGTTCCCCACCGGAAATTTGTGGCGGCAAATAATGTGCCTTGTTGCGAAGCCCTACGCGATCAAGCGATGCCATCGCACGAGAGTGGGCATCTTTCGGATTCATACCGGCAATAATCAGCGGTAATGCCACATTTTCTGCCACTGTGCGATCCGTCAATAAACGATAATCTTGGTGAACCATACCTATTTGGCGACGCAAAAAAGGAATCTCATATTTTGACAGGCGGGTAATGTCGTGGCCATTAAACCAAATTTGCCCGGCATTGGCTTTTTCCATGCCCATAATCAATTTGAGCAAGGTACTTTTTCCTGCACCGGAATGCCCCACAAGATAAGTCATACTCCCTACCGGCAAATGAAAATTCAGCCCCTGCAACGCCGGTTGGGTTGCTCCATGATAGGCTTTGGATACATTAGAGAATTTAATCACGATCTGTCCTTATTCTTCTTCGTGGATAAATAATGCGTCAATGAATTCTTGGGCATTAAACTCGCGTAAATCTTCAATTTTTTCGCCGACACCAATATAGCGAATCGGTAAGTTAAACTGATCGGCAATGGCGAAAATCACCCCGCCTTTTGCCGTTCCATCCAGTTTGGTGAGAGAAATACCGGTTAAACCAACGGCTTCATTAAATAATTTGGCTTGGCTGATGGCATTTTGCCCCGTTCCCGCATCAAGCGTGAGCATAATTTCATGAGGGGCGGTTTCATCATATTTTTTCATCACGCGAACGATTTTTTTCAACTCGTCCATTAAATTATTTTTGTTTTGTAAACGCCCTGCGGTATCAGCAATTAAAATATCAATATTGCGAGCCGCAGCAGATTGCATGGCATCAAAAATCACCGAAGCAGAATCCGCGCCCGTACTTTGTGCCACTACCGGAATATGATTTCGCTCGCCCCATACTTGCAACTGTTCCACCGCTGCCGCACGGAAAGTATCACCTGCCGCCAACATCACGGATTTCCCTTCCTCTTGGAATTTACGCGCGAGTTTACCAATGGTGGTGGTTTTCCCCACACCGTTCACCCCTACCATTAAAATCACATAAGGTTTTTTCGTGCTATCAATGACTAACGGTTGAGCCACAGGTTCAAGAATTGCCGACATTTCTACTTTTAACTGTTGATACAACAATTCGGCATCTTGCAATTGCTTACGGCTTGCGTGTTCCGTTAGATTTTTAATAATTTTCGTGGTGGTTGGCACGCCAATATCCGCCATGAGAAGCTGCTCTTCCAACTCCTCAAACAATTCATCATCAATTTTTTTGCCTAAGAAAAAACTGCGGAAACCGGCACCGATATTCTGTTTAGTTTTGAGTAGCCCTTTCACTAAACGGCTAAAAAAACCGCCTTCGCTTGGTTTTTCACGGGTTTCACTCGGCACTTCCGATTGTGTTTCAGGATAAAATTCTTGTTTCACCTCTTCGACAATATCGGCTTCAATCTCTGCCCCTTCAACGGTGCGATTTTCTTCTACATTTTCAGGTTCAATAATAGTATCAGACTGCTCAAGTGCGGTTGAAATTTCTGAATTTTTTTCTGCTATTTCGGCTTGTTCCACCTCATCTTTTTGAGTTTCTTCAGTGAAAACAGAGTCAAAATTGACCGCACTTTCTGCTTCATCTGACGGCTCTTTCACCTTTTCAACAGAAGGTTCGATAATTTCACTTTCAACAGCCGTTTCCTCGATTTTTTCTTCTTCAATGATGGGTTCAGTTTGCGTGCTTTCTTGTTTTTTATTACGCCCAAATAATGATGCCCAAAATCCGCCTTTTTTCTTTTCTTCTGCCATAAATTGTTCTCTTAACTGCTGTCCGATAAAAATGTGGTTCATTCTAGCAAAAAATCGTCTAAACTAAGCACAATTTTCACTAAAAATCCGCTTCTTTATGAAAAAATCGCAAGGACAATCGCCAAAAGGCGAAGTTCGTATTATCGCCGGACTTTGGCGTGGTCGTAAATTACCCGTGTTAAACGCAGAGGGATTACGCCCTACCGGAGACCGTGTCAAAGAAACCTTGTTTAATTGGTTAATGCCTTACATTCATCAGGCAAAATGTTTGGACGGTTTTGCCGGCAGCGGTTCGTTAGGGATTGAGGCGCTTTCCCGTCAAGCCGAAAAAGTGACCTTTTTAGAAAAAGATAAAACCGTTGCCAATCAACTGAAAAAAAACCTGCAGACCTTAAAATGCACTGAGGAACAGGCTCAAGTACTGAATCAAAGTTGTTTGGATTTTTTAAAACAAGTGCCAAATCAACCGCACTTTGATGTAGTTTTTCTCGATCCGCCTTTCCATTTTGGCTTGGCAGAGCAAGCAATCAGACTGCTTGCCGAAAATAACTGGCTGCAGCCGAACGCCCTCATTTATGTGGAAACGGAAAAAGAAAATCACCTCAACACGCCTGAGAATTGGACATTATTAAAAGAGAAAACCACCGGAATGGTGAGTTATCGTTTATATCAAAATTGAGAAAATTTATGTTAGACATTGTTTTATACGAGCCGGAAATCCCACAAAACACCGGCAATATCATCCGCCTTTGTGCCAACACCGGATTTCGTCTGCATTTAATCGAACCGCTCGGATTCACTTGGGATGATAAACGCCTGCGCCGTTCGGGATTGGACTATCACGAATTTGCCAATATTGAACGCCATAAAACTTTTGAGGCATTTTTAGAAAGCGAAAAACCGAAACGGTTGTTTGCCCTCACCACCAAAGGATCACCGGCTCACAGCCAAGTAAAATTTGAACAAGGGGATTACTTAATGTTCGGCCCCGAGACCCGTGGTATTCCGATGGCAATTTTAGATACCCTGCCAATGGAACAAAAAATCCGTATTCCGATGACCGCCAACAGCCGCAGTATGAATTTATCCAATGCCGTTGCCGTCACTGTGTATGAGGCTTGGCGGCAACTGGGCTATGAAGGTGCCGTCAATTTGGCAAATGAAATAGCCTAAAAGTAAAAGGTGGGCTAACCCACCTTTTGCTCTAATGGGGAGAATAGAGAGAATGAAGATAAGCAAGATAACGTTGATAAATCCTTTCATAGGATTCAACATTTTGTTGATGAGGAAAGCATCTTGAATCCGGATCTAAATGCACAAATGCCTCACATAATCTGTCTAACTCATCTTCGCCATTTGCCCACATAGCTTGAATTGCCCCACCAAGCGCCGCCGCTTCGTCTTCCAACAGACACACGACTTCCGTATTCATCACATCGGCGATGATTTGCCGCCAAAGTACACTTTTCGCACCGCCGCCGATCAAACGAATTTGTGATGTTGCCAAACCCGCTTGGCGGAAAAGATCCAATCCGTAACGCAAGGTAAAAGTTGCGCTTTCCATCATGGCACGGCAAAGATTGGCTTGGGTGAAATTACTGGAATCTAATCCTAAAATACGGGCTTTTTCATTCGGTAAAGGCGGAACACGCTCGCCGTTAAAAAATGGCAAAATCGTCATCCCTTCCGATCCAATCGGTGCTTGTTGTGCAAGATGATTAAATTCCGCCACATCAATATTAAGCAAATTCATTACCTGTTTATTTGATGACGTCATATTCATCACACAGATGAGCGGCAACCAACCATTATTACTCGAACAAAAATTAGCAATCATCGGAGGTAAATCCTGCAACGGTTTATGTGTGTAAGCATAGAGGGTGCCGGATGTACCAAGACTCATCGTGACAATGCCCTCACGGATATTTCCTGTACCTATTGCGCCCATCATATTATCGCCACCGCCGGTGGAAACCACGACATCTTCGTTAAAACCGAATTGAGCCGCAATGTCAGGTTTTATCACACCAAGTTTTTCCTGTGCTGAAAGCAAGGTTGGCAGCACCTCTTCCATATTTAATTCCGGTGCAATTTGTGCAAATACAGTTGGATTCCATTGCCGTTTCACAATATCAAAATAACCGCTACCGGAAGCATCGCCAAACTCTGTACAAAAATTCCCGGTAAGCCAATAATTAAGATAATCGTGAGGTAACATAATTTTTCGGATTCGTCCAAAAAGCGCCGGATAATGCCGGCGAAACCAACACAATTTAGAGGCGGTATAGCCTGTTTGGCACATAATACCGAGTTGATGAAATGCCGCCTCTTTGCCTCCAAGACGCTCAATCAACGCGGCATTTTCATCTGCCGTTTCCGTATCACACCAAAGTTTTGCGTTGTATAAAGGTTGATCGTCCTCATCCAACAAAACTAAACCGTGTTGTTGACCGGAAATCCCGATGCCTTTCACTAAACGTGGTGAAAAGTGCGGTGAAGTTTGCGCCTGTTTTAACGCCATGCTTAATGCTTGGTTGAATGCGTCAAGCCACCAATTAGGATGCTGTTCACGTCGCCCGTTTGATTGCTCAATCAAATCATGTGCGGCATACCCCACCCCAATCACTTTTTTCTGCGCATAATCTACGATAATCGCTTTTGTGCCTTGCGTACCACAATCAATGCCGATATACATATTGCCTCCAACGCTAAAAAGTGCGGTGAAAAATGACCGCACTTTTGAAATAAACCTAACGATAAATGACTTGATTCACAATATTTTCTAAATATTCTTGCTGACCGGATACCGGTTTTGGATCAAATCCTTTTTCTTGAACAAGCCGGGCAAGTTGTTCCAAAGAAAGCTGACCTTGCAAAATTTGTTGACCGAGTTCACCGCTCCAACCTGCATAGCGTGCCTCAACGATTTTTTGTAGCGTTTCTTCTTCGATCATTTTTGCCGCACGTTTTAAAGATAATGCTAACACATCAATCGCCCCAATATGACCATGGAATAAATCATAAGGATCGGTACTTTGGCGACGAATTTTTGCATCAAAATTAAAGCCACCCGTGGTAAATCCGCCATGTTTCAAAATTTCATACATCACTAAAGTGTTTTCCTCTACGCTGTGCGGGAATTGATCCGTATCCCAACCAAGTTGCGGATCACCACGGTTGGCATCAATAGAACCGAAAATATCCAATGCACAGGCGGTTGCCACTTCATGTTGGAAACTGTGTCCGGCAAGTGTCGCATGATTGGCTTCAATATTCACCTTAATTTCTTTTTCCAATCCAAATTGTTTTAGGAAACCATAAACAGTTGCCACATCATAATCATATTGATGTTTTGTCGGTTCTTGCGGTTTCGGCTCAATCAATAACGTGCCGTTGAAACCAATTTTATACTTATGTTCCACCACCATTTGCATAAAACGACCAAGTTGTTCACGCTCACGTTTAAGATCCGTGTTAAGCAAGGTTTCATAGCCTTCACGCCCACCCCACAACACATAGTTTTCCCCTCCTAAGCGTTGTGTGGCATTCATCGCATTAAATACCTGCATTGCCGCCCAGGCAAACACTTCCGGATTCGGGTTGGTCGATGCACCGGACATATAACGCGGATTGGTGAAACAATTTGCCGTTCCCCATAGCAGTTTTACACCGCTTTCCGCTTGTTTGCGTTCTAGAATATCCACAATATGATGGAAATTCTGTAAATATTCTTTTGCAGAATTACCTTCCGGTGCAACATCCACATCATGAAAACAATAATAAGGCACGCCTAACTTGCTGAAAAACTCAAAGGCAATCTCTGCTTTTTGTTCCGCCCCGGCAAGTGCATCAGCGTTCTTTTGCCAACTTCGGTCAAGAGACCCCAGCCCAAACATATCATTTCCGTTCCAACAAAAGGTATGCCAATAGCATACGGCTAAACGCAAATGTTCCGCCATCGTTTTGCCTAAAATAACCTGATTCGCATCATAGTGTTTAAAAGCAAAGGGGTTGGTTGATTGTACGCCTTCAAAGGTGACTTTTTCAATTTTATCGAAGTAGTTTGCCATAGGATTTTCCTCTTTGAATGATGAAATTTTCTGTATTTTTATGAAAAACACCGTCCTCATCAATTACGTTATTTTGTTTTCCAATGGCGATAATTTGCAATTGTGGCATAGATCACAATTGTGAAAAAACGTAATAATAGTGAAAGATTTTATAATTGAAAGAGAGGGTTAAAAGAAGAAAACTAACTATCGGAGCAATCGCTCTACCTTCTATTCAATTAACTATTGAGGTATCAGTATGAAAATTAAATCAGCTTTACTCACCCTTGCAGCGGCATTAACGGTATTGAGTAGTTCTGCCTATTCCAAAGATCTTAAAATCGGTTTATCTATTGATGATTTACGCCTAGAAAGATGGCAAAAAGACCGTGATATTTTCGTCAAAAAAGCAGAGTCTATGGGCGCAAAAGTTTTCGTACAATCTGCGAACGGTGATGATTCGGCACAAATTTCTCAAATTGAAAATATGATCAATAAAGACATTGATGTCTTAGTGATTATTCCGCACAACGGTGAAGTATTGAGCAATGTCATTGCCGAAGCGAAAAAAGAAGGCATTAAAGTATTGGCTTATGATCGCTTAATTAACAATGCTGAATTAGATTTCTATGTTTCTTTTGATAATGAAAAAGTGGGGGAATTACAAGCCAAAAGCATTGTCGCAGTAAAACCGGAAGGTAATTATTTCTTAATGGGCGGCTCACCGGTCGATAACAATGCAAAATTGTTTAGAAAAGGGCAAATGAAAGTCTTAGACCCTTTAATTAAAACAGGGAAAATTAAAGTGGTTGGCGATCAATGGGTCGATTCTTGGCTTGCCGAAAAAGCATTGCAAATTATGGAAAACGCACTCACCGCCAATAAAAATAATATTGATGCCGTTGTTGCTTCAAATGATGCGACCGCCGGTGGAGCAATTCAGGCATTAAGTGCACAAGGATTGTCAGGTAAAGTCACTATTTCAGGTCAAGATGCGGATTTAGCTGCGATTAAACGTATCGTCAACGGCTCACAAACCATGACCGTTTATAAACCTATTACAAAACTCGCAGATAAAGCTGCTCAAATCGCAGTACAGCTAGGTAAAAACGAGAAAGTTGAATCCAATGCAGAACTGAATAACGGACTTAAAAACGTCCCTGCTTATTTACTTGATCCGATTGCCGTTGATAAAACCAATATTGATGAAACGATCATTAAAGACGGTTTCCATACAAAAGAAAGCATTTATCAATAGGTTTAAAGGGGAAGTTTCTTCCCCTATTCTTTAGGGAGTATAGCTATGGCATTGTTAGAAATGAGAAACATCACAAAAAAATTTGGTGATGTGACCGCACTCCGCGATATTTCCATTGAGCTTGAAGCCGGGGAAATCCTGTCCTTATGTGGTGAAAACGGTTCAGGGAAATCCACACTAATGAAAGTGCTTTGCGGTATTTATCCTTATGGGGATTACAGTGGCAATATTTATTTTTCAGAAAGTGAATTAAAAGCCAAAAATATCAAGGAGACGGAGGAAAAAGGCATTTCCATTATTCATCAGGAGCTCACTCTGGTTAAAAATATGTCAGTGTTAGAAAATATCTTTTTGGGTAACGAAGTGACACATAAGTGTATCACCGCAGATAATGAAATGTATCTACGCTGTAAAACATTACTGCAACAGGTTCAATTAGATATTGATCCTAATACCCGTGTGGGAGAATTAGGGCTTGGTCAACAGCAATTGGTTGAAATTGCAAAAGCACTAAATAAACAAGTGAGATTATTAATTCTTGATGAGCCTACCGCCTCATTAACCGAAAAAGAAACAGCCATTCTATTAACGCTCGTTAAAGATTTAAAAGCACATAATATTGCCTGTATCTATATTTCCCACAAGTTAAATGAAGTAAAAGAAATTTCTGACAAAATCTGTGTCATTCGAGATGGTGAACATATCGGAACAAAAAATGCCGACACAATGAGTGAAGATGACATTATCACCATGATGGTGGGAAGGGAAATCACTTCTCTCTACCCTCATGAGCCTCACGAAATTAAAGACGAAATTTTACGGGTTGAAAATCTTTCTGCCTGGCATCCTATCAATACACATATTAAACGTGTGAATAATGTAAGTTTTAACCTTCATTCCGGAGAAATTCTTGGTATTGCCGGGCTTGTAGGTTCCGGTCGCACAGAGATGGTGCAATGCTTATTCGGATCTTACCAAGGTAAATATGAAGGAAAGATTTTCATTCATCAGAAACAAGTGCAGATCAAAAATTGTGAGCAGGCTATTGCACATAAAATGATGATGGTTCCGGAAGATCGGAAAAAACACGGTATCGTCTCTATTATGGGCGTTGGCAAAAACATTACACTTTCATCGTTAAAAGAATATTGTTTTGGCAAAATCGTCGTCAATGATGCAAAAGAGGAAAAGGTTATTGGCTCTGCGATTGAACAATTGAAAGTGAAAACTTCGTCTCCGGAACTTCCTATCGGACGGTTAAGCGGTGGAAACCAACAAAAAGCCATTTTGGCAAAATGCTTATTACTCAATCCTAAAATTCTTATTTTAGACGAGCCGACACGAGGGATTGATGTTGGTGCAAAATATGAAATCTATAAATTAATCAACCAATTAGCTAAAGAAGGAATGGCTATTATTGTTATTTCCTCCGAATTGCCAGAAGTGTTGGGCATTAGTGACCGAGTTCTCGTAATGCACCAAGGTAAACTCAAAGCCAGTCTGGTCAATAACGGACTCACGCAAGAACAAGTAATGGAAACCGCGCTTAAGGAGTAATCTATGTTTAAGTTAAAATCCGTAAACTTACAAGTTTATATTATGTTAATTGCCATAGCGGTGATTATGGTATTTTTCACTATTACAACGGACGGTGCTTATTTAAGTGCACGAAATATTTCTAATCTACTGCGTCAAACATCAATCACGGGTATTCTTGCCATTGGCATGGTATTTGTCATTATCTCTGCCGAAATTGATTTATCCGTTGGTTCTCTAATGGGACTATTAGGGGGATTTGCCGCCATCGCAGATGTATGGTGGGGATTGCCATTACCGGTCACAATCATCGCCACCCTTGCTTTAGGTTTACTCTTCGGTATTTGGAACGGTTGGTGGGTTGCCTATCGTAAAGTCCCTTCATTTATTGTCACCCTCGCAGGTTATCTCGCATTCCGTGGAATTTTAATCGGTCTCACCAATGGAACAACCGTATCTCCGATTAGCGGTTCAATGACAGTCATTGGACAAGGTTACCTTTCCGATATGACCGGATTCATACTTGGCGGAATAGCGGTCATTGGTTTTGTTCTCTGGGGAAATTACCAACGCAAAAGCCGCCAGCAGCTTCAACTTAACGTTCCTCCTCTATCAAAAGATTTTTCAAAATATGCCTTGTTTGCCATCATTGTATTAGGTGCCATTTATTTATTAAACGATTATCGTGGTATTCCATTCCCTGTATTAGTGCTTGCCGTTCTCGCTATATTTGGGTTATTTCTCTCCCGTAAAACCGCCTTTGGTCGCCACGTTTACGCCATTGGGGGAAATATTGATGCAGCAAAATTATCCGGCATTAACGTGGAAAAAACCAAACTGATCATCTTTGCCATGAACGGCGTATTGGTCGCCATCGCAGGATTAATTTTAAGTGCCCGTTTAGGTGCAGGTTCACCTTCTGCCGGACAAAATGCCGAATTAGATGCCATTGCCGCTTGTGTCATTGGCGGCGCGAGTTTGGCGGGAGGTATCGGGAGTGTCTTCGGTGTGGTCATTGGAGCATTGATTATCGCATTATTAGATAACGGCATGAGTATGCTTGATGTCCCGACCTTCTGGCAATATATCGTAAAAGGGGCAATTTTATTACTTGCCGTATGGATTGATACCAGTAGCAAGAAAAAAATGTAACATATTATCGCCATTGAAAAATGGCGATTTTTCTATCCGCACTTTTATAAAAATCCATTTTCCGCTATATTTCTCACAACCCAATCAACGGACAAAACAATGGCGGAACAATACTACAAAATCGCACTCTTATTTAATGCCAATAAAGTGTACGATAGACAAGTGGTGGAAGGTATTGGGCAATATATTCAGGCTTCACAATGTACGTGGGATATTTTCGTAGAAGATGAATTTATTTACCATGCTGACAGCATAAACCATTTATCTATTGACGGCATTATTGCCGATTTTGATGATCCTAAAACGGCGGAGTTACTTGAACATACCAAAATTCCGACGATTGCCGTTGGCGGCTCTTATAAACAGCCTCATTTTTATCCGCACTTTCCCTATGTTGCAACCGATAATTTCGCCCTCGTTGAACTCGCCCTTTCACACCTTCAACAAAAAGGCTTGTCTCAATTTGCTTTTTACGGAATCCAAGTAGAAGCCGAAAAGCATTGGTCGAGGGAACGAAAGAATGCGTTTATTGAATTAATGGAAAAAAATCATTATCCACTTCATCTCTATGAGGGCGGACAAATTGATGCACAAAATTGGTTATCGGAACAAGCCAAACTGGTTGATTGGTTAAAACGTCTTCCTCCTCATACCGGAATTGTGGCAGTGACAGATGCACGAGCACGCCATTTGTTACAAGCTTGCGAATACAGCAAAATCGCCGTCCCGGAAGAACTTTGCGTAGTGGGTATTGATAATGAGGAATTGATTCAGTATCTATCTCGAGTCTCCCTTTCCTCTGTCGAACAAGGCACTCGGGAAATTGGCTACCAAGCCGCCAAATTGCTACATCGGCAGCTAAACGGGCAAAAAGTCCCTCATACGCCGATTTTAATTCCACCTATCACCATACACTCGAGAAACTCCACCGATTATCGATCGCTACATGATCCCCTCGTAATGCAAGCGATGCATTATATTCGCCATCGTGCGTGCCAAGGCATAAAAGTGGAACAGGTATTGGATCATCTTGAAACATCACGTTCTAATCTTGAGCAGCGTTTCAAAAATTCGATGAATAAAACCATCCATCAGGTTATTCACGAAGAAAAAATTTCCCGAGCCAAGAATTTGTTACAACAAACAGATATCTCTATTCAAGAAATTTCCGAAATCTGCGGTTATCCTTCCATTCAATACTTTTATTCCGTATTTAAAAAAGAATTTGGCATGACACCAAGAGAATTTAGACAGAATAAGTGCGGTTAAAAATCTGAGAGAATTTTGACCGCTCTTTTCTAAATCCTTAAAACTTGATCTATCTCTATTTTTTATTCTCCTATTTGCACTACACTAACACTTTAGTAGTACAAATAATATACAAGGAGATCATTATGAGTATTTTTAGTGTCCCACCGGATTTACCGGTCACAAAATCTAAAGAAGAAATAGATAAAACCTACCGTTATTGGCGGCTGCATTTGATGATCACAAGCTATATAGGCTATGCCGTATTCTATTTCACAAGAAAAAGTTTTAACTTTGTTATGCCGGCAATGTTGACAGATTTAGGTTTACAAAAAGCAGATATTGGAATTATGGGTACAGCGTTTTACCTTACTTATGGTGTATCCAAATTCTTATCTGGCGTACTTAGTGATCGTTCTAATCCCCGCTACTTTATGGGCATCGGATTAATGATGACCGGTGTGGTAAATATCCTGTTTGGAATGAGTTCATCCGTCTTTATGTTCATTACACTTTGGATGATTAATGCATTCTTCCAAGGTTGGGGGTGGCCACCTTGTTCTAAAATTTTAAACACTTGGTACTCACGTAATGAACGCGGTTTATGGTGGGCGATCTGGAACACTTCACATAATCTTGGTGGTGCGCTAATTCCTCTCTTAGCCGGTGCTGTCACTCTTTATTGGGGATGGCGTTATGGCATGATCGTACCGGGGATTATTGCTTGTGTTCTTGGATTTGCTTTGTGTTTCTTATTGCGTGATCGCCCTTCTTCAATGGGTTTACCCACTGTCGGTGAATGGCGCGATGATATCGCTGAAAAAGAGCATGAGAATGAAGGGTTAGGTTTATCTAACTGGGAAATTCTCAAAACCTACGTATTCAAAAATAGCATTATTTGGGCATTAGCATTTTCTTGGTGCTTTATTTATATCATCCGTACCGGTATTAATGACTGGGGAAATCTCTATTTAACAGAAACTCATGGTTATGATTTATTAAAAGCCAACTCTGCCGTTTCATTCTTTGAAGTCGGCGGTTTTTTAGGAGCATTGTTTGCCGGATGGGGATCGGATAAGTTCTTCAATGGTAATCGTACTCAAATGAACATTATTTATGTGCTTGGCATTATCTCTACATCTCTCGCACTATGGTTCATTCCAAGTGATAACTATATTATTATGAGCGGGCTATTCTTCTTAATAGGATTCTTTATTTTCGGACCACAATTCTTAATCGCCATGGCAGCTGCCGAAAACTCCCATAAATATGCCTCAGGATCCTCTACCGGCTTTGTGAGCTTATTCGCCTACATTGGTGCCGCAGCAGCCGGCGCACCACTCGCATGGATTATCCAATCCTTACACTGGAACGGTTTCTTCGGTAGTCTCTTTATCGTATCACTAGGCTGTGCGTTATTGCTTGTACTTGTCTATTTCTTACAACTTAAGAAAAATAAAGTTTCAGCATAAAGAGATCAAAAACAAAGAGCGGTTAAAAATCTGAGAGAATTTTGACCGCTCTTTTTTGTTAGATTAAACCTGATGCGCCAAGCGATATTCGACCAAATCTTCTATCGTCAGCACTACATAACCAAATTTTTGTGCAAATTCAATAACTTCCGGTGCTCGTGCCATGGTGCCGTCATCATTGGTGATTTCACAAATCACCCCTGCTGCTTTAAAACCTGCAAGGCGGGCAAGATCCACAGAGGCTTCTGTGTGTCCACGGCGAGCAAGTACGCCACCATTTACCGCACGAAGCGGGAAAATATGGCCGGGGCGATGTAAATCCGCAGGTACAGCATTATCCGCAACCGCAGCTTGAATCGTGGTAACCCGATCAGCGGCAGATACCCCGGTGGATACGCCTTTCGCAGCTTCAATAGTCACGGTAAAAGCAGTTTTGTTCACGCTATTGTTGTTTTCCACCATCGGCGGTAAATCAAGTTGTTGGCAACGTTCTTCCGTAATACACAGACACACGATACCGCTGCCGTAACGAATTAATTTCGCCATTTGCTCGGTGGTGATGGTTTCCGCCGGGAAGATTAAATCCCCTTCGTTTTCGCGATTTTCATCATCTAAAACCAATACACCATTCCCTTTTTTGAATGCTTGAATGGCGTTGGCTACACGTTCTTCGGCGGTTGTACCGAATGGGAATAAAATGGACTGATTCATCGTAATTTCCTTTATTTCTTAGATTAAAATTAACCAGAATCAGGGCTGAGAAATGCAAATAAAAAGAACGGCTTGGCAACCCAATCCGCTTTATTCTCTTTCATCCAGACTTTACTGTCGGCTTTGGAATTACACCAAATCTGCTAACCTTAAAAGTGTTTAATGCGTCAAAAAATGCTTACTAAAAATTGACCGCACTTTTAAGTGCTCGCGGGCTTTACCGCCGGTAGGGAATTTCACCCTGCCCTGAGAATGCGCGTAGAGTATAGCCTAAAATCATTAAGTAAAAAATCAGAACGTGAAAAATATTTGCATTTATCCTACAATACGCCTACTTAATCCTTATGTGATTGGCAGGTAAAGCATGTCAGCAATCCAAGAGAAAAAAGTCGGTGTTATTTTCGGGAAGTTTTATCCCGTCCATACCGGTCATATTAATATGATTTATGAAGCGTTTAGTAAAGTCGATGAATTGCACGTGATAGTGTGTAGCGATACCGAACGTGATTTGAAGCTCTTTTATGATAGCAAAATGAAACGTATGCCTACCGTGCAAGATCGTTTACGTTGGATGCAGCAAATCTTCAAATATCAAAAAAATCAGATTTTTATCCACCATTTAATTGAAGACGGTATTCCGAGCTATCCTAATGGTTGGCAGGCTTGGAGCGAAGCAGTAAAAAACCTGTTCAAAGAAAAAGGATTTGAGCCCGCCGTGGTTTTCAGCAGTGAACCACAGGATAAAGCCCCTTACGAAAAATATTTGGGTTTAGAAGTCTCTTTGGTGGATCCTGACCGTACGTTCTTTAATGTGTCAGCAACCAAAATACGCACCACCCCTTTCCAATATTGGAAATTTATTCCGAAAGAAGTTCGTCCGTTTTTTGCCAAAACCGTCGCCATTTTAGGCGGGGAAAGCAGCGGTAAAAGTGTGCTGGTGAATAAACTGGCTGCGGTATTTAACACCACATCTGCATGGGAATACGGGCGTGAGTTCGTGTTTGAAAAACTGGGCGGTGATGAGCAAGCTATGCAGTATTCAGACTATCCGCAAATGGCATTAGGGCACCAGCGTTACATTGATTATGCGGTTCGCCACGCACATAAAATCGCCTTTATTGATACGGATTTTATTACTACACAAGCATTTTGTATTCAATACGAAGGAAAAGCCCACCCTTTCCTTGATTCCATGATCAAAGAATACCCCTTTGATGTCACCATTTTGCTAAAAAATAACACCAAGTGGGTGGATGACGGTTTACGCAGTTTAGGATCTCAAAAACAACGTCAACAATTCCAACAATTGCTTAAAAAATTGTTAGATAAATACAAAGTGCCTTACATTGAAATTGAATCACCAAGCTATTTAGAGCGCTACAATCAAGTGAAATCAGTGATTGAAAAAATATTAAATGAAGAAGAATTGGATAATTTACAAAACGGTCCGAAAACATTAAAGAGTAAATAAGATGATTCTATTTGCAGGTGATCCACACGGAAGTTATGAACATCTCTATCCTTTTGTACAAAAAAACGACAACGTTGCTCTGATTATTTTGGGTGACTTACAACTTTCTTCACCTGATGAATTGGAAAAACTGGCACAGTACTGTGATATCTGGTTTATTCATGGTAATCACGACAGTAAAACGGTCGAAGCCTTTGATGCTATTTGGGGATCGGAATGGAAACAGTGCAATTTACATAATCGTGTAAAGGAAATTCAAGGTGTCCGTATTGCCGGATTAGGCGGCGTATTCCGAGGTCAAATCTGGATGCCGCCAAATCGTCCAATGTTTTTTGATCCCATTCATTATTGCCAATATAGCCCTCAGGAAAAAATTTGGCGTGGTGGCGTGCCACTGCGTCATCGCACTTCTATTTTTCCTTCAGATATCGAGGCGCTGGAAAATGAAAAAGCAGATATTTTAATCTGCCATGAAGCGCCTAAACCCCATCCAATGGGTTTTCAAGTGATTAACGGGCTTGCAGAAAAAATGGGCGTAAAACATATTTTTCACGGACATCACCACGATAATTTTATTTATAAAACCCAGCATTCTTACAAAATTACAAATGTGGGATTCCGTAGCCTTGCTGATGTCGATGGAAATTATTTATTGAAAAATATTGATGATCGTGAAGGAAGATAAAACACCTTCTAACTAAATTATGAGTGGAAATTATTAAAAACGAAAGATAAAAGGGAAATGGCGCACCCGAAAGGATTCGAACCTTTGACCGCTCGGTTCGTAGCCGAGTACTCTATCCAGCTGAGCTACGGGTGCGTAGTGATGTTTTAGTTATTCTTGACCATTTAAAAAAGATAGAGCCGCTTTAAAATGGCGCACCCGAGAGGATTCGAACCTCTGACCGCTCGGTTCGTAGCCGAGTACTCTATCCAGCTGAGCTACGGGTGCAGAATAAATAAAACCACAAATGGCGGTGAGAGAGGGATTCGAACCCTCGATGGAGTTTTTGACCCCATACTCCCTTAGCAGGGGAGCGCCTTCAGCCTCTCGGCCATCTCACCACAATCGGTGTGTGGGCGGTATAATACGTTTTTTTGAAAATATGTCAAACCCTTTTTTGAAAAAGGTAATGTATTTGAATATTTTATCTTCATATTGTGCAAATAAAGTGCGCTTAGAAAAACTTTCCTTTTTCCGACCGCACTTCTAGCCATTTAAAATGGCACGGAGACGATCCAGCTGACTTTCCGTCTGTTGTTGTTTCTGTTCTGCGGTAAGCTGAGGTTTATCCCGTTCCCAAAGCACATCGTCGTTCGGTAATTCGGCTAAAAATCGGCTCGGTTCCGGGCGAATCAGCTCTCCATATTGACGGCGTTCTCGGCATAGGGAAAACGTCAGCTCCCTCTGTGCCCTGGTGATCCCCACATAAGCCAAACGGCGTTCTTCTTCTACATTATCTTCATCAATACTGGTTTGATGTGGCAAAATGCCTTCTTCCATACCGATCAAGTACACGTAGGGAAATTCTAGTCCTTTTGAGGCATGTAACGTCATCAACTGGACTTGGTCACTTTCCTCATCATCTTCGCTCCGCTCCAACATATCACGCAAAGTCAAACGGGTGACCACTTGATTGAGATTCATCGGTTCGTTGGT
Organism: Rodentibacter ratti; assembly: GCF_002000485.1. Lineage (GTDB taxonomy): Bacteria > Pseudomonadota > Gammaproteobacteria > Enterobacterales > Pasteurellaceae > Rodentibacter > Rodentibacter ratti. Next base: position 6,832 of record NZ_MLAJ01000009.1, on the reverse strand, counting down.
TTCATTGCCTTTCAACATATCCGCAACCCAATCAAACAATGTGGCGACATTTTTACTTTGCATCTCTGCGGCTTTTGGCGTGGTGGCATATTCGTATAAATATTCTTCATAATGAATGGCAGACAACATTGCACGCACGGCTCTTTCCGGCTCCGAACGTTGCACTTCATCATTTAATTCAACTATCCAACGACCAAATTTTTGCAGCGCATCATAGGCTTTCGGTGTCACTCGTTGAATAAGTTCAAACTCAAAAATCGCCTCAAACAAGCTAATGTGTTTTTCCTGTGCAAGCTCGCCCAGTTTTTGTAAAGTTGCCGTGCCGATCTCACGCTTTGGCGTATTGACGATACGCAAAAATGCCGCATCGTCATCTTGGTTCACCACTAAACGCAAATACGCCATCATATCCTTAATTTCCGCACGAGAGAAAAAAGAGGTGCCACCGGAAATTTTATAGGGAATACGGTTTTGCATCAGTACCTTTTCCAACAAACGGGATTGGTGATTACCACGATACAAAATCGCGTAATCCTTATATTTTGTCTTGCGACTAAAACGATGAGCGATTAATTCAGCCACAATGCGTTCGGCTTCGTGTTCTTCATTCTTCGCTTCAATCACCAGCAATTTTTCCCCCTCACCGATGTTAGAAAACAATTTTTTGTCGAACACGTGTTGATTGTTATCAATCAAGATGTTGGCACAATGCAAAATACGCTGGGTGGAACGGTAATTTTGTTCCAATTTAATCACTTGTAAATGAGGAAAATCATCACGCAAACGCTCCATATTTTCCGGTTTTGCTCCACGCCAAGAATAGATAGATTGGTCATCATCGCCCACCACGGTAAAACAGGCTCGTTCCCCCACCAACAATTTAATCAATTCATATTGGCTAGTGTTAGTATCTTGATATTCATCCACCAATAAATAGCGAATTTTTTCCTGCCATTTTGACCGCACTTCTTCATTTTGTTTGAATAATAAAGTCGGGAGCATAATCAAATCGTCAAAATCCAAGGCATTATAAGCACGAATTTGTGCCGCATAACGTTCGTAACATTTGGCAAAGGTTTGATATTTCCCATCCCGTGCTAAGGCATAGGCTTGCTTTGGTGAAACTAAATCATTTTTCCAATTGGAAATCACAGAAATTAATTCACGCAGAAGATCTTTGTCTTCTTTCAATACATCTGCGGTGAGTTCTTTTAATAAAGCAAATTGATCCTGTTCATCAAACAATGTCATATTGGCTTTGAAACCCAATGCCTTGTATTCCCGTTTGATGATGTCAAAACCGAGGGTATGAAAGGTGGAAACCGTCAGCCCTTTCGATTGTTCTTTTCCGATGGAATGCGCCACCCGCTCTTTCATTTCCCGCGCCGCTTTATTGGTGAAAGTGACCGCTGCAATCTGTTTCGGCGAATAACTGCGCTTTTCAATCAAATGGGCAATTTTGTTAATAATGACACGCGTTTTACCGGAACCTGCACCGGCAAGCACCAAACAAGGGCCGGTCACATATTCTACTGCGTGTTGTTGTTGGGGATTCAGTTTCATCATTGTTATTGAGCCCATGCGTAGGGCAGTAAAACAGTATCGAGTAAAAAGGAGAGAGGCAAATCCAAAATCGGTAAGCCCCATTTCTGTGCCATTTCCAGATCGTAGGCGACACCGGCATAGGCGGTATAATCTTGCGAAGGGTCAACCAATTTCACCACGGTGCCACAACCGGATAAGGCAAAAAGTGCGGTTAAAATAAAGGCTATTTTTCGCATCGCGTTTGCAAAGTATTGAAGACTGTCGTTGGCACGAGCTCAGCCACATCGCCACCATGTAAATAAATTTCACGCACGATAGTCGATGAAACAAAAGCCCACTTTTCGGTAGGTGGAAAGAACAGGCTTTCAACCCCCTTTGTGAGAAGCCGATTAAGGGACGCAAGTTGGAGTTCGTATTCAAAATCTGTTGTAGTACGCACCCCTCGGATAATCGCTGTAATATCATAGGCTTTAATGACATTCGCCAACAAATCGGAAAAACCAAAGACTTCCACATTCGCTAAATGAGCAACGGATTGTCGGGCAAGTTCCACTCGTTCATCCAAAGAAAATAATGGTTTTTTACTTGGGCTATTCGCCACTGCCACGAAAACTTTGGGAAAAATGACCGCACTTCGCTCAATAATATCCAAATGCCCGTTTGTGATGGGATCAAAAGTGCCGGGATAGATTACCGCTGTCATACTTTACGCTCCAAATAAGGCTTTAATAAATCAAATAAACGTGATAATGCGCCTCTATTTTCCATTAATACTTCATAGCCGGCATGACCCAAACGCAAGCGGGCTTCTTTTGAGCTAAGTAATGCTTCCACCGCTCTCTCTAACGCTTTAACCGTTGAATTAACCTCTAATACTCCCTGCATTTCAACAAGCGTTCTAAAAACCTCAGGAAAATTAAAGGTATGCTTTCCACTAATCACCGGAATTTTAAATGCCAGCGGTTCAAGAGGGTTATGTCCGCCATGTTTGACAAGACTCCCCCCCACAAAAGCAATGTCAGAAATACCATACATCAACATCATTTCTCCCATCGTATCGCCTAAAATCAGCTGAGTATTTGCATTCGGCAATTCACCGGTCGAACGACGAATAAATTGAAATTTTTCCTTTTTGATCAAGGCGGCAACGGAGTTAAATCGTTCAGGATGACGTGGCACCAGTAATAAAAGGAGATTAGGGTATTTTTCAAGCAGTTGACGATGTGTCTGCAAAATAATTTCTTCTTCCCCTTCATGCGTACTTGCTGCAATCCAAATTTGGCGTGCTTGTGCCCATTGTTCACGCAACATTTTAATTTGCTCAAGTAACGCTTGGTTCACCGTTAAATCATATTTAATATTACCCGTAAGTTTAAGTTTCTCTTGGGGATAACCTAGTTCAAGAAAACGTCTTTCACTAATTTGATCTTGCGGGGCAATCAAACTAATTTGAGACCACATATTTTGTAAACGAGGCCGTACTTTTCCATAACGCCTCGCAGAACGGGAAGACAAACGGGCATTTGCCACAATAAAAGGAAGATCTCGGTGATATAGTTGCTGAATTAAATTCGGCCACAACTCAGTTTCAATAGCAATACAAAGTTTTGGTTGAATAAAATCAATGAAACGATTAATCGAGAAAGGGAGATCATAAGGTAAATAGCAGTGGGTCACGCTCTCACCAAAGGCAGCCTTAACACGTTCGGAACCGGTTGGTGTCACAGTGGTAAACGTAATGGATAAATCAGGATAATCCTTCTGAATGCGGCGCACTAAAGGCGTTGCGGCTATCACTTCGCCAACAGAAGCCGCATGAACCACAATGCCATGAGGAGAAGGAGCGGTTAAATGGTGATAAAAACCATAGCGCTCTCCCCATCTTTTACGATAATCCGGTGCTTTAAACCCTCTCATCCACATAAAAAGTAGCACTAATGGCTGAATCAGGTACATTAGAGCGGTATAAAAAAAACGCCACATAAACTAAATTCGGTTATACTTGAAAAATTTTTAGTAGTATAGCAAAAAAGGAATCAAAATATGCCAACAATTAGCGTTGCAATGATTGTAAAAAATGAAGGGCAAGATCTTGCATTATGCTTAGAGACAGTCAAAGATTGGGTAGATGAAATCATCATTTTAGATTCTGGCAGTACCGATAATACAAAGGAAATTGCACTAAGCTATGGGGCAAAATTCTATGAAAATACCGATTGGCCGGGCTTCGGTAAACAACGTCAAATTGCCCAACAATATGTCACTTCCGACTATGTACTTTGGTTAGATGCCGATGAACGTATCACACCGGAATTACGCCAATCAATCCAAGGTGCCGTACAGCAAAACCCGGAAAATACAGTGTTTGAAATTCCACGCATCAGCGAGGTGTTCGGGCGAAAAATTCGCCATTCCGGCTGGTATCCTGACTATGTCGTTCGTTTATACCGCACCGATTATGCCGGTTATAATGATGCTTTAGTTCATGAGAAAGTGTGTTATCCGAAAAATACCCGCATTGAGCAATTAACAGGTGATTTAGAACATTTCACTTACAAAAATCTTCATCATTATTTAGTAAAATCAGCCGGTTATGCCAAAGCATGGGCAGATCAACGCCAAGCAAAAGGAAAAAAAGCAACGCTTTGGCAAGGAATAAGCCATGGGATCGGCTGTTTTATGAAAATGTACTTTTTAAAAGCCGGTTTTTTGGACGGAAGACAAGGTTTTTTACTGGCTATACTTTCTGCCCATTCCACCTTTGTGAAATATGCCGATTTATGGGAAAGAGAGCAGCATTAAAAAAGTGCGGTTAAAATTAACCGCACTTTTTCATTTCTAACGATAAAAAACTAATTTTTTGCCGCCGCTGCCGCTTTTACAATCACGGCAAATGCCGGCGCTTTAAGTGATGCACCACCCACTAATGCCCCATCAATATCAGGTTGAGTAAATAATTCCGCTGCATTTGCATCATTAACAGAGCCACCATATTGGATGATCACTTGATCTGCCACCGCTTGAGATTTAGCCGCAATGTGACCACGAATAAAGGCGTGAACGGCTTGTGCCTGTGCCGGAGTCGCGGATTTACCGGTACCAATTGCCCAAATTGGCTCATAAGCAATCACTGCACCGTTAAAAGCTTCCACGCCCAGTGCGTTGATGACTGCATCAATTTGACGAGCGCATACTTCTTCGGTTTTACCTGCTTCGTTTTCCTCTTCAGATTCACCGATACATAATACAGGTACTAAACCCGCTTCTTTTAATGCAGCAAATTTTTTCGCAATAAATTCATCACTTTCTTTGTGATAAGTGCGACGCTCAGAATGGCCAATAATAATATATTTTGCACCAAAATCTTTTAACATTTCCGTTGAAATATCACCGGTAAATGCCCCTTTCACATTCACATCTACATTTTGTGCGCCAAGCACAATTTTACTACCAGCGAGAGCTGTTTCTGCTTCTGCTAAGTACATCACCGGAGGAGCGATTGCGACATCACAACCATTCACATTAGCTAATTCTGCTTTTAAACCTTCGATTAATTCTTTGGTAAAAGCTTTACTACCATTTAATTTCCAGTTACCCATTACTAAAGGACGACGTGCCATTTGTGTTTCTCCATATTAATTAACAAATGGAGTTACTATACCAAATTTTCGTCTTGATTCTTTGTTCAAAATCACAAATTTTAAAAATTTTTTCCTGAGTGCGTGATTCTTCAATCTGAAAAAGCTACAATCTATTCTATAGAAATCATAGAAAGTAACCGGTTTTATTAAAATGAAGATTTTTAAAGCTGAACAATGGAACATTGAGGTGCTTTTGCCCCTTTTTGAACATTACCGTCTTGCCAATGGAATGACTGAAAATCCTGACCGCACTTTAACATTCTTAACCAACCGTATCCGCTTTAATGAAAGCCTCTTTTTTATTGCCGTAAATTCACAAGATGAAGCTGTTGGATTTATTCAACTTTACCCGCGTCTATCCTCCCTCCAATTACAACGCTATTGGCAGCTGACAGATATCTATGTTGTGAATTGCTCTATGCAAACTGAAATCTATACCGCACTAATCTCCAAAGCAAAAGATTTTGTACTTTATACGCAATCAAATCGCTTGGTCGCTGAGTTAGGGCAAGCGCAACGTGAATTATTAGAACAAGAAGGTTTCAGATTAAATCCGAAAAAAAGTCTATTTGAATTAACCTTATAATGCTTACAGATCTTCAATCTTACTGGGATTATTTGCGTATTGAGCGTCAAGTCAGTCCACATACTCTTGCCAATTATCAACGGCAGCTTAATGCTGTATTAACCCTACTAACCACACAGGGTATCCAACAGTGGCAACAAATTACCCCTAGCATCGTGCGTTTTATATTGGCTCAAAGCAAGAAAGAAGGTCTTCAAGAAAAAAGTTTAGCATTGCGTCTTTCCGCCCTTCGAATGTTTTTGAGCTATTTAGTGCAGCAAGGCAAATTGAAAGCCAACCCTACCACGGGAATTTCAGCACCTAAACAAAGTAAACGTTTACCCAAAAATATTGATGGCGACCAAATCCAACAGCTTCTTGCCAATGACAGCAAAGAGCCGATAGATATCCGCGATCGTGCCATTTTAGAATTAATGTATAGTTCCGGGTTACGTTTATCAGAGATACAAGGATTAGATTTAAGCAGTATTAATACACGCACCCGTGAAGTTCGAGTATTAGGAAAAGGTAACAAGGAGCGTATTGTACCTTTTGGGCGTTATGCCTCACACGCCCTACAACAATGGTTAAAAGTGCGGTTATTATTTAATCCGAAAGATGAGGCACTATTTGTCAGTCAATTAGGAAACCGTATTTCTCATCGGTCCATCCAAAAACGTTTGGAAACTTGGGGAATTCGCCAAGGGCTAAACAGTCACCTAAACCCACACAAACTCCGTCATTCCTTTGCAACTCATATGCTAGAAGCCAGCTCTGATCTCCGAGCGGTGCAAGAATTACTTGGGCATAGTAACCTTTCAACCACACAAATTTACACCCATCTTAATTTTCAACACCTTGCAGAGGTTTACGATCAAGCACATCCTCGTGCTAAACGTAAAAAGTAAAGTGCAGTTAATTTGATAAGGAATTTTAACTCCCCACACATAGCAATTAGCAATAGCCAAAAAAGCAAAATCCCCCGAACCTTTCGGCTCAGGGGATGACTTTATGTCGTAAATATAAAAAATCCCAAAGCCTATCAACTTCGGGATTAAAATAAAAAACCTGGCGGTGCCCT
>NZ_MLAJ01000008.1 GCF_002000485.1 Rodentibacter ratti | reverse complement strand
TGAAGGTGGATTTTTACTTTGGTACGCCCCGCAATAATGGAACTGGCTCGTAAGGTGCAGTTGAGGTCGGAGCAGGAATATCGCTAAACAGTAAAATAAAAGGTTTTGGCGGTACGATACGCTCATTTCGCCATAAACTTCCCATACCGACGAGCTGAATATCTGAAGGTAAATGGCGCAAATTTTGCTGTAATACCGCAACAGTGTTTTTACGGGGGTGACCTATAGCGATTGCCGTACCATGTTTTCTTGCATATTGAATTGCGGCTTGAAATTGGCGTTGCACATCGGCAAATTCATTGCTGTCATCTAAGAAAATATGGCGATCTAATGAACGAATCCCTTGCTCTTTAGCGATTTTGCCGGCAACAGATCGACCAATTGTTCGACTATCCAAGAAAAATAAATGCTGTGCACGAAGCGCATTCATTAAATGTGTCATTAACGGCGTGTCGGCTGTTGCTGCGCTGCCCATGTGATTATTCATACCGATTGCATGACTGACAATATTTTTGGCCTTTTGAACTCGGTTTGTGACCTGTTCTGCCGACATGCCTAAATGTAATCCTCCCTCTTCAATTTTCGTTTGATTTATGGGTTGCATTGGCATATGAATAAGAATGTCACGCCCTTGTTTTTTGGCTTCTTGGTTACGAGGTTGAGCATAGGGTGCGGAGGGGATAATTGCCACAGAAATTTCACGTGGCATAGCAAAAATCGCCGCATCTTCTTTGGGATGATAGCCCACATCATCAATGACGATTGCGAGTTTATTTTGTGCGAGTGTAAATGTGGAGAAAAGAGCGGTTGAAAAAACGATTAGATTTTTGACCGCAGTTTTAAATGGTATATTCATTATTTAATCCACCCTGCAGGATTCACCGGCACACCTTTTCGACTAATACCGAAATATAATGCAGGACGAGAAATTTCACCGGTATTTCCCACTTGTGCGATAGTTTGACCTGCTGAAACCAGTTGGTTGGGTTTGACGAAAACAGCTTGGTTAAAACCATACAAACTCAGATCGCTCTCTCCGTGTTTAATGATAACCATATAGCCATAACCGGTAAGCTGTCCGGCTAAAATGACACGCCCGTTGGCAATGGCACGCACCGGCGTGCCGTTTGGTGCGGCAATTACCATCCCTTTCCAGCGTGCCTCACCGGCTTGAGCGGAACCAAAAGCATAAAGTGTCGAACCATTTATCGGTTTATTATATTGGCGATTTGCCGTCCCGAGACCATTGGTACTGTTAATTAATTGGCGTTCTTGGGCGGTTGGCTTATAAGGTTTGGCCGTGCGTTTTTCTTCCGCTTGTTTACGTTGTGCCAGCGCTTCCCGCTCACGTTGTTCTTGTTGGCGTGCGGCTTGTTCGGCACGTTGAATTTCTTGTTTCAACGCAATTTCGTTAGCCCGTAAATTCTCTAATCGATTCTGATCTTTGTTGATGTTTTTATTAATTTCATTTAACGTCGATTGTCGTTCACGCTGAATTTTTTCTAATTCTTGTTGTTGTTTTTTCTGCGTGGAAAGTTGATCCCGTTGATTTTGTTGCTGACCTAAAATGGCCTCTTTTTGTTTAACAATTTGTGCTTGTGTCGCTTGAAGATTGGTTATCATCTCAATACGAGCCTGATTTAAATGCTCATAATAAACCTTCATTCGTGTGGCTTTTTTGGCATCTTCCGACAGCATTCTTTCCAAAACGGAAGGGTTTAACCCCGAGCGGTAAATGACATCCATTTGCTTGGCAAGTTTTGTTTTTTGTTCTTTTTCTTGCTTTTCCAGCAGTTTGATTTGTTTATCGGCTTCTGCAATTTGCTTACGGATTTCTTTCAAACTTAATTCGGTTTCGCGTAATTCCCCCGCTACCGCATTAATTTTACTTTCTTGGTTTTTTAAAGTGGATTGAAGTTTTGCCTGCTCACGTTTTTGTTTGGCAAGTTTAGATTCTTGTTGCTTAATTTGTTGTTGGATTTGATTAAGATTATTGCCATAACTGGCTGATGAAAATCCGATAAGCCCACATGCAACTAAAAGTGCGGTCGATTTTGAAAATGTTTTTGTTATCAATTGCCAATATTGCATAGATTAAACTCTAGAAATAAAAAATCGGTGAAAGCTATTTTGTCCACAAAGTACAGATAGTAGCATTATTTTGATAGTGCTAAAATGGCTGGGTTTAATTTTTTGCGTAAGATCAGGAAATCCCGCCTTTTTGCTTTTAAACAGTAGGATTTTTTGCTATAAAGTGCGCATTCTTTTTTACTTAAATATTAGGAGCACCCTATGGAATTAGTATTCATTCGTCACGGTTTTAGTGAATGGAACGCAAAAAATTTATTTACCGGTTGGCGTGATGTAAATTTGACCGAACGTGGCGTAGAAGAAGCCAAAGCTGCGGGTAAAAAATTGTTAGACGCAGGCTATGAATTTGATATCGCATTTACTTCTGTGCTAACCCGTGCCATCAAAACTTGTAATATCGTGTTGGAAGAATCGCACCAATTATGGATTCCTCAAGTGAAAAACTGGCGTTTAAACGAACGTCACTACGGTGCGTTACAGGGCTTAGATAAAAAAGCCACCGCAGAGCAATATGGTGATGAGCAAGTGCATATTTGGCGCCGTTCTTACGATATTTCTCCGCCGGATTTAGATCCGCAAGATCCAAACTCTGCACATAACGATCGCCGCTATGCAAATCTTCCGTCAGATGTTGTGCCAAACGCAGAAAACTTAAAACTTACCTTAGAACGTGCACTTCCGTTCTGGGAAGATCAAATTGCACCGGCAATGCTTTCCGGCAAACGTGTTTTAGTGGTGGCGCATGGTAATTCGCTGCGTGCCTTGGCAAAACACATTATCGGTATTTCTGATGAAGAAATTATGGATTTTGAAATTCCAACCGGTCAGCCGTTAGTGTTAAAACTTGACGATAAATTAAACTATGTAGAACATTACTACCTTTAATTTTTAGGCTTGATAAAAGTGCGGTTAATTTAGCCGCACTTTTTGTTTAAGGAGACATTTATGAAAAAATTATTTCAAGTTTTATTCGCCGTATTATTTTTTATTGGAGGCAATACTGTTGCTGCCTCACAAAATAAAAATACAACGACGAAACAAGTAGTTAAGCAAACTAAAAAAACACAAGTGAAAAAGCCGGTAGAGAAAAAAGCAACGAAAAAAACGGTACAGAAAAAATCCTCAACCAAAGTGAGCAAAAACGGTGCTAAAACTCAGGTTTCTAACGATAAAAAAAATATGAAATCACAACCGACGAAGCCGACTAAGAATAAACAATCTGTTAAGAATAAGCAGAAAGAAATGAAGAAAGTTGAGAAAACGAAAACTGCCGCACAAGACGTTTCCATAAAGAAAATTGAGAAGGTGGAAAGCCCAGATCAAACATTAAAAACTACACAACCTAAGCAAACGACAAAAACCGTTATTGTGCCAAAATGTCAGGATAACCAAGTCGTTAAGGTGCTATCTGATGCCTTTAAACAACAAGGTAAGGTGACGGGAACACAAATGACGGTAAAACAAATTAAACAAGCACGTGAAACGCAATATTATCCGCAGCAAGGTATTCGGAGCTGTCATGCGTTGGTGGAAACCCATGGTAAAAAATATCAAACGGATTATAGTGTGATTTTGAATGGCAGTGGTTTTTTTGTTCAAGTAGAAAATGCTCAACAGATGTTTTAAATGATGATAGAAATAAGGTGCAAATTGCGCCTTATTTTTTTTGCTTAAACAATATCTTAATTTCCCTTCTGATAACCCATTTATTCGATTTTTAGAACAATTCTAATAGCCCTACTTTCATTTTTTGTAAAGTGCGGATGAAAATCGATTGTTTTTTAACGCAATCTTACAAGTTGTCATATTCCTGAAATATTTCCCCTTTATACTCCAAGCGCATTTAGTTTATTTTTAAGGATCAAAATGAAAAATCAGCATATTTCTTCACATTTTAACCAAGAACTGGAAGGCGTGCGTACAGAAGTTATGCAAATGGGCGGAATAGTCGAACAGCAAATTCAAATTATTCTGCGAAGCCTCAGTCAAGCTAATCCTCAAGGATTACAGGAAGTAATTGAAAGTGAAAAGAAAATCAATGAAATGGAAGAGCTTATTGATGATCACTGCCAAACCATTATTGCTCGACGCCAACCGGCAGCCGGTGATTTACGTTTCGTTTTAACGACATCTAGAATTATCGTTGATCTGGAACGTATTGGTGATGAACTAAAAAAAATTGCCTTTTATACAAATAACCTATTAATTAATAACAAGATTTCTGCTTCCGGTTTGTATGATACCCATCGTATTTTAGAAATGTCCTTTGTCATGATTCGCCGAGCGTTGGACGCCTTTGCCCGATTAGATGAAAACGCAGCGGTTGAATTACGTTTATCGGATGAAAAATTAGATATGGACTATCGTAATCAATTACGCCTACTTACCACGAATATTTTTGAACAACCTCAAAATATCAGCACTTGGATTGATGTGATGATGATGAATAAGGCAGTGGAACGAATCGGCGATCACGCTAAAAATATTGCGGAACATGTTGTGTATTTAGTTCGTGGTATTGATATTCGCCATAAAGAACTGGCAGAAATTGAGTCTAACTTAAAATAAGTGTGAAAAGTGCGGTTGATTTTTTGTTTGTTTTGGAATGCGGGTAAACCTAATTCCAACAGATGTAAATAAATGTTTGTTTGTCATACTTATGAAATATTTCTTTACTATATTAGCTACGTGACTACTTAATCATCCAAACTTAAGGAGAATACAATGAAAATACGTACTGTCACTCTCGCTTTATTATCTGCTTTTGCTTTCAGTCAAGCGGCAAAAGCAACCACTGTGACCGGCGCAGGGGCTTCCTTCCCTCAACCGATTTATGTGCAATGGGCTATGAACTATAAGGCTGAAACCGGTAATCAAATAAATTATCAGTCTATCGGTTCTTCCGGTGGTGTAAAACAAATTCTCTCCGGTACTGTTGATTTTGGTGCATCAGATTCCCCAATGAAAGAAGCGGATCTTGAAAAAAATAATCTTGTCCAATTCCCAACCGTTATTGGTGGTGTTGTACCTGTCATCAATGTAGAGGGTATCAAACCGGGAGAGTTAAAATTAACCGGTGAATTGTTAGCCGATATTTACTTAGGAAAAATTACTCATTGGAATGATGAAAAAATTAAGCAGTTAAACCCTTCGTTAAATCTGCCGGATAAAATGATCACAACCGTATTCCGTGCGGACGGTTCGGGAACCAGTTTTATCTTTACCCATTATTTGAGCCAAGTTTCGTCAGATTGGAAAGATAAAGTCGGTGCGGCGAATACGGTTAAATGGCCAACTTCCGCAAGCGGTGCAGCAGGAAAAGGTAATGAGGGAGTATCAATTTACGTAGGACGTGTTAAGAATTCCATCGGCTATGTTGAATATGCTTATGCGAAACAAAATAAAATGACTCACGTTCAGTTAAAAAATGCTGCGGGTAACTTTGTTTTACCTTCACAAGAAAGTTTTGCGGCAGCGGCAAATGTTGATTGGAATAAAGCGAAAGGATTCAGTTTGGTATTAACTAATCAACCTTCAGCAGAAGCTTGGCCACTCGCTGCCGCAACCTTTATCTTAGTACCGAAAAATGTAGTGGATAAGGAAAGAGCCGAAACCGTCTTGAATTTCTTTGACTGGGCATACAAAAAAGGTAATGAGCAAGCGCAAAAGTTAGATTATGTTCCTCTACCGGATAATGTAAAACAACTTGTGCGAGATGAATGGAAAAAAGTTAACTTGAAATAAAAAATGTATTCCCTCCCTTTAGCGGGAGGGAATAAGGAAAAATGATGACACTTTCCCAAAAATTGAAACAACAAGCACTCCTTGATGCTTTATTTGTTAATACTACCCGTTTTTTTGCTTTGTTTGTTCTTGCGATACTCAGTGGAATTTTACTTTCATTGATTGTTGGCGCTTATCCCGCAATGCAACAATTTGGTTTTGAATTTTTTAGTTCAAACGAATGGGATACTGTACAAAGCAAATATGGTGCACTCGCACCTATATACGGTACGTTAGTGACTTCTGTTATTGCGCTGATTATTGCTGTGCCGGTTAGCTTCGGAATCGCGGTTTTTCTTACCGAACTTTGTCCCGTGGTACTGCGCCGTCCATTAAGTATTGCAATAGAATTATTAGCCGGTATTCCTTCGATCATTTACGGGATGTGGGGATTGTTTGTGTTTGCCCCTATATTTTCCGAAACTGTTCAACCGTTTATGATTGAGCACTTTAGCGATATTCCTTTAGTCGGCGTATTATTTGATGGCATTCCAATGGGAATAGGATTATTTGCGGCAGGTTTAATCCTAGCGATTATGATCATTCCTTATATCGCCTCAGTGATGCGGGATGTATTTGAAGTCACGCCAACTATGTTAAAAGAATCAGCCTATGGTTTAGGTTGTACCCGTTGGGAAGTTATTCGTCGTATTGTATTACCTTATACGAAAGTGGGGGTAATCGGCGGTGTGATTCTCGGCTTGGGACGTGCTTTAGGCGAAACGATGGCCGTTACCTTTGTTATCGGAAATACCTTTAATATTAGCGCCAGCTTAAATAATTCCGGTGTATCGATTACCTCTGCGCTTGCCAATGAGTTTGCCGAGGCCGTTGATCCGATGCATTTGTCCTCACTACTTTATCTCGGATTAATTCTTTTCGTTATAACATTTACCGTACTGTGTTTGTCAAAATTAATGTTATTAAAAGCGGTAAAATCAGAGGGACGCTAGATGAAAAATACAATAAATCATTCGTTATATGTACGCCGTCAGTGGCTTAACCGCTTCTATTTAATGTTGGCTTGGGTGATGATGGGATTCGGATTATTTTGGCTTGGCTGGATTTTTTACACGCTCTTAACCCATGGCATAAGCGGATTAGGACTCTATCTTTTTCGGGTTGATACCCTGCCTCCCGATGCAGGTGGTGGTTTACGAAATGCCATTTGGGGGAGTTTGCTTATCACGTTATTCGGGCTTTTTATCGGTACTCCAATCGGTATTTTAACCGGCGTTTATTTAGCGGAGTTCGGCAGACATAGCAAAATAGCCGGTATGACTCGATTTATGAACGACATCTTACTGTCGGCGCCTTCCATTGTTATCGGTTTATTTATCTATGGCATTATTGTTGTTAAACAAGGACATTTCTCCGGTTGGGCGGGGGCTTTAGCACTCTCGTTATTGGTTGTTCCTGTTGTCGTACGCACGACCGAAAATATGTTGAAATTAGTGCCGAACGGGTTACGGGAAGCAGCTTATGCTTTAGGAACACCAAAATGGAAAATGGTTTCGATGGTAACTCTAAAAGCTGCGAAAACAGGCGTTTTAACCGGTATTTTACTTGCGTTCGCCCGAATTTCCGGTGAAACCGCACCTTTGTTATTCACCGCATTAAATAATCAATTTTTCAGTTCTGATATGAATCAACCTATCGCTAATTTACCAAATGTGATTTATCAATTTGCAATGAGTCCTTATAAAGACTGGCAATCGCTCGCTTGGGCTGGGGCACTGCTGATCGCGTTTACGGTATTAATCACTAATATTATGGCGAGAATTTTAGGTCGTAAAAAACACTAAGGAATCATGATGAAAACAAAACTCTCAACCCAAAATTTAAATTTTTACTATGGGCATTTTCACGCACTAAAAAATATTAATGTTGATATTTTAGAAAAAAAAGTTACCGCTTTTATCGGTCCTTCCGGCTGTGGTAAATCTACTTTGTTACGTATATTTAACCGAATGTATGATCTCTATCCTAATATGCGGGCAGAAGGTCAATTATTATTGGATAACAAAAATATTCTTGATGCGGATGTTGATGTTAATTTATTACGCGCCAAAGTCGGAATGGTTTTTCAGAAACCAACGCCTTTTCCAATGTCAATTTACGATAATGTGACTTTTGGGGTCAAGCTGTACGAAAAACTCAGCAAAAGTGATTTGGATGACCGAGTGGAATGGGCGTTAAAAAAATCGGCGTTATGGACAGAAGTTAAAGATAAGTTGAAACAATCCGGTAATTCCCTTTCAGGTGGACAACAACAACGCTTGTGTATAGCCCGAGCCATCGCTTGTCAGCCGGAAGTATTATTACTTGATGAACCAACTTCCGCCCTTGACCCGATATCAACGGCTTATATTGAAGAGCTGATAACGGAACTTAAGAACGACTACACTATTGCAATTGTGACCCACAATATGCAACAAGCTGCACGGGTTTCCGATATGACCGCTTATATGTATCTTGGTGAGCTTATTGAAATCGGCGATACCAAACAAATTTTTACGAAACCGCAGCGTAAAGAAACCGAGGATTATATTACGGGTAAATTCGGTTAAAACGTCTCTAAATTTAACCGCACTTTTCAGAAAATCCAGGGAGTAGGCTATGCCAAAAGCAAATATTTTAGTGGTTGAAGACGAAGAGTCTATTATTACATTAATTAAATTTATCTTAGAACAAGCCGGTTTTGAGGTGCGTACGGCGGAAAATGTATCACAAGCAAGGCAACAAATTAATGAACAACTCCCTCATCTTATTTTATTGGACTGGATGCTGCCTGGCGTTTCTGGTGTTGAATTTACTAAAGAATTGCGTTCAACCAAGCGCACGGAGAATTTACCTATTATTCTGTTAACGGCACGTAGCGATGAATTGGATAAGGAAAAAGGTTTAAATCTTGGTGCCGATGACTATGTTACCAAGCCTTTTTCCCCAAGAGAGTTGGTTGCTAGGGTCAATGCATTTCTACGCCGCCACCATCCTCATAAAACAGAGCAAGTGATCAATATTAAAGGATTGAGTTTAGATCCGGTTAATAAAATTGTGATCGGCAATAATATTCGGTTAAACTTAGGGGCAACTGAATTTAAATTACTTCATTTTTTTATGACTCATCCGAACCGGTTATATAGCAGGGTACAACTGCTTGATTTTGTTTGGGGAGATCATGTTTTTATGGAGGAACGGACCATTGATGTGCATATTCGTCGTTTACGTCAGGCACTTGAACCAAGTAAATTAGAGTATCTGCTACAAACTGTCCGTGGTTCCGGTTATCGTTTCAATACTGAAGAAGCATAATGAAATTATTTTTTCCGACCTTATTTCGATTAATCCTCACTCTATTTTGTATTGCCGGAGTGGGATATTTAATTGCCGGTACGGAAATAATGTGGATTTTAGTTAATGTTGTATTACTTGGATGGATAGGTCTTCAGCTATTTTATTTACTTCGTTTAGCTCGCTGGCTGGAGGATCAGGACAATCCGATACAAGGTTTTGGAATTTGGGGACATATTTTTGATAAAATTCTGTCTTTACGTAAAGCCAGTATAAAGCGTAAAAAAGAACTCTCTGCTTCTTTAGATCGTTTTAATAAAGTCATTGAGGCGATTCCTAGTGGAATTATCATTTTAACCGAAGGTCGTATCGAATGGTTTAACCCGCTTGCCTGTAAACATCTTAATCTGAACTATAAAAATGATCTCAAAGGGATTCTACAAAATCTCATTCGTTTACCTGAATTCCAACAATTTCTACAAAAGAAGCTGGAAAATGAACCTCTTAAATTGAAAGTTATCCTTCCCAATGGAAATTATTTCAAACGAATTTTGCAAATCAGCCGACAGCCTTTCTATCAAAATAGCGAATTATTGATAACGCAAGATATTACTCAAGAAGAGCAATTGGACGATGCTCAGGTAGCCTTTGTTGCTAATGTTTCCCATGAATTGCGTACACCGCTTACTGTGATTAACGGTTTTATGGAAACATTATCGGATATGCCCGATTTACCTATTGACCAACGTCAGCAATTTTTAGGTTTAATGCAAAAAGAAGGGCAGCGAATGTTAAATCTTTTATCCGATTTGTTAACGCTTTCACGTTTAGAACGAGGACAATCCACTGCCGGGGAATTTCAGCATTTTGATTTATCCAAAATGGTTCAACAGGTTGTTGAAGCAACACAAAATTTTTCACGTGAAAAACACGAGTTTATTGTAAACATTCAACCAGATATTAAGTTTTATGGATTGGAGCCGGAACTATACAGCGCATTAAGTAATATGACGTTCAATGCAGTTCGATATACGCCGGAAAAAGGCACGATTACTATTCAACTTACTACACTCGCAGATAAAGCAATTTTTTCTGTAACTGATACAGGGGTAGGTATTGCGCCGGAACATATTCCAAGATTAACGGAACGTTTTTATCGGGTTGATAATGCCCGCTCACGCCAAACCGGTGGAACGGGACTGGGGCTATCTATTACCAAATTTGCTTTGGCAAAATATGATGCGGAATTGGAAATAAAGAGTGAGTTAGGGAGGGGAAGTTGCTTTAAAGTTGCGCTTCCTATAAGCAAACCATAGAACTAGCCAATTCCATCAAGATGAGTATAGATCACTCAAAATATGCTGATTCATTCCCAATAAAGTGCGAAAATTGTTCAGAGGAAAAACCGTGAGAAAGCATATAGTTCCAAATTTTCTGTTTTATTTTGGGAGAATGTTTTTCTGTGTAATTAGGAAATTTTTTACGTAAAACCGTAAAAGCAAGTTTGGACCAATCTATATCACATTCCGTGAATACTTCAGTAATAATAGCTGACGGCACTCCTTTTAAATGTTTTAGTTCTTGTCTAATTCTATTCTCTCCATAGCCTCGTTGACTACGATAATATAAATAGTTTTCTGCAAAGCGTTTATCATTTTGCCAATTTTTTTGCTGGCAATGGGTGATCACTTCATCAATTTCTAGTTCGGAAAAGGCTTTTTCTTGCATTTTATTGCGAAGTTCAAACTCGCTATATTCACGGCGGGCAAGTAAATTAATCACATAACTCAGTGCAATAGAAGACATCATCACTCCTTTGGAGAAAAAGTGCGGGCAAAATTGACCGCACTTTGAGAGGTTAAAATAACGGGTAAATTAAAGTTCATCCTCTGAATTTAATTTGTCATTGGCTTGTTCAATATCTTCAGCGAATCTTTGATCAGGGTTGGCTACTAATTCGGCGAGCAATTTATTTTCTAATACTAATGCTTTTTCTGGATTATCCAATAGCCACTTCATTGCATTTGCCTTGCCTTGGCCTATTTTCTCATTTTCATAAGAATACCAAGCTCCGGATTTATTCACCAATTTGTGCTGAACGCCCAGTTCAATCAATTCACCTGTTTTAGAAATCCCTTCGCCATAAAGGATTTGGAATTCTACCTGACGGAATGGAGGCGCCAATTTATTTTTAACCACTTTTACTTTGGTTTCATTACCAATAATACTTTCCCCATCTTTGACTGAACCGGTGCGGCGAATATCCAATCGAACCGATGCATAAAATTTTAATGCATTCCCTCCGGTAGTGGTTTCAGGATTGCCGTAGGATACCCCGATTTTCATGCGAATTTGGTTGATAAATATCACCAAGCAGTTTGCATTTTTGATTTGACCGGTTAATTTACGTAATGCTTGAGACATTAAACGGGCTTGTAATCCCACATGAGAATCACCCATGTCTCCTTCAATTTCAGCTTTAGGCGTTAAGGCTGCAACGGAGTCAACGATAATAAGTTCAACTGCACCGGAACGGACTAAAGCATCACAAATCTCAAGGGCTTGTTCACCATTGTCGGGCTGAGAAACTAATAATTCTTTAACGTTAACGCCTAATTTCGCGGCATAAATCGGATCCAAAGCATGTTCGGCATCAATAAATGCACAGGTTTTACCGGCTTTTTGAGCCTGAGCGATAACTGAAAGCGTTAAGGTTGTTTTACCGGAAGATTCGGGGCCAAAGATTTCAACGATACGCCCCATCGGTAAACCACCGATTCCTAATGCAACGTCAAGCCCTATCGAACCGGTAGAAATAGACTCTACATCGAGAGCTTGTGTATCTCCCAGCTTCATAATAGAGCCTTTACCAAATTGTTTTTCAATTTGCCCTAGTGCTGCGGCAAGGGCCTTTTGTTTTTCTTCCGCTGTCGCAGGTGTGGTCGCTGTTGTTTTCCCTTTCTTTTTTTCGTCTTGTGATGCCATTTATTTTTCCTCGTTGCATAAAACTTTATTTATATTAACTGTATTTTTATACAGTATCAAGATTATTTTGAATAATTTTATGGGAACTAAAAGAAACGCCAACTTTTGGTTGGCGTTTCTGTCAGGAAAAATACGACTTGTTTCTAGTGGTTTTTATGACTGGTACTATATAAAATTTTATCCGTATAAGCCAAGGCGATAGCCGAAACTAAAAAACCAAGATGTAAAAAAAGCTGCCACATCATGGTTTTTTCAGGGAGGTTGCTGACATTAACAAAGGTTTGCAGCATATGAATAGAGGAAATCGTGATGATCGACATTGAAAGTTTCACTTTCAGTACCGTTGCATTGACGTGACTCATCCATTCCGGTTGATCGGGATGGCTGCGGGTTTTGAGCTTTGATACGAAAATCTCATAGCCGCCAATGGTGACCATTACCAATAAATTGGCAATCATCACCACATCAATGAGATTCAACACAGCAAGCATAATCGTGTTGGAATCCATATCATTAATATTGATGATTAAATGCCAAAGGGATTTCATAAATTTATAGGCATAGATGCCTTGCACAACCACAAGCCCAAGATAAATCGGCAATTGCAACCAGCGGCTGGCGAAAATAATTTTACTGAATGCGTTAGATTGTTGGTTATACTTGGCATAAAGATCAGGTGATTTTTGCTGTTCCATTCATTTTTCCTAACTTGTTATAAAAGATTAATCAATAAAAAAACTGCCAAAAAATAGCATTTTTTTTGAAAATAGCAATAGAAAAGATAAGGTTTATTTTTCTTCCTCAATCATTAAAGACAAACGGCTTAAATCAACGCCATTATTTAATAATTCGACATTTGGCATCGTTTTATTGGCTTTGGCGGATAAATCTTTAAAGCGTTCTATTTTGCCGACCAAACCTTGTTGCCCCACAAGTGCTGTTACCGTGCTGTTATATTGGTTGCTGACAGTGGAAAGTGTGTTGCCTAATTTCCCCAAGCGTTCTGCCACCAAACAAATTTGGTTATAAATTTCACCGGCTTTTTCCGCTATCTCTCTGGCCTCTGCGTTGCCTCGTTCAATCCGCCACAAATTTGCCACTGTGCGTAAAATCGGCATGAGGGTAGTGTGCGAAACCATAATGACATTTTTTTCATAGCCATAATTAAAAAGATTCGGATCTTGTTTTAATGCCTCAATATAAGCCGGCTCAACTGCAATAAACATCAGCACAAAATTTGGGCTACGCATACCAATTAAGTTGCTGTAATCCTTTCTGTGTAAATCATCGATGTGATTTTTTAAGGCTTTAATGTGTTCTCGAAGTAAACGCTCACGCTCAATATCATCTTCAGAATTGACCGCACTTTCATAGGCATTCAACGACATTTTGCTATCAATAATGAGGTGTTTTTCATCGGGTAAATTCAGCACAAAATCAGGATAATTCCGCCAGCCTTGTTCATCTTTAAAATGGGCTTGTGCGCTGTAGTGAACATTTTCAATCAAACCGGCAAGTTGTAGCGCTCGTTCTAATTGAACTTCGCCCCAGTTACCCAGGGTTTTCTTTTCACCTTTTAATGCGGAAGTTAAATTATTCGCCTCTTGCGACATATTTAAGCCGATTTCCAATACTTTCTTAATTTCTGCTTCTAAACCGGCATTGCCTTTTAGTGATTCAGAGTGGATTTCATTCACCCGTTTTTGGAAACCTTCAATTTGTTCACGAAAAGGCTTGAGCAACGTTTCCAAAGCAGTTTGGTTGGTTTGATTAAAAGATCGACTTTTTTCATCCAAAATGCGATTGGCGAGATTTTGAAATTCAATGCCAAGTTGCTGTTTCGATTGTTCAATATTTTGCTGCTGTTCGGCAAAATGTTTTTCTTTTTCCGCCAAGGTGGTTTTTAATCCGGTCAATTCTTGTGAAAGTGCGGTCAATTTTTCCGTTAAATTTTGTTGTTCTTGTTCTTTGCGTAATAGATGACTTTGGCTTTGGTGTAGTTGATTTTGCAAGCTTTCCGCTTGTGCAGAGGCAATACCAAAACGCTCTTTCAATGCGGTGATCTGTGCGGCGATTTGTTCATTGCGAGCCTGCTCCTCATCTAATTCTTTAGCAAGATAAGCAATTTTTTCATCACGTTCAGCTAAACGAATTTGCAATCCTTCGCTTTCTGTTTGGGCTTTCACGGCGCGCTGCTCCAAAAGATTTTTTTGTTGATTGAGCAAATCAAAACGCTCGGCAAGTTGATTAAAGTCATAATTGGTTTTATTCAAATCCTGCTGTAATTCTTGCACATCGCGCGAACGACGGGCGAGTAGAAAACAGAGAATAATCAGAATAAAGAGCGATACACCAAGAAGTGTAAGAAAAGAAGGGGTCATCCAGGTTGTCATAATAAGCCTCAAATTTTTGCGAATTTTACCACAGAGGGAAAAATCACTCTAATAGAGAGTATTTTACTGCACATCAATTTTAGACAGCGTATTGGTGTAGCTATATTCATCTATAAATGTTCATTTTTATTTACAATGCTCCCATAATTGAGGAAATGGGCATAATTGTTCACGATCCTTTGTAAAGAAACTCACACTTGGGAACAGAGGAAGTTGGGGGAATATATACAAACTTCATCTGAAAAAAATATAAATAATCAATTTTCTAAAAGTGATGTTTTATCGGTATCCGGTGATGTTGGAATAGTTAATCAAATTGATTTTCAAGGAAGATCATTTGCAGGGGCATCAGTTTCTAATTATGGAATAGTAAATACAGGAGATATTGTTTACACAAAATCACCATTAAAAGCTAATCCTTACGGCATTATAAAAACTAACAAAGGTTCTACTGGCATTGTTTCAACCCTATATGCTATTTATAAACCAAACTCAAATACAGATTCTATTTTTGTCCAATATTACTTTGAATCTAATGATAGATTAAATCGTTATCTAAAACCTTTGGTAAACAAAGGAGCTAAAAATGATATGAAAGTAAGTGATGATAATGCACTAATCGGTCTAGTTAATTTTCCTCATTACCAAGAACAACAAAAAATCGGCACATTTTTCACCGCACTTGATCGCTACATCACCATTCATCAGCGTAAGTGATATAGAATAAAGTTAGCTTAAATTTGATAATGAACGCATTACGAGATCAATATCTCGATTTTCCAACTCTTGAATAATATGTAAATATGTTTTTTGGGTTGTCGTCATATTTGAATGTCCCAAACGCCTTGCAACACTTGCAATTGATACGCCGGCGAATAATAGCAGTGATGCATGGGTATGTCGTAATCCATGTAATGAAATAATAGGAATATTGGCTTTTTTGCAGCGACGAATAAGAATATCATTCACCGTTGAATTAAAAATCCTTTTACTAACAAAAATCGGTTGTTCTTCAGGTTTGTTTTTAATTAATTCTGCAAATTGAATAATGGTTTGCCAATCAAGGGGAATTTTTCGTACTGATGAACGATTTTTAGTCGGCTGAAAACCACCACCATCTTTGTAATTCCAAGTTTTATTAATCGTTAGCGTTTGACGAGCAAAATCAAAATCTTTTGGCGTTAATGCCAAACCTTCAGAAAAACGCATGCCGGTTTTTGCAATTAATAGGATAAACCAATCCCAATTGATTTCTTTCGTTAAATTTAATTGCGTAATTAATGAATGTAGTTCAAATTGGTTTAGATATTTTGTTTTCTTCAAACGTGGCGGGCGACCTTTGATAATTGCTTTTCTTGTGGGATCTCTTAATAAAAAACCTTCATCCACGGCATCAAGAATTGCACCTTTAAGCTGATGATGAAAATCCATCGTGGTCTGCCTTTCATGATAACAGGCATAATCATTGAGTAATTGTTGATAAGTGATGCGATTAAGATCGCGCAGTAAAAGATTGGGGATTAATTTTTTTAGCCACTCTAATGTCATTAAATACTTAGCCATTGTCACTTTTCTAATCGCCCCTTCTTTGTAAATATGAATCCAACGTGAATAGTATTGATAAAACAGCTCTTGGTTTAGGTTTATTTCATGCATAATATCTCTCCTATGATGTTTTCACTTACGCTGATGAATGGTGATGTAGCGATCAAGTGCGGTAAAAAATGCGCCGATTTTTTGTTGTTCTTTAAGAGTTGGTATATTTATTAGTAAATCAGTAAGCATATCCATTACGATGTAAGGAATATTTCCTGTTCTAGATTCTTGTTGTATTTTCTTTGGTAACGTTTTACTAATTGATTGAAATAAAAATGCTCGTTCTGATTTAAACTGCGTCAAAACATAGGTTCGCTGATATGCATTGAAATACCCATCGGCATAATGCATGTACCCAACTGTAGCTCCATTACCTGCAATAGTGATAGCCGGTCCAGTAAAAGCATAATGATCAATTTTATATTTTTTTATTCCAGAGGTGAAAAAATCATATTTTCCATTTTCAACCATAGCATTTGCATCTAGTTTTCCCGTTTCAATTTGACAGAAATCCCCCAACTTCCGCTGTTCCCAAGCGTCAGTTCTTTTATCAAAAGTGAGGTGAAAATTTATTGATTTTTTCCACAAAAAAAGAGGCTTTTTGCCTCTTTTGTGTTATGGGAGTTCAATTCCTAGCAGTTTGAGCTGTTCGTTGATTTCTTTTTCCAATTGTTTTATTTCTTGCTCGTCTTGATTGAGCTGCTTTAGCACTTCGTTAATATCAATTTCCTCTTCTTCCTCAAAGGTATCAACATAACGAGGAATATTGAGGTTGTAGTCGTTCTCAATAATTTCCTCGATTGAGGCAACATAAGCATATTTTTCAACATTCTGACGGGCTTGGTAAGTCTCAATAATTTTTTGGACTTGTTCGTCCGTTAAACGGTTTTGATTTTTACTTTTTTCAAAATCTTGGCTTGCATCAATAAACAAAATATCCTTATTTTTCCGGTTTTTCTTAAAGACTAAAATCGTAGTTGGGATGCTCGTGCCGTAGAATAAATTTGCCGGCAGACCAATCACCGCATCTAAATAATTTCCTTGCGCGTTGGCGGTGTTATCACCAATCAATGCTTTACGAATTTTTCCTTCTGCTGCGCCACGGAACAGCACGCCGTGTGGAAGAACAATTGCCATGGTGCCTTGCTCGCCTAAGTGGTACAAGCTATGCAAAATAAAGGCAAAATCCGCTTTTGAGGCAGGGGCAAGTACGCCAAAGGGTTGGAAACGGGCATCTTTTAATTTCCGTTCGTGATTGTCCCAATTGGCGGAATAAGGCGGATTTGCCACCACCGCATCAAAACGGCATAAAGGTTGATCGATACCTTGTGCATCAACCCCATCCGGCCAATCGCTTTCCAAAGTGTCGGCATTGGAGAGCGTCATATTTTTATAAGAGACACCGTGCATCATTAAATTCATACGTGCCAGGTTGTATGTCGTCGTGTTCAATTCTTGCCCGTAATATTTAATTGGTTTCGATTTTGGCAATTCATTCCCTACGGTCAATAATAAAGAACCGGAGCCCATTGTTGGGTCGTAAACCAAGAAATTATCTTGATTATCCGCT
This sequence comes from Rodentibacter ratti, assembly GCF_002000485.1. Taxonomy (GTDB): domain Bacteria; phylum Pseudomonadota; class Gammaproteobacteria; order Enterobacterales; family Pasteurellaceae; genus Rodentibacter; species Rodentibacter ratti. The sequence continues at coordinate 20,987 of NZ_MLAJ01000008.1, read as the reverse complement.
ACATCAAGCGTCACTAACTTCGCTAAAATTTTGGAGACTTGGTGAGGCGTATAAAATTCCCCACCTTTTTTACCGGCATTGGCGGCAAATTGCCCGATCAAATATTCATAAATTTCACCTAGGATATCCCGACCGTTATCGTCTTTATATTCAACCTCATCCACCAATTTCACAATATTACCTAAAGATTTCGCGCGTTCGTTGGTGGAATTTCCTAAGCGAGAATCCCCCAAGTTCAAATCATTAAAGACTCCGCGAAAATCCACCACCGCATCTTCATTTAAATTGGCATTCTGGTTGAAATTATCAAATAAGGTTTGATAATCACTTGGCATCACTTCAGCATTGTGAATTTTCTGCATTAATGAATCCCAAGTATCTTCAGGGTTAATGGCATAGCCAAGGCTGGCTGAAATATCCTCTAAATAATCTTGTAATTCTTCACCTGTGGCTTGGGCTACATAAGCGTCATTCACATTTTGTTCAGGTGCAAGGTCTAAAAGGTGGTTATCCACCAAATATTGTTCCTGATGTTTTGATAAATAACGATAAAACATAAAGGCAAGAATATAGTTTTTATATTCTGATGCGTCCATTGTGCCGCGTAGCTCATTTGCCATTGCCCAAAGTTTACCGGTGATGGTTTGTACATTACTCATTTTTTTGATTCCTCTATTAAAAATTCTTTATTTTTCAACCGCACTTTATTCTGCTTGTTCGTAATAATAAGATTGCTCAATACCCTTCAAGAAAATTTTGCGATCATCAATGCGATCCGTTAAGGCGTTTTGCAATAAAAAACGAATTTCCAAATCATTGATCGGGCTTCGTTCCATGGCTTGTAAATACAATTTTTTATCTACTTTTCGCCAATCTACGACTTTTTTTAGATTTTTCTTAAAAATCAAATCCAACCAAATTCGGGTAGAACGTCCGTTTCCTTCTAAAAAAGGATGGATAATGTTCATTTCGATATATTTTTCAATGATTTGCTCAAAGGTTGATTCCGGCATTTTTTCCACCGCACTTAATGCCGGTTTTAAATAAAGGGCATTGGCAAAGCGAAAATGACCTTTGGAAATGTTTAATTCACGAATTTCACCGGCAAAATCATACAGCCCTTGAAATAAATAGCGGTGAATGTCTTGCAAGCCTTTTACTGTCCCGACTTCTAAGCGATGAATATCGCCCGAATCATAAAGTCGATAGGCATTTTCTTTGCTTAAACGGTCAATTTCTCTGGTATATTCAATGGAATAAGTCATAATTTTCCCTTATTAAACAAATATTTGCTGTAAGAGTGATTTTTTCAATTTTTTCACGTTTTCTAACTTACGCTGATGAATGGTGATGTAGCGATCAAGTGCGGTGAAAAATGCGCCGATTTTTTGTTGTTCTTGTCTATCAATAGGGATGAAAAATGGCTGACTTTTTAATTCTGTCTGATTAATAGATGCTTGATTGACTGCTTGATTAGCATGTGCTTTAGCCCACTTTAATTTTTGCACTGTATTTAAGCTGTAATAAAGAAAATAAGGGATAATATTTTTATTGGCAATTATTCTTAATAGATTAATTCCATGAAATAACTCAATATTTTCTTCAAAAATGGCTGTTTTACCAATATGTTTTAAAGAATTTATATTACTAAATAATATATCTCCTTTCTTTAATAAATATTTACTTTCTGGTTTAATATTTGAGAAACCAACTCTAGTACTATTAACTACACCATCAGAGATTGTTTCAATCCTTGTCAATCGATAAAGACCATCGTATAACTCTGAATCTCCAGTAAATCCAGAGGTTATATTAGCCACATCCCCCAACTTCCTCTGTTCCCAAGCGTAAGTAAATTCAGGAAAACGAATCTCCGGAAATTTTTGATCATTTTTTGGGAACATTTTTTGTAGCAGCGATTTTTTCAATTTTTTCACGTTTTCTAACTTACGCTGATGAATGGTGATGTAGCGATCAAGTGCGGTGAAAAATGCGCCGATTTTTTGCTGTTCTTGTAATGAAGTTGGAATCCAATAAGTTAATTTACTAATACTTGACCAATTGACATAAATTTGTGTGTTTCCTTGAGATGAAAAAACAATCTTTTTTCTGATGTGGTCTGCATTCAATAACTGATATAAAAACATTGGTAAAAAGTTTTTAAGATCTACTTCAACTCTTTGAGTTCGTTGGTTATATACATAGGTATTATCTTGATCTATAAGCAAAACTCTACCAATAATATTCCCAGTACTTGTTTTATCATTTAGTACCATTGTTAAATCATTTTTATTAAGAATTCGTTTAATCGATTTTTCGGTTTTATTAATTCTAATGCCTTGATCAGTATAAGTACTATTTTCAGAATATGACCCAATACTAATTACTTTGTATTTTCCATCAGTTGTAAACTCATCTTCTAATGATGTTCCTGATGTTGCATGACCAAACTCCCCCAACTTCCTCTGTTCCCAAGCGTCAGTAAATTCGGGAAAACGTAATTTTGGTACAAGTTTTTTTTCGTTATTCATTTTGTTTTTCCTTAATAAAAGGTTAAAAGTGCGGTTGGTTTTCCGTTGATTTTCTTTTCCGGTTTTAACGGTTAAAAATCCATGTTATACTTTCGCCCAAGTGGATTGGGGGTGCCTGGTCGGCGTTATAGCCTTGGTGGGTTTCATCGAGGCTTTTCGCTTTTTAGGCTTAGGGAAAATGTTTTCATTGATCATAGTTTTTCCTATAAAAAATCTTGACAATGGTTCATCGATTGTCCGATAATGCTTTCAGCTCATCAGCCTATGACTGAAGGAGTTACGAGGTCGCCTTTCGAGGCGGCTTCAGCTTTTTTCGTTTCCTATAATATCCCAATATTTCTCATATTTTTTCTGATATTTCCTTCTTTGATGATTATATTCCACATAGAAAGCAGTCCACGGCAACACGAAATTTGTACGTTTTGCGACAACAACTACGTAACTGAAATCAGGCAAAGCAAGATGATAGCGCTCTTCCTTTCCTCTCATTTCTAGCCACCATCGTATTTTTGAATTTTCCGTAGGTTTTACTTCTTGAAATTCTTCAAAAATAGGTTTTAGCCACGCAATTCGTTCGCATCGCCTTATATCTGGTGTTCTTTCAGATTCATCTTTCCCTTCCGAAATCGTATGCCAGAATGTCGCACTTTTATCATTATAGGTTGGATGACGTTTTAAATTAACCGTATGCCCTGCAAATATCGGTTTTGAGCGTTCAAAATCTCGCTCAAAAATTCGATACACTGCGTTAAAATATTTTTCCCAATCCCCACCAAAATCCTCGAGCAACAAAAGATCAGGAAGCCAATTATTTTCATCACCCATAATAATTTCCTTCCCAATGAAATAAGTTAAATTTGCTTTCTGCTGGTAATGTATTTTTATTTAATGCGTATCCGGAACGTTCTTTTATACGATTTATAACTCTTTTTTTTCCTTCATTACTTGATAAATTACGGTGATAATAACCCAGAGCACCCAGTAAGAGATCGGCCAGTTGCAATTGTTCAACATGATGAGATTCAACAACTTGTACACGCTTGATAAAGCGTTGCTCAAAATCATAAGTACTATGGCATAAAATATCATGTAATTTTTTTACTTTAATGGCACTTTGCGTATCTTTTTTATCCAAATAAATAAATGAGTTTGCTTTAGGTATAAGTAGATTTTTTAAAAGTAAAAACATCATTTTGTAATACCACTCATCATGTGTTTGATTATAACTTTTATGATTAAGATTGGATTTATCAATAATAATTCCTCTAAAACTCAAATCATCATCATCAAAAAAATAATCAACAATATCTAAATAGAAACTGGCCTTAGCTTTTGATATTTTATTCCACTTAATTTCAAAATTAGGGTGAAATCCGTGCTTTATTTTTATTTCTCTCAATCTTTTGGCAATTTCTTTTGTTTTTTCAACTGGACAACGAATAGCTCCTAATACCATCACTGATATTTTATCATTGGGTAAATGGCAAGATTCATCACAATATATATTAAAATTCATATTATTCTCCTACATGTTCATCCGCCAGTTCATAAATCGCATTACGCAACTGATTGCGGTATTTCATTTTAGTGAGTTTTTTTACCTCGTCGTTTTTGGCAAGTTCAGGATAAGTGATACACGCTTGCTTGATTAAATCCGTCAGTTGATCATTATCATCCAAATCTTTTTGTTGGAATTGATGTTTAGCAAAAAGTTGACGAAGTTGGTCGTTGGTAATCACTTCCGTTAATCCCCATTGGAGACGGAAATCCAAGAATTGTTGATCTTGGTTGGCGTTATTGGCTTGTTCCACAATAGTAATGCCATCTTTTTTAAACACATCTTTTAATTTAAAAACACCGTTCATAATCGCTTTTGCTGCGCGGTTGATACGTTGGGCAAAACTGCGATCTTCCAATCCGTTGGCGAATTTTTCCAATTCTTTTTCCATTTCTTTGGCTTTTTCTGTGTCACCTGCCTGTACCTGCTCTAACAAGGCGGAAATTAATTCGGTGAGGTAGTCGTAATTAATTTCGACATCTTTCACATGGGTCATTTTAAGCTCAATTTGCATCACCGGCACATTTCGACTTTTGGCTAAATGGAGTTTGAGTTCGTTGGTCAATGTGTTGGTGAGCATACTTTCTTCTTCAGAGGTCATACCGAGTTCGTGAATGAGTTTGTCCGGGTTGCCATAGTCAAAACCGATGATTTCGCCGTTTTCATCTTCCGCAGAATATTGCTTCATTTTGGCGATATTGGCGGTATAGCTGCGTAATTGCTCAAACATTTCCCATTTTTTTGTTTCAGATGGTGGCAATTGGCTGAAGTTATCCGTTATTTCACGCAACTCTTCCACAACACGTTTTGTGTCTTTGAGCAATTCTTCGTATTTAGGCGCGGTAATATTGTCCTTAACATTCGTTATTTTTCGTTCTTCGTCAGATAACTTGGCGGAATCTTTGTTGGCATAAATGGACAACGCCTCATTCATTAACTTCTCATTATGAGCAGGCCAGCGGTAATTGACAATTCGTCCCCAAGGTTTTTCGCGCATATCCGCTACGCGATTGGTTCGAGAGTAAGCTTGAATAAGCCCTGCACCTTTTAAAGTGCGGTCAACATAGAGCGTATTTAATTCAGGAGCATCAAAGCCTGTTAACAGCTGATCTACCACAATGACGAGGTCTAAATATTGTTTGTCTGCCGCGGTACGATTTAAACGACTGGTGACATCTTGAGTATAAGCAGATACATCAGACATGGTGAAGTTAGTACCAAATTCGTTGTTGTAATGTTGAATTGCCTCGAATAATCCTTGGTTGGTTTCAAGCATGCTGTCGTTATTGCTTGTATTTTGACTAAAGGTCACGGCGACTTTCAGCAAAAACTCGCCATTTTCTGACCGCACTTTGTTTACCCGTTGGAACTCGCGGAAATACATCATCGCCATCGGCGTGCTGGCTTTGCCACCACCAACGTGGGTGGTCAATAAGGCATTATATCGACCACAATTGCGTTTGTTGTCCCAATTTGAACGGTTTTTCCAATGTTTGAAAATATCGGCGACAACCAATTTTACGTGTTCTTCATTTTCATCATAAAAACTTGGTTCAATATTGTCGTCCATATCTTGTTGCGTGAGATTAGCGATCTTTAAAGCAATTTGTTCTTCCGTCCAATGGGGATATTTAAGGCGATAGAATTTCGGAAGGTGATCTTCTTTCATGCTTTTTTCACTAATTGTGGTTTCAAAATCCACCTTGAAACCTAAGACATTACGATCAGCAATCGCCTCTCGAATAGTGTAGGCATGTAACAGTTCACCAAAAATATCTTCGGTGCGTAGTCCTTTTGTCGTTTCATCAAACATGGGTGTGCCGGTATAACCAATCCACGCAGAATGTTTAAACGCTTTTTGAATGCTACGAAAGTTTTCACTTCCGGTGGAACGGTGGGCTTCGTCCACAATAAAGACAATATTTTTTTCAGGAGCTTTAAAAGATGCACGTTTAACCAAAGTATCCAGTTTCTGTACAGAGGTAATAATTATTTGACTACCTTTGCTGTGCAGTTTGCGATTAAGATCCGTGGTGTTATTTGTGTCAAGTACGCTGCCTAGACTATCTTCACTCGCATCAGGATCATAAGCACGATAATTCTCATTTGTTTGAGTGGTTAGGGCAATGCGATCCACTAAAAACACCACTTTATCCACTTTTGGCGAACGACTTGCCAGCCAAGCGGTTTTAAAACTCGTGATGGTCTTGCCTGATCCTGTGGTGTGCCAAATATAACCGAGTTTGTTTAAGGCTTGATCAAAATCCGCTCGTTTTAATTTATCCATCACACGACGTGTGGCATAAACTTGATAAGGGCGCATCACTTTTAGAGTTTGCTTGTTTGGTGTGCCATCTAAAATCATATAGTTAGTCGCCATTTGATGTGCCATAGGGATACTCAGCATAGAATCAGCAAACTCTTTCCATTTATAAACAGGCTTGTTGTCCGATTGGCGTTGCCAGTTGAAGGCAAAATCTTTATTAAAACGATCTGCGGTAGTATTCGCCATATATTTCACGTTATTAGGTGTAATCGCAACTAAGATTTGGAGTGTAGAAAAAATATCGCTGTACTGATTTTCAGCAATATATTGATGCATTTGATTTAAGGCTTCATTAATATCCCGTGTTTCTTTTTTTTCTTCAATTTGAATAATCGGCAAGCCATTAATCAATAACGTGGTATCAAAACAGCGATTTTCTTTACCGGCGATCACTGCCGGACGTTTAATTTGATTCACAATTTGATACACCGTATCGCCTGCACCAATCTGTTTTTGGTCAAATACTGTTAAAAAAACATGGCGATCATCATCCAAATCAATTTCAATTTGTGATATGCCATTTGTACCATAAAGAAATTGTCCGGCGGCATAAGGTGTGGATAAATTGGAAATCGTTCGTTTAACTTGCGCAAATTCGACCGCACTTAAAGGACGCTCTAAAGTTTTTTGATTGAGTTTTTCTAAAATTTGTTTGAAATTTTCCCATAAATCTTCTGTCGTTTTAATATGGGGTTCATAACGCCAAAGTTTGGTGCGAACGATATAGTCCGCACTGGGCTCAGCGACCACATTTTCAGGGGCGGTGATTGTGCCGGTACAAAGATATTCAATTAAGGCTTTTTCAAATTTTAATTCAGGTATTTTATTTGTCATTTTGCACTCGCTTTTTCTAATTGTTTTAAGACCAGTAATTTTTCTAAATGAGCAACTCGTTGTTTAAGATGTGCTAATTTTTGCTGTTTAAAGTAAATATCTCCTATAAGATGTTGCTTTGATAAGGGAGGTAATTTAGGCAATTTGAGTGATTTAAGCTGTTTTGTCGTATATTTCAGCACTTGAGAGCCTTGCAAACCACTGGATAATTGTTTGTGAATGGAACGATTTTCGTTTAATAAATAAATCAGATAACTGCTACTAATTTTTGCATTTGGTACTAATTTGACATAATTTTGCGTGTATAAAAAATGATGATGTAATTTACTGATTTGAACGGCTTTTCCTGAAATTAAACTGAAAACAATATCGCCGGTATAGAGTAAGCTACTAATCCGATCAAAAGTCCTTATTTCTTTAGATGAAACCGGAGCATCCGATAAGCACAAATCTTGCTCAAGGTGGGCTTGGGAGTAATAGCGATAAACAGGTGCATTTGTATCGGTGGTTTCGGTTATACGGAACTGAGCCTGACCGCTATGAAGTTCCACAATATCACTTAATAACATATAAATGTGCCTTCTTTAAATTACATGATGCGAATTATAAACTGAATTTTTATGATTACAAGCTGTTTTTGTAATTTTTTAAAATTACAATTTTTATTATTTTCTCTACAAGAAGTAAATAATCAATTCATAGACTTGAATTTTCCAAATTCTGCCGCCATATAACGAGCAAGTTTTTTCAAAGAAGGACAGAAGAATGACAACAATCGTCAGTGTGCGCCGTAATGGGCAAGTGGTGGTCGGGGGAGATGGGCAAGTTTCCTTAGGCAATACCGTGATGAAAGGTAATGCGAGAAAAGTGCGCCGTTTATACAATGGCAAAGTATTAGCCGGTTTTGCCGGAGGGACGGCAGATGCGTTCACGCTGTTTGAATTGTTTGAGCGTAAATTGGAAATGCACCAAGGCCATTTGTTGAAAAGTGCGGTGGAATTGGCGAAAGATTGGCGAACGGATCGGGCATTGCGTAAATTAGAAGCGATGTTGATTGTGGCGGATGAAAAAGAAAGCCTGATTATCACTGGGATCGGCGATGTGGTACAACCGGAAGAAGACCAAATTTTAGCCATTGGTTCGGGGGGGAATTATGCGCTCTCTGCCGCCCGTGCATTAGTGGAAAATACGGATCTTTCCGCCCGTGAAATTGTGGAAAAATCATTAAAAATTGCCGGTGATATTTGTGTGTTCACGAACACCCATTTCACTATTGAAGAATTACCGAATTAAGGAAAAGATTATGTCTGAAATGACTCCACGCGAAATTGTTTCTGAATTAGATCAACATATTATTGGGCAAGCCGATGCCAAAAGAGCGGTTGCTATTGCACTGAGAAATCGTTGGCGCCGTATGCAACTTCAAGATCCGCTACGCCACGAAGTTACCCCGAAAAATATTCTGATGATTGGGCCGACCGGTGTGGGTAAAACGGAAATTGCCCGTCGTTTGGCAAAATTAGCCAATGCTCCTTTCATTAAAGTGGAAGCGACAAAATTTACCGAAGTGGGGTATGTGGGAAAAGAAGTGGATTCCATTATTCGTGATTTAACGGATAGCGCAATGAAATTGGTTCGTCAGCAAGAAATTGCGAAAAATCGAGCGAAGGCGGAAGATGCAGCGGAAGAACGTATTCTTGATGCGTTATTACCGCCGGCAAAAAATCAATGGGGTGAAGTTGAGAACCAAGATAGCAACAATAGCACGCGTCAGGCGTTCCGTAAAAAATTACGTGAAGGTCAATTAGACGATAAAGAAATTGAGATTGATGTTTCCGCCGGCGTTTCTATGGGGGTGGAAATTATGGCGCCTCCAGGAATGGAAGAAATGACAAGCCAGCTTCAATCTATGTTTCAAAATCTTGGAAGCGAAAAAACCAAAAAGCGCAAAATGAAAATTAAAGATGCGTTGAAAACCTTGATTGATGATGAAGCGGCAAAATTGATTAATCCGGAAGAATTGAAACAAAAAGCCATTGAAGCGGTGGAGCAAAACGGCATCGTATTTATTGATGAGATTGATAAAATCTGTAAAAAAGGTGAATACAGCGGCGCCGATGTTTCCCGTGAAGGGGTACAACGTGATTTGCTCCCATTGGTGGAAGGCTCTACGGTCAGCACCAAGCATGGAATGGTGAAAACGGATCATATTTTATTTATTGCATCCGGTGCGTTCCAAGTGGCACGTCCTTCGGATTTAATCCCGGAATTACAAGGCCGTTTGCCGATTCGTGTGGAACTTTCCGCCCTAAGTGCGGCTGATTTTGAACGAATTTTAACAGAGCCTAACGCCTCTTTAACCGAGCAATATAAGGCGTTAATGGCAACGGAGGGGGTGAATATTGAATTTACCCAAGAGGCGGTGAAAAAAATCGCCGAAGCGGCATTCCGTGTCAATGAGAAAACAGAAAATATTGGGGCTCGTCGTTTGCATACGGTGATGGAGCGTTTGATGGATAAAATATCCTTTAATGCCAGTGATATGAACGGTCAAACCGTCAATATTGATGAAGCCTATGTGGCGGAGGCACTGGGTGAAGTGGTAGAAAATGAAGATTTGAGCCGCTTTATTCTTTAATTTCATTATTAAACGAAAAGGTCTGGCATTTGCCAGACCTTTCTTTTTAGTTGAACGTATCACATTGGCTTGGATTGCCTGTTTGCAATCCTTTTCTAAACCACATCAAACGTTGAGCAGAAGTACCATGAGTGAAGCTATCCGGTACCACATAGCCTTGTCCACGTTTTTGTAGACGATCATCGCCCACCGCTTCCGCCGCATTAAAGGCTTTTTCTTCATCCCCTCGTTCAAACAAATCGCTTTTCACTGCTTGATTTGCCCAAACTCCGGCAAAACAATCCGCCTGTAATTCCAATTTTACCGAAAGTTGATTGGCAGTTTTGCGATCGGTACTTTGTTGAGCACGATGAACTTGCCCTAAAACACCGAGTAAATTTTGCACATGATGCCCCACCTCGTGGGCAATCACATAAGCGAAGGCGGAATCCCCTGCAGCCCCCAATTTATTTTTCATATCATTATAGAAAGAGAGATCGAGGTAAACTTTGCGATCATTGGGACAATAGAAAGGCCCCATTGCCGATTGTCCTGTGCCACAAGCGGTAGAGGTTGCGCCGTTGTAAAGCACCATAACGGGTTCTTGATATTGGTATCCCATTTGTTTGAAATAACTTCCCCAGACGGTTTCCGTATCCGCTAACACAACTTTTGATAACCCGGCAAGCTGTTGTTCCTCTTGGGTTTCCAATCGTTGAGAAGATTGACCCGAAAAGTCAGGTGTGCCAACCAATCCGGATAAATCCACACCATAATAAGCCCCCACTAATAAAATAATGAAACCCAAGATACCTGTGCCTTTTCCTCCGCCAAAATTGCCACCGGAGCCCCGTCTATCCTCAATATTTGAACTTTCTCTTCTGCCTTGCCAGCGCATAATCGCCCCTTTATCTGTCATTAAAAATTGATGGCATTCTACCAAAGTGCGGTTATCTTTAAAGCTTTTTTACTGAAAGATTTACAAGTTTTTACACTGTGTTTTATAGACTTCTTCATCATTTTTCAGTATCGTAGGGCGCAAGATTAACAACTGATAAAGGAATAAAAAATGGGCTTATTTGATTTTGTTGGCGATATTGGCAAAAAACTTTTCTCTAAAGAAGAAGATGCCTCGAAAGCGGTGACACAACACATCGCAGAAGATAATCCGGGTGTAGAAAATCTTTCTGTTACCGTTGAAAATGGGGTAGCAAATATCCAAGGCGTGGCTTCTACTGCGGCGGCATTAGAAAAAGCCGTATTAATGGCGGGAAATATCCAAGGCATTACTTCCGTTACAAGTGACGCAACCATCAGTAACGGCGAAAGTCTAGCTGCTGACGATACTTTCTATGTCATTCAAAAAGGTGATACCCTTTGGAAAATTGCGGAAAAAACTTACGGCAACGGGGCAAAATACACCGCGATTGTTGAGGCAAATAAAGAAGTCATCAAGGATGCAGATAAAATCTTCCCGGGACAGAAAATTCGTTTACCGAAAGATTTATAAGCACTTAAAAGTGCGGTCATTTTTAACCGCACTTTTTTAGGCTTTAAAATTTTGTTGATAAAATCGCCAAAATAAGTGGGATTTTGTTTGATTTATCGACTTTCTATCGACTGGCAGCTTTTATTTCGATATAATCTGCCAGTTTTTTTATCACCATTATTTTTAATAACGTGTTCGGTGTGAGTTTGACCGAGTGCAAAAATAAATTGAGGTTACAAATGTCATTAAATATTGAAACAACCCAAGGTTTAGAGCGCCGTGTGGCTATCACCGTTCCTGCGGAAACTGTTGAAAAAGCGACACGTGAAGAATTTAAACGTGCCGCAAAAAATGTTCGTGTAGATGGATTCCGTAAAGGTAAAGTGCCGGCACATATTATTGAGCAACGTTTTGGCGCATCAATTCGTCAAGATGTATTAAATGATTTATTGCCACGTCATTTCTTTGATGCAGTGATTGCGGAGAAAATCAATATTGCAGGTCGTCCGACTTTTGCGATTGAAACTTTTGAGCAAGGTAAAGATTTAGTTTTCACCGCAACTTTTGAAGTGTATCCGGAAGTTCAATTACAAGGTTTAGAAAATATCAAAGTGGAAAAACCAACCGTTGAAATCACGGAAGCGGATATTGATAAAATGATCGATGTGTTACGCAAACAACAGGCGACTTGGGCAGAAAGCCAAGATGCAGCAAAAGCCGATGATCGCGTGACCATTGATTTTGTTGGTTCTATTGATGGTGAAGAATTTGAAGGCGGCAAAGCCTCCGATTTCGTATTGTTCATGGGACAAGGTCGTATGATTCCCGGTTTTGAGGACGGTATCGTAGGTCATAAAGCCGGTGAACAATTTGATATTGATGTCACTTTCCCTGCGGAATATCATGCTGAAAACTTAAAAGGTAAAGCGGCTAAATTTGCGATTACCTTGAAAAAAGTTGAAAACATGGTGTTACCTGAATTAACGGATGAATTTGTGGCTAAATTCGGTCCTAATACCAAAACGGTTGAAGATTTACGCACAGAAATCCGTAAAAATATGCAACGTGAATTGAAAAATGCCTTAGTTTCTCGTGTGAAACAACAAGTCATCAATGGCTTAATTGAACAAAACCCGATTGACGTACCGTCTTCTGCTGTTGAAGAAGAAATCAATGTATTACGTAACCAAGCGGCACAACGTTTTGGTGGTAATGCTCAACAGGCTGCACAATTACCACGTGAATTATTTGAAGCGGACGCAAAACGCCGTGTTCAAGTGGGTTTATTATTCTCTGAAGTGATCAAATCAAACGAATTGAAAGCGGATGAGGAACGTGTGAAAACCATGATCACTGATATCGCTTCTGCTTACGAACAACCGGCTGAAGTGGTTGAATATTACAGCAAAAATGAAGAATTAATGAACAATATTCGCAATGTTGTGTTAGAAGAACAAGCAGTTGATGCTGTTCTTGCAAAAGCACAAGTGACTGAAAAAGCATCTTCATTTGATGAAATTATGAATCCACAAGCTTAATTTTCGTTGATTAAAAAGTGCGGTCGTTATTTTCAATAAAAGCGACCGCATTTTTATTTGTAGATGTTTCGGGTAGAATAGCAAGAATTTTTATACAGAGTAGGTGAGAAAATGGCTTTAGTTCCTATGGTCGTAGAACAAACTTCACGAGGTGAGCGTTCTTACGATATTTATTCACGTTTATTAAAAGAGCGTGTGATTTTTTTAACTGGTGAAGTTGAAGATCACATGGCAAATTTGATCGTTGCACAATTGCTTTTCTTAGAATCAGAAGATCCGACCAAAGATATTAATATTTATATTAATTCTCCGGGTGGTTCGGTGACTGCGGGTATGGCGATTTACGATACTATGCAGTTTATCAAACCGGATATTCGCACACTTTGTGTTGGACAGGCATGCTCTATGGGGGCGTTCCTATTGGCTGGTGGTACAGCGGGTAAACGTGTCGCATTACCGAATGCGAGAGTGATGATCCACCAACCGTTGGGCGGATTCCGTGGTCAAGCATCGGATATTCAAATTCATGCACAAGAAATTTTGAAAATTAAACATACCTTAAATGAACGTTTAGCTTTCCACACGGGGCAAAGCATTGAACGTATCGAGCAAGATACCGATCGCGATAACTTTATGTCTGCTGAAGAAGCAAAAGCCTATGGCTTAGTGGATGAGGTGTTAATTAAACGTTAAGGATTAAAGATGACAACGGAAAATAAAGATTTGCATTGCTCTTTTTGTGGCAAAGAAAAAAGCGAAGTGGATAAATTGATTGCCGGAACAGAAGGCTATATCTGTAACGAATGTATCGAACTTTGCCATTCTATGCTGGAAGAAAGTCATGAAGCGGATAGTGAAGATGAGGGAGAAAGTGCGGTTGAAAATGATGCCAAATTGCCGACACCTCATGAAATTCGCGCACATTTAGACGATTATGTAATCGGTCAGGATTATGCCAAAAAAGTGCTCTCTGTGGCGGTATATAATCACTATAAACGCTTACGTACCAACCATGAAAGTAATGAGGTTGAATTAGGTAAAAGTAATATTTTGCTGATTGGTCCAACGGGAAGCGGTAAAACATTACTTGCACAAACTTTGGCTCGTCGTTTAAATGTACCTTTTGCGATGGCGGATGCAACAACATTGACTGAGGCAGGTTATGTAGGCGAAGACGTTGAAAACGTATTGCAAAAACTTCTGCAAAATTGTGACTACGATACTGAAAAAGCAGAGCAGGGTATCATTTATATTGATGAGATTGATAAAATCAGCCGCAAGTCGGAAAGTGCATCTATTACCCGTGATGTATCAGGCGAAGGCGTGCAACAGGCATTGTTGAAATTAATTGAGGGAACGATTGCATCAGTACCTCCACAAGGAGGTCGTAAACATCCTCAACAAGAAATGTTGAAAGTCGATACATCAAAAATTTTATTTATTTGCGGTGGTGCATTTGCCGGACTGGATAAAATTATTGCTAAGCGTACTCAAACGGCGACAAGTATTGGTTTTGCTGCAAAAGTGGAAAAAGAGACCGAAGAACAATCACTGTCAAAACTATTCAGTCAAGTAGAACCGGACGATTTGATGAAATTTGGTTTAATCCCGGAATTTATCGGACGTTTACCAATGATCGCTCCGTTAAATGAATTGGATGAAGATGCACTGGTGCAAATTCTTACCCAACCTAAAAATGCCTTAACAAAACAGTATCAAGCATTATTCGGGTTAGAAAACGTAGAGTTGGAATTTACACCGGAAGCTTTGAAAGCCATGGCGAAGAAAGCGCTTGAGCGTAAAACCGGTGCGCGTGGTTTGCGTTCCATTGTTGAAGCCGTACTACTTGATACAATGTATGACTTACCATCCATTGAAAACCTTGAAAAAGTCATCGTGGATGAATTAACGATTGTGGAGAATGAAGCACCTAAGTTGGTTTATCGTACTTAGCGTTTACTTATACAAAAAAAAGTGCGGTTGATTTTTGGTTGTTTTCCAGCTTACTCATTTTTCAATAGGAAATGGGTAAAGAAAGTGCTACAATCGCACGTTCTTAAATTTATTCTTATTTCCCCTTTTTAAACGGATTCAATTATGGCAACTGAAATTGTTGATAAAAAGAAAAAAACAGAAGAGCCGGTAGAAGGTAAATCAAAAGGCTTAAATACGTTACTTTGGATATTGGTTGTGGTTTTCTTTTCTGTTGCAGCCATTGGCAATGCTTATTTTCAAAAAGATTATTCGACACCTGTTCGTGTGATTGGTGTGGCGATTACTCTTGTATTAGCCTTTGTTTTCGCCGCAATTACTAATCAAGGCACAAAAGCACGTAATTTCTTTAAAGAGTCAAGAAATGAAGCGCGTAAAGTTGTGTGGCCAACTCGTTCAGAAGCACGTCAAACCACTTTGATTGTGATGGGTGTGACTGTTATTGCTTCATTATTTTTCTGGGCGATAGATTCTATTATCGTATCAATTATTAACTTTTTAACCGATTTGAGATTCTAAAATGACAGAAGAAACAACAGTATCAAAAAAACGTTGGTATGTGCTACAAGCGTTTTCCGGTTTTGAAAGCCGCGTGGCATTGACTTTGCGTGAATATATTAAACAGCACCAAATGGAAGATCAATTTGGTGAAGTTTTAGTGCCTACGGAAGAAGTCGTTGAAAACGTAGCAGGTAAGCGTCGTAAAAGTGAACGTAAATTTTTTCCCGGTTATGTGCTTGTAGAGATGGAAATGAACGATGACACTTGGCATTTAGTGAAAAGTGTACCGCGAGTAATGGGCTTTATTGGTGGAACACCGGATAAGCCGGCTCCGATTTCTAAACGTGAAGCAGATACAATTTTAAATCGTTTAGAACAAAGTGCAGAGAAACCGCGCCACCGCAACGAATATCACCCGGGTGAAGAAGTGCGTGTTACCGAAGGGCCGTTTGCCGATTTCAATGGTACGGTAGAAGAAGTCGATTACGAAAAAGGTCGTTTGAAAGTATCGGTTTCTATCTTTGGTCGGGCAACTCCGGTTGAGTTGGAATTCGGTCAAGTGGAAAAGACACTCTAAGCCGGATATTTACGAATCATGACCGCACTTTGTTTTTAAAGTGCGGTTATTTTTTAGTGATTTTTTCGGTGTTTTAATTTGAATTGCTTGAAAAGCAATCGTCCTTTTTATATAATCCGCAACCTGTTTATAAGCCGTTTATCGGCTTATATTTTTGTATGGCACAGTATCTTTTATGATCGGTGTCGAAATCATCGGGGAGCTATTTATAGCGCTATGACCCAATTAGAGGAAAATTAAAATGGCAAAAAAAGTCCAAGCCTACGTTAAGTTGCAAGTTGCAGCAGGTATGGCAAACCCATCACCACCAGTTGGTCCGGCATTAGGTCAACAAGGTGTGAACATTATGGAATTCTGTAAAGCGTTCAATGCTCGTACCGAGAGCTTAGAAAAAGGTTTACCAATTCCAGTTGTAATCACTGTATATGCTGACCGTTCATTTACGTTTATTACTAAAACTCCACCGGCTGCCGTATTATTGAAAAAAGCAGCGGGTATCAAATCTGGTTCCGGTAAGCCGAACAAAGATAAAGTGGGTAAAGTAACCTTAGATCAAATCCGTCAAATCGCTGAAACAAAAGCGGCAGATATGACCGGTGCGACTATTGAGACCAAAATGAAATCAATCGCTGGTACTGCTCGTTCTATGGGCTTAGTGGTGGAGGAATAATACGATGGCTAAATTGACTAAAAAAATGAAAGCAATCAAAGCTGGCGTAGATTCTACTAAAGCATATGAAATCAACGAAGCAATTGCGTTATTAAAACAATTCGCAACCGCTAAATTCGTTGAAAGTGTTGATGTTGCAGTAAACTTAGGTATTGATCCTCGTAAATCTGACCAAAACGTTCGTGGTGCAACCGTATTACCACATGGTACAGGTCGTGAAGTTCGTGTAGCTGTATTCACTCAAGGCGCAAACACAGATGCTGCAAAAGCAGCGGGCGCTGACTTAGTGGGTATGGAAGATTTAGCGGAGCAAATCAAGAAAGGCGAGATGAACTTTGATGTAGTTATCGCTTCTCCTGATGCAATGCGTGTTGTTGGTCAATTAGGTCAAGTGTTAGGCCCACGTGGTTTAATGCCAAACCCTAAAGTCGGTACTGTAACACCAAACGTTGCTGAAGCTGTAAAAAATGCGAAATCCGGTCAGATCCGTTATCGTAACGATAAAAACGGTATCATCCACACCACAATTGGTAAAGCAAACTTCTCTGAAGAACAATTAAAAGAAAACCTCCAAGCATTATTGGCTGCTTTAACAAAAGCAAAACCAACCACAGCAAAAGGTATCTTCATTAAGAAAGTTAGCATTTCTACCACAATGGGTGCAGGCGTTGCAGTAGATCAAGCATCACTATAATTGCGACGAAGAACTTTGAAAAATTTAACCGTACTTTGTTATGCAAAGTGCGGTTTTTTATATCAAGGTTTAAGGGATTTGAGAGAGTATAATCTTTTGGATTTATTTTTTGAAAAAGTGGCTATTTCTAGTCCTAAAAAATAGGATTAGTTTTTGACGACTAATCCCATCTTTATTAATTAAAGAACCGCTTCTTTAAATTAAAAAATTACCAACCTTTTACAACCCCATCTTTGAAGTGCTTTTTAGCTTCTTCATACACTTCTTCGGTTTGATAAGCTTTCACGAAATCTTGCACGGCTTTACTGTCTTTGTTATCTGTACGCGCGACAATAATGTTTACGTAAGGCGAATCTTTATCTTCCACAAACACACCATTATCTTGTGCATTCAAGCCAACCTGACCGGCGTAGGTGTTATTTACTACTGCTAAATCAACGTCATCTAATGCGCGAGCAGCAATGGAGGTATCCACTTCGGTGATATTTAGATTTTTTGGATTTTCAACAATATCTAATACTGTTGATAATAGATTATTGGCATCTTTAAGTTTGATTAAGCCTTGTTTCTCAAGCAGAATCAATGCACGTCCACGATTGCTTGGATCGTTTGGCACGACCACTTTCGCGCCTTCTTGCAGTTCATTCAGATTCTTAATTTTTTTAGAATATCCGGCTAATGGATAAACAAAAGTATTTCCCACGATTACCAAATTATTTAGGTTTTTGGCTTTTGTGTCTTGATCTAAATAAGGTTTATGCTGCATTGCGTTTACATCTAAATCACCGGTAGAAACGGCAGTATTTGGCAACGCATAGTCGTTAAATTCTACAAATTGTACATCTAACCCATATTTCTCTTTTGCTACTTTTGCCGCAATTTCGGCCACTTGATGTTCCGGACCTGACATTACTCCAACTTTGATTTTAAGGGGGGTAGTTGCTGCGCTTTCAGTTTTTTTATCATCTTTACATCCTGTTAGGACAAGAGCAGATGCAAGGGCTGTAATCGTAAATAAATTTTTTAATTTCATAAGGTTTCCTCTATTTAGTTAAAAGTAAGTTGTGTTCTAACGATGATCCACTTTTTTCGCCAGCGTGTCACCGAGTTTTTGGCTGATCATTACGAAAAGAACAATGATAATGGTCGCAACCCAAGTGATGTAAGGCATATTGCGATATACACCGTAATTGATAGCAAGGCTTCCAAGTCCGCCACCGCCTTGTGTTCCCGCCATAGCAGAATACCCCACCAAAGTCACGAGAGTCAGTGTGATACCGTTAATTAGAGTTGGCAATGCTTCAGGTAAGTAAAATTTACGGACGATTTGCCATTTAGTTGCTCCCATTGCTTGTGCTGCTTCAGTCAGCCCATTTGGAATTTCCATCAGGGCATTAGCGGTTAGACGTGCCACGAAAGGCATTGCACAGATACTTAATGGAATAATGGCTGCAGTTGTGCCTAGTACAGTGCCGACAATAAAGCGTGTTACAGGTAACAAAATCAAAAGTAAAATGATAAATGGAATCGAGCGACCAATGTTAATGATGGTATTCAAAATAAAGTGCGCACGTTTATTTTGTAAAATTTCGTCTTTACCGGTTAAGAATGTCCATACGCCTACAGGCAAACCTACAATAACAGCCAATAACGTAGAGACAAAGCTGATATAGACGGTTTCATACGTTGCCGTTGCAACAACGCCCCACATCTGTGGCGTGAGCTGTTGGCTAAATGTTGTCCAGAAATCATTGAACATAACCGAGTACCTCCACGCGTACATTATTTTCCATTAAATAAATTTTAGTTTGTGTAATGGCATCTTCATCACCTTCCACTTCTGCGATGGTATAGCCAAATTTCACACCACCCGCATAATCAATTTGTGATGTTAAAATGCTGAGTTCCACACCAAATTTTTTTGATGCTTGTGACAGCAATGGTGCATCCACAGAACGGCCGGTAAATTCAAACTTAATAATTGGATATGCCTTACTGTGTTTAGGGGTATCGGTCAGGTTCTCCAAATATTCATCCGGTAAATTAATATGGAATGTAGAGCGAATGAAATCTTGTGCTAGCTCGGTTTTTGGATTTGAAAAAATTTCCCCGACAGTCCCTTGCTCCACTAATTGTCCTTTATCGATTACTGCGACTTGATCACAAATCTGCTTTACCACTTCCATCTCATGCGTGATGAGTAAAATAGTAATGCCCAAAGTGCGGTTGATTTCTTTTAGTAATTTTAGAATAGATTGTGTGGTGGCAGGATCTAATGCGCTTGTCGCTTCGTCACATAATAATACTTTTGGATCGCTTGCTAAAGCACGAGCAATGGCCACACGTTGTTTTTGCCCACCGGAAAGATTGCTGGGATAGGCGTCACGTTTCTCATTTAAACCGACCAATGTTAAAAGTGCGGTTATTTTTTCTTGGATTTTTGCTTTTGATGCGCCTTCCAATTCTAATGGGAGGGCAACATTTTCAAATACAGTGCGTGAGCTGAGAAGATTAAAGTGTTGGAAAATCATACCAATGTGGCGACGGGCATGAACTAATTCTCGATCAGAAAGTTGGGTAAGCTCCACCCCATCCACAATTACTGAACCACTACTCGGTTTTTCTAATAAATTTACGCAACGAATAAGTGTACTTTTCCCCGCGCCAGATGCACCGATGACACCACAAATCTGCCCTTTCTCAACATTGAGCGAAACATTATCAAGTGCGCTCAGCTTTTTTCCCGCTAACTCAAAAATCTTCGTAATATTATTTAGCTTAATCATATAAGCCCTTGTTCTCTTACTATTTTCAAATTTATTTCGGTATTCTAGACGTCTAGATTGCCGTGTCAATATATCGTGGGATCTTTTTTAGATGGATTGGTTATAGCTTATATTTGCTAATTGATAGAATTAAAGGGATAATTTTGAAAATTGGGGCAATCACAGAGTGAAAATGAATAAAGCAATTTTTTTAGATCGCGACGGTACGTTGAATGTAGATTATGGCTATGTGCATGAGATCGATAAGTTTAAATTTATTGATGGGGCAATTGATACGTTACGTGAGTTAAAAGCGATGGGGTATTTATTGGTGTTAGTGACGAACCAATCGGGTATTGCACGCGGTTATTTTTCTGAAGATCAATTTCTACAATTAACAGAATGGATGGATTGGTCGTTGGCAGAGCAAGGTGTAGATTTGGATGGGATTTACTATTGCCCACACCTCCCGGATGGTAAAGGGGAATACAAAGAGGACTGCGATTGTCGCAAGCCGAAATCAGGTATGTTGCTGCAGGCAATAGAAGAATTGAAGATTGACCCAGAAAAATCAGTGATGGTTGGCGATAAAGTGGATGATCTGAAAGCGGGCATCGGTGCGAAAGTGAAAACAAATATATTGGTTCGTACAGGAAAAGCAATAACGGAAGAAGGAGAAGCCATGGCTGATTATCTCTTGGATTCTATCGTGGAGCTACCTCGCATTTTGAAATGTTCAATTAAGTAGCAGAATCCAGCCAAATTTTATTCGATCCGTTTTTCTTTTAATCAAAAGATCATTTTTTTAAATTTTTTTGAAAAAATCCCTTGCGTAGCGTAAAAAAATCCCTATAATGCACCGCACACAACGACGCGCTGTTGTGAAGAAATGAAG
>NZ_MLAJ01000007.1 GCF_002000485.1 Rodentibacter ratti | reverse complement strand
AACCAGCACTATTAATTGCATCAGCTACATTTTGTACAGTGGCGATTTTATTAGCTTGCCCATCTGCAACACTTACTTCACCACTAGGTATAACAACATTATCATCTTTATCTTTTACATCTTCGTTAGAAGCAGGTGTAATAGAACCCGTATCAACATTAAAGGTAACATTACTTATTGTACCATTAGTAGTAGTCACATTTGCAATAGTACCGGTACCATTCACAAAATTCACAGTATCGTAAGGTTTTACAAAATCTTTGGCTGTACCATTTTCTTGTAAATTCCAACCTGCATTCAACACATCGCCTACAGTTGCGGCATTATTGCTAATATTTGCCACTTCTTCCGGTGTTGGAGCTGTACCACTTGTTGTTGGTGCGGTTGTATTCGCTTTTGCACCCTGTAAATTGCCTGCTACATTAGTCAATGTAGTTGGTGTTGTTGTGCTGTTATTGCCATTATTCATTGAAGCAATAACATTACTTGCCGGCACTTCATCACCAAGTGAACCATCCGGATTAACTTTATAGAATTTATCGCCTTGTTTAGTCACTTTAGTGCCATCTGTCGTTGTATAAACAACAGGCATTTGGTCACGTAATGTATTCGTTACCAAGTAAAGTTGGCTACCATTGATAGCTTCAGTTGAGGTAGCACTAATATTACCTGCGGCGACATTGATCAATTTACGCTCATCACCTTTAGCTCCTACACTAACGAAACGTCCGCTATCTTTTACTGTACCTACAAAATCACCATAATAAATTCCACTCAATGTGGCATTGGTTACATTAGCAATATCATGAGAACCTTCAGTTGTAGCTTCATCTCCTAACACAACAGAGCCATTAGTTGTTGCGGTTACATTATTACCAAGTACAAAAGTATTTTCACCGCTGACATTGTTACCAATACCAATCACAGTAGATTTCGTGCCTGATACCTTACTCTTGTGACCGATTGCAATACTCTCGTTCGCTGAGGCATTAGTATCACGTCCAAAAGCAATGGAATCCTGACCTAAAGCTTTCGACCAGCCCCCCACTGCTATTGCAAAATCTTTGGAACTCTGAGCATAGTCCCCCAAGGCGACTGAAGCCCAACCCTGAGATTTACTTTCAGGACCTATTGCAACACTCGTATTGCCGGATGCTGTTGAAGTATCACCGATGGCAATAGCCTGCTTGGCAGTTGCAGTAGCTTTTGTACCGTATGCAATAGAATTTTCCTTAGTTGCTGTTGAGCTATTACCAATAGCTATAGCGTTTATATCACCCGTACCATTAGTTGATTGAATACCTGCTTTAGCATTCGTACCAATTGCTAAACTATCGTTAGTATAAGCCGTTGCATTATAACCTTGGCTAACTGAACGGGTGCGAACAAGCATATTATCAGCATCAGTACCTTTACCGGCATTCACACCAAAGGCTAAGTTATAGTTACCTTCAATAAAACTACCTGCTGTTGCTCCAATAGCAATATTATCTGCACTTTTTGTGCCAAATGAAGTTGTTTTATGACCAACATTTCGACCGCTATTACGACCAATGGCCACGTTGTTATCACCATTAACATAAGTACCAGCTTTTTTACCTATAGCAGTATTATCAAGACTCCGTGCAACGGCACTATTTTGAAATGTCCCATCATTTACATTTAAAGCACCTGCAGTGCTCAATACGCCTACATACTTACCAGCATGATAACCAGCCGCCCAGTTACCGCCACCATTAACCCTGTTACCTGCATTAAAACCTACAGCAATGTTATCAGGACCATTAATATCAT
Source organism: Rodentibacter ratti (assembly GCF_002000485.1). GTDB lineage: Bacteria > Pseudomonadota > Gammaproteobacteria > Enterobacterales > Pasteurellaceae > Rodentibacter > Rodentibacter ratti. The sequence goes on along the minus strand of NZ_MLAJ01000007.1, from coordinate 128,773 downwards.
TACCTGAACGTGCCCCGAATGCCAAGTTGGAATTCGATCTTACGCGTTGAGCAGTTTGCCAACCGATACCAATATTATTATCACCGCGAACATCATTCCCAACTTCATTACCAAATGCTACGTTATTGATATTTATAGCCTCAGCCGTACCTACACGTCCACCGGCTGTCACACCAAAAGCAAGGTTACCTCTACCATATACATTATTACCCACGGCATTACCCAAGCTAATATTTTTAGACTCGCCCAGATTTACACCATTTCTGAGTTGTGTAGCATTTTGTGTAACTCTACTACCCGCATTGATACCAATGGATACATCACCACCTAAGGCTGCGGTAGCACCCTGCCCTACAGCCAGTGTTGGACCAGTCAAACTCTGACCATTCATTACTGTGTATGCCATACCTGCACGAGCACCTCTACCAATAGCCATTGCATTATTACCTATGGTTTTCGCATTTTTACCTATTGCTACATCCTCATCATCATAGGTCATTGCACCATAACCAATAGCGATAGAATCACGGCTACGATTTACTATATTGGGAACATTTCTAGAATTATTAGCTAATGCATCAATGGTATTACCAACAGCCTTACCATCCGATAATCCATTCGTCAAAAAGTTATTAGCAAAAGTACCAATAGTAATTGAATTATCACCAAAATGTTGTCTGCCTGCGTAATAACCAATCGCAGTATTCTTAACCCCTGTTGAATCCATACCTGCACCACGACCAATTGAAACCCCATGACTGGTTGAAATAGTTTCAGCAGGAGTTGAAATCAATGCACCACCGGAATATACATTACCTGAGCCACCAAAATTACTTCCTTTATCTGCACGATTTTGACCTGCATAGCGTCCTATCGCAATATCGCCCTCATTAAAGGCATTGGCTTCACTACCAACAGCAACACTATAGTTACCTATTACACTCACACTTGCGCCAGTTGTATTAGTGAAAGTCGTGTTATTTTTTGTTTTGTTATCGCCACAAATAACACTATTGGTCGTTGTATCATAATAACATTGACCGGCAGCTGTATTATCAGTACCTGTTGCAGCTATCACTTGACCGCTTGCGAGCAATAAACCGGAGGAGATTAAAGAGAATTTAAGCATTGGGGAAGATTGGCGAACTACGTTCGAACCCAATGACAAGGATTTTGTTTTACCTTTTGCTTTTTGTAATTCGGACACCGCCACCCAACTTTGTGTAGCATAGTTCCAAATAACTTTAAAAATCTTATTCATAATGTTGTTTCCTAAAAAAAGAACTTGTGTTATTTACTTGGTACGATATGAAGTAAATCGATAACTATAAAACACAAGTATCATCTTCATGGTTAAAAGTTGATGGAATATCATTTATCCCTTGAATTCTATTTCAAGATTTATAAATGCTTTTCCTCATCGCTTAAACTACATCGCAACAATTCATCAAGGTCCTTCTTTTAGAAACCTGCGACTACAGAACATAATCAATAAGTTACTTAACCTCCCTAAGGAGTAATTTACTCAACTATTGACTCATTCTTTAACTTTTCTCTACCAATGAATAAAAAACCTTTTAAAACAATATGATAGAAGAAAAAATTCTCACGCATTCTAACAAAATTGTTCACTTAAACACAAATTTTTCTTGTAAAAATTTGTAAAGATAAAATATGGTAATCCCACTGCGATTATTCTATTTCCTGCCAAAACTCTGCCACCGTATGAAATGATCCAAACACTAAAACAATGTCATTTTTAACCGCACTTTTTAATACAATCTGTAAACCATCCATCACGGAGTTTAGTAATGTGGCTTTAACATTAGGGAAAAATGCGGCGAGTTTTGTACGCAATTCTTCCCCCGTTTGCCCTCGATACCCCCCTAAAGTTACACAATGCCATTCGTCTATAAGGGGAACAAGATGTGTAAAAACCCCTTGAGCATCTTTATCTTTTAACATTCCACACACAGCAATTAATTTGCCTTTCTTTTGTGCTTTAAGTGCGGTCAATTTTTCACTTAAATATGCCGCAGCATGGGGATTATGCCCCACATCAACGATCACCGTTGGTAGATCATCCGCTTTTTGATTAAATAAGCTTGCCAATTTTTCACGCTTATCCCCTTGAATAGTCTGGAAACGCCCGACTAATTCTACGTTTTGTAATGCGTGGCGGAGGGTACTCTCTTGAATGTCAAAAGGTAGCTGTTCAATCACTGCTAACGCAGTGGCTGCATTCATTAATGGAATTTGGCAAAACGGTAAATTTTCTAACCGCACTTTTTGGCTTTGCCATTGCCAATCTTTTGCATTAACTTGAAATGACCAATCTACATCACGGCGTGATACCTGACAGCCTAAACGGGCAGCTTGCTCCAACATCGTATCGGGCACATTTGGCTCGCCTATTACTACCGGACAGTTTTGACGGAAAATACCGGCTTTTTCAAAGGCGATCGCTCCCCTTGTATCACCCAGAAAATCCGTATGATCTATATCAATACTGGTGATCACCGCCAAGTTACTATCTACAATATTGGTGGCATCTAGACGCCCACCTAAACCCACTTCTAAAATCACGACATCAAGATGATGTTGTTTAAACAAATGTAAGGCAGAAAGAGTGCTGAACTCAAAATAAGTTAAAGACTCCGTTTTATTTTCTTCAATAAAGGCAAAGGATGCCGTATGGGCTTCATCCGGTAAATCCCGATTTTGAATACGTACACGTTCGTTATAACGTAATAAATGGGGGGAAGAATATACGCCTACACGCAAACCATGCCGCAGCAAAATCGTTTCTAATAAACGGCAAGTTGTTCCTTTGCCATTCGTTCCCCCCACGGTGATCACATAAGGTGCCGGGTGTAACAGATCCATTTTTTCTGCGACGGATTTAATTCGTTCTAAGCCAAGATCGATGGCTTTAAAATGGCTATTTTCTAAATAAGAAAGCCACTCAGCGAGTGGCGAAGTGGCTTTTAAATTCATATTATTTTTCTTCATGATGTTCTTCATTTACTTCAATGTCATCTTCAATTAACTCGGGTTCGCTAAAGGGAGAAGGCTGATGGGTTAATTTACTTAATACGCTTGCTAGGGTATGGCGCATATCACCACGTTTGACGATCATATCAATCGCCCCTTTTTCTAATAAAAATTCGCTACGTTGAAAACCTTCCGGTAATTTTTCACGAACGGTTTGTTCGATCACTCGTGGACCGGCAAAACCGATTAAGGCTTTCGGTTCGGCAATGTTTAAATCGCCTAACATCGCAAAACTCGCTGATACGCCACCTAAAGTCGGATCGGTTAAAACGGAAATAAAAGGCACACCTTTTTCACGCATTTTGGCAAGCACTGCACTGGTTTTTGCCATTTGCATTAATGAAAATAATGCCTCTTGCATACGCGCCCCACCACTGGCAGAAAAACACACAAACGGACAATTCAATTCAATGGCTTTTTCAGCCGCTTTGACAAATTTGGCGCCTACAACAGATCCCATTGAACCGCCCATAAAAGCAAAGTTTGAAGCTGCCACCACAATCGGCATATTATAAAGTGTGCCTGTCATGGTAATAAGCGCATCTTTTTCACCGGTTTCTTTTTGTGCCGCTGTAATACGATCTTTATATTTCTTTAAATCTTTAAATTTTAAAATATCTTTTGGCTCTAAATCTGCCGCTATTTCTTGGCTTGAGTCTTCATCCAGTAAACGTAAAAGACGTTCGCGTGCATCAATACGCATATGATGATCACATTTCGGGCATACATAAAGATTACGTTTTAATTCTTCACTATAAAGTACCTGTTCGCACGAGGTACATTTTGTCCAAACCCCTTCCGGAACGTTAGATTTACGTGTTGAAGAAGAAGGGCTTTTACTAAAAATTCGGTCAATCCAGCTCATTATTTTTACCTATTTATCCACTAGAAAATTCAGCGTATTAAACCATAATTCGGCGAGCCTTGCTAGTCAGACAAGCTCATCAAACTAAATCAGCTTATCTTCAAGGAAAAGCGGACCCAATTTATTCTGAGGAATGGCAAATTTTTCAGGATAAATCACATTCACCAAATAAAGTCCGTCCGGTTTTGCCGTAGGAGCAGCAAGTTTTCTATCTCGCTGTTCAAGTAGCCAGTTAAGCCATTCAACCGGCTGATTCCCTGCACCGACTTCAATTAAGCTCCCAACAATGTTTCTAACCATGTGGTGTACAAAAGCGTTAGCTTGAATATCGACAATAATATATTCGCCTTTTTGAACAACATTCAGGTGATGGATATTTCGCCACGGTGTATTTGATTGGCATTGCGCCGCTCGGAAAGAAGAAAAATCATGCTCGCCCAATAAAAATTGCCCTGCCTGATGCATTTTTCCCGCATCTAATTCCAAATGACAGTGGGTAATCCCAGCCGGTAAAATGGCAGATCGTAATTTATTACAATACAGAATGTAACGATAGCGACGTGCCGTGGCAGAAAAACGGGCATGAAATTCATCATCAACGATTTTTGCCCATTTCACCGCAATATCATCAGGCAAATTAGCGTTCGTACCAAATGCCCAAGCTTTTTCAGGACGAATCGCATTTGTTTCAAAATGCACAACCTGCCCTGTGCCATGCACACCGGAGTCGGTTCTTCCCGCACAAAATACATCAATTTTTTCATTTGCAACAAAAGACAGGGCTTTTTCCAATTCTTCCTGTACGGTTCTCAATTTTTCTTGTCGTTGCCAACCAAAATAATGTTGTCCGTTATATTCAATTCCTAAGGCAATTTTCATTTTCACCCCGCTTTCCATAAAAAAACACCAAAGAATCTTCTTTGGTGTTTTTCATCAAAATTAAAAATTATGCACGTTTAAAGTCAATGTGAACCAATTTTGGTTTGAACGGGTGACGTTGCATTGCTTGCACTTTTACAGCCACTTCTTTGCCATCGATTACAAGTGTAATCACATCAGAGTAGAAAGAATCGTGAACTTGTGCGTTGTTTAATTCATCGTGATTTAAGATGATTGAAACCGGCGCTTCGCTGCCACCATAAACGATTGCAGGAATTTGACCGTTATGACGCAGGCGGCGGCTCGCACCCTTACCTTGCGCTGTACGAACTTCAGCGTTGAATTTAAATGCCATTGTTATATTCTCTTTAAAAATAAGATTAAAAACCAAAAAATTGCAGGCGACCCAGCAATTTTCCTAAATTGACTCAAAGGCTCACTTTGAGGGCGCAGATTATAGAATATTCAACTTATCAACGCAAACTTTTTCTAGAAAACTCAGCATGAAACGATTAGAATAACCGCTAATTTTTTGAAACCACGAAAATCTAAACAACGGGAACAAATGGAATTTCTTATTAATTTTTTCACTGACTACGGCTATTGGGCTGTATTTTTTGTCTTGATTATCTGTGGCTTTGGTGTACCCATTCCTGAAGATATAACCCTTGTTTCAGGCGGCGTGATTGCCGGGCTTTATCCTGAAAGTGTGAATTCCCATCTCATGTTATTCGTCAGTATGGTCGGCGTACTGGCAGGCGATTCTTGTATGTACTGGCTCGGTCGCATTTACGGGACAAAAATTTTACGTTTTCGCCCAATGCGTAAGATTATTACCCTACAACGTCTAAAAATGGTCCGTGAAAAATTTGCTCGATATGGCAACCGCGTATTATTTGTTGCACGTTTTTTACCGGGGTTACGAGCACCGATTTATATGGTTTCGGGCATTACACGCCGTGTCAGTTATACCCGTTTTCTCTTAATTGATTTTTGTGCCGCCATTATTTCCGTACCAATTTGGGTTTACCTTGGTGAATTTGGTGCGAGAAATTTAGATTGGTTGCATGAGCAAATTCAGAAAGGCCAAATGGTTATTTACATATTGGTTGCTGCCGTTGCCCTGTTCTTATTTTGGAAGTGGAAAAAATCGAAAAAACAGAAAAATTGATTTGATAAAAGTGCGGTCAAAAAACAGTAAGATTTTTGACCGCACTTTTCTTTTAAGAACGAGCCGCTAAATAACGTTCTACCGTATCTACGATCGCTTGTGTTTGCGGATCAATTTCAATATTGACCACATCCCCTGTTTTACGTTGCCCCATCAAGGTTCTTTGTAATGTTTCAGGAATCAAATTCACACAAAATTGATTGTCTTTCACTTCACCAATGGTCAAACTAATGCCATCTACCGCAACAAAACCTTTGGTTAAAATATATTTCATCACTTCCCTATTCGGTAATTCAAACCAAATTTGACGATTGTTTTCTGTTGCGATGATGTCGGAAATCACCGCAGTACAATACACATGACCGGATAAAATATGCCCACCAATTTCATCGCCCATTTGCATGGCTCGTTCAATATTAACGAAATCACCGGCTTTTAATTCGCCCAGATTAGTAATCCGTAAGGTTTCCTGCATCAAATCGAAACTGACTAAATCATCATGAATTTCAGTCACTGTTAAACACACTCCATTATTTGCCACAGAAGCGCCAATTTCTAACCCTTTTCGCATTTCAGGTGGTAATTTTACGATCTGTGTTCTAAAATGTGTTTTTTCTGTAATCGAATGAATGGGGGCAATCCCCTGTACAATTCCTGTAAACATAAATTTTCCTCAATCAAATTTTTGCGTAGTATATCAAATTTATGAATTTTCGTCTTTTATCCGAGTATCACCTTGATATTAAGAAATTAATTAAAATTGCTATCCCTATTTTATTGGCACAGGTCGCTCAAAACTCCATGGGGCTTGTGGATACCATTATGGCGGGGCGAGTGAGTTCTACGGATATGGCCGCCATTTCTGTCGGTGCATCTATTTGGTTGCCGTTAGTGCTGTTCGGGCATGGCTTATTACTTGCCTTACCTCCAACCATTTCCTATTTAAATGGTTCCGGACAACGTCATCGCATTGCACATCAAGTTCGTCAAGGTATTTGGATCGCACTTTCAAGCAGTATTCCTCTTGGATTGTTGATTTACCACAGCGATTTTGTCTTGCAATTTATGCAGATGGAACCGCATATGGCACAAATTGCCCAAGATTATTTACATGCGATGATTTGGGGATTACCGGCTTATTTATTACTCGTCAATTTCCGTTGCTTAAATGACGGCATTGCAAAAACCAAACCGGCAATGGTGATTACCTTTCTCGGGCTAATGCTTAACATTCCCCTCAACTATATTTTTATTTACGGTAAACTCGGCATTCCGGCACTCGGCGCAGTAGGTTGTGGCGTGGCAACTGCAATCGTGAACTGGTCGATGTGTTTGATGATGATTGGTTATTCTTACTTTAATCGCCAAGAACGTCAGTTAAAAGTATTCAGCCAAGTGATTGAAAAACCGAACGTTGCAACATTAAAAAAACTCTTACAACTTGGTTTACCTATTGCGATTGCACTTTGTTGCGAAGTGGCGCTTTTTGCCCTTACTGCTTTATTGCTTTCCCCACTTGGTGCAACCATTGTGGCAAGCCATCAAATAGCCTTAAATACCAGTTCCTTTATTTTTATGTTTCCAATGTCAATCGGTATGGCAACTACGATCCTTGTGGGGCAAGCATTAGGATCAGGCTCGCCTGAAAAAGCCAAAAATATCGCCTATGCCGCCTTAATACTCGGTTTAACGATCACGGTCATTACCGCATTTATCACGATCTTTTTCCGCTATGAGATTGCCGCCATTTTTGTGACAGATGAAATCGTTATTAGTATGGCGACAGGTTTACTCTTACTTGCAGCTGTTTATCAATTTTCCGATACGATTCAAGTGGTTGTGAGTGGAGTGTTACGCGGTTACAAAGATACTAAAGTGATCCTCTATATCACTCTTTTTGCTTATTGGGTAATCGGCGTGCCATTAGGTTATACGCTGGCAAGAACCGATTTACTGATGCCAAACATTGGTGCGCGAGGTTTCTGGATTGCTTTTGTGGTCGCACTGACCTTTGCCGCTATTTTATTATTCTATCGAATGAGAAAAATACAAAGTTTGAATGATGATGTGTTGATGGCTCGATTAGAAAAACTGAAATAAAGCTCTACCTTTCGAATTCAAAAAAATAGTGCGGTCAAATTTTTCTGTGTTTTTAAAATCTTGAGAAAAATAACCGCACTTTATTCTGAATTAACCTTCTAATTTTTTATCTTTCGTTTCATGAATAAACCATAGCCCAATTAAACTTAATAGCGCATTAAACGCTAAATAAATCCCCACGCCTTTTAAGCCATAATTGGCATTCAATGGTAAGGCGATAATTGAAATGACACTTGCACCAAATAAACCTGCAACGTTATAAGTGAGCGAAGCGCCTGAATAGCGAGCGTGAGTTGGGAATAATTCAGGTAAAAAACTGGCAAGCGGTCCATATCCCATGCCAATTAACCCCATACCGATAATTAAAAACCAAAATAAACTGGTCGTGGTGCCATTTTCAAGGAAAAAGGGCAAAGTAACACCGAAAATTGCGACTCCTACCGTCGTCCAGATCAGCCAAACCCTGCGACCAACTTTGTCGATATATTTACCGGAGGCAGCAATCGTCACCGCCAAAGAGATTGCACTTGTCATCAATAGTGCGGTAAACACTTGAGGGGAAAAGCCCAACCCCATGACATAGCCTGCCTCTGACACAGTTGGTGCAGATTTGGCATAAATTTGACTAAAAGCGATTATGATATAAAACAGCACATAACCTGCGATACAAATCAACATGCCCAAGAAAAATGGTTTAAAGTGGGTGGTGAGAACTTCTAACATTGGCAAGCGTTTAGGCTGTGGCTTATTTAACGCTTCGAGGAAAATAGGTGCTTCGGTGAGTTTTAGGCGCACATACAACCCAATGACAACCAATAGAATGGAGGATAAAAATGGAATACGCCACGCCCAATCTAACATTGCTGCTTGACCGAAAATGCTCCCAATAAGTAAAAATACCCCGTTCGCCAATAATAGACCTAACGGTGCGCCAAGTTGTGGAAAAGTACCATACCAACCACGTTTGCCCTCTGGCGCATTTTCAACGGCGACTAATGCAGCCCCGCCCCACTCGCCACCTAAGCCGATCCCTTGCCCGACACGGCATAGACAGAGCAAAATCGTTGCCCCAATGCCGATATGGTCATAAGTAGGCAACAGTCCGATAACGACCGTAGAAATGCCCATCAATAACAGGCTCATCACAAAGGTATTTTTTCTTCCCATTCGGTCGCCAAAATGCCCAAACAAAACCGCACCAAGAGGACGGGTGAGAAAGGTTAACGCCAGCGTAGAAAGGGCCGCAATCTGCCCTGAGAGCGGATCTGTTGCGTGAAAAAATTGATGGTTAAACACCAACACGGCTGCCATTGCATAAATATAGTTGTCGAAATACTCAATCGCCGTTCCAATCATAGTTGCCATAGCGACTCGTTTAGGGCTATTTTGTTTCATTATTTTCCTCCAATATCTCTTTTTAATCCGCCATTTACTGACTGGCTTCCCTTAACGCTTTGCTCATCGCTTCAACATTTTCTGCCTGACTAATAGCTGAAATCACCGCTACACCGTCTGCGCCAAATTCTCGTAAAGTACGGACGTGTTCTAACTTGACACCACCAATCGCAACAAGCGGTTTTGTTATGCCTGATTTTCGCAAATGTTGAATAAACGCCATACCGCGTGTTGGTTTTGGATTTTCCTTAGACTGCGTGGGAAAAATTGGCCCGATGCCAAAATAATCAATTTCCGCCATCGCCTCACCTATTTTGGCTTCTTCCAATAAATTCACAGACCAACCCACGATCATCGCTTTATTCGCTTTTGCCCGAATCACTTCTACCGCCATATCCGTTTGCCCGACATGGACGCCATCTGCCTCAAGCTCAAAGGCTAAATCCACATTATCATTGACGATAAATGGCACACGGTATTCACGGCACATATCCCGACAGGCAATGGCTAATGCTTTTTGCGCAGCTGGCGAATGTTCAAGAGAGAATTTGCCTTTATCCCGAAATTGAAAGCAAGTGATGCCTCCGTCTAATGCTTGTTTTAACACTGAAAGTAAATTTTGTGCGCCATTTTGCCCCAAATGCCGACAATCTTGCGTTCCTGCAACAAAGTAAAGCGGTAGGATTTCTCGAATTTTTTGCATTTCATTATTCCCCTTTAGTTGACAAAATCATGATAAGCCCAATGGTTTGTCGGCCCGTGTCCATGACCGATATTGAGCGGGTGGCTAATCGCTGCCGTGATAAAATCTTTGGCAATTTCGACCGCACTTTGCAACGTTTTACCCTTTGCCAACTCTGCGGTTAAACAAGCGGAAAAAGTACAACCTGTACCATGCGTATGCGGTGTGTGAAAACGTGGACGCTCCAACACAAAATCACGTCCATCATCGAGGAAAATCCAATCTCGGCATTGTTCGCTCTGAGAATTAAGTGAATGCCCGCCTTTGATAATCACATTACGCGCTCCTTGCATTTGCAGGGATTTTGCCGCCTTTTTAATACTCATTTCATCGTAAATCATCACTCCCGTTAAGGCTTCTGTTTCAGGCAGGTTAGGCGTGATCACATCAGCCAATGGAAGTAAATGATCAATAAGCGCTGAAACCGCCTGCGGTTGTAATAGCGGAGCGCCACCTTTGGCGAACATGACAGGATCAAGCACTACATTGCCAAATGGACGATCCTTAAGGCACTCCGCCACACATTCAATAATCTCTGCCGTCCCCAGCATACCCATTTTCACACTTGCAATATTGAAGTCGTTTTTGACCGCTTGCAGTTGTGAGCGAATCATCTTCAGGGGAATCATGTGAATATCCAATACACCTAGCGTATTTTGAGCGGTAACGGCAGTCAGCACAGAAGTACCAAATACCCTTTGCATTTGGAAGGTTTTCAGATCGGCTTGAATACCCGCACCACCGCCACTGTCCGAGCCTGCGATCGTTAGCACTTGGGGAATGTTATTCATTGATTCGCCCCTTTTGTGCAATCATTTCTGGGTTAAGTGCCGCCAGTTCATCTAATAGACGTATTTGAAATTGCCCGACCTCTGTCGTCAGACCTTGCGCGGCAAGTTCACCTGCAACGGTATAAGCCACACAGGCTTCTAATGTTGCGGCAAAATGTTCGCCCGTATCTACCGCTAAAAATGCGCCACAAACTGCACTGAGCAAACAGCCTGATGCCGTCACCTTAGGAAACAAAGGCGTGCCGTTATGCACGGTTGCGGTTTGTATCCCATCACTAATCACATCAACCGCTCCGCTAATCAATACGACACAGCCGTACTGTTTAGCGACACGTTGAGCAACGGTTTTCAAATCTACATCGCCTTGTCCAGCATCTACGCCTTTTGCTTGCCACGTTTCACCTGCAATCGTTGCTAGCTCCCCCGCGTTCCCACGAATTAGAGCAAATTTTATTTCAGACAAAAGCTGACGAACGGTTTCTCTGCGGAAGCTCGTTGCCCCCACGCCCACAGGATCAAGCACTACGGGAATCCCTTTCGCATTCGCCGTTTTCCCCGCCAATAACATAGCTTTCTGCTCTTTGCCAATTAGCGTGCCGATATTGATCACAAGGGCTTGGCTTAAATTCGGCATTTCAACCATTTCCTCTTCGCTCGCCGACATCATCGGCGAAGCGCCTAATGCCAATAATCCGTTGGCATTAAAATTCGCCGCAACAATGTTGGTAATATTATGAATGAGCGGGTTTTGCTCACGAATTTTTGTAAGATAAATAGATTTCATCATCGTCTCCTTTTTGAGTAGTTAAGATAAATCCAAGCCCATTTGCCAGAAATTGATTTCCATACGCGTTGCGGTGGTAAAAATATGCTGAATATGGGTAAGTTGATTTGAATTTAGTGGTTGACAAAGTGCGGTTAAAAAATCTGCCGTTTCTGTTGCGGATTGTTGAAACTCAGCACCGGCATAGGTTTCGATCCAAGACTGATAAGGATTATTCGCTAAGCGTGGATAATGCGTTGTGATATAGCGGGCGGCTTGGGCATACCCCACCGCACAAGGCGCAATAGCGGCATAAAGCTCGGCTAATCCCCCTGCCATTCCAACATCTAATAAATAGCGGGTGTAAGCCACACAAGCAGCACTTTCTTGTGTGTTTATCATCTCTTGTTCGCTTATTCCCCACTGGTTACAATAATTGAGGTGTAATTGAATTTCTTGGCTAAGAATATCCAACGTTCTGCGTGGTACAGCCATTTCTGCAAAATTTTTTGCCTTGAAAATACCCAACGCAAAAGCACGGCTATAATGGAAAAGATAGCGGTAATCTTGTTTCAGATAATGTTGAAAACAGCGTTTAGGTAATGTACCTTGAGCCAGTTGCCGCACAAATTGATGCTCAATATAGCGTTGCCAATAAGGTTGCGCACCTTCAATCAGTTTCGTAATCATTTTGCCACCTTATTGCAGTTCCAGTGCATAGGTTTCCAGCTCAGGCAAGGTTTTCACAAGCCCTTTTTGCTGTAAAAATTGCGCCATTTGTTGATAGCGATGACTATCTAATGCTCTTGGGCGCAGCGCTAGACGAGGTAAAGTGTCTTTCCAAGCCAAACGATTAAGTTCATTATTTAATTCATTCGGTTTGTAATCGACAAAGGCTTGCCATGCTTCTTTTTGATGATTGATGAGATAGACTGTTGCTTGCTCAAGCGCGGTCAAAAATGCCGAATATTTTGCAAAATCTAATTTGTCTTTATTCGCCACTACAATAAGTTCATCATAAGCTGGTACGCCCGATTCTTCAGGGTAAAAAGCTACGCCCTCTTGATTTTCTAAACGCAGTTGGTTTAATTCAAAATTACGAAAAGCCCCGATAACCGCATCGACCTGTCCCGTTAATAACGAGGGTGAAAGTGACCAATTCACATTCACCAACTCAATATCTTCCTTGGTAAGTTTCACGGAATGAAGCATCGTTTCTAATAACACATCTTCAAAACCACTCACCGAATACCCCACTTTCTTGCCTTTCAAATCTGCTAAGGTTTTAATGCCACTTTTTTGTAACGTCACCACGCTATTCAGTGGCGTTGAAACCAATGTCGCAATTCTTATTAGGGGTAAACCCTCCGCAACTTGTTGATAAAGTTGGGGTTGATAGTCAATGGCTAAATCCGCTTGCCCTGCTGCCACTAATTTAGGGGGAAGGGAAGGATCGGCTGGTTCAATAATTTCTACCTCCAAGCCGTTTTGTGCAAAAAAGCCTTTTTGCTGCGCCACAATAATGGCTGCGTGATCAGGATTGACATACCAATCTAATAGCAATGTCAGCTTCTCTTTGGCTAGCGCAGAAAAACTACTTGTTAATCCAATAATCACACTTAAATAACGAACTATTTTTTTCATTTGTGTCCCCTTTTATGATGAATGAATAGCGTTTCCCCAAGGAATAAATCGGCGTAATAGCCAATCAATACCAAAATACAAACAGAGGGATATGCCGACTAGAATCAGTAATGCCGCAAACATTAAATCGACCTGCATGCGCGCATTAGCATGAATCATTAAATAGCCCAAACCTTGTGAAGAGCCGATCCACTCTCCAACAACTGCTCCAATAGGCGCAACAGAAACGGCGATGCGAAATCCTGAGGCAAAAGCGGGTAATGCGGCAGGGAGCCGAACTTTAAGTAACAAGCGCAAGGGAGAAAGTTGGAAAGTATTGGCTAAATCCAGCCAAGTTTGTGGTGTATTGCGCAAACCATCGTAGCAGGCAGCGGTAACTGGAAAGTAAATAATCAATACGGACATCACAATTTTCGATGCCATTCCATAGCCAAACCACAACACCAACAATGGCGCAATAGCAAAAACGGGAATGGCTTGTGAAATCACCAAAATCGGTAACAATAACGTAGAAATTTTTCTTGAATATGCCAGCAGTAATGCCGAACTTAAACCACAAAAAAATCCCCCAAATAAACCTAACCCGATTTCAAGTAGTGTTATTTTTGTGTGTTGCCATAATAAATTAAGGTTAGAAATCAGTTGCAGCCCAACTGCTTGGGGTGAGGGTAAAACATAGTGGGGGAACGTGCCGATTACCACAATTAGTTGCCAGATCGATAACATAGCGATGCTAATCAGCATAGGTTTAAAGAGGCTTTTCATCTCTCCCCCTTAGCTGATAATGCTTGCAATAATTGTTGTTGCAATTCCCATAAATTTGCGTGATCAAATTCACGCGGTGCTTTTCCTGTGGGAATAAGCAGTTCAGACAAAGTTGCTGGCTGGTTCGGTTGTAATGAGCGTAAAACCAAAATACGCTGACTTAATCGTAAGGCTTCTTGTGGATCATGAGTAACCAACAACACCGTTTTTTCTTGCAACAATTCATACGCTAAATTTTGTAATTGATGGCGGTTAATAGCATCTAAGGCGGAAAAAGGTTCATCAAGTAAAATGAGATCGGCATTTTGCATTAAGGTACGTGCAAGTGCTACGCGTTGACGCTGCCCCCCCGAGAGCTGTGAACAAGCCTTATGCCGATGAGAAAACATTCCTACCTTATCTAGCAATAATTTGGCTTGTTCGGTCGTTTTTGCAGATTTTTGCCCAAATAAGACCGCGTGTAACTGCACGTTATCAACGATCGACAACCAAGGATAAAGTGTGTCTTTTTGTGGTAACCACGCTATGCGAACATTAGATTCAACATTGATCTGTCCTTGAGCCGAACCTTGAACATCAATACCAGCAATCAAACGCAACAACGTTGATTTACCCACGCCCGATGATCCCAATAAACTGACCCACTCTTTTTTATGAAGGGATAAATTAAGCCATTCAAATAATGTCTGATCACCAAAATTAAGGCTTAAATTCTGGATATGGAGCATCATTGCACCTCTCAAGCATTAACCAGAGATTTGCGCAGACAAAAATAAAAGAGAGAAAATAGAATGAGAAATGAAAGGATATTTTGGCATATTAGTTTCCTACGTCAGTGCTAACTGTTTCAGGTTCACGGGTATCATCTCAGCCACATGTGGCACCCCGACTAAATTTGATGAAAGTCTATACTGCTCTGGGAGAAAAAACAAGCAAAAGTGCGGTTATTTTTTGCAAAATCCCATTCAATGCCAAATGCAAATTATTTCTATTGAGCAAGGTAATTATTTTCGGTTATACTTGCGACTCTTTTTTATTATATTAATCTTAAGGAAAGCAAATATGATGTTTAGACACAACATTCTTTACACTGCGTTGTTTACTGGTGTATCTTTTTCAGCGTTGTCTGAAACGCAACCACAAACTGATGTCAGTTCTAATCCTACCGTTGTATTAGATCAAGTAAATGTTGTTACCGAGTTAGAAAAAGCCAAAGCCGCAGGTGAAAAACAAAAAGAAATTGTCAACCTTAGTTTGCTTGGTCGCCAAATCGCATTTACCGCGCCTATCTCAGTGGTTAATTACGATGAAAAAGCATTTGAAGATAAATCACCACGTAATGTTGTTGATGCTATTTCTAAAATCGATCCTTCGGTGATGAATTTTGGTGGTGAAACAAATACGCTTTCCGGTTTATATGTAAGAAATTTACAACTTGATATGCGTCAGGTTAGTGTGAATGGATTAGCCGGTTTATACTCAACTTATAACTCCCCGACTGCCGCTGTTTCTTCTGCCCAGTTAATTAAAGGCGCGTCTACAGCAACAACAGGAATGGATCCTGAAGGTTCTGCCGGAGCTTCAATGAATATCGAGACCAAGCGAGCAACTGATGATGCAATCAATAAGTTGGGTTTTGCTTGGTATAGTAACAATCGTTTAGAAGAAACTTTCGATTTCGGTCGCCGATTTGGTACGAATAACGAATGGGGTGTTCGAATAAATGGAAAATATCGTGATGGTGATACCCCACGTAGAGATTATGATGAACGTAATAAAGAATTTGCCATTGGTGCGGATTATCGCGGCGACAAACTACGGGTTGGCATAGATTATATGTATAGCAAACGGTCAACCCATGGTGGACGTGCACGTTTACAAGATATGCAAAACTTAACGTATAACATACCAAGTGCTCCTAGTGGTAAAACGAATTTAAATCCCCACTGGATTGGTCAAACCACCGAAGACCAAACTATCATGGGAACGTTTGAATATGACCTCCCTTACAATATGATGCTATCCGGTGGAATCGGTTATATGGAATCCCAATATTCAGGTGCTTTTGGTCAAATTACTCGAATTCAATCTAACGGTGATTTTGATATCACAGGTATCCGTGGAATTGATTTTCTCTCTCGTACAACGAGTGGTAACTTGAAATTACAAGGTGAATTAGAAACCGGCCCATTATTACATTCTTGGAATTTGGCATTTGATAATGTTATACGTGAACGAGATCATCATCAAAGCAGTCGCACAAACGGTAGAATATCAGGTGGGTCAATCTATCAACCTAGTTTTGGTGCATTGTCACCAAATAATCTCGATCTTACGGCAAATACCCAAGGAACGAATAATAAACTTACCGCTCGTAGCTTGGCTGTTTCCGATACCATGAGCATTTTTGATAATACTGTTCGTTTAACAATTGGTGGACGTTTCCAATGGATTAAACAATTAGATAAAACGACGGGAACAGAACTTAAATCGGATCGTTTCAGCCCAATGCTCGCATTAGCCTATGTGCCAAATCCAAATTTAGTCATTTACGGTAACTACTTGGAAGATCTTGAGCCGGGCAAAGCCGATCCAGATACCGGAGAAATGAATAGCCCTCGTGTGAGCCGCCAACTTGAATTAGGGGTTCGCAAAAATTGGAGCGAATTGCTAACCACCACATTAAGTATTTATGAAATCCGTCGTCCCGGCATTGTCCGTGGTCAAAAAAATTCGGCATTGGAAGCTATGTCCGGGAAAGAACAAGGTAAAGAACGCAACCGCGGTATTGAGTTCAATGCTTACGCAAACCTACTTGAAGGCACCTTACGACCATCACTTGGTTTCACCTATAACCAAGCAAAACTCATTAATTTTCCGACTTATGCGGACAAAATTGTCAACGGAATTCAGGTTACGAGTCCTCGCTGGATTGCAAAAGCTGCAATTGAATGGGATACCCCTTTCATTAAAAATTTAACACTAAATAGTGCTATTCAATACTATGGTAAGTCTTATCAGGATACTGCCGCAAACTACCGTTTACCTTCCTATACAACCGTGGACTTTGGTGCAAAATATATAGTGAAAGTCGGGGAAAAACAAAATGTAACCTTGCGAGCGGGTATTGAAAATGCCTTTAATAAACACTATTGGCAAGTACAACGTGGATTATATGATCGTAGCTTTGCGGTATTAGGTATGCCACGTACTTATTGGTTAAAAGCGGAATATTCATTCTAATTTACTACATATTATCAGGGCGAAACCATTTCGCCCTTTTTTCGTTTATGGAAATTTATGAACTGGCAAACCGAACTCAATAATAGTTTAAGCTGGATTTTGACCGCACTTTTCTGGGTGGTGATCTGTTTTACCCTCACGATGCTGGCACTCAAGCAAACCGCTTTCGGTAAGAAATTTTGGCGAATTACGGCACCGTCTATCA
This sequence comes from Rodentibacter ratti, assembly GCF_002000485.1. Lineage (GTDB taxonomy): Bacteria > Pseudomonadota > Gammaproteobacteria > Enterobacterales > Pasteurellaceae > Rodentibacter > Rodentibacter ratti. The sequence goes on along the minus strand of NZ_MLAJ01000007.1, from coordinate 111,156 downwards.
CCAAGAAAAATCGAATTAAACTGATCGCCATACTGCTGTTGCTTTTCCTGATGATTTTGCTTGAAGTGCGTTTTAGTGTCCTAAATTCCTTTTTTTACAATGGCTTGTATAGCTCAATGCAAGAGCTGAATGCGGATAAATTTTGGTTCTTTGCGAAACTCAATGCCCTTTTAGTGCTTATTCAAGTATTACATGCCATTATTGATTATTTTTTGCGCCAAGTATTTGAAATTCGTTGGTTAGAAAGTCTTAATGGAATTTTAATCAAAGGTTGGCTGAAAAATAAAAACTATTACCGCCTCAAATACGAACGGGAACTCCCCGATAATATCGATCAGCGTATTGAACAAGATGCTCGGGAATTTATTACCAGCACCGTACAAATTGTGCGGGGAATGATAAATTCTGTGCTGACCACCATTGAATTTACCATTATTCTTTGGTCGCTTTCCGGTGTGTTAAACATCTTTGGCTTGAATATTGAAAAGGGCGTCGTGTTCTTTATTTATGCCTTTATTATTTTTGCCACCCTGATGTCCGTTTGGATTGGCTACCCACTGATAAAACTCAATTTTAACAAAGAAAAACTCCATGGTGATTATCGTTATTCCTTAATTCGTGTGCGTGATAATGCAGAAAGTATCGCCTTTTATCATGGCGAACCCAAAGAGCAAATTTTACTTAAAGGTAAATTCGCTCAAATTATTCATAACCGTTGGGCAATTGTACTCAAAATGCTGGGGTTAGATGGCTTTAATAACGGTGTAACCCGTTTTGCCAAACTCTTCCCCTTAATGCTACAAGCTCCACGCTTTTTTACTGGACAAATTAAACTGGGTGATATGCACCAAACGGTCCAAGCCTTTAATCGACTGATGACTGCTCTCTCTTTCTTCCGCTTGTTTTATGAAGAATTTACCCTCTACCAAGCACGCCTTAATCGTTTATATGGGTTTATCACAAAACTGGATGAATTAGATCACACCGAAATCAGCCAACCCTACCGATGTTCAAACCATGTGGCACTGAAAGATTTTGGTATAAAAGATGAACAAGGGCGTATTTTACTCAATAATATTAATATCACCCTAAAAAATGGTGATGCGTTGCTTATTCAAGGGGCATCAGGTACGGGTAAAACAACCCTACTCAAAGCCATTGCAGGAATCTATCCTTTCGAAACCATTGGCATTGCGGAACATCCTTGCATGGGAAGTCTATTCCTACCACAGCGACCTTATATGCCACAAGGTTCGTTACGTGAAGCCATTTGCTATCCGAATATTAATCCTCACCATTCTGAGCTGATTTCAACGATGACTGATTGCTGCTTAGAAAAATACATCAATGCCCTTGATGTAGAAAATGATTGGCAAGCGATTTTATCCCCCGGTGAATTACAACGTGTTGCATTCATTCGTATCCTGCTGACAAAACCCGATGTGGTGTTTTTAGATGAAACCACTTCGGCACTTGATGAAGACACTGAATATCAGCTTTATAAAACCATTAAAGAACGCTTGCCGAATATGATTATCCTCAGTATCGGACATCGCAACACCCTTCAACAATTCCACAATAAACAATTGAAATTGGAGGTTTGTATTGTATAGAGAAAAGTGCGGTTAAAATTGAAGATGTTTTAAAACATAAGCAAAATTAACCGCACTTACGCGTATAAAAAATTAAAAGGCACTCAATATGAATTAATCCGCCAACTCCATCATCTTTTGACGAATCCCCAACTCCCTTCAAATCCATTTCCAGCCTTTTATTATTTCACAATAAGAAAAAGTCTATTTCCAAATAACAGCCTAGTTTTAAGATATGGTTTCATTATAATGCAAAGCCTTTTTAATAGGATATGAAGGAATTTTTATGAAAAAAGCCATTTTAACAACCGCACTTTTCGCCTTTTCAACTACTTTATTTGCCTCAACACCGGAGCAAAACAAAGCGGCAGCACTTGATTTCTATGAAATGGTGTTTAACCAACATAAATTACAAGAAGCCAGTGATAAATATATCGGCAAAGAATATTTACAGCACAATCCAACCGTAGCAGATGGTAAACAAGCCTTTATTGACGCTTTTGCACCTTTTTTAAAAGCTCATCCAAAATCAAAAGCAACCGTAAAACGTGTATTGACTGACGGCGATCTGGTTGCCCTGCATGTGCATAGTCAGTTAAATGATGAAGATAGTGGTGAGGCGGTTGTAGATATTTTCCGTTTTGATAAAGAAGGCAAAATTGTGGAACATTGGGATGTGATTCAAGCCGTGCCGGAAAAAACGGAGAGCGGACGGAGTATGTTTTAAGAAAAATGCCTGGAGAGACAATCGCCCCTATCGCAAATTCTGTGTAAACACCTATTTCAACTTAACGGTGATCGTCTAGGCGATCACCAAAGCCAATCATAAATCGATTCATTGCCTATTTTATGCTCTATTTCCTGCACTAAATGCGAGCCGTCCCAAATAAATTCAACTTGGCTGTCCGCTAAAATCTTGCCATTTTCTAACCGCACTTTTGATGTTCGTCTGCCTAGAACATCATATTGATATTGCCATTCCTCTTTCATTTGATTTGGCTTTTGGATGATGGCTTTGATAAGTTGGTCCTTCACATCGTAGCGGTACGTCTGTATTTCCCCATTCTCCAATCTCCGTTCACTTAAATTGCCAAATTCATCATAGCGATAATGATTGCCTTGATATTCCGTGAGTTGGTTGTTTTCAATCCGTTGTGTTTCTTTCTCAATAAGGTTATGTGCCGGGTCAAAGTGGAATAATTCCTGTCCTGCAAGCTGTATTTGACCCAACTTGTCATAACGATAAGATGTTTTCCCTGTGCGTAAATCTTCGGTTTCAGTCAGGTTGCCTACCCGCATTTGATAAATACGTAGAACACCGGGATGTGATTCAAGCTATCCCAGAAAAAACAGAAAGTGGACGGAGTATGTTTTAAGAAAAATGCGTGGAAAACCAACCACACATTTTCTATTTATACCGTTTTTTCACCGCACTTTTATCTGCCTCACGCAATCGTTCCAGTTTTTCTTTAATTTGAATTTCCATTCCCCGATTTGTTGGGAAATAATACTGCGTATCCTTCAATTCTTCAGGGAAATAATTTTCACCGGCGGCATAAGCATTGGGTTCATCATGGGCATAACGATATTGTGCACCAAACCCAAGCTCTTTCATCAGATGAGTCGGTGCGTTGCGTAAATGAAGCGGCACATCGTAATCAGGCAAACTTTTGGCTTGTGCTTTTGCGGTATTGAACGCGGTATAAACCGCATTACTTTTAGGGGCAACGGCAAGATAAATAATGGCTTGAGCAATGGCACGCTCCCCTTCATAAGCCCCTACTCGGGTAAAACAATCCCAAGCCGCCAGTGCTACTTGCATGGCTCGGGGATCGGCATTTCCAATATCTTCCGAGGCAATGGCTAATAGCCGTCTTGCCACATAAAGCGGATCACCCCCTGCTGTTAAAATACGGGCGTACCAATACAATGCGGCATCCGGTGCTGATCCTCGGACAGACTTATGCAAGGCGGAAATCAGATCATAAAAGCGATCGCCCTGTTTATCAAAACGGGCTTGACGCTCGCCCAGTACGGTTTTGAGTAAAGTGCGGTCAATTTTCTTGCCGTTTTCCGTTTCATCTGCCATATCCACCATGAGTTCGAGGCAATTTAAAGCGAAACGGGCATCACCATTGGCATATTCGGCGAGAACCTGTAATAAATTCTCTTCTAAAATTAACCGCTCTTTTGCCAACCCTCGCAGCGGATCTTGTAATGCTTGCTTGAGCACTGATTCAATTTCATCAACGGTTAAAGATTTCAATACATACACCCTAGCACGGGAAAGCAAGGCGTTATTGAGTTCAAAAGAGGGATTCTCCGTTGTCGCACCGATAAAAATAATAGTGCCGTCTTCAATATGAGGGAGAAAGGCATCTTGCTGACTTTTGTTGAAGCGGTGAACTTCATCCACAAATAAAATAGTTTTTCGGGCAGCGAGACGATTTTGTTTGGCACGATCAATGGCATCACGTATTTCTTTTATTCCACCGGTCACCGCTGAAATACGTTCGACATCCGCATTAATTTGATTGGCTATAATTTCTGCTAATGTGGTTTTACCGGTACCGGGCGGCCCCCAAAAAATCATAGAATGAATATGCCCTGCTTGAATCACTTTGCGTAGCGGTTTACCTTCACCGATAAGATGTGATTGACCAAAATATTGATCGAGATTCGTCGGACGCATTCTGGCTGCAAGAGGACGAAAATCATTTTCCGAAAAATCAAAATCAAGATTATTAGCCATAAGTGGATTCCATTAGCGAATTTTAAAATAAAAATTGAGGGCGTAATCAATACGCCCTAAGCATTACTTTTTACGTTGATCGTCTAACTCAACGCCTTTTGGAGGACTAAATTGGAACAAATTATTCGGCAAACTTTGGTTGGTAATATTACGTAATACATAAAGGTTGGTTTGCCCGTCTTTTTCTGTGGTGCTGAAATTTCGCAATACACCATTGGCATCCACACGAATATCAAATTGTTTAATATTACTTTTTGTCGATTTAGGCTTTAATACAAAAGTATCTGCCTGTTGGCTCACCGAATATTGATTCCAATGGCTTTTATCATCACTGGTTAACAAAACAAAAGGCGTGTTATTTACCGCATCTTTCACCCATTGTGCCGTCACTTGTTGTACAAATGGATCGTAATACCAAAGGGTTTTGCCGTCTGCAATAATCTGGGTTTCTTGTGGCGATTTGGTATCCATTCTGAATAAATTCGGGCGTTTAATTTGAATTTTGCCGCTGCCCTGTTGAACATTTTTTCCCCCTGCCGAGGTGACGGTCTGGGAAAAATCGGCACTTAATACATTCACTTGGCTTAAACGTGATTGTAACTCGCTTGCTGCATCGGCAAACGCCGTATTGCTAAAGCCAATTAACCCCAATCCAAGTGCGGTCACAAAAAACATTGTTTTTTGAACGTTGGCTTTGCCAACGGCCTCATGAGAGGTGAACAAACGAGCGAGCGAGTTTGTGAATAATTTTAACGATGTTTTTTTCATTTTACTTTCCTTTTAAAGTAGAAATTAATAATCCGGTCGGCGTGCAAGAATTTCACGTTTACCATTTTGCATGGCACTTACAATGCCTTGTTCTTCCATTTGATCCATAATTCTGGCGGCGCGATTAAAGCCTACGCTAAATTTCCGTTGCAGGGCTGAAACGGAAGTCGTCCCGGTGGTTAATACAAATTCCATCACTTCATCAAACAATGGATCCAATTCTCCGCTGCTTCCGGCGGATTTTTCTGCATTTTCCTCTTCATCAGCGCCTTCCAAAATACCATCAATATAATCCGGTTTTCCACGGGCACGCCAATCATCGGCAATACGCACCACTTCATCATCACTCATAAATGCACCATGTACACGAATCAGATCAGATGATCCTTGCCCTGAATAAAGCATATCACCACGCCCTAATAAGGCTTCGGCACCACCCTGATCCAAAATCGTACGGGAATCAATTTTACTTGCCACGGTAAAGGCAATACGGCTCGGCACATTGGCTTTAATAAGACCGGTAATCACGTCAACAGACGGACGTTGGGTCGCTAAGATCAAATGAATCCCAATCGCCCGTGCTTTTTGAGCAAGGCGGGCAATAAATTCTTCGATTTGTTTCCCTGCCACCATCATGAGATCGGCAAATTCATCCACGATCACCACAATATAGCTTAATTTTTGCAATGCCGGCGGCATTTGATCCATGGTATCGCCCGGTTTCCAAATCGGATTCGGAATCGGCATCCCCATCTTTTCATACTCATCAATTTTTTCGTTAAACCCTTCAATATTCCGTACACGAAGAGCAGAAAGTAGCTGATAACGGCGTTCCATTTCATCCACACACCAACGTAACGCATTCGCCGCTTTTTTCATATCGGTGACAACCGGTGTGAGCAAATGCGGAATATCGTTATAAACGGAAAGCTCTACAACTTTCGGGTCGATCATAATAAATTTCACTTCTTCCGGTTGAACACGGAAAAGCAAACTAAGAATCATGGTATTCACGCCCACGGATTTACCGGAACCTGTTGAACCCGCCACCAGTAAATGAGGCATTTTTGCCAAATCCACCACAACAGGTTTACCGCTAATGTCTTTCCCCAATGCCATAGGTAAAAGTGCTTGAGAATCACGGAATTCATTACTGTCCAACACATCACGTAACGGCACAATTTGACGATGTGCATTCGGTGTTTCAATACCGATGTAAGGTTTGCCCGGGATCACTTCCGCCACACGAATAGAGCGGAACATCAAGGCACGAGCCAAATCCGTGTCAATATTTGTCACTTTTGAGGCTTTTACCCCTGGTTGTAATTCCAGTTCATAACGAGTGACCACCGGCCCCACAAGAACATCTTTTACTGTGGCTTTGACATTAAAATTACGAAGCTGTTGCTCAATGCGCTGTGAGGTTTCATGAATTTCCTCTCGGGTAATCTCTTGCGCTTGAGTCGGACGATATTCCAATAACGCCAAACTTGGTAATGGCGTGCTTGGTTTCTCACGTTTTGTGCTCGGTTGCTGGAATGCCGGATGAATCAGTGAATCACCATAAGGTTTATAAATCGGTGCCGCCTCTTTCTTCTCTTGAATGTCTTGAACGACTGTTTGCGGCTCTGTCAAAATAACTTTTAGTGCGTCTTCCGCATTTAAGGCTTTCGCTCGGGCTTCCATTTCTGCAAGACGCTGTTGCTCTTGTTCGGCAAATTGACGTGCCAAGTCATCCATGTCATCGTCTGTCTCGTCAGAAAGCACGGTCGATTTTTGCGAGGCAAGGGTTACTGTTGGCATTGTCGGTTCGTTTAATTCGGAAACAGTAGAAAAATCAACCGCACTTTGCTGTTCTTTAATATGATTTTGTTGGCGTGCCCCCTCCCAAGCCGGAATGCTTGTGTGAGTTGAAGTTTCGCCGTAAGTAGCAATGCTGACTTTTGGTAATTCATCGAAGGTTTCTGTTTTGAACGTATCAAAATTTTTGTTAAATTCAGATAGCGTTTGTTGACTATCTGAAGGCTTCTTCACCGATGGTGATAAACCACTGATATTGATCAGGGTTTCAGGTTGAACAAGAGGATTTGCAACTTCTTCATTTGTTGTTGAATGTATCTCTTCATTTTGAACCGATTCTTTCGTGCTATCCTTTTCCTTCATTACTAAAGGTTGCGGTTTTTGGATTACTATTTGTTCGAGATCTTCAACAGACTCTGTGGATTCTTCTATCTCTTGTTGAGCATCATTTTTCATAGTGAGCCAATTGTAAAAACGCATAATTAATCGAATCAGCGAGGCTCCCGAGCAGAAAATAAAACCAATAATAGCTAATCCCAAACCTGCAAGAATGCAACCGAACTTTCCTAAAGTCGGATAAAGAGAAATCACCAGGCTGCCGCCCAGTACACCACCGGATAAATAGTAATTGGTATTAGAAAGCAGCAAAGTTGCCATGATGCTTAGGCCAATTAATAATGTAATAAAGCCAAAACTACGCAAGGCAACTTTAGTTAGGGATAGAGAACGAACCGCTTTTGTTTTTAATAAAAATATAGGAACGAGAAAAATCAGAAAAGGCAGTAAATGTCCCACATATCCCAAAAAAACAAAGAAAGCATCAATTATCCATGCACCTAAAGCGCCGGCTTTATTAATCGTTTCACTTTGAAAACTGGCCGTTGACCAAGAATTATCTAAAGGTGTGTAACTAGACCATGCGACAATCAGGTATAGCCCCAAAAGTGTCGTTAAAGCTAAAATTAATTCACCGAGATATTGTTTCGGTGTAAATCGTTCAGTAATTCGTTTAATCATTTTTATTTTAAAACAAGATAATTGGTTTGTTTGACTTCTTCCATCACAACGTAGGTGCGCGTATCATTCACGCCGGGTAAACGTAGCAACGTTGTTCCTAAGAGTTTTCGATAAGCCGCCATATCCGCCACTCGGGTTTTCAATAAATAATCAAAATCACCGGAAACAAGGTGGCATTCTTGAATTTCATCAAGAGCCTGAATCGCCGCATTAAATTCTTCAAATACATCGGGTTTTCCACGCACAAGGGTAATTTCAACAATCACTAAAAGCGGCGCATCAAGTAACTCAGGATTAAGTAAGGCACGATACCCCATAATCACGCCTTGCTTTTCCAAACGTTTTACCCGTTCTAAACAAGGCGTTGGTGATAAACCGACTTTTTTGGAAAGATCAATATTTGAAATTTTACCATTACGTTGTAATTCATTCAGAATTTTAATATCAATCGCATCCAAGGCTTTATTTAATTTCTTTTCCATTTTATTCGCTGTCCTTTTTACACTGACATATTTTAGCGAATTTTGCCGAAGTTTTCAGTATGACAAAAAATTTCTAAAAATTATCCAAAACATCCAATGCGTCTGCTAATTTTTTCACCGTAAAAACCTGCATATTTTCAACCGCACTTTTCGGTTTATTGCCAAAGGGGACAATGGCACGTTTAAAACCATGTTTTGCCGCTTCGCTAATCCGTTCTTGCCCACTCGGTACAGGACGAATTTCACCGGCAAGCCCTACCTCACCAAAGATCACTAAATCTTGTGGCAAAGGACGATTACGAAAACTGGAAATCAGCGCCAGCAATAAAGCAAGATCCGCACTGGTTTCGGTGACTTTCACGCCACCCACCACATTGACAAATACATCTTGATCCGCCATTTGCAACCCACCATGACGATGTAACACCGCCAGCAATAATGCCAAACGGTTTTGTTCCAACCCCACTGCCACACGGCGTGGGTTTGATAGCATCGAATAATCCACCAAGGCTTGAATTTCCACTAAAAGCGGGCGTGTGCCTTCCCATAGCACCATCACCGAGCTGCCCGAGGTTTGCTCATCGCCACGGCTGAGAAAGATGGCGGAGGGATTTTTCACCTCACGCAAACCTTGTTCCGTCATTCCAAATACCCCTAATTCATTCACAGCGCCAAAGCGATTTTTATGGCTACGTAGGGTACGATAACGAGAGTCTGCCTCCCCCTCTAAAAGCAAGGAACAGTCAATGGCGTGCTCTAATACTTTAGGACCAGCAAGCGTGCCGTCTTTAGTAACATGCCCTACCATAATAATCGCCACTTGACGGGTTTTCGCATAACGTGTTAGGAAAGAAGCACATTCCCGCACTTGTGCGACACTCCCCGGGGAAGATTGAATATCCGCTAAATGCATCACTTGAATAGAGTCAATCACAATAATTTGTGGCTTTAACTGATCCGCAAGATTACAAATCTGCTCTACCGACGTTTCAGAAAGCATATTGAGTTGATCGTTCGGCAACCCCAGACGATTTGCCCGCATCGCAACCTGTTGTAAGGATTCTTCCCCTGTCACATAAAGTGCGGTCATTTTTTGTGCCAAACCACACATCACTTGCAATAATAAGGTACTTTTTCCTGCACCGGGATGACCGCCGATCAAAATTGCACTTCCCGGTACAATTCCCCCACCTAACACGCGATCAAGCTCTTTAAATCCACTGGTAAAGCGTGGCGTTTCTTGCAAACTGATTTCCGATAAGGTCTGAATTTTTGCTTGTGTTTCACCGGCATAACCACTGAAACGATCATTTTTGCTTTTTACCGCAGAAATCAATCGCACTTCGCTAATCGTATTCCAAGCCTTACAAGCGGAACATTGCCCTTGCCAACGGGAGAATTCCGCACCACAATCGTTACATACATAAGCCGTTTTAGGGGCTTTCGCCATGTTATTTCTCCATAAAATAAAATTGTTTCAAACTAATGATATACGCTTGATTTGTCTGATACCGCTAAACGCATTAATTTAATCATTCGTTCAAAATACAAACGTGTCGTAAAAAGTGCGGTTAATTTTTCAATGGTTTTTTCATTGTCTTTGGTTTCACTGTGAAAGCGAATCAATGCCTGAATTTTATTAAGAAAAGTTTGATTGCTTTCGAGCAATTGCGGCAATATGTCATCTCCTATTGCGCTTCCGCTTCTCTGTTCCAGAATCTGCTCAAACAATGCCTTATTTTCATCATAATAATGATACAAATTGAAAAATGCCCCGACCCTTTCCACGGTTTTCATAAAATCCTGACTAAAAAGCGAACTTGGCAAAGAGAGGGTTTCTTCCACCAATGCTTGCTCCATTTTTAAAATTCTATGAAATTTTGCGTTAAAATCTACCGCACTTTCTTCTCGATCTTTGTTCAAGAAATCACGCCATTTATTTAGCCAATCCGTTAAAACTACGGGGCGACTAAGTTGATAGCCACGCTGCGCCTTGCTTGCACTGCTAAAATAAATATCGGTCAAAACGGGCAATTCTTCCACAAAACAGAAAAGATCGCTGACTTTCCCTTCCTTTAATTCAAACTCAATTTCACAAATAGGCTGTGAACGCTCGCCGCTCACAATCTCCCCTTGATCAAAGGCAACTTCAATTTTGGCATCTCGAAATTTAACTAACCCAAAAGTGCGGTTAAAATCCGTGGAGAAAATTGATTTTAGCGGTGTCATCGGCAATTGCTCAAAAGGATATAAAGCGCGTAATTGCTCGTTCGTCGGCACGTCTTTTTTATCTAGCGGTAAATGATATTCAGGTCGATGATGCAAGCCGCCAACGACTTCTCCATTCGTTTTTAGGGTTAAGGTAAACGTTTGATTTTCTTGACGAATACGCAAGCCCATTTTTTGCTTGGCGAGAAAATGATCGGGATAATCATAATAAGTATTACCCAAACAAATGCTTTTACACTCTAAAGGGTTGAATTGTTGGAGGTGCTTTTCAAGTAAGTGGAATGTTTCCGGTGAAACGGCAAGTTTGAGTTCGATTTCATTGATCATGGGATAAATCCTTATTAATTCAACTGGTTAAATATACAAGTAAATACAAATAAATCAAGGTTTTTGTGCTTTGTCACTTTTTTAAACAAAAGATGATAAGATTTATAAAGGCTAACTAACTTTTTGATTTATTGAGTAAATAATAAATTTTTCTCCCATTACCAATCATTCCACATATTCATCCGGGAAACTAAGCGTGACTGTATTTTTGCCGAACTACAATCGTATAAGAATTAAGCTTTAAGAGGTAACACTATAGTTGTTATCAGCAAAATTAATTCTATTCCGAGTAAAAATCAGGTAATATGCGCACGAATTTTAACCCCTTATATGGAGTAAATGAGATATGGCAATGAATAATATCCTTGGATTATTTGCCCACTCGCCTTTAAAGCCCTTGCAAAAGCATTCCGACAAAGTCACTGAATGTTGCGATCTTTTAATTCCTTTTTTTGAAAAAACCTTCTCAAAGGATTGGGAAAATGCGGAAAATATGCGTTTAGAAATTTCCCAGCGCGAGCGTGAAGCAGATAGCCTTAAACGTGAAATTCGTTTGAAATTGCCACGCGGTTTATTCTTACCAATCGACCGCACCGATTTACTTGAATTGGTGACACAACAAGACAAACTCGCCAACTTCGCCAAAGATATTGCCGGTCGTATGATTGGCCGTCAGTTTGGTATCCCTGAAGAAATGCAGGAAGATTTTTTAAGCTATGTTCGCCGCAGTTTAGATTCCATTCATCAAGCGCATTTAGTCATTGCGGAAATGGATAAACTTTTGGAAACCGGTTTTAAAGGCCGTGAATTACAATTAGTGAATAATATGATTCAAGAATTGGACAGCATTGAAGACGATACGGATCAAATGCAAATTAAGTTGCGTAAAATGCTTTACACCATTGAAAGCCGTTACAACCCAATTGATGTGATGTTCTTATATAAAATCATTGAATGGGTGGGCGTCCTTGCCGACCAAGCACAACGTGTCGGTTCACGTATTGAGTTAATGTTAGCGCGTTCATAAAACAAATACACATAGGAAAATACTATGGAAATAATTAATCAATATGGTACATGGTTGGTATTGATCACCGCTGTGTTCGGTTTTTTTATGGCGTTTGGTATTGGCGCCAATGATGTGTCAAATTCTATGGGAACCTCTGTGGGCTCGGGCACTATTACAGTAAAACAAGCAATTATTATCGCATTAATTTTTGAATCTGCCGGTGCTTATCTTGCCGGGGGGGAAGTTACGGAAACCATTAAAAGTGGTGTCATCGATCCAATGCAGTTTGTCGATACACCGGAAATTCTCGCTCTCGGGATGATTTCAGCACTTTTTGCTTCTGGTGTTTGGTTATTTATCGCCACTAAAATGGGCTGGCCAGTTTCCGGTACGCATACCATTATCGGTGCGATTGTTGGCTTTGCCTGTGTGACTATCGGCCCAGGTTCGGTGGACTGGTCAACAATTGGTAGCATTGTAGGAAGCTGGTTTGTGACCCCGGTGATTGCAGGGATTCTAGCTTACGCTATTTTTGCCAGCACACAAAAACTCATTTTTGATACCGATCAGCCTCTTAAAAATTCACAAAAATACGGTCCTTACTACATGGGCATCACTATTTTTGTGCTTTGTATCGTAACCATGAAAAAAGGTTTGAAACACGTTGGACTGCACCTTTCTAACGCTGAAACTCTATCAATTTCATTAGCTATCAGCCTTGTTGGTATGATTTTCTTCCATTTTTACTTCCGCAGCAAAACTTTCGCTCAATCAGCAACAAAAGGCACTTTTGGTGCAGTGGAAAAAGTATTTAGTATTTTAATGCTTTTAACCGCTTGTGCGATGGCATTTGCTCACGGATCTAACGATGTAGCCAATGCGATTGGTCCGCTTTCAGCAGTAGTATCTATTGTTGATGAAGGGGGAAAAATTGTTGCGGGCGGCACATTAGCTTGGTGGATTCTCCCATTGGGTGCATTAGGTATTGCAGTGGGATTAATCAGTATGGGAAAAAAAGTGATGGCAACAGTGGGATCCGGTATCACCGATTTAACGCCAAGCCGTGGTTTCGCTGCGCAATTTGCTACGGCAATGACCGTGGTTGTGGCTTCCGGTACCGGTTTACCGATCTCCACTACGCAAACGCTTGTCGGTGCGATTTTAGGTATCGGCTTTGCACGTGGTATCGCCGCCCTAAATTTAACGGTAATCCGCAACATCATTAGTTCGTGGATCGTCACGCTACCGGCCGGAGCGTTCTTTGCCATCATCATTTTTTATATCTTGCGAGCAATTTTTCATTAATTAAAAAATGCGGTTAAATTTAACCGCACTTTCTTTCTAAATTGAGGTCTGTTAATAGGATCTAAAAAATTAAGAGCGAATTATGCCAAAGACTATGTTAAAACTTATCAAGCTTTTATTCCCTAGTGTTTTACTCGTTTCAACAGCCAACATCGCTTATGCAGAAACCCAATACGTGACAGAAAACCTCAATACTTATCTTCGTCGCGGTGCGGGTGACCAATTTAAAATTGCCGGCGCAATTCAAGCAGGTGATCAAGTGAATGTGTTGGAGCGACAAGGTAAGTACAGTCTCATTCGTGACAGTAAAAACCGTGAAGCTTGGATTTTAACTTCTGAGCTGAGTAATACACCAAGCAGTAAGCTAGAAAATCCTAAATTAAAAGCACAAATTCAGGAATTGACATTAAAACTCAATCATTTAGACAGCGATTGGCAGCAACGCACAGTAGAAATGCAGCGTCGTACCAAACAGTCTGAACAACAAAGTAGCGAATTATTGGAACAGAATTCCCAGCTCAAACGCGAGTTAGAAATTACTAAAAATAAAAATCGCGACTTAGAAGCCATGCTTGATGTCAGCAAACGTGAAATTGCGATCCAATGGTTTATTTACGGCGGTTCGGTACTGGGTGTCGGATTGTTACTTGGCTTAATTATTCCGCATATTTTACCAAGACGTAAACGCCGTGACGGCTGGGCATAATCAAATTACACCGAGCAAATGTTCGGTGTTTCTTTTTTAAGGAAGAACCATGGAAATTTATTTGGTTGGCGGAGCGGTGCGAGATCAATTATTAGGGTTACCGGTAAAAGATCGCGACTGGGTTGTTGTTGGAGCAGACGCTGAAAGTCTATTGTCTAAAGGCTATCAACAAGTCGGCAAAGATTTTCCTGTTTTTCTTAGCCCCAATACCAAAGAAGAATATGCTCTCGCCCGTACAGAACGTAAATCCGGCAAGGGTTATACAGGTTTCATTTGTGATTTTTCTCCAAACATTACATTAGAACAAGATCTTATTCGTCGTGATCTCACAATCAATGCCATGGCTATTGATGATCAAGGTAATCTTCAAGATCCCTATCATGGTAAAAGGGATTTAGATAATCGAATTTTACGCCATGTATCCCCTGCTTTTTCAGAAGATCCCTTACGGGTTCTACGGGTTGCCCGTTTTGCCGCCCGTTTCCATCATTTGGGATTTAACATCGCACCGGAAACCCTTCAATTAATGAAAAATCTGACACAAAGCGGCGAACTCTCACATTTAACGGCAGAACGGGTCTGGCTTGAAACGGAAAAAGCGTTAAATGAAAAACACCCTGAAATTTATTTTGAGGTGCTACGTCAAACTGATGCCTTGAAAATCCTTTTTCCGGAGCTTGATGCCCTTTACGGCGTGCCAAATCCTCCACAACATCATCCGGAAATTGATAGCTTTGTGCATACCATGTTGGTGTTGCAACAAGCGGTTAAACTCACAGAACATCATCCCGAACTCAATCAAAGTGCGGTACGTTTTGCTGCAATTTGTCATGATCTTGGCAAAGCCCTCACACCCAAGGAAATTCTTCCCCATCATTATGGGCATGAACAAGCGGGCATAAAACCGACCCGCCATCTTTGTAAACGCTTAAAAGTACCGAGTTATTATCAAGAATTGGCTGAACTCACCTGTGAATACCACACCCATATTCACAAAGCCTTTGAACTTCGTCCGGAAACCGTGATGAAACTCTTTAACCGCTTCGACGTATGGCGCAAACCGAAACGTTTCCAAGAATTTTTGTTAGTTTGCCTTGCCGATACACGAGGGAGAACCGGTTTTGAGATGCGGGAATACCCACAACGGGATTATATCAACGCCTTATTAAAAGCCGCTGAAAAAGCGGATGTTCAACAAGTCATCGCAGAGGGATTTGAAAAACAAGCGATTCGGGACGAGTTAAATCGTCGTAGAATCAAGTTAATCAGTGAGATGAAAAAAGCCTATCAAGCTCAATGAAAACAAGCTTTACTAAATAGAGGCGAGCTCTTACAATAACCGCAATTTTTTGGCTAGGCATAACCTATGAAAACATTAAAATTTTTAACCGCACTTTTTATTACGGCTGTTCTTACCGCCTGTACATTGGATGCAGATCGTCCAACCAATGTGCAATACCTTGATAAAACCGATGCCGCTTGGCAGCAACATTTGAAAAAAATTGAAAAAATCCAGCAATATCGTGCCAAAGGGCAAATCGGTTACATAAGCCCGACAGAGCGTTTTTCCAGCCGTTTTGAATGGCAATATCAAAATCCACAATCTTATACGCTTAAACTCTATTCTCTTATCAGTAAATCCACCTTACTGATTGAAATGCAGCCACAAGGTATGACGATTTCAGATAACAATGGGAATCGACAGTCTGCACGCAATGCAAAATTATTGCTACAAGAGATGATTGGTATGGATATTCCCTTAGAACATCTTGCTTATTGGCTGAAAGGGCAACCAGCGGTCAATTCTGATTATAAAGTCGGAATGAATCATTTACTCGGCACCTTCAATTATCCCCTTGAGGGTTCAACTTGGACGGCGGATTATTTAACTTATCACGTAGAAAATTCCATGCCGGAAAATATTTTACTGAAAAACCAAAACACCGCCCAAACCCTAAAAATCCGCGTGGATGAGTGGGTATTTTAATGAAAACACATCAATTTTCGACCGCACTTTCTTCACCGCTTTTACTTGGAAAACCTCATCGTTTTCCAAGTCCTGCAAAACTTAATTTATTCCTTTATATCAATGGAAAATTGCCAAACGGCTACCATGAATTACAAACGCTCTTCCAATTTCTTGATTTTGGCGATTGGCTTGATATTGAAGTTTGTGAACAAAACAGTGACATTATTATCACACCGGAGATTCCCCATTTAAAACCCGAAGATAATTTAATTTACCGGGCAGCAAAACGTTTACAAGAAGAAGCTGGCATCACAAAGGGTGCCACTATTCATTTAGATAAAATTCTTCCGATGGGAGGCGGTGTCGGCGGTGGTTCTTCCAATGCAGCAACCACACTGGTTGCCTTAAATTATCTTTGGGGTGCCAATTTATCCCTTGATGAACTGGCTGAAATAGGATTGAACTTGGGGGCAGATGTGCCTATTTTTGTCCATGGTCACGCCGCTTTTGCTGAAGGCGTAGGAGAAAAAATCACTTACTGTGCCCCGGCAGAAAAATGGTTTGTGGTATTAAAACCGGAAAGTTCAATTCCTACCGCGGTCATTTTTAGTGATCCGGATCTACCGCGTAACACGCCAAAAAAAACATTAGATCAGCTACTTCACTCGCCTTACGAAAACGATTGCCAAAAAATTGTGCTAAATCATTATTCAGACGTTGAAAAAGCCCTAAACTGGTTGCTACAATATGCGCCGGCAAGATTAACCGGAACCGGTGCTTGCGTCTTTGCAGAATTTGATAACGAAGCAAATGCCCAAGCATGCTTTCAACAAAAACCCAAAGAATTATTCGGTTTTGTTGCAAAAGGACTTAATGTTTCGCCTTTACACCAACTGTTGAAACGCCACAATCTCCCTAATTCATCTACAATCTAACCTGAGGTTATAAACTAATGCCAGACATTAAACTCTTCGCGGGAAATGCAACACCTGAACTTGCAAAACGTATTTCCGAACGTTTATATATTTCCCTTGGTGATGCGACAGTAGGTCGTTTCAGTGATGGTGAAATTCAAGTTCAAATTAACGAAAATGTACGTGGTGCAGATGTATTTATTATTCAATCTACCTGTGC
Source organism: Rodentibacter ratti (assembly GCF_002000485.1). Taxonomy (GTDB): domain Bacteria; phylum Pseudomonadota; class Gammaproteobacteria; order Enterobacterales; family Pasteurellaceae; genus Rodentibacter; species Rodentibacter ratti. Next base: position 94,066 of record NZ_MLAJ01000007.1, on the reverse strand, counting down.
ACCAACTAACGATAACCTAATGGAATTAGTCGTTATGGTGGATGCTTTACGCCGTGCATCAGCCGGTCGTATTACCGCCGTGATTCCTTATTTCGGCTATGCACGCCAAGATCGCCGCGTACGTTCCGCCCGTGTACCAATCACCGCTAAAGTCGTTGCCGATATGCTTTCCACCGTAGGTATCGATCGCGTCCTCACCTGCGATTTACACGCAGAACAAATCCAAGGTTTCTTTGATGTCCCGGTAGATAACGTATTCGGTTCACCGGTACTCATTCACGATATTTTGAAAAAAACCGATCTTGAAAATCCGATTGTTGTCTCTCCGGATATCGGCGGTGTAGTACGTGCTCGTGCAGTAGCAAAATTATTAAACGACACCGATATGGCGATTATTGATAAACGCCGCCCACACGCCAATGTGGCACAAGTTATGCATATTATTGGTGATGTTGCAGGACGTGATTGTATTCTTGTTGATGATATGATCGACACTGGCGGCACATTATGCAAAGCAGCAGAAGCCCTAAAAGAGCGTGGCGCAAAACGTGTATTTGCTTACGCAACCCATGCGGTTTTCTCCGGTGCGGCAGCAAAAAACCTTGCAAGCAACTCAATTGATGAAATTGTAGTCACTGATACGATTCCTCTTTCAGCCGAAATGAAAGCGCTTGGCAAAGTGCGTATCCTTACTCTTTCTTCTATGTTAGCCGAATCTATTCGCCGTATCAGTAACGAAGAATCTATTTCTGCAATGTTTAACTAATTATCTATTTAAAGTGCGGTCAAATTTGACCGCATTTTTTTTCGCTTTCCTTTTCCCCCAAAACTTGACCTACATCACAAAATAATAAACTCACAGTTGAGATTTTTTCTCATTAGAGGATAATACGCAGAAATAAGAATAAATTGCATTTGGAGAGTTCAATGTTGCGTATTGTGCGTTATGGCGCAGTATTATTTGCTTTTTTCTTTTCTCAACTCGTTTTAGCACAAGATAACTATCAACAATGGGTCGCAGATATTACAACAAGGTTAGACAAAACCACCTCACTCCTTCAACAAAATAATCCTGATGATGCCCGCACTGAAGTGCAGATGGCATATTTTGAAGTCTTTGAGAATTTAGAAGGTCCTATCCGTATTAATTTTTCAGCACAAAAAAGCTATCAAATGGAAGCAACCTTTGGTGAAATCCGTAAGATGATTGGGGAAGGAAGATCCCTTGATGAAATTCAAGCCAAAATTAATGGCTTAAAACAGGCATTACAAGACGTATTGCCTGCCTTAAAAGAAGGTCATCAACTCAATGCGGACGGGCAACACAGCGTCTATCAAAATGATCAAATTTTACCTTACTGGCAACAAAGTTTTAAAACCATTGATGATTTAGTGGCACAAGCCATTGAGGCTTATGAGCAAGGAGATTTTGCCAAAGCCAAGCAATCATTCCAACAAGCACAATATGACGGCTATAAAAATTCAGAAATGGAAATGGCAGTGCGTACTCACCGTTCCTCCGAACAATCCGCCGCCATCAATCAACAATTCTACAATTTAATTCGCTTAAGCGAACAAGCGGATCAAATGACGGAAATCGCCTATCAAAGTACCAATCTTCTACAAGATATTGAGGAATTATTACCGGCATTACCAACCACCCGTGAAGAACAAAATCAACAAAATGCTACGGCGCAATCGGTGGAAAATAGACAACAAGATTGGCAAAACATTGCCGATCAAGTCAATCAAGGCATTCAACAAGCCATTTCACTTTATGAGAAAGGCAAACAGAAAAAAGCTATTCTTGCCGTGCAAGACACCTATTTTGATGTGTTTGAAAACAGTGGCATGGAAAATAAAATCGGCTCTCGTGATAGTAACTTCAAAGCAGAAATTGAAGGCTATTTCACCCGAATGGTCAGCCTGATGAAAGCCAACCAAGGGGAGCAATTACAAGCTCAAGCGGAAGGATTAGCCCAGAATTTATCAAAAGCCGTCGGAATGTTACAGGGTGGTGAACAAAGTGATTGGTCGCTGTTCTTATACAGTTTATTAATCATTCTACGGGAAGGCTTGGAAGCCTTACTCATTGTTGCCGCCATTGTGGCATATCTTGTTAAAAATAATCATCAAGATAAATTGCCAACCATTCGTCAATCTGTTTATGTCGCCTTGGTGGCAAGTGTGATCACCGCCTTTATTTTCCAACTGATTTTTGAAAATTCCGGTCAGAATCGAGAATTGTTGGAAGGGTTCACTATGATAATTGCCGTTGTCATGCTTTTTATGATGAGTTACTGGCTGCTTTCAAAAGTGGAAGCACAAAATTGGAAACGTTATTTAGAAGGCAAACTCTCCACAGCATTAACCGCAGGCTCTTTAGCCGGGCTATGGCTCACCAGTTTTTTAGCGGTTTATCGTGAAGGGGCAGAAACCGTCTTGTTCTATTATGCACTGGCAAGTGATGCCAAAAGTGCGGTCGGTTTGGCTTATCTTTTTGCCGGTTTTGTTGTCGGCGTATTGCTATTGGCGATTTGCTACTTCATTATGCGATATAGTGTAGTGAAACTGCCTCTTAAACCATTTTTTATGTTCACTGGCACCTTTATGTATGTCATGGCATTTGTCTTTGCCGGTAAATCCGTCTTGGAACTGATTGAAGGAAAATTATTTGAACCAACCTTAATTAACGGCATACCGGAAATTTCGTGGCTGGGGGTTTACCCTTATCTGGAAACACTCGTTCCACAAGGCATTTTAATCATCGCTGCCCTTTTTGCTTTAGCCGTGATGAAATATCAAAGCAAAAAACAGCATTACCTTAAATCTCAGGAGATCTAATATGAAAAAAGCACTTATTGCGACCGCACTTAGCGCCGGTTTATTCGCCGCAAGCGCACAAGCCTTTACCGAATACCCGATCGGCGAAGCCGTGACGATGAATGATATGGAAATTGCCGCCGTTTATCTGAAACCCATTGATATGGAACCTCGTGGTATGGGTTTACCGGCAGCCAAATCCGACATTCACCTAGAAGCGGATATTCACGCAGTGAAAGGCAATAAAAATGGCTTTGGCGATGGCGAATGGATGCCTTACCTCACCATCAATTACACCTTAGTCAATACCGATACCGGCGAAAAACAAGAAGGCACATTTATGCCAATGGTCGCCGGTGACGGTCCGCATTATGGTGCAAACGTAAAAATGATGGGCGTGGGTAACTACAAATTAACCTATCATATCGATCCGCCATCAAAAGCAGGTTTACACCGTCATACTGATGAAGAAACCGGCGTTGGTCGTTGGTGGAAACCTTTTGATGTAAACTATGAATTCAAATTCACCGGAATTAAATAATGCTTTACAATGTGTGTGAATACATTGGATTCAAGCACAAAATTTAGGGTTTATTTGTAGGGACACACTGAGTGTGTCCGTTTTCCACATATTGAAATAATTTATTTTTACGGCGGACACACGCAGTGTGTCCCTACTTTTGTGTATTTGCTACATAATATCGGCGTAAACGCTTAACAAAACAACATATTGTGCCAATATATGTTATCACGATGATATTTTTTGACTTATGACTTACTTTTTCGTTTTTCTGCTTCAATCGCTCTTACCCATTTCAATTTTACTCGGTGCCTCTTGGGCAATAAAACCAACGCCCCCCTCTGTAAAAACGATCATTTGGCTGAGTCTTTTCGGATTAATAAGCGGCGTTATACTGCGTCTTGGGTTGCCAAATAGCCAAGTGGCAAATCTTGTTCTTACCCTCATTTTTCTAAGCGCATTTTTACTTTTTGCCCTCAGTCTATGGACAAGATCCACCCAGTTAGCCCTATTTTGGCAATTTATTTTAATGCTCATTGCCGGGGCGACTTGGGCGAAAGATCCCAATATCACCGCCCTCACTAACACGGATATTATTAATACCGATTTTATTTTGAATCTCAGTGCGGTCATTTTTGGTGTCATTTTATGTTTTGCCGTATCAATATGGCTCTACTTTTTAATGAAACAACAGCAAAAAACAAGCGGAAAATCGACCGCACTTTTTGCCCTAACATCGCTACTTTGGTTCATTTTAGTGATACCGCTTGTGGGCGAATTATTCCTTATTTTGATGAAATTACAGCTCATTGAACTCACCAAAGTGCGGTTAAGTTTTGTGGCAAAATCGGGGGCGATGACCCGTTGGCTCAATATCATCTGCCTTGCGGTGATGTTCATCAATTTAGGGATTTTCACCTTTCAAACGCACCTTAAACGCACGTTACAAGCCAAAGCCGAACAAGATCCTATCGAAAAACGCAAAAAATTAGCCTCGGTGCAAATCTCAAAACGTCTGATTAATTGGGGTGCATTGGCAATGATTTTTATTGGTGCAAGCCAACTTTACTGGGAACAGGTTGCTTCACGCCCGCCACAACTGTCGGAAGCCATTCCCGTTACACTTGATCAAGGACAGCAAGTGCGTATTCCTATTGAGCAAGTGAAAAACGGAAAACTCCATCGTTTTGTCTGGATTGCCGATGACGGCAAAGCCGTACGCTTTTTTATTATTAATCGTCAACCGAATAAACTCAGTCTTGCCGCAGTCTTTGATGCGTGCTTATTATGTGGTGATCAAGGCTATGTGATGCAAGGAAATCAAGTGGTTTGCGTGGGTTGCGGTGTCCATATGTTTATTCCGTCCATTGGCAAACCGGGTGGCTGTAATCCTGTGCCGATTGAAGATTGGCAACAAACCCCAAATGAGCTGATTATTCCCCGCAATTCGTTGGAGGACGGACTGAATTTATTCAGCACCATTGTGGAAATTGAGGTGCAAGATCCTATTAGCGGTAAAAAATTAAAAAACACTCAAACAGAGCATAAATACAGCTTTGAGAACCGCACTTATTTCTTTGAAAATGAAGCAAACCTTGAACAATTCCGCAATGATCCTGAAAAATATTTGAACCGCGGAAATGAAAAAGAGGAATAACAATGTTAGCGAGAATGTTATTTCAATCTTGGCGTTTTGGTATCAAACGTAAATTATTAGCCATTGTGACCATTTTTTTGGCAGCTGGTCTGGTTTCCGCCTTGCTTGCGGTTTCCATTGACATTGGCGATAAAATGGCAAAAGAACTGAAATCTTATGGCGCTAACATTTTGATTGAACCGGCAAGTAATGCGGCATTACCCGATGAACTCAATACGAATATTTCCCTTTCCGGTCAAGATTTTATTGATGAAAAAGAGCTCCCCAATATTAAAGATATTTTCTGGCGTAATAATATTGTCGGCTTTGCCCCCCAATTAACGGCAAAAGTCAATGTGACCAAAACTTCAGAAAAAACAACCGCTCTTCCGCAATCCGTCACGATTTTGGGGACATTTTTCGATCATCGCATCGCGATCCCCGATGAAGAAGATTATCACACCGGACAACGCATTATCAGCCCCTATTGGCAGGTGCAAGGTGATTGGGTGAATGATGAAAATGACCAGTGGGGGGAAGAGATTCCCGTGCTTGTAGGGGCGCAACTTGCCAAACTGAACGGCTGGAAAATTGGCGATACACTCAATTTAAGCCATCAAGACAAGGATTTTTCCGCTCAAAGTGCGGTCAAAATTCAAGGTATTTTAACCACCGGTGGCACAGAAGATAATCAGATTGTGATGCCGTTAAGTGCAGCCCAAGCCTTATTGGGTTTGGAAGGCAAAGTGCAATCGGTAAAAGTATCCGCACTAACCGTGCCGGAAAATGCCCTCTCCCGTAAAGCACGAAGTAATACCGATGCCCTTGATGCGGAAGAATACGACCGCTGGTATTGCACCGCCTATGTATCTTCAATATCACACCAACTGGAAGAAGCCATTTCCGGTGCCATTGTGCGCCCTATTTGGCAAGTTGCCGCCTCTGAAGGGGTGGTCATCAGCAAAATTCAATTATTACTCTCGGTCGTTACCGTAGCTGCACTCATTGCAGCGGCAATGGGCATCGCCTCGCTCATGAGTTCCAGCATCATTGAACGAAGCAAAGAAATCGGCTTAATGAAAGCATTGGGGGCTTATCAATGGCAGATCGTTTTGCTGTTCTATTGCGAAGCCCTATTGAGTGCATTAATTGGTGGGATATTAGGCTGTTTAGCCGGCTGGGGCTTGGCAAAATTTATTGGCATGACCCTTTTTGGTACTGCTCTCAGTTTTGCTTGGATTGTCGTTCCTTGCGTGCTTATGCTTTCAATCCTGATTGCCCTGATTGGCACTTGGTTCCCGGCTCATCGCATTGCCAAACTTTATCCTGTTGAGGTGCTGTATGGCAGACAATAAAAGTATGTTTTGGCGACTTATTTTCCTTGCGCTCCGTCTGCGTTTACAACGGGTGATGATTATTTTCACAGCTTTAACGGTGGGGGCAAGCATTGTTACCGCTATGGCGGCAGTCTATTTCGACATTAACACTAAAATGAGCCAAGAACTTCGTACCTTTGGTGCCAATTTCTATATTGGTTCGAGCACAGGCGAAATGATTTCAGTCAGCCAAGTTGATGAGATTTTACAACAAGCCCCTGAGGGATTAATCACTGCCGCCAGTCCCTATCTTTATGGCGTTGCACGCAGCGAATTGGAAAAAATCGTCATTATGGGCGTTCGTTTTGCTGATATGCGGGTTTTAGCGCCCTATTGGCAAATTAGTGGCTCGGCGATTAATGTGAATTTTGATGATCGCAATGCAATGATTGGTAAAACCCTTGCCGAACGCCTCAATTTAAAAATCGGCGATAAACTTCAGCTCTCCAAAAATGCCGTGGAAAAACACCAATTTACCATTAAAGCCATAGTAGAAGCCGGTGATGCCACCGACAATATGCTCATCGTTAATTTTGATTTTGCACAGAATTGGTTGGAAAAAGAAGGGCTTGCCAACAATGCGTTACTCAATGTCAGAAATGAACTGGGTCTGGTGGATCAGTTCGCTGAAAAGATTATGCAGCAATATCCGGATCTCACCGCCCACCCTATTCGTAAAGTTTCCGCTTCTGAAGGACAAATTTTAGACAAAATAAAAGGATTAATGGGATTAATTTCGTTGGTGATTTTAGTATTAGCCACCCTTTGTGTGAATACTACCTTGATCGCCATCGTCGGTGAACGAGCCAAAGAATTTGCCCTACAAAAAGCATTAGGAGCAAAACAATCGGATATTATTAAACAAATTTGTACAGAAATTCTGATTATCGCAGTTTGTGCAATTTTAGTCGGATTTGTACTGGGCTACTTACTTGCACAGGTTTTAGGTTTAACCGTATTTAAATCTTATATTGATATGCGTTTACCGGTCTTCCCGATCACCCTCGTGCTCTCCTTGTTGGTCGCATTTGTCGCCGTCGTTATTCCAACACGTCGAGCATTAAATATTCAAACGGCGAATGTATTAAAAGGTGAATAAATATCGTAAATCAAGCCCAATCCGCTTAGAAAATAAAAGAGAAAGTTATGACTCAATTTGTTATCGAAACAGAACACTTATACAAACGATTCGGTCAAGTCACCGCACTTGAAGACATTAATATTCAAATTAAACAAGGCGAATTTGTTGCCATTATGGGGGCATCCGGCTCAGGAAAAACCACCTTGATGAATATTCTCACCGGTCTGGATACCGCCAGTGAAGGAAAAGTCATTTTAGACGGGATTGATGCCGCTCAATTGGATGAAGTCGGCCGACAACGTTTTCGTGCGGAAAAAATCGGTTTAGTGTTCCAGCAATTCCACTTAATCCCCTATTTAACCGCCCTTGAAAATGTCATGCTCGCTCAACATTATCACAGCGTCATTGATGAAACGGCGGCAAAAGGCGTATTAGAACAAGTGGGATTAGGACATCGTATCGATCACCGCCCAAGCCAGCTTTCCGGCGGAGAACAACAGCGTGTTTGTATTGCTCGCGCCCTTGTCAATCAGCCTCCTGTGATTTTCGCCGATGAACCCACCGGGAATTTAGATGAAAAAAATGAGGCATTAATCTTAGATTTATTGCAACAATTAAACCACCAAGGGAGAACCATTGTGATGGTGACTCATAATCCGGAATTGGGCGAACTCACCGATCGCACCATTTATCTTCAACACGGTAAATTTTTAAGAGAAGAACGAAATGAACATTAAACTTTTACTCAAATCACTCTGCTTAAGTGCGGTCATTTTTAGCACCGTTTCCTGCAAAGAAGAAAAAGCGACACTCGGTCATATTGCCCCGGAACTCGCTGCCTATGATCTGCAAGGCAAACAAGTGAACTTAAAAGATTGGCAAGGCACCCGATTGCTCACCTTTTGGTCGGAAACCTGCGGTCATTGTATGGCGGAGCTCAAAACTTTTGAACAACTGAATGAAGCTTATCCAAATAAGGTTCGGCTTATTGCCATTAATGTTGATGGTGAAAACATGGACACCAACGCCGTCGTAGCCAAACATCAACTCACCCAATCGGTGATTAAAGATCAAATGAAAATCACCGCCGAGCGCTATCAATTAGTGGGTACGCCCACCTCTTTTATTATTGATGACAAGGGCTATATTCAAGCGAAATTTGAAGGTAAAATTCCGCAGCAAGAATTAGAGAAATTATTTACAAAGTAAATCATTAAGGATCCTCAATGAAAGCATTGCGTTTATTTCTTGGCTGCCTATTTTGTCTTCCTGTTTTGACTCAGGCTGAAAATTCTGACTTCATCAAAGCAGAAAAGATTTACAAACGTTCCTGTGCCACTTGTCACGGAAAGAAAGGTGAAAAACCGGCAATGGGTGAATCAAAAATCATTAATCAATTAAAAACAGAAGAAATTTCAACCGCACTTTTTGAGCGTAAAAAGGGAAATATTGTCAGTGCCGGTAATCCTGCCAAACAACGTTTAACCGAAGAGGAAATCAAAGCCTTGTCTGAGTTCGTGCCAACATTAAAATAAATTTCTTGCAAAAATTTTAAACTAATCTGAAAATAGGCGGTCTCAGGGAAACGTGGATTTAATCGTCCAAGAAGTACTTTTTAATTTCAACTTAAAGGATTATTCATGAACAAATTGACAAAAATTACTGCAACTGCATTATTTACTTTATTCTTAACTGCTTGCGATAAAGCGGCAGACAAAACGGCAGATGCGGCTAAACCTGAAACAACCCAACAGTCTGAAGCAGCTAAACCGGCTGAAACAGCAGCTCCGGCAATGACAGCAGAGGCACAAGAAAAAGCAGATTACGAAAAATTAATCGCTTGGAATCAAGAACAAGGTGCGGTGCAAGCTCAAAATCAGCAAAAATTACAGCAAGCATTAAATTCTGCAATGGAAGCAAAAGACGAAAATAAAGTAAAAGCAGCGGTTGAAGAATTTAATAAAAATGTTCAAACCAGTATTGCAAGTTTAGATGCACTTGATGTGAAATCTGATTTAATCGGCAATGCGAAGAACAAAACAAAAGAAGTACTAACCCTTGCAAGTGAATTATTAGTTGCTCAAGCCAACCTGAAAACGGAAGAAGATCAAAAAGCTTACGCTGAGAAAGCAATGAAATTACAAGGTGAAATGCAATCTTTAGCTGAACTTGGTGCACAAATTGAAGCTAAATTTAACCCTGCTCCAGCTCAATCAGCTACCCCTAGCACAGAACAACCGGCTCAAGCACCGGCTGCAAAATAATTTAATTCATCGAACAAAAAAAGCGGTCATTTGACCGCTTTTTTTTATAATCCCACCCGTTCCTTAATTCGGTCGGCAAACATTCCGATACTCACGGCAAAATAATTAGATTTATTCCAATCTAAAATCGTGCGGAAATTATTGGATACTAAAAATGCTCTCCCAACCTGTTTATCCGGGCGTACAAGCCAAAGATCAGCATGAGAAAGTGCGGTCAATTTTTCTTGATCTTGCGCACTAAAACCCAATGGCATCACCCCTTGGGCTTGCCAATCACGTAAAGAACGGGCTTTATTTTTCTCAATACCGGAAAGGGATAAATCAAGAGACTGGGTTAGTGTCACTTCGATACCCCAAGGCAATTTGTTGTCCCAGCCGACAGTATGTAAATAGTTCGCAATAGAGGCAAAAGCATCGAACTGGTTTGTCCAAATATCTTTCACGCCATCACCATTACCATCCGCTGCATAATTTAAGAATGCACTTGGCATAAATTGGGTTTGCCCCATTGCGCCTGCCCAAGATCCCAACATTCTAGGACGTTGAATATGATCACGTTCCAACATCTTCATTGCATTAACGAATTCTTTGCTAAACAAGGCTTCACGTCTGCCGTCAAAGGCAAGGGTCGCCAAGGCGGATAATACATCATAACTCCCTTGGTAATGCCCGAAACTACTTTCCATACCCCATAGCGCAAGAATATATTCTTGTTGTACGCCATAACGCTGACTTGCCTTTTGAAGCGGTACTTGAACTTCCCAATAACGATCCTCTGCCACATTCACTTTATTATTGGTGAGGACTTTATTGAGATAATTGGTTGTGCCGTTTGGATTCAATACAGGAGGTTGGCTTGGATCACGTTTAACCGCTCTTCCTGCCTGTGCCCGATCTAAAGCAACGGCTTTTTCTACATAACGAATATTATGTTGTGCATTTAAAGTCGCAAGAGAAACGCCTTCCGCGGCGGCTTTGCCTTTTAAAAATTGCACATAATCATGAAAGTTATCCAATGTACGGGGTTTGGAATAAACCGCATTACGGCTAACTGTCGGGATCTTATTCGCTGATGCGGTTTGACTGTTGCCTGAACAGCCTGCCAGTAAACAAGATAAAAGTGCGGTTGATAATAAAGAGATTTTTTTCATTTACTTTCCTTCTTTTAACATGATTTTATTTTCTTAAAAATTGATGATAAGCCGTCTTTAACAATGAAGTCGGCAATAAACGGGAAGCCGAACGCAAAATAAAAATCAGCATTCCCGATCCAAAACTTTGTATGCCTAAACGATATTTGAGTTTGAATAACCGCCACTCCGCTTTAGCCTGATTCAAACCACGTCGCCGCCCGACCATGCCATTGCCAACCCGGGCATAAACCAAAATATCCGGTAAATTTGCCACCGCTTGACCTTGTGCCACCAGTTTAATCCATAAGTAATAATCTTCTTGCAGATCTTCATAACCGCCGCAATTTATCACCGCAGTTTTCTGATACGCCACCGTCATATGGTTAAAAGGACAACGTTTTTGGGTAAATTTCACAATATCCGCCGCTTCTGTCGGCACACGACGATAGGCGACAATATCATTGACGTTCTCGCCAAACTCGGCAATTTGTCCACCAAAAATAATGGTGTCGGGGTGTTGTTCAATAAATGCCACTTGTTTGGCAAAACGCTCCGGTACGCAAATATCATCGGTATCCATACGGAAAACCCACTGGTGAGTACAGTGTTTTAGTCCTTCATTTAAGGCATTTCCTAATCCCCGATTTTGCGGTAATTTCACTAATTTTAGCGGTAACTGTGTTTCAAACTCCGCCACTACCGCTTCTAATTCTTCGGTAACCGCACCATCAAATATCAATACGATTTCATCCGCCTGATGGGTTTGTGCCACTAAGCTTTCAAAACATTCCCGTAAAAATTGTGGATTTTCCTTAATATATAAAGACATTAAAACTGAAAATTTCATTATAACCCTTTTTATTAGATAAACCGTTTCAAATTCAGTGCCAGTTTCGGCGAAATCAGCACAACTATCGCAATCACAAATTGTTTAATACTTTTGGTTTGTTTAAAAATATCAAAATAATAATACGCCGCCTTGCGTGATAAATTCATGATGTGTGGATAAGCCAAAATATAGCTGGCGTTAATGTTGAAATTATGTGCTTGCTCTTGTGTTTCCACATAATGCTCACGAATATAATCAATGGCTTTTTCCGTATTAGTAGTATCCGTTGACACACTGGAACGTTTGGTATGGAAAGTGCAATAGGTCAAAGGCTCATCCATTCTATAAGGTTTAAAAGTAGGATCTTTAATTAATTTCAACAAAAAATCATAGTCTTCTAAGGAACGAAGTGCGGTCGATAATCCGCCAATTTTTAAGAAAAGATCTTTTTTCACTGCCACCATCGGCATACCGCCAATTTTATTGGCAAGCAAAATCCGTTCCACACTAATTTCTTGTGGTGGAATCGGTTTGGTCACATAGCTGAACCCTTCATTCACCATTTCGCATTTGGCGGGGTGGTAAATAAAATTAATATCGGGATGTTGGTTAATCACCTCTGCCAATCGCTCGCATTTATTCTCAGCAAAACGATCATCATCATCTAAAAATAGCAACCACTCGCCCAATGCCGCACACGCACCGACATTTCGACTTTCCGCTGCCCCTTGATTGGCTTCATTACGAATCACGTTCACCTTAAAGGGATAAGGCTTCTCCACCACAACAGGCTCTTTCGAGTGATCATCAACAATCACTACCTCAAACCCTTTGTAGGTTTGCTGAGTTAAACTTTCCAATAAAGCGAGAATTTCCGATTTTCGATTGTAAGACGGAACAATAATACTAAACATTTTTTCCCTCATTCTGTGCTAAGAAAATGCGTTGTTTGCCGTGAGAGCCAAATAATGACAAAAACATTAACATCACAAACATAATGCCCGGAAAGGCAAAGGTATCGGCTTTAATATTGCAAGCAGCAAGAATGACAAAAGCGGAAAGAATGAATTTCCAACTGCCATCAAACCAATTTAATGCCACTTTGCGAACAAAATAAAAGGTGACGAAGAAACAAACCAACATATACGCCACACCACCGTATAAAATCTGGCGTAAAAAACCGGAGTCCGTATTGCCATAATAACGTCCTGTTTCTAACTGCCCTGTCATATACATACCATCACCGCTGATAAATTGTTTCAAAGTCGGCATAAATAGATGATTTTTAACGAGAGTATCCGTAGAAGAACTGGCAAAACCCGCACCGTGCAATAAATTAATAACCGGTTCTAAGGCATGAGCGACATAAGGATTTTTCGGCATAAAATAAGCCAAACCCAGCACCAAGAGCAAAAATGCAATCAATGAAGGCACATATCGCCATTTAAAATACACCGCAATACTCACCACGGAAAGTAACAAAAAGGTTCTGCCGGAAATCAACCCGATACAGAGCATCAAAAACACCAAAATACTCGGTATGCTGTTATGTTTTACATTATAGGCTAATAAAAAATGGAACAGCATTAAGTAAAATAAACTCAGCTGAAAAAAAGCGGTGGCCGTGATGTTATACAGACGGTATTCCTGTTCCGAACCATAAAATCGCGCGGGCAAAACCGCATTGGTTGAAAGCAAAAAATCCACTAAAAAGGAGACGCCAAACAACGCTAATATACCAAACACAAATTGCACCACCACCCCGATTTTCAAATCCCGTACAAGCCGTTGTTGCCCATTTGGTATCCCATAAAAAGCGTTATAAAACCCAATACCGAAAATAAATAAAATCAGGGATTTCACATACATGATGATCACTGAAAAATCCCTTGTGCCATTAATCAGCAAAGGCACGACACTTAATAAAATAAGCCCTAACAATACAGCTAAACTATCCATTGGCACCACAATGCCTTGGATGTTTTGTTTTTTCACATAGCGATAAATTAAAACGCCAAATGCGATGCCCCCCACCACAACAGACATACGCACCACATGGAAAAACCACGGATCATAAATATAGAAAAGATTAAAAAGTGCGGTCATTTATTTTCCTAAATTTTTCTGAATCGCCATTATTTTTTTCAACGGATATTTCATCAATTTTTTCGCAAGATTATTGGCTTGTGAACCTCGAATCGCCTCAAGATTACTCACTAATTGGGGATTTTCAATCACCATTAACGGACGAACCACTTGATTTGGCAAAGTCAGTTGTGTTTCAAATAACAAAAAGTCGTCGGCAAGCCAAAACGGTTTTCCTTGTTCAAGCCGTTTGAGAAAAACCCGTGCGGCTGATTTTTTGATCAAATAGCCCACAGTGCCGGCAAAATAGCTTTTATAAGGATAGGCATAAGCCACCGCCCCGGCTTTATGACACAAAAATGAAAAGGTCGTCGGATAATTAATTTCCAGCTCTGCATCATTAAAGCGAGCAATTTTGGATTGCCCGATAAGCACAATCGGCATGGCATTATTTTGCTTTAAAAGTGCGGTCAAATTCTGTTGGAAATTTGCTGCAAACAAGGCATCGTCTTCGCATACCAAGGCATAATCATCCTCTGCCACCGTCTCATCTTCTACCATCAAACGATACACCGCAAGATGACTAAGCGTACAACCGATTTCGCCTTTGGTCACTTTACGCCCGTAACGCTGCTCAAATTGTGCCAAATCAAACTGTTGTGCCAGTTCTTCCCATTCCAGTTGCATGGTATTGATTGCAGAAAATACACAAAAATCCGCCGTATCGGGTTGCGCAAAGAAAAGCGCACGACGTTGTTCATCTTTATCTAGGGAAATCAAATATTTATTCATTATTCTCTCAACTAAAACAGTATCGTCTATTTGATTAATCAAATGGCAAATAGTTGCATAAAAGATTGCTGATTATACTAAAGAAATCTATAATTCCCCACCAATTTTAAGGCAAAAATCAGTCACCATGTCGAACAAAACCATTGCTAAAAATACCCTGTTTCTTTATATCCGCATGCTCTTTAACATGGGGGCAATGCTTTACATTTCCCGTGTTGTATTACGTGTGTTAGGGGTGGAAGATTTCGGGATTTATAACATTGTCATGGGCGTGGTGATTTTGTTTTCATTTTTTAACGGTACGATGACGGCGACCACACAACGTTTTATTAATGTGGAAAAAGCCTCTAATGATTCAAGCCGAGTCAATATTATTTTTAATATCAGCCTGTTAAATCATCTCTTTATTATGTTTGTGGTAGCCGTGTTGGCGGAAACCATAGGGCTTTGGTTTTTAAACCATAAACTCAATATTCCGACAGAAAGAATGTACGCTGCCAATATTGTGTATCAGATTGCCCTGCTTATTGCCTTAATTGAAATTATTAAAGTGCCTTTTAATGCCATGATTGTCGCCCATGAGCGAATGGCATTTTATGCTTGGCTTGGTTTAAGTGAAAGCGCATTAAAACTCTCGGCTATCTTCATTTTAATGCAGATTGAGCAATACGATAAACTCATCAGTTATAGCCTATTATTACTGGCTGTCAGCTTGCTTGTTTTTTTGCTTTATTTTAATTTTACCCGCCGTACCTTTTACAGTGAAACCCGCTTTCGTTTCTACAAAGATTTAAATAAAACAAAAGAAATGGCGAGTTTTTCCGGGTGGATGTTACTCGGGCAAACCGCTTATGTCGCCTCAACACAAGGGTTAAATATGGTCATCAACCTGTTTTTTGGCGTCACCGTGAATGCCGCAGTAGGGATCGCCACCCAAGTGGATACCGCAATTTATAGCTTTGTGAATAACTTTCAGGTCGCCTTTAACCCGCAACTTGTGCAATCTTATGCGGCAAAAGATGAGGAACGCAATAAGATACTGATTCTCGGCACATCAAAGTATTCCTTTTACCTTATTGCGATTTTATCTGCGCCGGTACTCTATTTTCCCCACACCTTGCTGACCTTTTGGCTAGGCGATCATTTACCCCTATATGTACAGCAATTAGTACAAATTACCCTACTATGTTCGCTGATTAGTGCCATGGCAGGATCATTTTGGATGACGGCACTGGCTATCGGTACAAACAAAATTAAGCAATACAATATTATGATTGCAATGATTGATCTTTGTACCGTGCCACTCGCTTATTATTTATTTACACTCGGTTATAGTCCGATCTATGCTTTTATCGGCAGGTTTTCCACCGCACTTTTCATGCAAATTTACCGCTTTTATTTTATTAATAAAAAAATTAAATTTAACCGCAAAGCGTTTGTCACATACTTATCTAATATCGGCATTGTATTTGTTCTCCTAATCGGGCTTATTTACTTGTCGGATACACAGCGTATTTATACGTTCTCGGAATTTATCACTCAGTCCATATTATTAGAATTTGGGCTGATTGCCGTGATTTTATTATTCGGCTTAAATCGCACAGAAAAAGCCTTCTTATTTGGCTATATTTTGAAAAAGGTAAAAAAATGAATTCAACATTAGTTTCTCTAAAGCAACAACTCGATCCCATTGCGGGTTTAATCAAAGATAAAAACGATGTGTTTTACTTTGACTACCCATTACATTTGAATGTGGGTGATTTATTGATCTATCACGGAACGGAACAATTTTTTAAAGATCATCATATTAATGTGACATTAAAACGTTGTGAGTTTGATCTGGATATTAATGAGGTAAAACAAAAGATTACCCCAAATACCACCATTTTGTTACACGGTGGGGGTAACTTTGGGGATCTCTATCCGCAACACCAAAAAATTCGTGAGGCAATGGTTCAGTATTTCCCAAATAATCGCATCATTGTCTTGCCACAAACGCTGTATTTTAAAGATCAAAAAAATCTCGAAAAATCAGCCGCACTTTTCAATCAACATTCGGATTGCCACTTACTTGCCCGTGATGAACGCACGGCGGAAAGTTTCCAACAATTTTCCTCAAAGGTAAGATTATCACCGGATATGGCACACCAGCTTTACGGCACCTTACCCACCAAACAAGGCAACACAGGCAAACAACTTTATTTTTTACGCAAAGATATTGAAGCCAGTGAAGTGGAAAAAAATATCCTTGCCACCCTACCGGCAAATTCAAATGTGAGAGATTGGGAGGATATTCTGACTCGCTTAGACAGTATTGTTTTAGCGCTCAGTTGGCGTATGAGTAAATTTGCTCATCAACAAAATTGGGCTTGGCTGAAAAATCTTTTCCACCAATTTTGGTTTGCTTACACCAAACGTATTGTGAAACGTGTCGCAGCGGTATTTTTACAAAATGATCGGATCACCACCACCCGTTTACACGGCCATATTTTCTCCTGCTTACTGGAAATTCCAAACCGAGTATGCGACAACGCTTACGGTAAAAATTCCGGTTATGCCAATTTATGGACGAAAAATATTGATTTTGTGGAAATTGATAAAAAATGATGGAACTCAAAAAACTTATCACCGCCATGATACTCCCGCCATTTAATATTTTAATTTTATGGCTATTGGCATTAATTTTGGCAAGGTTCAATTTCAAAAAACTGAGCCGAATTTCCACCGCACTTGGGATTACCCTACTCTATATATTGAGTATTCCTTTTACCGCTCAAACCTTAAAAGATAGTTTAGTGACGGAAGATCATTTAACCCTCAATGACTACAAAAACGCCCAAGCCATTGTGTTATTGGGCGGAGGATTACGGGATAGCAAAGAGCTTTATGCCCCTCTCGCTTCTACTGCGATTCAGCTTGAACGCTTACGTTATGCGGCGTATTTACAAAAAGAAACGGATTTACCGCTTCTTATCACAGGGAGAAGCCCGACGGGTGCAATCGAAGCGAAAGTGGCGGCGGAAGAATTACAACAGTTCTTTCATGTGCCAACAAAATGGATAGAACCTCACGCCTTAACCACCAAGGAAAACGCACAATTTACCAAGCAAATATTGGAAAAAGAACAGATCAACAAAATTATTCTGGTAACCAATGAATGGCATATGCAACGTGCCAGATTACTTTTCCAACAACAGGGATTTGAAGTCTTACCCGCCAGTGTCGGTGAAGGCATTACACCCAAAGAGTACGGCTTGAATCTCATGCATTTTATTCCGCAAGGTGGGGCGATGGCGAAAAATATGCAGCTATTAAAAGAATGGATCGGCTATTGGAAAGAAAAGTCATCCCTTTAACGAGAAGCGATTAATCCTTTGTATTTAATTCACACAAGCATTAATTAAGGCTGGGAGCCATTAAATAGTTCATATCCTAGAAATAAAAAATGAAGTGATGTTCTATGAGTAAAGTTTATTTTTTATCTGCTAGGTGATGAGTACTGTTCTTTTATTGAAATTATTCAGAAGTTGAATTATCTTAATTCATTAAAATAGAGATTCATTATTCGCTCTTTAACAATTCCGCTCTATAAAATCAGGATTACCGCTGGAACGGCAAAAACGAACTGGTCGGCATCACTACGCCAAAAGGTGAAGTCTGGCACTATAAATACGATGCCTTAGGCAGACGGATTTCAAAAGAATGTCCGCAACAACATCTACGCATTGAATACCTGTGGGACGGCGACCAGCTTGCCTACACCCAAACCTTTAAAAACGATGAAATTGTCAGTGAACGGCACAGTATTTTTAATGGCTTTGAGTTAATCGCTCAACAAGACCACTATCAACAGCTTAAGCAAACCATTGATGGCAATGTTGTAGAGTGGAAATTTGAAACCAATTATGCGATTGTTCAACCAAACGGCAAGGTATTAGGACTACTTGCCCCTAATGGTAAATTAAGTTGGAGAGCACAGAATAAAAGCCTATGGGGACTGACTTTTAGCAACTATAACCGAAATTCACCATTAGAGCCTAATCTATTATTTGCAGGGCAGTATTTTGATGAAGAAAGTGGGCTAGCATATAACAGGTTTAGATATTACGATCCTGAAAGTGGGAATTACCTCAGTTCAGACCCGATAGGATTATTGGGAGGGGAAACACCTTATTCTTATGTTCATAATGTTTTAGATTTTCTTGATCCATTTGGGTTGGCAGGTTGTTCTAGAAGATTACAATATATGGGTAAAACACCAGGAAAAAATAGTAAAGCAGGTAAAAACGTAATTGACCGAATGCGTAAACAGGGAAAAATAAAAGGTTATGGAAAAAATATGGAATTTAAAGCTGGTGATGGGCAATGGTATCCAATATCGCAGGCTGATATGGCTCACAGAACTGATGCAGTAAAATGGTGGAATAAAAAAGGTCGACAATACGGAGCTAAAGCTCCAGAAGTACGGAAATGGATGAAAGATTCCAGAAACTATTATTTAGAACATTATTCAATCAATCGTTCCCAAGGAGCAAAACTTGGAATTGAATATCTTCCTCCACTAAAATAACAGGAGTATTTAATGTTGTTAACAGAAAATGAGTTAAAACCTTTTAATAAAAAAATTGAGAAAGGAAATAAACTGGATGAAAAAGGAAAACACCAAGAAGCAATAAAAATCTATTTAGAAGCCTGGAATGATCTACCAGAACCTAAATTAGATCAGCCAGAAAGAATAGCAAATTGGTTAATGAATAGTATCGTCAATTGTTATATAGATCAGAACGACTTTCTAAATGCTAAAATGTGGGCTAAAAAAACTCTCGAAACAGAGAGAGCTAAAGATCCAATAAATTTTTATGAACATTTTCAAATGGGAGCTATTTATTTTGAATTAAATGAATACGATAATGCTCTAGGTTTTTTTGAAACCGTATATCAACGGGCTCAAAAAAGGGGATTTCAAGAATTTGATAAAAAATACTGGGAATTCTACTCTAAAAACAAAAAAATAAATTTCGCTCTTTAAAAATATATTTCTCCTTCAACAAGCGGTCAAAAAAACCAACTGTTTTTCCAATACGACCAAAACGGCAATGAAACCGACCGCACTTCCCCACAAGGGTTTATTCTCAAACAACATTTTGATGCGATGGACTGCCTCATTCAACAACGGGCAGGTTGGGAGCCGACACAGTTTTTTGACAAAGACGAACTGCGAGCCACCGGGATTGATGCCCCAAGTTTTGCGGAGGTCAATCAACATTACCGCTATGACAAGGCACTGAACACCCTTGAAACCAAAGATAAAGGCGAACAGCTTTATTTTACCCTCAACCGAAACAACCAAATCACCGCCGTTCACAACCAAAACCGTGAACAAGAACGCTATGCCTATGATGAATGTGGCTACCTCACCCAACGCCACGTAGGACATGAAAATTATGGCTTAATTCAAAACCCACATCACCCCGAATTTCACAATCAGCGGCAAATCATCCAACATCAGGATATTTACCAAAAAGGACATAAACTCCACCGCTTAAACGAAAACTACTACGAATATGACAAAGCCGGGCGGTTGGTCACCAAGGTTGAAAAACGGGACGGCTTTAGAAAACAGGAAACCGACTACCGCTGGAACGGCAAAACGAACTGATTGGCATCACTACGCCAAAAGGTGATGTGTGGCACTATAAATACGATGCTCTAGGCAGACGGATTGCAAAAGAATCTCCGCAACAACATCTACGCATTGAATACCTGTGGGACGGCGACCAGCTTGCCTACACTCGAACTTTCAAAAATGATGAACTTGTCAGTGAACGGCACTCCGTATTTAACGGCTTTGAACTAATTGCCCAACAGGATAACTATCAAACCCTCAAGCAAACCATTGATGGTAACTTCATCGAATGGAAGCAGGAAACTGGCTATGCCATCTGCCAACCGAATGGACAAGTCCTCGCCCTACTCAACCCCAAAGGCAGAACCCTTTGGCGAAAAGAGAAACAAACACTTTGGGGTTTATACTTTGCCAATGAATATAGGCAGTCAAATCCACTCAATCCACAAATGTTGTTTGCTGGGCAATGGCTCGATGAAGAAAGTGGGTTAGCGTATAACCGTTTTCGATATTATGACCCGAATACAGCGTGTTATCTAAACTCTGATCCAATCGGATTGGAGGGAGGTAGCACGCCGTATTTTTATGTCCAAAATCCTTTAGATTTTCTTGATCCATTTGGCCTAAAATGTATTAAAAATAAAGTAGATGGATTGGCAAGGGAAGATAGAGCAAGAAGAATTTTAGAGAAGCGTTATGGTAAAGAAAATGTATTAGGTGAAAAGATTTTAAGAGATGCCAATGGAAAAAAAGTTGTTGATCCACGAACTAATAGTGGTCGTAGGGTTGATTTTGTAGTCAAAGGGAAAGATGGTTCTTGGAAACCTGTAGAAATAACAAGTAGAACAGCAGATAAAACTCTTCAAATAGAAAAAGAGAGACGCATACAGGCTTTAGGTGGACGATTTATTCGTCATCCTCAAACAAAATGAAATTGAAGGTATTTCTAAAATAATAAGGGCAAAATGAATGAAAATTGATCTTCCTCTATATGATTATCAAGTATTTTTGAATGCAAATAAAAGCAAAGAATATCAAGAAAGAGTTTATTTAAGGACTAAGATCTTGGTAGATTTTTTATATAAAAATAATTTATTAGTTAACTTACTCCCTTACGATAAAAATGGTGATGTGAAATTGGATTTAATTATATATGAATCTAATGTTACGCCTGAAGGAGATAAATTATTTATGAAAACAATACCAAATTGGTATAAAGCCCACGATAGAGGTACACCTATTGAAAAAATTTCTATTTTAGAAAAAGGATTAAAAAAAATTAGAGAAAGTAAATAATATTGTTAATAGGTAGATTGTATTAAAAGGTTGGGTTGAAACCCCAACATTTTCAGAATCTTAAAACTCTGACGGCTTTCCAATCCGACCTACGGTAATATCTGCCTCCAACCCAACCTAACTTTTAGATGGAATTTTGTTTTCAAAACGCATTGCCTTTTGTTCTTTAAAAATTAACTCAATAGTACGCCGTGCAAGCGGTCGAATTTCCCTGAAAATTTGCAAAAATTAGATAAATCTGACCACTTGCTCTCTCCGTTATCAATAGTCAATTGCCAAGAAACCAAGCTAGAAGTATAGAACAAGCTGTTATCAATGCAAGAAAAGGTGCTACAAATAACACATTTACCAATATACAAAATAGTATTTCTCCAAATAGGTCACATTATGACGCAGCCGTAAAATGGGGAGAAAATTGGCTAAAAGAAAATGGCTACGGTCATTTATTAAATTCATAGGAGTTAATTATATGAAAAACGAAATAAAATCAGATGAAATCGTATCTTTAATTGTGAAAGGTAAGCGGAATTATAAAAGACCACAAGTTGGGGATCTCTTTAGCTTTGAAATTAAAGGCGTTGGATTTATTCATGGTCTTGTAGCTAAAAATGATCTAGTATGGAAAGAAGATAGCCCACCTGAATTTAGTATTGTGTACATCTATAAAGATGTTACTAGCGAACTTAGTTCTGACATTAATTTGAGCAAAGAGAATTTCCTCATCGAGCCAACTATTGTGAACGATATGCAATGGAGGAGTGGATATTTTCAAACATATAAAAATCTAACAAAAGATGAATATTCTAAATTAATTTTTGAAAACCATTGCTTATTTAACGATTTGAAAAATGATAACTATCAATATACAAATCAAGAAAATCAGCCCTGTGAAGAATTTTATCCTTTAGTTTCTAGATGGCTTGGTAGTGTTTTTACTATTGCTATAAAAAGTTATATTAAGTTATATCCTGATATAAAAATAACAGATTAGGGCTTCCCACGATGGCGCTCGTCTGTGGCGGATGATAAATGTTAAAAAAACGGTACTTGTTACAAAAGAGTACCATCATTGTTCTTTAAAAATTAACTTGATAACATGTTGTTCAAGCGGTCGAGTTTTCCTAAAATTTTGCAAAAATTAGATAAATCTGACCGCTTGCTCTCTCCGCTATCGATAGCCGTTGGCGTTATACCTACAACGAAAACGGCTTGCTCAAAAGCCTAACCGATGGCGAGGGGAACGTTACCCATTATGACTACGACCCAGGTTATCGCCTAATTCGCCTTATCACAACTGACGACAGCTATTTTTACGAATACGATAACCTCGGCAGAGTTATCGCGATTCAAAGCCTGTATAGCCGACAAACCTTTGACTACGACCTTAACGACCGTATTATCAAAGAAACCCAAAACGGCCACCGAATTGAGCGCACTTATGATGATGAAGCCCAAACCCTCACGAGAACGCTCTATATTGAGGGGAAAGATGAGACTATCATCACGCAATTTAAGTACAATAGTCTCGGTGAGTTAATTGAACTCAACTTGCCGGATACAAGCGGTCAAAAACACGCCTTATTTTTCCAATACGACCAAAACGGCAATGAAACCGACCGCACTTCCCCACAAGGGTTTATTCTCAAACAACGCTATGATGAAATGGATTGCCTCACCCAACAACGGGCAGGTTGGGAGCCGACACAGTTTTTTGACAAAGACGAACTGCGAGCCACCGGCATTGATGCCCCAAGTTTTGCTGAGGTCAATCAACATTACCGCTATGACAAGGCGCTGAACCCCCTTGAAACCAAGGACAAAGGCGAACAGCACTTTTTCACCCTAAACCGAAATAACCAAATCACCCAAATTCACAACCAAAACCGTGAACAAGAACGCTATGCCTATGATGAATGTGGCTACCTTACCCAACGCCAGGTAGGACATGAAAATTACGGCTTAATTCAAAACCCATACCACCCGGAGTATCAGGCACAGCGGCAAATTATCCCACATCAGGATATTTACCAAAAGGGGCATAAACTCCACCGCTTAAATGAAAACTACTACGAATATGACAAAGCGGGGCGGTTAGTCACCAAGGTTGAAAAACGGGACGGCTTTAGAAAACAAGAAACCAACTACCGCTGGAACGGCAAAAACGAACTGATTGGTATCACCACACCAAAAGGTGAGGTGTGGCATTATAAATATGACGCCTTGGGCAGACGGATTTCAAAAGCATGTCCGAAACAACATCTACGCATTGAATACCTGTGGGACAGCGACCAACTCGCCTACACTCGAACTTTCAAAAACGATGAACTCATTAGCGAACGGCACTCCGTATTTAACGGATTTGAATTAATCGCTCAACAGGATAACTATCAGCAACTTAAACAAACGATTGACGGTAACTTCATCGAATGGAAGCAGGAAACAGGTTATGCCATTTGCCAACCGAATGGACAAGTTATTGCTCTTCTTAATCCGCAAGGTAGAACCCTATGGCGAAAAGAAAAGCATAGCCTGTAGGGGTTACCATTTAGCAACTACAACCGAAACTCATCATTAGATCCTAATCTGTTATTTGCAGGGCAATACTACGATGAAGAATCGGGATTGGCATATAATCGTTTCCGTTACTATGATCCTGAAACATCAAATTACCTTTCATCAGACCCGATTGGACTAGACGGAGGGGAAACACCGTATTCCTACGTTCAAAACTCTATTGATTTTATCGATTCGTTTGGTCTCGCTTCTTGTCGTAGAAAATATATGGGCAATACACCAAGTAAAAATAGCCGAACTGGGCGGAAAGTCATTGAGAGAATGAGAAAAGAAGGAAGAATTCAAACTTTAGGCGGAAGAACTTTGTTCAAAGATTCAAAAGGAACATGGAGACCACTGTCTGAAGCTGATATGTCTCATAAAATTGATGCTGTAAAATGGTGGAACTCAACAGGTAAAAAATATGGAGCTAGATCACCCGAAGTTCGTAAATGGATGCGAGACCCTAATAACTATGAATTAGATTACTATAAAATAAATCGCTCAAATGGAGGAAAACTCTCTGACCGATATTTACCACCAATAAAATAGGAAAAATTATGATTTTAACAATTGAACAAGTGCATGACATTTTTAGAAAAATGAGTTCTTTTGGAAAAAGAACTCAAGAAGAAGAACTTAATTTTTTACTCAGCCTATGGAATGATCTACCTGAACCTAAAAATAAGCAGCCCGAGCAAATTTCTAACTGGATTATTGATTGTATATTTAATAATCTTTTTGATAACAAATACTACATTCAAGCTAAAGAATGGGCTCTTAGAGCTTTAAATAATGATACAGCTCAAGAGGGTGCTTATGAATATTTTCAAATGGGTCGAGTTTGTTATGAACTAGAAGAATATGATGAAGCCATGAAATATTTTTCTATTGCTTATGATCGAGGAAAAAAACGGGCTTTCAAAGAGTTTGATAAAAAATACTGGGAATTTTATTCCAAAAACAAAAAGTAAATTTCGCTCTTTAAAAATATATTTCTCCCTCAACAAGCGGTAAATATCATCAACTGTTTTTCCAATACGACCAAAACGGCAATGAAACCGACCGCACTTCCCCACAAGGGTTTATCCTCAAACAACGCTATGATGCGATGGATTGCCTCATTCAACAACGGGCAGGTTGGGAGCCAACACAGTTTTTTGACAATAGATCGGCTATTAAAAAAATAATTTCTTGCATAAAAAAATGCGGTCAAAACCGACCGCACTTTTCACTCAGATTTATTTATCGCCAGGCTTTAAATTGATTGATTAGCCCGTTTGTTGAACTGTCGTGGCTTGATACTTTTTCGCTACCCGCTAATTCCGGTAGGATACGGTTAGCCAGTTGTTTACCCAATTCCACTCCCCATTGGTCAAAGCTGAAAATATTAAAAATCACGCCTTGAACAAAAATTTTATGCTCATACATGGCGATCAATGCTCCTAAAGTGAACGGTGTGATTTTTTGAACCAAAATAGAATTAGTCGGTTTGTTACCGGTAAACACTTTAAACGGAACAATATCTTTCACTTCATCTAAAGATTTACCCGCTTTCACAAATTCGGCTTCCACTTCTTCTTTTGTTTTTCCGAATGCTAAGGCTTCCGTTTGCGCAAAGAAGTTAGACAGTAATTTGTTATGATGATCCGCTAATGGATTATGACTTTGTGCCGGCGCAATAAAATCACAAGGAATTAAAGTTGTGCCTTGGTGAATTAATTGATAAAAGGCATGCTGACCGTTTGTACCCGGTTCTCCCCAGATGATTGGGCCGGTTTGATAGTTATCGATGGTATTGCCATTGCGATCCACATATTTACCGTTTGATTCCATATTGCCTTGTTGGAAATAAGCGGCAAAACGATGTAAATATTGATCATAAGGTAAAATCGCTTCCGTTTGTGCACCTAAGAAATTGGTGTTCCACAATCCCACAAGGGCTAAAGTGGTAGGAATATTTTGTTCGATTGGTGCGGTGCGGAAATGTTGATCCATTTCGTGCGCACCGCTCAGTAATTGCTCGAAGTTCTCGAAACCAATGGAAAGCGCAATTGATAAACCAATGGCTGACCATAGGGAATAACGTCCGCCTACCCAATCCCAAAACTCAAACATATTATTGGTATCAATGCCAAACTCTGCGACTGCTTTGCCATTGGTGGAAAGGGCTGCAAAGTGTTTTGCTACCGCACTTTTATCTTTGGCGGAAGATAATAACCAATCACGAGCACTCTCAGCATTCGTCATGGTTTCTTGGGTGGTGAAAGTTTTAGAGGCAACTAAGAAAAGCGTGGTTTCCGGGTTCACTTTTTTCAAAGTTTCTGCGATATGTGTGCCGTCCACATTAGAAACAAAGTGCATCGTGAGATGATTTTTATAAGGGCGTAACGCTTCAGTGACCATATAAGGGCCTAAATCAGATCCGCCAATCCCGATATTTACCACATCGGTGATGGCTTTTCCGGTATAGCCTTTCCATTCACCGGAAATCACTCGCTGACAAAAATCCTTCATTTTTGCTAAAACCGTATTCACTTCCGGCATAACATCTTTGCCATCGACTATCACCGGGGAATTCGTCCGATTGCGAAGTGCGGTGTGTAATACGGCACGATTTTCAGTACGGTTAATTTTTTCACCGTTGAACATTGCTTCTTTTGCACTATCCAGCGAACATTCTTGCGCCAGTTGGCGAAGCAGCGAAAGCGTTTGTTGATTAATATTATTTTTTGAGAAATCTACTAAGATTTGATCCTTAAAGGTTAAGGAATAATCCTTAAAGCGATCCTTTTCTTGTTGGAATAAATCTTGGATTGTGATATTTGCCAACTCGGTTTGGTGAATATCTAATGCTTTCCAAGCATTAGTCGTAGTCGGATTGATATTTTTCATACTATTTCCTTCTATTAATTAAAAGCTAATCCACATACTCGGTTATAACACGTGGCGTTAATTTGGTAATCAATTCATAGCTCAGAATACCGGTAAATTTAGCGACGGTTTCAATCGGTAATTCTTTACCCCATAAAATCACTTCATCACCCACCTGATCTTGGCTATCCGCACCTAAATCTACAGTGAGCATATCCATGGAAACACGCCCTACAATCGGCACAATGCGTCCATTCAAATAAACCGGTGTACCTTCCGGTACATCGCGCGGATAACCATCACCGTAACCAATCGCCACCACCCCGATTTTAGTATCGCAAGGGCTTGTCCAAATACCGCCATAACCGACCGGTTCTCCTTTTTTATGATGACGTACGGCAATAAGAGAGGAAGTCAGATTCATAACGGGAGTTAAATTAAATTCAGCCCCCACCGTATCCGTTGGGGAAATACCGTACATAATAATACCGGGACGAATCCAATCCAGATGGGATTCTTGCCAAAACAAAATCCCCCCTGATGCGGCAATACTACGCTCTCCCTGTTTATCTTGGGTCACAGATAAAAAGCGATTAATTTGAAGTTGCGTATAATCAGATTCGAGCTCATCAGCCCGACTAAAATGGCTGACAAAACCTAAGTGCGGTTGAATTTGAGGGAGTTTTTTCAATTCTTGGTAAAATTCCTCCACTTCATCAAGGGCAACTCCTAAACGGTGCATTCCGGTGTCAATTTTAACCCACACTTTAATTGGGCTCGGCAGAATTGCTCGTTTTAATGCCTCGAGCTGCTCATGATTATGAACAATGGTCTCAATATTATTCACCGCCAAAATAGGCAAATCTTTTTCAGCAAAAAATCCTTCCAATAACAAAATAGGTTTGGTGATACCGTTTGAACGTAGTGCAAGTGCCTCTTCCAAACGTGCTACACCAAAACAATCAACATCGTTCTCTAAAGTTGATGCGACAAATACTACGCCATGCCCATAAGCATTGGCTTTCACTACAGCAATAATTTTACTATTCGGTGCTTTTTGTTTAATCACCGCTAAATTATGTTTTAAGGCTTGTGAACTAATTTTTGCTGTTGCCGGTTTTACGTTCATTCTTTTTCCTTAATAGTCATCATGATATTCTCGCTGTTCCGCAAGATTATCGAAACGTGAAAATTGCCCGTTAAATTTCAAACGTACACGACCGATCGGACCATTCCTTTGTTTACCGATGATGATTTCCGCTACGCCTTTATCTTCAGAATTATCGTTATAGACTTCATCACGATAAATAAACATGATCAAATCGGCATCTTGTTCTATCGAGCCTGATTCACGTAAATCCGAGTTTACCGGACGTTTATCAGCCCGTTGTTCTAAGGTTCGGTTTAACTGAGAAAGTGCGATGACAGGGACTTCCAGCTCTTTCGCTAAGGCTTTTAATGAACGTGAAATTTCCGCAATTTCCAAAGTACGGTTATCGGAAAATGCCGGTGCACGCATAAGTTGCAAATAATCCACCATGATAAGGCTCAGTCCGCCATTTTCACGATAAACACGCCGTGCACGCGAGCGCACTTCCGTTGGCGTTAAGGCAGAAGAATCATCAATATAAAGGTTGTTCTTCTGTTTAAACATACCGAATACGCTACTAATTTTATTCCATTCAATCTCATCCAGCCCTTGACCGGTACGAATTTTAGTTTGATCCACTCGGGCAAGGGAGGCGATCATACGCATCATAATTTGTTCCGCCGGCATTTCTAAACTAAACACTAACACGGGTTTATCACTTGCCATCGCTGCATTTTCACACAGGTTCATGGCAAAGGTGGTTTTTCCCATGGAAGGACGGGCTGCAACAATAATTAAATCGGAAGGTTGAAGCCCTGCCGTTTTTCTATCAAGATCCGTAAAGCCTGTTGTTACACCGGTCACCCCAGAATGGTTTTTCACTTTACTCAAGGTATCAATGCGTTCAATCGTGTTCTGTAATACCGCAATGACATTTTGCGGACCTTCGCTGGAAGAACTACGTTTTTCTGCAATGGCAAAAACTTCCCTTTCGGCCTCGTCTAAAATGAGTTTGATATCCTGTCCTTTTGGTGAATAGCTTTTCTCTGCAATGCGATTTCCCACGGAAATTAATTCCCGCAAGATCGCTTTTTCCCGAACGATATCCGCATACGCCAAAATATTGATGGCATTCGGCGTATTATTCGACAGCTCGGCAAGATAAGCAAAACCGCCGACTTCTTCACTGATACCTTTATTCTTTAATGCTTGATCAAGGGTAATCAAATCAATGGGCGATTGATTTCGGATGAGATCTTCCATTGTTTGAAAAATTGCACGATGTGCAAAGGTATAAAAATCATCTGAAATCACACGTTCAGCAATGCTATCCCAATGTTGATTACTCAACATAATACCGCCCAATACGGCTTGTTCGGCTTCAAGGGAATGAGGTGGAATACTAACTTGTGCGGTTTGTTTATCTGATGAGGTAATTTGCGGTTTCGAGGCCATAGATAGTTTGAAATACAAAAAGGATTGGTGTTTATGATACCGCAAATAGAGGGGAGGTTTAAGAAAAAAGTGCGGTCAGAAAAAACAAAGTTTTTTGAAGGTTGGCTTTGTCAACGGCTCCGAAGAGGCGAGTAAATCACTTTAACGATTTATAAATAATTTTCGAGGCGCTTTCCACGACTATTTTTATCTCGAAAGGAAAAATAAAAAACGGTGGGAAATCCCACCGCTCTTTTGATTCTAACTCGTCTATTACTCAACGATTAAAGTACGACATACGTTAGTATGTTTCATTAACTCATCACCTTGAGTTAATAACACTAAATCGCCGGAGTTTAAGTAGCCTTTTTCTTTTAATAAGGCAATTGCCGTTTGTGCGCCGTTTGAGCTACGAGATTCAGCATCGCTGAATACCGGGGTCACACCACGATATAACGCACAAAGGTTTAAGGTTTCCTGATTACGAGATAAGGCAAAAATAGGTAAACCTGAGCTAATACGAGACATTAATAAGGCAGTACGACCGGAATGGGTTAAAGTAATGATTGCCGCAACACCTTTCATATGGTTTGCTGAATACATTGCAGACATGGCAACGGCTTCTTCAATATCATCAAACTCTTTATCCATACGATGACGAGACACGTTTATGCTAGGCATTTTTTCCGCCCCTAAACAAACACGGGCCATTGCTGCGACAGTTTCTGACGGATATTGTCCCGCAGCCGTTTCTGCTGAAAGCATGACCGCATCAGTACCGTCTAATACTGCATTCGCAACGTCCATGACTTCCGCACGGGTCGGCATAGGATTACTAATCATGGATTCCATCATTTGTGTAGCGGTAATTACTGCACGATTTAATTGACGTGAACGGCGAATTAATTTTTTCTGAACACCCACTAATTCAGGATCACCGATTTCAACACCCAAGTCACCGCGAGCAACCATGATAACATCAGACGCTAAAATAATATCATCCATTGCTTCGTCACTTGCTACACTTTCAGCTCGTTCAACTTTAGCAACAATTTTCGCATTTAACCCTGCCTGTTTAGCAAGCTCACGTGCATAATTTAAATCTGCACTTGAACGAGGGAAAGAAACCGCTAAGAAATCAACACCAATACGTGCCGCAGTAATAATGTCTGCTTTATCTTTTTCAGTTAATGCATCTGCAGATAAACCGCCGCCTAATTTGTTAATCCCTTTATTGTTTGATAATGGACCACCAACAGTCACTTCAGTGAATACTTTAGCGCCTTCGGTTGATAGTACTTTTAGTTGAACACGCCCGTCATCTAATAAAAGAATATCACCGGGAACGACATCTTGAGGAAGGGTTTTATAGTCTAAACCTACCGATTCTTGATTACCTTCACCTTTTGGTAATTCCGCATCAAGAATGAATTTATCGCCCACATTTAAGAAAATTTTGCCATCTTTAAAAGTAGAAACACGAATTTTAGGCCCTTGTAGATCTCCTAAAATCGCGACTGTCTTACCTAATTTTTTCGCAATAGAACGAACACGTTCAGCACGTTCAATATGATCTTCAGGGGTACCGTGAGAGAAGTTCATACGAACGACGTTTGCACCCGCTGCAATAATTTTTTCAAGATTGTTATCGCGATCAGTTGCTGGACCCATAGTACATACAATCTTCGTTCTTCTTAGCCTTCTAGACATCATTCTACTCCGTAAATATTTTGCTAACTTTAAATAAACCATTCACCCAAATATTTTTTGAGCAATATAAATCGGCGCGCATTATACGCCTAAAAGAAGCCAAAATCAAAAAAGACTTCCCTACACGCTCTCCTCCTTTTGGTTATTTTTTTATCATTTAAAATAGTCACTAAAGAAAATTACTTGTCTTCATAAAAAAAACTGTTTATTATCCACCGCATTCAATGCGACTATAGCTCAGTTGGTTAGAGCACCACCTTGACATGGTGGGGGTCACTGGTTCGAGTCCAGCTAGTCGCACCATATACCCCTTTCATAGCCCTGCGGAACTTAACGTGGGGCTTTGTTTTATCCAGTGTTTACAAGGCTTTTCCGCACTTTCTCTTATCGTAACTTTTCGTATTTAATTGTCTCTAATCACGGTTTTTAGTAACAAGTTTAGTAACAAGGTGCTAAACTCCTCTAAAATCTTGTTACTACAAATAGGAAAAACTATGCCACGCATTACTAAACCCCTTACAAATACAGAAGTTGATAAAGCAAAACCAAAGAAGACAGAATACAATTTGAGTGATGGGAACCGGCTCTATTTGCGTGTAAAACCTACTGGAGCTAAAGCATGGATCTTCAATTATTATCACCCTGTGACAAATAAAAGAACATCGCTTACTATTGGAACGTATCCGTCCGTTTCTCTTGCTCAAGCTCGCCAAAAACGAGAAGAATATAATGCTCTGCTCGCTCAAGGAATTTCACCTAAAGAATATGAAGAAGAACAAGAAAAACTAAAAAGCGGTCAAAATGAAAATAGTTTCTTGAATGTGGCTCTATTGTGGAAAGAAAAAAGAAGTAAAGAAATTGAACCGCTAACTATGGAGAAAAACTGGGCGAGATTAGAAAAATATATCTTCCCTGAAATAGGTCACTATCCTATTGATGAAATTACCTCACCACGATTAATTAAAGCCGTAAAACCACTGAATGAAAAAG
This sequence comes from Rodentibacter ratti, assembly GCF_002000485.1. Taxonomy (GTDB): domain Bacteria; phylum Pseudomonadota; class Gammaproteobacteria; order Enterobacterales; family Pasteurellaceae; genus Rodentibacter; species Rodentibacter ratti. The sequence continues at coordinate 61,954 of NZ_MLAJ01000007.1, read as the reverse complement.
GATTTAATGATACTTTGCATCGTCTTTTAAACCTTGCCAATCAAATTTTAAACTACGCCGTCACACTGGGCTTAATCCCCTTCAATTCTTGTATTAAAGCCTCTGATGCGTATCACAAAGAACCACAAAAGAATCACCCGGCAATTAAACCGGAACAACTTCCAAAACTCTTAAAAGATTTCCGTGATTCTAATCGAGATTTCCTCACTAAAGTTTTATTCAGATGGCAATTACTTTCAATGGTTCGCCCTGCTGAGGCCGTTTCGGTTGAATGGTCTGAAATTGATTTTAGTAAACAATTATGGACGATTCCGGCAATAAAAATGAAGAAAACAAGACAAGGACAATTTCCCCACACTGTTCCGCTCTCGTCTTTAATGCTTGAAATTTTGGAAGAATTAAAACCTATCACCGGGTATAACAAATTCGTTTTTTCTCACTATAGCAAACCGAATTCAATCTGCCAGTAAAGAATTAATCGCTAATGCGTTGAGAAAGATCGGTTATAAAGGGATTCAAGATAGTCATGGTTTAAGATCGATTGCCCGCACCTATTTAGAAAATCAAGCAGTGGATTTTAGACTGGCTGAAAGTTGTCTTGCACACAGAATCGGGGATAAAACAAGCCAAGCGTATAACCGTTATGATTATGTAGAATTGCGCCGCCCGGTTATGCAATTATGGAGTGATTTTGTGGAGCGTTGTGAAAAAGAAAACGTGTAAAACGTATAATAGTAAAAAATATTTTTAAAAGGTATTCACTTGTTCACTTTGGCTATTTTTAGTTTAAAATCATATAGTTACATAGTGAATAGTGAAGACAAGTATTCACTTTAGGTGTTCACTTTTGGGTTAATTTCATAAGAAAAGGGGCTTTCGCCCCTTCGTTTCATCTTTGCTTGATATAGTTGTTTTCAAATTCTGAGTAGTCTTTGTAGTGAACATTGGAGCGAAATTTCCCTCCTGTTGAACGTGCTGCACTATACTCAACATTATTTTTATGTTGGGATAGCCCTTGTTTCAATGAGCTTGAAAAGTTGTTTAAACTTAATGCATTTTTAATATTACTTGCTTCAGCAAATAACAAGTAGGCTGGATAAAGATGTGTTCTTTCATTTCCCATCATTCTAGCATTCCCAATCCATAATCCATTTCTTTCTTTGGTTGTGTAGAAATAACCACAAAATTCTGTCATATGGTCGGTTTGAATTTTTATATTTAATGCTTCCTCGCTCACTTGTTGAGATTCAAGAGCTTTCTTTGCCGTTTCCGGCTGTTCAAAAGTATGAATCAGCTTAAAGATAACTCCCCCTATTTCACGTTCGATTTTTTCCATAAGGTTCGGATCACGTTCATTTTCCGGTACGACTTTATCAAAGTGAAATATTACCCGCCGTCTTTCAATCCCGCCGCTTCGTTCCGTAAATCGGGTTGCTTCATTGTTTACAATTAGCACGACTGCCGGAATCACGGCTTTAAATTTAGAACGGTGTTTAGGGTCAATATTTACCGGATCGCCTCCAGTGATACTTTTTAATCCGCCACCGTCACCACCATAGCGAGATTGTTCAGGGCAAATAATCAAGGTTTTCCCGACAAAACTCTCCCGCCCCCGTGGTTCGTCTAAATCAATTAATCGACCGCTTTCGGTGTTTTGATCACCGGCAAGCATTGTAGCAATATTGGCAAACACTGATTTACCGCTACCGCCATCGCCTGTTATCTCAAAGAATAATTGCCAGTCGTGGCGATTGGTGAGAATAGCGTAAAGTGCGCTCAAAATCGCATTCATTTTTTCAGTCTTCCCACCGCTGACAAATGCCAACCATTTATCAAAATGAGGGGTATCTTGCGCTTGATTGAGATAATCATGCGGAATATAAGAAGTCAGCCAATTCTCCCTACAATGGGGCAGAAATTCCAATGTGGCCCGATTAAATGTGCCGTTATTGAATGCAATCAGCTCTTTAACCTGTGTTCCCATTTTAGGCGATTGGATCTTAATCGTATCAATAATGCTTTCAATGGTGCGTGCACTGTAGTTAAAATCTTGTTCATCAAAGAATGTCACCGCTTTATCAACAAGCTCATATTCTTCCACCATCTGCCATCTTATGCCGTCATAGTGGTAAAGTTTGCGATCTTGCGTGCTTAAGGCTAAATCCATGTTCAACCATTTACTTAAAGCACGGGCTTTTTTATTCGTGCCGTCTTTCTCTTTCAGTTTTTCCGGTGCAATTTTATCTGCCAAATCGACCGCACTTTTATCTGTGCGTAAGCGTTGGATATAGCCGCTTAAATCTTCAATCTGCTGTGCGGCTGAATCAAAAAGTTTCACGTCTATTGCATCAGTATTTTTCGCAAGATTGCGGCAAATAGCCGTGATTTCTTCTTTGGTTAATTCACCATACTGAAAGAATTTAATGAGCTGTTGATCTGCCCTTGCAATGCGAACAGAAGAGATATTTTCAAGCTGTTCTCGCCCAATAATCACTGGCTTTTGACCGGGTTCTAATCCATAAATCAACGTGCATAATAAGAGCCACTCTTCCCCTTTACCATTATTCCACGCTTGCCAGGCTTTACGCCCGGCAAGAATAATTAAATCGGAGTAAGGTTCATGCGGTTGATCGGCTAAATGAGGTGCATTAATTAATCGTGCCATTGTATCCTCCCATGATTTCAAGCCCATTTTTTGAGATGGTCATTAATCGCATATCTGCCGCATTTTGTAGTGTAGCCAATATGTCAAGAATGCTTTCGGCTGCGGCAATCGTTAGCCCTACTTTTACCATTTCTTCATCGCTTAATGGTTTTTCCGCTAAGCGTGCTTTTATTGCTTCATCTTTCAATTCAGTAAAATGAAGTCGGAGGAAAAGCAGCTCATTTCTTGTCTTCGTCAATTCGTTGCGTTGTGCTTCCGGCATTGTATTAAAGACGACTGAAAGCTCTTCTATGCACGACATAACATAAGGAATCGGGCTGACATTTTCGCCGTTAAGCTGTCTTATTCTTGCTGTCAGTGCGGTTACTTCCGTTTCGTTGAGGTTATTCATATCTATGTTCATTTTGTGCCACCTTTTTAATTTGTTTGAAAGTTTGTTCGATACATTGTGAATGATGAAGGCATACGATAATTTGATGCCGTAGTACATCGTCTTGAATGTTTTCCGGCTCACCGGCTATCGCCAATATCTGATTATTTAAAATCATCTGGTCATATAGCCCACGTTCACAAATAGCGGTGAGTTTGTCGCTTGTTTTACTGTTCATCGTCCACCACCTACCACTGTTCTCGGCTTTCTAATCGTTGCCGCTTTCTTAATTTGCTCGATTGAATTTACCAACCCGTTATAATGGCCGTTATGCAAATAATCTTCGGCAAAGGCTAAAAACTGCTTAATGCGTTTCACCGATTTTTCTAACTGCTCCGGCGTTGGGGTATAGGGTGTTTTAAAAGGTTTCACGGTTTTAGACTTTTTCATCATTTCCCCCTGTGTACTGAATTTCTACCCGCTCCACGTTGCGATAGCTAAAATCATCGTTATTTGATTCAATGTAGGCTTTGATTTCTTCTGCCCGTGCAAGGGTTACGCCTTCTGCACAAATAAACGTGCGCCCGTCTTGGTAGTGTAGGATTACGTTATTCATCATCGCCCCCTTATAGCTCTTCTTCTAACGTCATCAAGGCTTCTAAGGTTAAGCGAGCAATGCCACGGCAAGCGGTTTCATACTTATAAACCTCAATTTTTTCGCTCTCACCGTCAATCTTGCTAATTAATTCGGCGATATGATGTGCTTCCCATAGGGTGATAAGTGCATTTTTTATAGCTTCGTTACGCATTATCCACCTCCGGCAAGTCATTTAATCCGTTACTCATTAATTCAACCGCACCTTGTAAAGCTGATAGCAAAGTCGGCATATCGTCGTTGCTTAGGTCAGTGCCATTGACTAATAAATCCATAATGCTGTAAGCCTGCCATAAGGCTGTATTTGCACGTTTAAACCGTGCTTGGGCTTTTTCATCTAGGGTGTATGGTGTGGTAACTTTAGGCATGAGCCCCCCCCTTAATTCTTGATACTAAAACAGGGCGTTGATTGGCTTTTGGTAAGCGTGCTAAAGCTTCATTAAGTGAATTGGCATAAACGGCAATGCGAAAGCGTGAGCCGGTAAAGAGGAATTTGTAGATCATTGATGAAAACTCCGTGTAAAGATTTTGACAATCTACCGCAAGTTTCCACGCTTGGCGGTAGAACGTATCGGGGTGGAAAACTACCATACACGGAAAGTAGCCAACGATTAAACGTTGCCCAATACGCTCTACCATTGAGAGAATAGTAACCAACGCATTTTTGCGTTCGTTATTTTCTTTAGGTGTGCGTATATTACGAACAAAAAAAGCACGGTTTGGCGTGCTGTTCGCCGTGTATAATTCATCAGGTTTCCACGCCTGAACTTTCGATTTTGCGAAAGTGTAAAGACTATAATTAATTTGACCGCACTTTGTAAAGATTTTGCATTGTGAATTATTTTCATATTGTTTATAATTAAGCTGATTTAGGTTCATATTTATTTCCTTTCTATGAATTTGAATCAAAGAACGCTGTGTAATTTGTATCAGGTTCGTAACCACTGTTTTCTGTGGTTCTTCATTGATTGATTGTTCTACCTTCTGAGTGAGTCTTAAGGTAGGGAATTACGCCACTTGGGTGAGCCTTGTGGCGTTTTTCTTTTCTCTATGCTGCCAATTTCTCAAAACGATTGTTTCGCATTGCAATCAGCTTTAATCGGCGAGTTTCAAAGTCGTTTACATCACTATCCAGCAATATCTCATCAGCTCGCTCTAAATATTCCAGCTCGGCAAGTTGCTCGGCGGTTAAATGAGAACGGATTTCACCGGTGATTTGATGAATGTCTTTATACTTATGAACACTCATTCCCAGTACAATGCTTGTCAGCATGTTGGTTTCGTTAGTGAACAAATAACGGGGAACGGGTTTTCCTTGCCGTTTGCGATTGCGGTCAAGTGCGGCGCATAGTGGGCGATAGCCTTTGCCGGTGTTGTCTCTTGTCATTTTCCATTGTGTTAATAATTCGGAATGAATCTGCGGTGCAACAGTCTGCAAAGCCTTTTCGCATTGAATGAAATAACGTCTTGCTAATTTGCCCTGGGCATTGCTTTCCACCATCGCTAACTCTTTCGCCATATCAAGGGAAATTCGGTAATCAATTTTGTTATGGCCGCCTCGTCCTTTTGATTTTTTGCGTGATAAATTTATCAAGCAAAAATCTTCATTTTCGATAAAGTCATATTTCTCTACACGGTTATTAAACCAATGCGTGAACTCTTGTTTACTCTCTAAAAATGCGTGCAAGGTTCTTGCAAAGGTGTATTGCATTACTTCGCCTTTGATACTGATTTCTTGTACCGGCAAAAGTAAATTAATATCTTGGGTAACTTGTTTAATGTTCATCATTCCCTCCTTAAACTCGTGCGGCTTCTTTATCTGCTATCCATTGATCAATCTCAGCTAAATTCCAACGGATATGATTTTGAGAAAGTCTGATAGGTTTTGGAAAGGTTGGATCATCACGCATCAACCCGTATAACTTTGTACGTTTACAGCAAATGCGGGTCATTACATCATTTGTACTGCCCCATATTGGCTTAAAGGTTTCTTTATTTTCGATAGGATTCATTTTGTACTCCCGTAACTTGTTTTTTGATTTTGTTGGGTTTCGTTACGTAACGGGAGGTATTTTTAAGGAAATTTTAAGGATAAAAAATGCCCTGACCTTGTAAAAGTCAGGGCTTTGCTTGCTACGGGTATACCCTATGCTTGCATAAAGTATTTTATATGCCTTGTAACCAGTTATTACGAATAGTTTTTACAGAATATCTCTTATTTTTTTGTGGATCTTTTTGATGGGCTTTTTCCAATTCTTTAAAAATTTTATCTGCAAAAGCAGTTTTACTTATTTTTATCCCTTTTTCTTTTGATTGTTCTAAATATTTTATCCATCTAGAAACAACCATATCTTTAATTTTATGATTTTCTTTGTGCCTTGCTTTAGCCGCTTTTTGAGCGTTCTCTCTTTTAGATTTACTGATTAACTGTTCAATTTCATATTTAGCTTTCATTTGCTCTGAACTTATAAAAGACCAAAATGCCCTGAATAGGTTTTGTTGATCGAATTTATTACCATCACCAAATAAACTATCACCATTTATAAATCTATCTATATATTCAAGAGCCATTACAGCCATTATATGATAATCTTTAATCCCATCTGGTAGTCCGTCATCTCTATATCCTGTCTTTAATAACCATTCTAATAAGTCTTTATCTCCTTCTATATATCTAGTCTCTACATTAAAATCCTGAATAATAAGATCTATGTTAGGTTCATATCTGTCATACCATACTCTATCAAAATATTTATTAAATTCTTCGTAATTCCCATCTTCATCTTCTATATATTCAGTTTCCAATTTTGCTTTTTCTATAGCATTATCTAATTCCTCTTGATAATACATTTCTATAGTTTCATCTATCCAATCTTGAACTATTTTTATTTCTTCTAGCGTCAATTCTTTTAACAAATCATCTATAAGCTGAACTAAATATGTTAACTCATCAATTTTTCTATCATTAAAAAAGAATTTCCTAAGTTCTTTAAAAAAATCTTCTCTATTGCTCATAAACGCCCCTTTCGCATTTGCCCTTATGATAGGAACGCACCAACAAGATAAGGTGTCTTGCTTTCGGGAGCTACCCTAGGTGCGTTGATTTGGTTATTTAATTTTTAAGTTTACGTTAATATCTAAATCTCGGTTTTTGCCTTCCGCATCTGTAAAAGTGGCTTTACCTGTAATAATTCCATTCAAATCAATAGATTCATTTGCTTGTTTTGCTAATCTTGCTTGAATAATAGGACGTTCTACTTCTTGTCTTAGGTTAGCAATATATTCGTTATAACGTTGATCTTCTAAGCTGTAGTTCGGTTGTCGTTCCGTCCATACCACATAGGAAATAATACAAGCTATCAGTACACCAAAACCAATGCCTACATTTACCCAACCTATTTTGTTAAATATCCCAAGAAGAATAACACCACCTAATAGTGCACAAAAAAATAAGAAAACTTGAAAGCTAAATTTGATGAAATCTGCAAACATTTTTTCCTCCTGGTGTGGTGAATTATTGGTTAATTTATAACAACTCACAATATACAATTTATTCTAAATCAATAAGCTACGATAAGCTACGGCTATTTATCAAGATTAGGGACTGTTGTATAATAGCTGTGCTTTCATTATTGGCATATAATTAAAGCGCTCTAATGGCGGTGAGCTTGAAAAAGTAAACCGCCCGATTGAAAACCAAAACATTTGATAACGAATATTGGCAATGAGCCAAGTGCGGTTAGTGGGATCATTTTGGTTATATCATGTTTTCCTTGATGAAAATAAAAGCCCGTAGTGATTACGGGCTTTTGTTCATTTAGGCATTCTTTCTTTGAGTTCTCTTTTAAATGTTTCTTCGGTGATTCTCAATGCTTCGGCTTTACCTGTTTGTGCGCCTTTTTCCATATAATGGCGGCCTTTCATTTTAACCGTGCCATATTCCACCATCCACCAATAGAAAGGATCTCGTCTATCTTTGGTATTTTCACCAACCCTTGCCATTCTCTGACCTTTAGGACGCATTACTCTTATTCTTGTGATCCCGCTTAAACCGTCTTTAGCGACTTTTGTTTTATGGCGAACATTATTTTTTATTGTGCTTTTTTGGCGAAAATCAGTGCTTTTGCTCATCACCGGTACTTTTGGTTTTATTGATTTTTCAAGCGATTTTGCACCGGCATTTAATGCCCTTCTAATTGAGGGCTTTACGGCTTTCTGAGTATCTTTTACATAGCGTTTAATATTTCGTTCAAGCTCTTTTAAACCTTGTATTTTTACTGACATTTTATTTACTCCAATAGTAAAAGAGAGAATAAAGCACGAACGCATAAGCAATCATATTGAGTAACTCTATATTCATAGATCTATCCCGTTAAATTGTTCTAATGCCTGTTTATGCTCTTCTGATAACTCAAAAATCAGATCGCCATATTCAAGTTGATAAGTTCCGAATGACATTAAGAAAGCCACTGCTGGATCGATTTTGTTTGCTGCCTTTTTCTTATTTGGCTTTATGTTGGCGTTGGCATCGGTTTCCATCACTACATTTGATAACGCCCAAGCAAGCACCGGATCGCCGTGGTGTTCTATCACTTGGCGATTAATCAATACTTCCGCACTTTTTGCTACCGGGCTAAAACGTTGATAAGTTTGTGGGAAGGGTTCGACCTCAAGCCCCGCCGCCTGTAATTGTGTTCTAAGGTGTGTGGCGTTCCATACGTCAAAGCCAATCATTTTGATATTGAAGTTTTCCGCATCTTTTAAAATATCATCTCTGATTTTGTCATAGTCGATACAGTCGCCCTCTGTGGCAATAAGCCAGCCACTACGCACCCAATTCCGATACATGGCCCGATTTTTATTTGCCACGTTATTAAGCTGAAATTCGGGAATATAGTGCCGGGTAACTAACCGCACTTTTTTCCCTTGTGGAAAGGTATAGCAAAGGCTTGTTAAATCGTTGGTACTGGATAAATCCAACCCTAAATAACAATCCTGATGTAGTAAATCGCTTTCGGTGTAATCTCTTGCACATTGCGCCCAGTTTCCCTCACCTAGCCACGGTGTTGTTCCCTGACACCATACATTAAAGCGTTTAGTGAGCATTTCTACCCATTCGGAAGGAATCCCACGGGCTTTTTTAATGGTGTTCTCAAAATCAAGGTAAGGAATGGATTTTCCAATATTCGGATTGGCTTTTATCCAGTTTTCCGGCTTGTCGATTTCGTTTTCTTCGTCTAACTCAAAAATCATAATAAACAAGCTGTCGTTCTGTTCGTTTCCCTCAAGAATCTGCGCGCAGTAGTCATAGTGCTGCTTACAGGCGGAAATAACATTACTCCCTGCAGTGGTGATAGCAAAGAGTAAACCTTCGGGCCGTGCGCCTTGTCCTAGTTCCAACGCACTATAAACGCTGTTATCGGGGTGTAGGTGATATTCATCAACAATCGCAAGACTTGGGTTTGTGCCTTCAATAGTGCTTGATTTTGCCGCCAAAGGGCGCATTAAACTGTTTGATTTTGGATTAATGAGTTTGTGCTGCTGGATATTGAGCCGTTTCTTCAACGGGGTAGAAAGTAAGCACATTTGCCGGGCATCATCAAAAACAATGCGGGCTTGATCTCGGCTTACTGCTGCAGTGTAAATATCTTGCTGACCTTTTTCCATAATGAGAAACCAGTTAGCCAACACTGCCGCCACCGTTGATTTTGCATTCTTCCTAGCCACTTGAATATAAGCAGAACGATATTTTCTTAATCCGGTATCTTTCCACTTAAAGCCTAAAAGATTCGCAAAGAGGAACACTTGCCAATCTGAAAGAATAATCGGTTGGCCACGCAAATGCCCTTTTACATGCGGGCATAACTTTGAGAAAGCGAGGAATTTTTCAACCGCACTTTTATCAAAGAAATAATCGGGGTTTGCTAAATCCTCAAAATAACGGGCTACGGCTTGTTTTATCTTTCGGCAAGCCACTATTTCACCTGATTGAACTTTCTTTGCGTAGTCGTGCCAGATTTCCATTTTTCACCTACATTGTGAGGATTTCATCTAATGCGTCTATCGTTTCTGTTTCTACCGGATTTTTGCGGCGGCTGACCGGGTCAAAACCTAACAAGGAAGACATTTTAATCATCACCTTTTCGGCATCGGCTTTCGCTGAAAGTGCCGGATTGCGTGATTGTGTGCCTTGACTGTTTACAATCGAAAAGCCGTTTTTAGCAATATCGGCTACCGCACTGCGGAAAAGGGAATAATTCACACAATAAAGTTCAAGGTGAATTAAATCGGCTTCTTGTATATCGCCACGTTCTAAAAGTTGGTTGATTCGTGCTTTCCATGCGTTCTTAGCCACCGGATCTAAAAAGCTCGGTGGATTGTGTGTGGTTTTCTTTTTTGTTGTCATTCTATTTCCTTTTAACGAATCCATTTTTGGATTGGTTTAACGAGCCCAAATTTGGTCTTGTTGCTTCCTCAAATTTGAGGAGACTGACTTCCTTATTTTCAAAAAAATTGCCGTGCGTAAAAATTGTCTTGGGCGGGCGGTTCTTAGCGGAAGGGCTTTTCTTTCAAAAACTCCCCCCCCACCCGGTCTATCTGATTATTTCTTGAACAAAATTCAAGTTTAAGATTTGTCTATTATTTAATCAGTTATTCGTATGATACGAATTCTTTACTTCTTCGCACCATAACCACGCTTATCTATCACTCTTGTCTTATAGCTGTGGCAATCACGACATAAGGATTGATGGTTACTTGCTACCCAAAACAATGGATCGGCCTGTCCATTCTCTACTGGTTTTATATGGTCAATCACTGTTGCGGGTGTGTAGATTCCTTTCTCTAAGCACATGACACAAAGCGGGTTATGCTTTAAGTATTGTGTGCGGTATTTCGTCCACTTGTGATTGTAACCACGCTGACTTGCCGGCAATCGGTTATCTTGTTTCTTCTGTTGATGTTCATCACATCGTCCGCTTTTCACTCGGTTACGACAACCGGGAAAGGTACAACGCCTTAATGGTTGGTATGGCATAGATTCACCTTAATAAGCGCAAGGTTCTCTATAGACTTCCCATAATGCACTAATCGCCATGGGTGCGGGTGCAAGGTTAGCTGTATCGGTTACCGCTTCACGATTTGCATAAAGATAGGCGATATACATTAAGCAGCCAATCTTAATCGAATCATAGAAAGGAATTGTTTTATCCGTTTCTTCATCGGCAAAGGTTTTCCCGATATGGCGTTGTGCAACTTCAAGTGCTGCCGCTTTATAACTTTCAATCAAGGAATCATCGTAATCGTGATCTACGTTTAAATGCGCCTTGATTTCCTCAAGACTGATTTCAATGTTCGCCATGGGCTTCACCTTCCTTACACATTAATTGCAGCTCTCTGTGCGATTCTTTGCTATCAATTACCGAATAAATATCAAACAGGCGATTACCATATTTAACCCGCATTTTATTGGTTATTCCTTCTTGGTAACGAATGCGAATTCTTATAATGTTTTCACCCATCTGAAACGGGCCGCTAAAATATTCTCGCCCTTGTAATGGTTCAATACTTGCCCGCACTTCTACGACATTCTTCCAAATGGGTGTTGATGCGCCGTAGGTATTGTTCTCTCGTTCCTTTTTGTAGTTACGTTCTTGAATGGTGATCACTTTGTTGTAAATACCGGCTCTAATCATTCTCGCCATCGTTTACTCCTGCTTTCTGATTTCCACCATCACCACGCTTAACTTCTACGGTTTGTTTCCATGCTTGGCTAAATTCATCACCACCAGCATAAGGCGGTAAACCTTCACGGCGGCGCACTTCATTTGGTGACATTACGCCCGCTTTAATGGCTACATCGTAACTCTTGAATCGCTCGCTTTGACTGGTTCGCAAAAGATCGCTTGTATCAAACTCAATCAAATAACGTTTTGAAGAATTGACCGTTAAATCAATCATCAATGCGTCCTTTAATTGCTGTTCAAAATTCGTAAGCCATGGGCGCAAGGTTTGAGATAAAAATGTTCGGCTTGCCTCGCTGAAGTTGGCATAGCTACTATTTGAATAGTCTTGAAGAAAAATCGGGCTGATATTGTAGATTCGGGCAATATCGGAAATCGTAAACGTGCGGCTTTGTAACCATTCCGCATCTTGGTTTGTCATACCGAGTTGTTTATATTCCATTGAGCCTTCAAGAATTGGGGTTTTTCCCGCATTCTTCGCCCCTTTGTAACGTTCAAGGGCTTTTACTGCTTTCTGTGCCTTCGCTTCGTCTAACCACTCGCTTGTCGTGATTAAACCGCTTGCCATTAATCCGTTTTTCATAATGGCTGATCCGTGTTTCTGTTGAGCCAATCCTAAGCCTACTGTTTCACGGCAAATTGTCACCGGCGAACGCCCCATAAATCCATCAAGGGAAGAATGGCGCAAATGCAAGATTTCATCTTGTAGATAGTTTGTTGTCTTACCGTCTAAATCAGTGATTTCATAAATATATGCACCACCGACTTTACGATAAATATTTACCGCACTTGGCGGATAAGGCGTTAGGCTAATCGGCTCACCCTTGCTATTCCACTCAATCACCGCATAGGCATTACCACTTAAAAGGCAGTGGCGCATCATGGTATATTTGAATTGATAAGGGGTTTGGCTGCGATTCGGCATTTCATTTAATAAATAATCTACCGGGTGCTTATAAATTCGTTCTCGGCCATCGTCTTTTAATCGATACAAATAACAAGGCATACTCGCCACCGCTTCGGCGATCACCGTGACCGCATTCATCACTGCGGGTAATGCTTCGGCAGTTTGCGGGCTGACAAATTCCCCCGCACCGGTATTAGATACGCCTAAGTAAGAAAGCAGTTCATCAATAGCAACGGGTGCACTACGTTGTTCTTTTCGTTTGAATGGATTCCACATTATTCACACTCCACCACATCAAGCCATTGTTTAAAAAGTGCAGTCGGTTTTGATTGTGTTTTTGCCTTTGCCTCGTTCATCGAACGTTTCGCAATTTCTACGCTACTTTCAGGATATGCCGGAATGCTTGTTACGGTGATCTCAAAGAGTTCCGCTTTACTTACCGTGCGCTGATAAGGTTCAACATCAAAATCCCATGTTTCTTGCGTTGCTCTAAAGCCAAAAGACATGCCGGAAATATCGCCTCGCTCTACGCTGATTAATAAATCTTTCCCGATTGTGGTTTCAGGCGGTGTCAACTCAAAACGTAAACCAATATTATCTTCTTCAAGTTTTAATGTTCCCGCACTGGTGCGCCCTAATAGTTTTGTGTGATCGTGTTCAAATAACGCTCTCACATCATCACCACCGCTTAAACTCTCTGTAAAAGCATTTGGGCTAAACTGTTCGATAAAATCGCAATATAGGACTTCTGATGGGCTATTCCAGCGAACCACATAACCGACTAATTTCTGATTTTCTTTATCCGTTGAAAGTGTGGCTGAACGGATCTCAAATTCTTTGTTCATATACAACCTATTAAGCAAAAAGGGGCTTTCTCGCCCCTTATGGTTTATGCTGTGGTTTCAATCAATTTGATTGCGTTAGAATCAACCACGCCACCACCTAAATATTTATCAGTGTGGACTTTATAAAATCCCGGTTCGGTTAAATTATCCGGGCGGGTTCTTACGCCTGTTTCATGATCCACAATGAAATAACCGCGTTTAAAGTCACCAAATGCCACCACCGGACTATTAGCCCCACTCGCCGGCATTGTTTCAAGGAAATAAACAGGACGGCCTAAAAGGGTAGAAGGTGCATCAACGGCTAAACCATCACGCCAAATAAAATCCCCGTTTTTGTTTTTGAGTTTCTGCAATGCGGCAGCAATGCTAGAAGACATCACCCAAACGGCGTTTTTACGGTATTTGCTATGAAGGGTATAGAACAAATCAATCAAAGTGTCAGCGGTGATTTTATCTGCGCTAGCCACCTCTAATTTTTGTAATTTACCAAAGGCGCGTACTTTGTCATTTTCGGTTGTGCGCTCATAAGTGAGTAAACCTTTTGATTTTTTAGAACCATCGCCGGAAGTTAAATCTACTTCTTCGGTTTCGGTAAAAGTTTCAGAAATTTCATCAGTCAGCCAACCTAAAACATCAATGCTTGAGAAGTCTAAAATCTCTTGCGTGGTTTTCGGATAAGCATAAATGGAATTTAGTGCAATGGTGACTTCATGAAGTTTCGGCGTGGCTGTGCCGTTACGGGCTACGCCTTCCTCACCATGTTCCACAACAGCACCACCGGCAGAAACTAATTTTTTGTACTCTTTCGCACCGATAGGCAAACGCACTACATTACAAATTTGGCGCATTACGCTGTCATCGGTTAAGCGTTTCATCACTTCTTTGTCTAACTGTGGGATAACGGAATAGCCACCATCTTCCCCGTTGGCGGTGGTGAGGTTACGCAATTCACCCGTTTTAATGTAATGGCGCAATTCGTCATTACTGAATTGTTTTGCGCTGCGTTGCTCTACTGGATTTACATTGCCGGCAAGGTTACGTTCTTCATCAGCTACCGCTTCATAACGGGCGATTTCATCAGTTAATTGATTAATTTCACCTTTTACCGCTTCAAAGTTTGCGGTTTCCGCTTCATTTAAAGAACGATTTTCTTTTTCTGCTTTTTCAAGCATTGCTCGCATTTCTGCGGCTTTAGCTGCCTTTTGTTGGCGTAATTCTAAAAGTTTTTTAAACATAATTTTCTAATCCTTAATCATCATAAGAGACGGCAAATTGAACCGTTGCACTAATCCAGCTTGCTTGCTCTTCGTCATAGTCATAACGGTAACCTTTTAAAGAAATATCATTTAAAAAGTTAAATTCACCATTACGGATAGCAAGGCGGATTGATTCGGCAATATCATCTAATTCACCTTCCCCGCTATTCGGTTTGAGGTAAATAGCAATATTCAAGAGTGCATCAAATTCCCCATCACACATTGATACTTCTTGCGCACCAATATCTTCTAAGTAAATAGATAATGCCGGGCATTGTTCCGCCGCATTTAATGCGACCAATCGACCGTTAAAGAAACGGCTGATTTTATTTTTCAACAAGGGAGTTAAAACACTGATAATTTCAGTTCTAATCTGATCGTGAATAATCATAATTTTTCCTTTTGGATAGCCTTAATTAAGACGGCTTATAAAAAGCCCATAGGACAATATAAACACCTGAAAACTAAAGTAAATAGCTTAAATTTCAATAGATTAGCTACGAAAAGATACGATAAGTAAGAAAATTTTGATTGATTGTTTTTTAATCAAAAAAAATAAAAAGAAAAGGATTTTTATAAATTCTTGGAAATTTATATTAGTGAATAGAAGTGAATACCTAGTGAATACTTAAAAGAAAGGTATTCACTAATATAAGTATATAATAAATAAAGGAATTTTTCTTAAAAATAGTTAAAAGTGAATAGGTGAATACCTTTTATAAAAAATAAACTATTAAAGAAACTGTGATAGAATAACCAAAGTTATCAAAATGCACTGTGAACTGAATTTATAGTAACAAGTTTAGTAACAAGATTTTTTTAATTAATTTTTATTCTTTTAATTTCAAAGAATTACATATTAATTCGAGTCCAGCTAGTGCACCATATACCCCTTTCATAGCCCTGCGGAACTTAACGCGGGGCTTTGTTTTATCCAGTGTATTCACGGCTTTCAATTCTGCAA
Organism: Rodentibacter ratti; assembly: GCF_002000485.1. Classification (GTDB taxonomy): domain Bacteria; phylum Pseudomonadota; class Gammaproteobacteria; order Enterobacterales; family Pasteurellaceae; genus Rodentibacter; species Rodentibacter ratti. The sequence continues at coordinate 46,550 of NZ_MLAJ01000007.1, read as the reverse complement.
AATCAACCGCACTTTTGACCATCGTTTTTTACTGCGCTATATATTCCCCTCGATTATTTTAAGGCTATCTTTTGGAATTTCCATCACTTAACTTTGCAGATAAATCTTCTTTCATCGAGACATCCGCCAGTATTTTCCCCTCTTTTCTAAAATAAAAATCAACTTTTGATGATTGTTCAGCTTGTTCAAGAAGATCATGCACGATCCTTAAGGCGTCCCTAATTACTTTTTCACTACTAAAAAAACCTCCTAATTCGTCATTACTTACGCCATCGTTTTGAATAAGTGTCAAAATGGCTTTAGCTTTTCGAATTGCGGTATGAACTTTGCCTGTATTTGTCATTGATAAAGCGCAATGGGTTGGGATTTTATGCATAAACCACCTCCGTACGGTTAGAAATAGAGGTAATAGAGTGATATTTTGAATTGACTTGCCCGATTGGGATGAGTTGATAATTCCGTGCCAGTGTATCCTGCACTTGAGTGACATTATCCGTTTCAATATGTAAATGTCTATAAGGTTCGCCGGAATTTTGGAGTGAAATGCCACAGAATCGATAGATCATCGCTACTAGCTCCAAAGTTAGATTATTGAAGACCCCGCTAAAGCTTCTAGGCTTTATGCGGTAACGTGTAACGGGCTAAAAAACTTACAAACTTTAGAACACGACAAAAAGAGAGATTTTTCTCAAGTACACTCTATACCACTGAGGAAGTTTAACCAGCGTAATTTTACGTTCGTTATGTTCTAGGTATGCATATACTAGGAACAGAAAAATATGATTCTTAGATGATTATACCCGTGCTCGCCAAAGTCTTGTATGTTGAGTTTTCAAGCTCGGAAATCGTTTTTGCGACTGTGGAAAATAATGCCAAAATTAACCACACTTTGTAAAGGGGGATTATGACAATTTTCTTACTTTACCTAATTTGAGGTAAATAACAACTCAGTATCAAGCGTTCATTTATTCCATATCATTATAATTAATTCATTTCGATTCTTTCCCGATGAGAAAATTCTTTTCTATTATATGGCAACGAAAACGATTACGTGAAGAAAGAAGAAATGAATTGGGATTATATTATCAGCGTATTACCGCGTTTTGTTGATGCAACATTGATGACGCTTGCCCTCTCCTTTTGGGGAATCTTATTCTCGTTTATTATTGGTACGATTTGCGCCGTCATCAATACTTATCAGGTGAAGTCATTGAATTGGTTAGTAAAAAGTTATATTGAGCTTTCACGCAATACGCCATTATTAATCCAAGTTTTTTTCCTTTATTTCGGGCTTTCAAAAGTCGGCATCAAATTAGACGGTTTTACATGTGGCGTAATCGGCTTAGCTTTTTTGGGCGGAAGCTATATGGCAGAAGCAATTCGTGGCGGCTTAGAAGCGGTGTCCAAAGGGCAAATTGAATCCGCTCTCAGCATTGGTTTAACGCCACTTCAAGCCTTTCGTTACGTGATTTTTCCACAAGCATTGGCAATTTCCATACCGGCGATTGGGGCGAACTGTCTGTTTTTAATGAAAGAAACCTCTGTTATTAGCGCCGTTGCGGTGGCAGAACTCATGTTTATGGCAAAAGAAATTATCGGAATGGATTATAAAACCAACGAAGCCTTATTTTTATTAGTCGTGTTTTATTTAGTCATTTTGCTACCTATTTCAATTTTTATTCGCTATGTAGAACAGCGCACACGGAGAGCAAAATATGGGGTTTGAATTATTATTCCAAGGCAATAATCTCACCAGACTGCTAAGCGGTCTCTGGGTAACGGCTGAAATTGCCTTCGTTTCCGTCTTTTTTGCCTGTCTTTTTGGGGTCATTTTAGGCGTGGTAATGACAAGCAAAAATACTGTAATTAAAGGGATTTGCCAGGTTTATTTAGAATTTGTCCGCATCATCCCTTTGCTCGTTATCCTGTTTATCACTTATTTTGGCTTGGCAAAATGGTTTGGCATACATTTAGACGCCATCACTGTCTGCATTTGGGTGTTTATTTTTTGGGGCACCGCAGAGATGGGCGATCTCGTACGTGGCGCATTAACTTCTATCGAAAAACATCAGGTTGAATCCGCTTACGCTTTAGGTTTAACGCCTTTTCAAACCTTTATTTATATTTTGCTACCGCAAAGTTTAAAACGTGTTACCCCAAGTGCTATTAATCTTTTCACTCGTATGGTGAAAACCAGCTCCCTTGCGATGTTAATCGGTGTAATAGAAGTGATTAAAGTCGGTCAGCAAATTATTGAACATTCACTTTTTAGCAGTCAATCGGCGGCACTTTGGATCTATGGGGTCATTTTATTGCTCTATTTTATGATTTGTTATCCGCTCTCATTATTTTCCCGTTATTTAGAAACCCGTTGGGAAAGCTAAGGAATACCTATGGCATTATTAGAAATAAAAAATCTTGTTAAAAACTATGGTGAGGTTGAAGCATTAAAAGGCATTAATCTCTCCATAGAAAAAGGCGAAGTGGTGGTGATTTTAGGCCCGTCCGGTTGTGGAAAAAGCACATTACTCCGCACATTAAACGGCTTAGAGCCCATAAAGAGCGGTCAATTATTACTCCAAAATGCCGGTGAGCTGGGTAAAGACATCAGTTGGGTCAATGCACGTCAACGAATCGGCATGGTATTTCAAAGCTATGAATTATTTGCCCATCTATCGGTGATAGACAATATTTTACTCGGACCTTTAAAGGTTCAAAAACGTGATCGAGCAGAAGCCGAGAAACAAGCAGACGAATTATTAAAACGAGTGGGATTATTTGATCGGAAAAACGCCTACCCTCGTGAACTTTCCGGCGGACAAAAACAGCGGATCGCCATTGTGCGCGCACTTTGTATGAATCCTGAGATTATGTTGTTTGACGAAGTCACTGCTGCGCTTGATCCCGAAATGGTACGCGAGGTACTGGATGTCATTTTAGGGCTTGCCAAAGAAGGCATGACGATGTTGATCGTGACCCACGAAATGGGCTTCGCCCGCCAAGTGGCAAATCGCATTGTTTTTATGGATAAAGGGCAAATTATCGAACAAGCCAAACCGGAAGATTTTTTCACCCATCCCACCACGGATCGGGCGAAAACATTTTTAAATATCTTAAACTATGAACCGAGAGGAACAAACTATGAAGAAAACATTTAAAAATTTAACCGCACTTTTTGCCACTGCAACTCTTGCCTTAGGGCTTACCGCTTGCGGTGACAATACGCCAAGCAAAGAGATTTCACAAACAGCCTCAACCATTGAGCAGTTGAAACAAGCCGGAAAAATCCGAATTGGCGTATTCAGCGACAAACCGCCTTTCGGCTATGTTGATGCCCAAGGCAAAAGTCAAGGTTTCGATGTGGAAATCGGCAAAGCCATCACCAAAGATCTCTTAGGTGATGAAAATAAAGCGGAATTTGTATTGGTGGATGCCGCCAATCGCGCGGAATATTTACTTTCCAAAAAAGTGGATATTATCCTCGCCAATTTCACCGTCACCACAGCGCGAAAAGAGGTCGTGGATTTTGCCAATCCTTATATGAAAGTGGCGCTTGGCGTGGTTTCAAAAAATGGTGAAGTGATTACAGATCTTGAGCAATTAAAAGACAAAACACTTATCGTTGATAAAGGCACCACAGCGGATATTTTCTTCACCAAGAATTATCCGAATATCAAATTATTGAAATTTGAACAAAACACGGAAACCTTTGAAGCACTACGAGACGGTAGAGGAGATGCCCTATCCAATGACAACACCTTCTTATTCGCTTGGGTAAAACAAAATCCGGGCTATACCGTGGGAGTGAAAAGCTTCGGTGATCAAGATGTGATTGCGCCAGCCGTTCGTAAAGATGCACCGGATTTATTAAATTGGCTCAACGCTGAAATTGAAAAACTTTCAAAAGAAGGGGTTCTCAAACAAGCCTACCAAAAAACCTTACTGCCGGTTTATGGTGATAGCGTAACTGAAAGTGATATTTTGGTGGAGTATAAATAGTGTCAAAATATTGAATAAGTTTTTTAGTGCAGTGCTACTCTCTAAGTGAGAGAGATTTTATTAAACTAAACCTCTAGGAAAAAACCTAGAGGTTTTCTGTTAATATAAAACCCAACTCTTATCGGCTTTAATCTTACTCTTCAAGTTGAGATTTCATTTTTTCAAATTCTTTAGCTGCCCCTAGCACATAGATGATCCCTATACTTATCTCACTATCAATAAGTTTCTTATTCTGCTGAGCCTCGCTAAATAAGACATAATCAAATATGATACCATCTTCCGTTACACTAACTCTTGGAAAAGCACCTGTTCTAGCTAACCAATTATTTAGTTTATCTAATGATATTTTTTTTGAAGTAGTGGACATAGAGCTAAATTGTACTGGTAGATTAGAAATATTCTCAACACCAACAATAATCCCATCAATTATACCAACCACCATATCCATTTCATCCACAGTTTTTATTTCTTCAGCCCCCATTTTTTCTAATATACGAGTAATCTTAGCATAGGAAGTTTTTTTATTTTTTACAGTAGAAGAAATTGTTTGATTATCTTGAGCGACAACCTGTGATGAAATGATCCCCCCCATTGTTAAGGACAACACGGTGGCATATATGCCGGCTTTTAAACGTTTATTCATAAATCCCACCTCCATTTGAGTCTCTTGTTGGCGTTGTCGAGAGCTGATCTCTTTGTTGAGCATCTAAGTCTGTTGAATAACTCATTTTATCTATCGGATTGGATAGGTCATATTGATATTTATTGCCGAAGCTATCTTGATATAGTTTCTGACCATTGATGAAAATAGGGGTTAACACTTTTATTCTCCCGTTATTATTTTTTAATCAAGGATATTGCTTTATATGCAATATAAAGCACGAGCATTGTACAATGCTGCTGAAATCAATATCTTATAAAAATAAATGGGGAAAGATAGGGAATAAAAATTAGTGAATATTAATACTTAAATAGAGAAAGAGAAATGTTAATAAGTGAAAAATAAAAAATGAAAGTGCGGTCAAAAATCACTGAGATTTTCGGTATTATGCAGCAGTTGCACAATGTTGCTTTTTTGTTATCTTGTAGGGACACACTGCGTGTGTCCGAATTTTAACCTATTGAAATAATTGATTTTTATAACGGACACACGCAGTGTGTCCCTACGTTCTGTTAAAATTTCTATTTTTGTGCATTTGCTACATAATATCGGAGATTTTAACCGCACTTTTCCCTACTCTCCCATCACAAATTGTTCCCGTAGTTGGTGGAGTTGATCCCGAATAGCAGCGGCTTTTTCAAATTCCAGATCTTGAGCAAATTTGTACATTTGTTGTTCCAATTTTTTGACTTGTTGCTGGTATTCTTTGGCATTTTTCGGGGCATTATAAAGTGCGGTCGGTTCTGCCACAGTTTTGCTTCGTGATTTACCTTTCCCTTTACTTGTGACACCCTGACCGATATCCAACAATTCGCCCACTTTTTTGTTCAATGCTTGCGGAACAATGCCTTTTTCTTCATTGTATTTCATTTGTTTTTCACGGCGGCGGTTGGTTTCCGTGATGGCTTTTTCCATAGATTTGGTGATGCTGTCGGCGTATAAAATCGCTTTTCCTTTCAAATTACGAGCGGCTCGTCCAATGGTTTGAATCAGCGAACGTTCGGAACGCAAGAAACCCTCTTTATCCGCATCTAAAATTGCCACAAGAGAAACTTCGGGAATATCCAGCCCTTCACGCAATAAGTTGATGCCAACCAACACATCAAATTCACCCAAGCGTAAATCTCGGATGATTTCTACCCGTTCAACGGTATCGATATCCGAATGGAGATAACGCACCCGAATGCCGTGTTCGTCCAGATAATCCGTGAGATCTTCCGCCATTTTTTTAGTGAGGGTCGTCACTAAAACACGCTCATTTCTGTCCGCTCTTTGGCGTGCTTCGGAAAGTAAATCATCCACTTGAATGGCAACAGGGCGGATTTCAATTTCCGGATCAAGCAATCCTGTCGGACGCACCACTTGATCGATAATTTCATCACCGGATTTTTCTAATTCATAGGGCCCCGGTGTGGCGGACACATAAATGGTTTGCGGTGCAAGGCGTTCAAATTCTTCAAAGCGTAACGGGCGATTATCTAAAGCAGAAGGCAAGCGGAAACCGTACGCCACCAAGGTTTCTTTACGAGAACGGTCACCACGATACATTCCCCCGATTTGCGGAACCGTCACATGGGACTCATCAATAATCAAAATGGCATCAGAGGGCATATAGTCAAACAATGTCGGTGGCGGCTCCCCCTCATTTCGACCGGAAAGATAGCGTGAGTAATTTTCGATGCCCGAGCAATAACCCAGTTCATTCATCATTTCAATGTCGAATAGGGTACGTTGGCTGATGCGTTGTTCTTCCAATAATTTATTTTCTTTGATGAAATATTCACGGCGTTGCACCAGCTCCCCTTTGATTTTTTCAATGGCATCTAAAATACGTTCCCGTGGTGTCACATAGTGAGTTTTCGGATAGACCGTGTAACGAGGTACGGTGCCCAAATGATGCCCCGTGAGGGGATCAAATAAACTCAGGCGTTCAATTTCATCATCAAATAATTCAATACGGATCGCAATGTCATCAGATTCCGCAGGGAAAATATCAATAATTTCTCCCCGTACACAGAATGTTCCCCGTTGGAAAGCCTGGTCGTTGCGGGTGTATTGCAATTCAGCCAATTTCGCCAAAATTTGGCGTTGATCGATAATCGCCCCTTGTTGCAGATGCAACATCATTTTCAAATAGCTATCGGGATCGCCCAAACCGTAAATAGCAGAAACCGAAGCCACCACAATCGTATCACGGCGTTCCAAAAAGGATTTGGTGGCAGAAAGCCGCATTTGTTCAATTTGATCGTTAATGGAAGCATCTTTTTCAATAAAAGTATCGCTACTTGGCACATAGGCTTCGGGTTGATAATAATCATAGTAAGAAACGAAATATTCCACCGCATTTTCAGGGAAAAAAGCCTTCATTTCGGCATAAAGTTGGGCAGCAAGGGTTTTATTTGGTGCAAGCAACATGGCCGGGCGATTCAATTTTGCAATCACATTGGCGATGGTAAAAGTTTTACCCGACCCCGTTACCCCCAGAAGGGTTTGATGAGCTAGTCCGTCTTCTAAATTTTCGGCAAGTTTTTCAATCGCTTGAGGCTGATCGCCGGAAGGGTTGAAATCGGAATGAAGAATAAAAGGTTTACTGTTAATTTTTTCTGCCATAAAAGTGCGGTTAAAATTGAATGAGTTTTTATTGGCGCTATTCTAGCATATTCCTTACTCCAAATAGAGTGAAAAAGGTAAGTTTTACACAGTGTTAGAGATGTCAAGAGAAAAACCTCACAAAATTAGGAACTTTTTTTAGATTTTTTACTGGACTTTACTTAACTAATTGATAAATAAAGAAATGTTATTTTACAGCCAATTTTTACTTCACCTTGTACAATCCCAGTATTTATCAGCATTAGAGGATCTTATTTTATTTTAATCCACAAAGTTATCCACAGTCTTTGTGGATAGAAAAATACGGCAAAATTTTTTTGAATTTTTTTATTTTACCCGTTGACAAGTGATTTCCTGATCATTAAAATGCGCGCCGATTCGTTGTGATACAGAATTATTCCTCCTTAGTTCAGTCGGTAGAACGGTGGACTGTTAATCCATATGTCGCTGGTTCAAGTCCAGCAGGAGGAGCCAATTTCTCTTTTGGTTTAGAATTTGTTTGTCTCCTTTTACGAATTCTAAATTAGCAACCAAAAGATTTTAAACCCATCGGTTTTGATGGGTTTCATTTTTTTATCTTCCAAACAGCACTGCACCGCCACTTACTTCAAGAGTCGTCCCATAAAGTAAAGTCAATGCAAAGAAAATCATAATGCAACCCGCAACAATTTTTACTATTTTTCCACTATATTGATTTAATGTTTTCGCGCCATACCACCGTCCCAACTGTATTGCCATACGCTTAGCGTAACGCACTAACACAGCAAAAAGAGAGAGCATAAGCCCTGTGCCGATTGACATTGCCAATGTGGCAAAAATGCCCCAGATGAAAAGATCCATCATATAAGCAAGGAAAAGCACAAAAATTGCGCCCGTACAAGGACGTAAACCAATACTCATAATCACCAGAAATTGACTTTTCCAAGTATTGGAGCGCTTTAATTGGGCGACATTTGGCAAATGTTGATGCCCACAAGGGCAATCCATTTTAAAAGTGCGGTTGATTTTGACCGCACTTTGTAACGGCAAATGATTCGGCTGAATAGATTTAATACGAAAAACCGCCGGCTTTCGCATTCCTTGATAAATCCAATAACAGCCTAATCCTATTAATAAAATCAATGCACTTCGTTCTAACCATAATTGGCTTAATTTGAAATAGCGAGAAGAAAGATTCAAAATCACGACAACAATAGAGGTTGCCGTAATTGCCACAATCCCCTGCATGAGCGAGGAAAGTAAGCTTAATTTCACACTTTGTTTCAGTTCGCTTTCGTGTGTGGATAAATAGCTTGCAATAATAAACTTGCCGTGTCCCGGCCCGACTGCGTGCAAGACTCCATATAGAAAACTCACCATAATTAATAGCATACCTGATGAAACAGAATGTTGCTGAATAGCATGAAGGTTTTCAGAAATCAGTTGGTTAAATGCCTGTTGCCAGGTAACCGTTTTTACAAAAAGCCAAGGAAAAAACCAAAAAATACCAAGTAGTGCTACAAGGAAGGCGATGAGCCATTTGAATGGAAAAATAGCTTTCATTATCTACTCGCATTGAATTTTGACTTTTTGGGCAAACATTACACCTAAAGAATCATCTTCATCTTTTTGTGTTTTATCTAAAGAAGCGGCGTAAGATCGTATTTTTTCATCTATATTAGGGGCCTCAATATGTCCCTTACAATTTGTCGGAAGTCCGGAAAAATCGACCGCACTTTTTTCTTCAGGATAATACATTGAAACATAGTAAGTGCGATCATAGGTCATTAGTGTAAATTCATTATTTTCTAATTGCTTAGGCTGCGCTAACAAAAAATCAAAATAATACTGAACTTTTGCGCCTTCTTTGCTTACGCCATAATTTTTCACCTGTTTTTTATATTTGATTTTATTGTTATTTCTATCGAAGAAATAACTGAAATAATGCTCATTCACTACATTATTCATCACTTCATCTACCAATTTTTGCTGCTCGGCTTCTCCCCTAGCCTGTCTCATATCGTACAATACCGCTGAAGAACTCGCTTCATCCAGCGTCCATTTCATGGAAAACCCAACCAATTGGTTTTGTTCAACCAATGGTTTAGTTTGCATTTCAATAAATGCATGAGGATGAGCGAATAGCGTCCCGGTGTAGAATAAAGAAAGGAGTAATAATTTTTTCATGTTTAGCCCTCAACGACAAAGACCGTTCATTCTAGCATAGACAAAAAAATTCTAAAAAACGTTTGTTTTATAAACAAAAACAAAGAATTCATCGAAATTTATTGACCTATATCAATAAACAATAAGATTGGATTTTATTTTTGAAGAGGTTTTATGTACTATTCACTCCGTCAAGTGATTGCTTGATATTCATAAAGTTCCTAAATAAAATAATCATAAATATAGCTAAACTACTTTCCTACCACCCTATCCGGGTGGTTTTTTTTGCCTTCTCATTAGCTTATTTGCTCAACATCAAGTAAAATGACCGCACTTTTTTAACTCGTTAGAAAGGACGATTATGTCATCACAATTTGTCTATACCATGCACCGTGTCGGGAAAGTTGTTCCCCCGAAACGGCATATTTTGAAAGATATTTCCCTGAGCTTTTTCCCAGGGGCGAAAATTGGGGTTCTCGGTTTAAACGGAGCGGGGAAATCTACCCTACTTCGCATTATGGCGGGGATTGATAAAGAAATTGAAGGGGAAGCCCGTCCACAGCCGGGAATTAAAATCGGCTATCTGCCACAAGAACCGAAACTTGAGCCACAACAAACCGTGCGTGAAGCGGTGGAAGAAGCGGTATCCGAAGTAAAAAATGCTTTGACCCGTCTTGATGAAGTTTATGCACTTTATGCCGATCCTGATGCGGATTTTGATAAACTTGCGGCAGAGCAAGCGGAATTAGAAGCCATTATTCAGGCACAGGACGGACATAATTTAGACAATCAACTTGAGCGAGCAGCCGATGCCTTACGTTTACCGGATTGGGATGCAAAAATTGAACATTTGTCTGGTGGTGAACGTCGTCGTGTAGCACTTTGCCGTTTATTGTTAGAAAAGCCCGATATGCTACTTTTAGACGAACCAACCAACCACTTAGATGCAGAATCCGTGGCGTGGTTAGAGCGTTTCCTCCATGATTACGAAGGCACCGTGGTGGCGATTACCCACGACCGTTACTTCTTGGATAATGTTGCCGGTTGGATTTTAGAGCTTGACCGTGGTGAAGGAATTCCTTGGGAAGGTAACTATTCTTCTTGGTTAGAACAAAAAGAAAAACGCCTTGCTCAAGAACAAGCAGCAGAATCTGCCCGTCAAAAATCCATTGAGAAAGAGTTGGAATGGGTTCGCCAAAATCCGAAAGGTCGCCAAGCGAAAAGCAAGGCCCGTATGGCTCGTTTTGAAGAACTCAATTCCGGCGAATATCAAAAACGCAATGAAACCAACGAACTCTTTATTCCACCTGGTCCACGCTTAGGTGATAAAGTGATCGAGGTGCAAAACCTGACCAAATCCTATGGTGATCGCACGTTAATTGATAACCTGTCTTTCTCTATTCCGAAAGGGGCGATTGTGGGGATTATCGGGGCAAACGGTGCGGGTAAATCCACCCTATTCCGTATGCTCTCAGGGCAGGAGCAACCTGATAGCGGCTCAATCACAATGGGGGAAACCGTTGTACTCGCCTCCGTAGATCAATTCCGTGATGCGATGGATGATAAAAAAACCGTGTGGGAAGAAGTGTCAAACGGGCAAGATATTCTCACGATTGGTAACTTTGAAATTCCAAGCCGTGCCTATGTGGGACGCTTCAATTTCAAAGGTGTAGATCAACAAAAACGGGTGGGCGAACTCTCCGGCGGTGAACGTGGGCGTTTACATTTAGCGAAATTACTACAAGCAGGCGGTAATGTACTCTTACTGGACGAACCGACCAATGACCTTGACGTTGAAACTTTGCGTGCTTTAGAAAATGCCATCTTGGAATTTCCGGGCTGTGCGATGGTGATCTCCCATGACCGTTGGTTCTTAGACCGTATCGCCACCCATATTTTAGATTACGGTGATGAAGGTAAAGTGACCTTCTACGAAGGCAACTTCTCCGACTACGAAGAGTGGAAAAAGAAAACCTTTGGTGCAGAAGCATTGCAGCCACATCGTATGAAATATAAACGTATTGCGAAGTAAAATGAAAAAGTGCGGTTAATTTTGACCGCACTTTTCCGCAATAAACATTTGGAGTGATTATGTTAATTTCTTTGCACGTTTTTTGTGCGTTTTTAAGTTTAGGGCTTTTGCTTATTCGTGGAATAATGCAATTAGGTGGGAAAGATTGGCGAGCCATAAAATTGTTAAAAATTTTACCGCACTTAGCGGATACACTTTTAATTGTCAGCGGTCTGACCCTATTTTTCTTATTGCCTTTTGAATTAGAAGCTTGGCTTATTGCTAAATTCTGTCTGCTCATTTTGTATGTTATCTTTTCAGCAAAATTCTTTGGCAGAAAAGTGGTGAAAGCAAATCCAATATTTCTCCTGCTTGCTCTAGTAAGCTTTATTGGTGCAATGATCGTCGCTTACATTCACTAAAATCAGATATAAAAAATCCATCTTTAATAAAGATGGATTTTTACTTTTCTAGCCGCCTACCAGTTTAACGGTAAAACCTTTTTCTTCCAGTAATCCTTTGAGCAAATCTCGTTTTTCACCTTGAATCTCAATATTACCATCTTTTACTGAGCCACCTGTACCGCAACGTTTTTTGAGAGCCGTAGCAAGTTTTTTCAATTCCTCATCCGGTAAATCCAATCCGGTAATAACAGAAACCGCAGCCCCCTTTCGGCCACTGGTTTGCCTCTGAATACGCACTATACCATCACCTTTAGGTCTTAATGGCTGTGCCTTTTCCTCTTTAATTCGCCCACTTTCCGTGGAATAAACTAAAACTGAGTCAGACATAGCTAGCTACTGTGCAATAGAAGCATTAATAGAGCGAAGGACTTCTGCCGGATTCTCTGCTTGTGTTATTGGACGTCCAATAACCAGATAATCCGAGCCGGATTTAATCGCAGCAGCCGGTGTCATCACACGGCGTTGATCACCAAAATCAGCACCAATTGGACGGATCCCAGGGGTAATTAATTTGAAATCAGCCCCACAGCTATTACGCAAAATTTCCACTTCTTGTGGTGAACAAACCACACCGTCTAATCCTGCACGCTGCGTTAAATGTGCAAGGCGTAATACTTGTTCCATCGGGGAAGCATTGATACCGATTTGAAGTAAATCTAAATCTTCCATGCTGGTTAAAACAGTCACAGCAATTAACAGTGGCGCATCTTTACCATAAGGCTCAAGAATTTTTTTCGCATCCTCCATCATTTTCAAACCGCCACTGGCGTGAACATCCACCATCCATACGCCTAAATCTGCGGCAGAACGAACTGCTCTTGCCACGGTATTTGGAATATCATGGAATTTTAGATCAAGGAAAACGTCAAAATCACGTTGATGTAACTGTTTTACAAAATTCGTTCCCAAAGTGGTAAACATTTCTTTCCCTACTTTTAAACGACATAGACTCGGATCAATTTGATCAACTAACGCAAGCGCTTCTGCTTCCGTCTCATAATCAAGTGCAACAATAACTTTGTTAGTCATAATTTTCCTCTTTAATGATGTTCTTGTGCGGATAATGGTTTGATTGTTTCCCAATGACGGCAGGACGGACAATTCCAAAGTAGTTTATGAAGTTGATAACCACAATTTGAGCAACGATAAACAGCACTCTGTCTAATACGCTCTCCTACCATTTTATGGAGTAAAATAAGGCTTTCTTTTCCTCGACCTTCTTCTGCGTCATCAATTTGATATTGGATAAAGCGATGGAAAATAAGTGTACTTGGATTTTTCGTTAATCGTTGATAAAGATTCGCTTGTGCGGCAGATTTTCCATCTTTTTCTTCAATTAATTTTGCAAGTGCCAAATCAACGCCATCATTCTTCGCGACTTGCCCTGCACGGATTAAAAATAATTCAAAATTATCAAGCTGATTTAATTCTGTATAGCAATATTTTAAAGTGGGGAGGACTTCTCCAATATAATCGGGATTTTGATAAAGCACATTTTCTAATACTTTAATTGCTTGTTGATAAGATTTTTCTGCAATATCTAAATCGGCTAATAACATTGAAGCTCTAACGCATGTTGAAGAAACTTGCAGTGCCTTTTGTAAAATATGACGTTTTTCAACCGCACTTTCAGTATTCGTACTTTGAATATATTCACAATAACATTGAGCCAGTTCAATATTATTATCTTTAGGATGAATTTTTGCTAATTTTTCAGCAATATTTACTGCTTTTTTCCACTCTTTTGTCTTTTGATAAATTAACAAAAGCTGTTGTAGTGCATTTTCAGCAAACTCTGGTTCATCTACTAATAAAATATAAAGATTTTCTGCGCGATCAAAAAAACCTATGGTCATAAAATCACGTGCAAGCTGCTGTTTAGCAAGAAGTTTTTGTTCAAAAGAATAATCCGGACTACGATCAAGCGCTTGATGAATACGTAATGCTCGATCAACTTCGCCGCGAGAACGGAATAAATTACCCAAGGTTAATTCCGCTTCAAATTGTGAACGGCTTTCTATCTCATTTTTAGCTTCTTGTTTTTGTAACATATCCAAAAACAAATCAACGGCTTTATCTGTTTGATTAGAAAGCAAAAAATTCACTCCAGTAACATAATCACGGGAGAGTTTATTGCTAATACCTTCCTGATCTTTTTTAGCACTACGCTGCCCCATATACCAACCATAAGCAGCAGCAATGGGTAAAAGCAGAAAGAGCAACTCAAGCATTATTCTGCCTTAGCCTTATCACGAGTAGTTGTTAATTCGTTAATTTGTAAAGTTTGACGTTTAATTTGACGGCTAAGAGACATGTTTTTTAGTTTCAATTTTAGGTAGAAGAAACCGGTAATAAACCAACCCAAAATTAATCCTAAACCAAATAAAATAGCGACAAGGGTTGAAAGCTGGAATTGGCTTTCGGCAAAAATATAATTGAACGTAATGACTTGATCATTATTTGCACCAATTGTAACTGCGACAAGCACAATGGCTAAAGCAATTATAAATCCTAGAATATATTTAATCATAGCAAGATCCTTTAAAAAATGTCCTCTTTATTATGCCAAAGTTTCCAATGAAAAACGACACCTAAGTGTCGCTATTTCATTTATTTCTAAGAGAATATATCTACCCGTTCTCTCAGCTCTTTACCGGCCTTAAAATGAGGTACACATTTAGCATCTAATTTTACAGAGTCCCCTGTTTTAGGGTTTCTACCCAGACGGGGTTGGCGATAATGAAGAGAAAAGCTGCCAAACCCTCGAACTTCGATACGGTTCGCCTCTTCCAAGGATTGTGCAATGAGTTCTAAAATATCTTTCACAACACCTTCAATTTCTTTTATAGATAAAGAAGGATGTTTAGCAGATAAATTCTCAATAAGTTCTGACTTAGTCATCATATTTCTCCTTTATTTCTATTATTAATATGTTTATGACAATAAGTTTTATTGATAATTCATTATGATAAATAAATTATCAATAAAACTTGAAGAAAAAGAAGGCTGGGACAACCCCAGCCTGACAGAATAAAATTAATTATTCACCTTTAGCTGCTTTGAAAGCTTCAGCCATTGCATTTGGAATAGCAACTTCTTCTTGTTTGTTATTCACATTTGCAACTGCCGCAGCTTCTTCAGCTTGAGCTTTTGCTTTTACGGATAAGTGAACAATACGGGCTTTACGATCTACACCAGTGTATTTCGCCTCAACAACATCTCCCGCAGCAACTTCATCAGTAAGATCAGCTGCACGGATATAACCTTCTGCTCCGCCTACTAATTCTACTTTAGCGCCTTTTGCATCAGCTTCAACCACAGTTGCAGAAACTACTGCACCTTTTTTGTTGATTGCAATGAAGTTATTGAATGGATCTTCTTCAAGTTGTTTGATACCTAAAGAAATACGCTCTTTAACTGCATCTACCGCTAATACTACTGCAGAAACTTCGTCACCTTTTTTGTAGTTACGAACAGCTTCTTCACCTGATACGTTCCAAGAAATATCAGATAAATGAACTAAGCCATCAATTCCGCCTTCAAGACCGATAAAGATACCGAAATCAGTGATAGATTTAATTTTACCGGTTACTTTGTCGCCTTTGTTGTGAGTTTCAGCAAATTGAGTCCATGGGTTAGGTTTGCATTGTTTTAAACCTAAAGAAATACGACGACGTTCTTCATCAATTTCCAATACCATTACCTCAACAACATCGCCTAGGCTAACTACTTTAGACGGATGAATATTTTTGTTCGTCCAATCCATTTCAGAAACGTGAACTAAACCTTCAACACCATCTAAGATCTCAACAAAGCAACCATAATCGGTTAAGTTAGTCACTTTACCAGTTAATTTGCTGTTCACCGGATGATTTTCAGCGATAGCCACCCAAGGATCTTGACCTAATTGTTTTAAGCCTAAAGATACACGGGTACGATCTTTATCAAATTTCAATACTTTAACAGTAACTTCATCACCAACATTCACGATTTCGCTTGGGTGTTTAACACGTTTCCAAGCCATATCGGTAATGTGTAGTAAACCATCAACACCGCCTAAATCAACGAATGCACCATAGTCAGTTAAATTCTTAACAATACCTTTAACTTCTGAACCTTCAACAAGGTTTTCCAACACTTGTTCACGCTCTTGGCTGTTTTCAGATTCAATGACCGCACGACGTGAAACCACGACGTTGTTACGTTTTTGATCTAATTTAATAACTTTGAATTCTAATTCTTTACCTAATAAGTGATCCGCATCACGTGCCGGACGAGTATCAACTAAAGAACCCGGTAAGAATGCACGAACACCGTTTAGCTCAACTGTGAAACCGCCTTTTACTTTACCGTTGATTAAACCGATAACAGTCGCTTTTTCTTCGTAAGCTTTTTCTAATTCAATCCAAGATTCATGACGAACCGCTTTCTCGCGAGAAAGTTTAGTTTCACCGAAACCATCTTCAACTGCATCTAATGCAACATTTACAGTATCACCAACTTGAATTTCAAGCTCGCCTTGTGCATTTAGGAACTCAGCAACCGGAATTGCAGATTCGGATTTTAAACCGGCATCAACAAGGACGAAACCTTTTTGAATAGCTACTACAGTACCGCTAACGATTGAACCTTGACGGGTTTCAAGGCCTTTTAATGATTCTTCAAAGAGTTGAGCAAAAGATTCTGACATATAAATAATCTTCTTTAAAAGTTAATAACATCCACATTTCATCCATAAGATGTGGGGTTGAGAATAAACGTCTATTCATCCTTGAATAAACAAAGTTAAGCATTTTTGCGTTGTTGAATATAGGCCATCGCCTGAGTAATGACTTCATCAATGGTCAATGTTGTGCTATCAAGCAACAACGCATCTTTAGCCGGTTTAAGGGGGGCGACCTCACGATTTCGATCGCGAAAATCCCGCTCCTTTATCTCGGCTAAAATCTGTGCAAAGTTACCACTAATTCCCTTGCTTTGCAACTGTTTATAGCGTCTTTTTGCACGTTCTTCGGCACTCGCGTCTAAAAAGAGTTTAACCTGTGCCTCAGGAAATACGACTGTTCCCATATCGCGTCCATCCGCAATGAGGTTATTATTTTTCGCAAAATCTCGCTGAAGTTGCAATAATGCGGCTCTAACTTGTGGAAAAATTGCAATCTTTGATGCGGCATCGGCGGTCTCTTGGGTGCGAATCAGATGACTCACATTTTCGCCGTTTAATAAAATATTTACTTCCCCACCTTGTGGAATAAATTGAATATCCAAATTGCGTGCCAGTTCTGCCAAAGCAAATTCATCTGATAAATCAACCGCACTTTTTATTGCCGCCAGCGCCGTGACGCGATAAATCGCCCCACTATCTAATAACGCATAACCTAATTTTTCCGCTAAAGCGTAGCACAATGTACCCTTTCCCGCCCCACTTGGCCCATCAACGGTAATAATGATTCCCATAAAAAATCCTATAACTTATCTAACATACCTAAAACTAATGCTGAAGATTGCTTCGCAGCAAGGGGTAAAAACTCCTCAAAAGACATACTTGCTTCTCCATCACCACTATCAGAAATTGCACGCACGACAACAAAAGGCACATTAAAGGCATGACACACTTGTGCTATTGCCGTTGCTTCCATTTCGACAGCTGTCACATTTGGGAAATCAGCTTTGATTTCAGCAATTTTCTCTGCACTGTTAATAAAGCTGTCACCGGAACAAATTAATCCACGTTTTACCGATTGTCCCTGCGCCTCAGCAATTTTTTGGGCAAGTTCTGCCAACTTGGCATCAGATAAAAAAGCAGCGGGATTCGATGGAAGTTGACCTTTTTCATAACCGAACGCTGTCACATCCGCATCGTGATAACGGGTTTCATCAGAAATCACAATCTCACCTACTTTTAATCCCTTTGCGACTCCACCGGCAGATCCCGTATTGATCACAATATCCGGTTTTGTTAATTGGAGTAAAACAGTCGTTCCTATTGCGGCGGCGACTTTGCCAATCCCCGACTGCAACAACGCAACGGATTTTCCATTAATTTTTCCCTCAAAAATAACCGCACTTGCGACTTTTTTTTCAATTTTATCCGTCATTAATCCCTTCAAAATTTCGACTTCTTGTGCCATTGCTCCAACAACACCGATCTTCATTTTTCTCTCTCCTTTTCCAATTTATTCACTAAATAATCTAATACTGCCACACTGTAATCATCGTTATAAAGCGTACTCGCCGTCAGCACATATTTTCCGCCAATCACCACATAGGGATAAGTAAAAACACCGTATTCTTCTGTTAATTCAATAGAATCTTTTATCTTTTCCTTTATGTCCAAAGAATTCTCAATTTTCACAAAAGCTTGTTTATCAACGCCCTGTTGCTCAAGCCATTTTAGCATTTTTGCCGAAGAGGCCAGTTCGACATAACGTGATTTTTCTGCGGTTTCAAACAATAACACATCAGATAGCTCCCCCGCTTTTAATGCTTTTAATGTGTAGAATATCTTCGCACTAAATTGATTTTCTGTAGTTGCCACCGGATATTGTTCCAAAACAATTTTATCGGGCCGCATTTGACCATAAAATTCCAAAATATCTTGTGCAGATGAGCACACCCGACAATCATAATCAAAAAAGAATTGAATACGGATTTTCTTATCTGCACGCAAAGGATGGGTTACCGGTTCTTTATAGGAAAAATAATCACGCCCATCTTCAAATCTTAATGTATTTGCAGAAGGCAAGTGCGGTTGATTTTGTATAGAGAAATCTTTCGGGTTCGTTTCTGCGAAAGCAAATTGTGTTGCAATAGCAAATAACGCAAGACTCCCCCATCGCCACTTTATTATTTTACTCATCTATTGGTTCAATATGATCTACTAATAACTGGATATTACGATTACCACGAAACTCATTTATGTCCAATTTATAGGCCAGACGAGCCTGTTTAATGGATAAATCAGGATATAATCGGGTATCAATATTAAAAGCAACGGCATCCAAAAGCGGACCGCCCAACTTCGGTTCAACTAACATTTTTAAATGATTTTGCCCCTGCCCAATTGCCCGTTGATCCAAAATTTTAAATTCACCGTCAAAGCAAGGTTCTGGGAATGCCTGCCCCCAAGGCCCCGCATTTTTTAACAATTCAGCCGTTTCAAGCGTGAATTCATGCGAGCCTAATTCACCATCTGTCCAAATAATGCCTTGTAAATGCGCGTCATCCAACCATTCGAATACCGTTTGATTAAAAATTTGTTGAAATTGCGTCAAACATTCTTCACGAATGCTTAACCCTGCTGCCATCGCATGTCCGCCAAATTTTAAGATCATATCGGGATATTGAGAATGAATTCGTTCTAACAGATCCCGAATATGCACTCCCTCAATAGAGCGGGCTGAACCTTTCAATACGCCTTTTTCATCTTGTGCAAAAGCAATAACCGGACGATGGTACTGATCTTTAATACGGGACGAAATAATCCCTAGCACACCTTGGTGCCAATCCGCTTGATAAAGCACAATACCGCTTGGTAATTCGTTGAAAAGTGCGGTGAGATTTCGGCAAATTTCCAATGCTTCAAATTTCATTCCCGCTTCAATTTCTTTGCGCGTTTGATTCAGCTGATCCAGTTCTAAGGCGAGTTCACGCGCAGGTTGCATTTCTTCCGCAAGCAACAATTCCACACCAAGAGACATATTATCCAATCGTCCTGCCGCATTTAAACGTGGTCCAATGGAAAAACCAAGATCACTTGCCGAAAACTGCTCAATATTACGATTTGCCACTTCCGCTAAAGCAATAATGCCCGGTCGGCAATGTTTAGCACGAATTCGCATTAACCCCTGATAAGCCAAAATACGATTATTCTGATCAAGCGGCACGACATCAGCAATAGTACCAAGTGCTACAAGATCAAGTAATTCCGTAAAGTTAGGTTGATTTTCCGCAGTAAAAATCCCTAGATCACGAAATCTAGCCCGTACCGCCAGCATTAAATAAAATGCGACCCCCACGCCGGCCAAGGATTTTGAAGGAAAACCGCATTGATTTAAGTTCGGGTTCACAATGGCATCTGCCGGTGGCAAAGTATCTGAAGGTAAATGGTGATCCGTCACCAATACACGGATACCTTTTTCCTTTAAAAAAGCAATTCCTTCAAAAGAAGATACACCGTTATCCACCGTCATTAGCAATTGAACACCTTTTTCAATCGCCATTTCCGCCACGGGAATACTCAAACCATAACCTTGTTCAAAGCGATTCGGCACTAAATAATCGATATTTGTAAAACCAAGCTGACGAAGAGCCAATACCGCTAATGCCGTACTGGTTGCACCGTCTGCATCAAAATCACCTACAATGACAATTTTTTGTTGCGTTTGGTAAGCCGATACCAACAGTGATACCGCTTGAGTAATACCGTGAAGTTGATTCGGATTCAGCATAGATTTTAAAGTGCGGTCCAATTCTTTCGTATTTTTAATATGGCGGGCACGATAGAGACGATCCAGTAAGGGGTGTTCGGTAACAGAACCTCCAACCGGAATTTCACGGCGTTTAATGAGTTTATTCATAATTCATAAGTAAAGAGCTGTTAAACCAACAGCTCTTTTATAAAACATAATATCGTTTTTGTTTATCGCTAAATGATTATTCGCTTTCTTTCAAGGCAGCCAATAGATCCGCCGGTTTTAAATATCCACCGATGATCTCTCCACTTGATGTGATAACACTCGGAGTTCCGGTTACGCCAAATTGAATACCTAACTCGTAGTGTTTTTTCACAATATTAGGCGTTTTAACTTCTTTTGGCGGTCTGCCATTTTCAGCTTCATTTAAAGCAAAAACAGGATCTTTGGCTGTCCAAATAGCTTCCATTTGTTTTGCCGTTTCACTTCTCATTCCGTTACGAGGGAAAGCTAAATAACGCACGGTAATACCAAGATCATTATATTCTTTTAATTGTTGATGTAATAAATGACAGTAGTGGCAAGTAATGTCCATAAATACCGTGACGACATACTTTTCATTTTTTGCCGGATAAACAATCATTTCATTTTTGTAGGAATTAAGTTTATCCATCAATAATTTACCTACCACATCAACAGGACCTTTATTGGTTAATTCATAAAGTTTTCCCTGAAAGGCATATTTGCCGTCTTCCGTGACATAAATAATCCCCTCATCAGTTACAGCTGTTTTAATACCACTGATAGGAGAATTTTTAATATCCACATTTTTCGCACCAAGTGCTTGTAATTTACTTTTGATAGCTGAATCATCTGCCATTGCATTTGCTGCCATTGCGCATAAAAGTGCGGTTAAAAATTTTTTCATTTTTCATTCCTAAATTTGCTAAATAAGCGGATTTGGAATTATAGATAAATTACCAATTTCTGCAACCCTAGCTACCCAAAAATAAGAAAATAGCATATAATTCGGTAGTTTATAGTTAAAGCAAATTGATTATGTTTGAAATAAACCCTGTGAAAAATAAAATCGCTGATCTTTCCGACCGCACTTCTGTGCTTCGGGGGTATCTTTGACTTCGACACTAAAGTCGAACGTTTAGAAGAAGTCAATGCGGAATTAGAACAGCCCGAAGTATGGAATGATCCGGATAAAGCACAATCCTTAGGAAAAGAGCGAGTTTCCCTTGAACAAGTGGTCAATACCATCAAAAATCTGGAGCAAGGCTTGGAAGATGTGGACGGCTTACTTGAACTTGCGGTAGAAGCTGAAGATGAAGACACCTTTAACGAAGCCGTCGCAGAATTAGAAACACTCGAAACACAACTGGCACAATTGGAATTTCGTCGTATGTTCAGTGGCGAACACGATGCATCCGATTGTTATGTGGATTTACAAGCCGGTTCCGGTGGCACGGAGGCACAGGATTGGACTGAAATGTTATTGCGTATGTATTTACGTTGGGCGGAAAGCAAAGGCTTTAAAACGGAATTAATGGAAGTTTCCGATGGCGATGTCGCCGGTTTAAAATCTGCAACCATTAAAATTAGCGGTGAATATGCCTTCGGTTGGTTACGTACAGAAACCGGTATTCACCGTTTGGTACGAAAAAGCCCGTTTGATTCCAATAACCGCCGCCATACCTCTTTCAGTGCCGTATTCGTTTATCCTGAAGTTGATGATAATATCGATATAGAAATCAACCCTGCAGATCTACGTATTGACGTTTATCGTGCTTCCGGTGCGGGTGGTCAGCACGTTAATAAAACCGAAAGTGCGGTGCGAATTACTCATATGCCAAGCGGTATTGTGGTGCAATGTCAAAATGATCGTTCTCAACACAAAAATAAAGATCAGGCAATGAAGCAATTAAAAGCGAAATTGTATGAACTAGAGCTGCAAAAGAAAAATGCCGATAAACAAGCCATGGAAGACAATAAATCCGACATCGGCTGGGGCAGCCAAATTCGTTCTTATGTGCTGGACGATTCACGCATCAAAGATTTGCGTACCGGTATTGAAAATCGCAACACTCAAGCCGTACTTGACGGCGATTTGGATCGTTTTATTGAAGCCAGTTTGAAAGCCGGACTATAAAGTGCGGTCATTTTCCACTAAGTTTTACAACCCAATTCTCACTATCAAAAGGTAAAGAAAAATGTCAGAACAAGAAATAAAAGAACTCGATCTCAATGGAGAAATGCTCGTTCGCCGTGAAAAATTAGCCGCCTTACGCGCTAAAGGTAATGCTTTTCCGAACCAATTCCGCCGCGATTCTCTTGCACAAGATTTACATAATCAATACCAACAAGAAGAAAGCGAAACATTAAAAGAAAAAAATGTTGTAACTGCGGTAGCCGGTCGTATTATGACCCGCCGTGCAATGGGTAAAGCAACCTTTATCACATTACAGGACATGAGCGGTAAAATTCAGCTTTATATAGCTCGTGATAATCTGTCGGAAGGCGTATATAAAGACGAAGTTAGCCAATGGGATTTAGGCGATATTGTCGGTGTTAAAGGAACATTATTTAAAACCAAAACCGGAGAACTTACCGTTAAAGCAACCGAAGTTCAACTATTAACCAAAGCACTTCGCCCCTTGCCGGATAAATTCCACGGCTTAACCGACCAAGAAATGCGTTATCGTCAACGTTATTTGGATTTAATTTCTAATGAAGAATCCCGCCGTACTTTTATCATTAGATCAAAAGTCGTTGCAGGAATTCGTGAATATTTCATTTCAAAAGGATTTATGGAAGTCGAAACCCCAATGCTACAAGCCATCCCGGGTGGTGCGTCTGCACGTCCTTTCGTTACCCATCATAATGCCCTTGATGTGGATATGTATCTGCGTATTGCACCGGAACTTTACTTAAAACGTTTAGTTGTAGGTGGTTTTGAACGCGTATTTGAATTAAACCGTAACTTCCGCAATGAAGGGGTTTCCGTTCGTCATAACCCTGAGTTTACGATGTTGGAATACTATCAAGCCTATGCGGACTATCACGATTTAATGGATAATACTGAAGAACTATTACGCAAACTAGCCATTGATATTCTTGGTACGACCATTGTGAAATACGGTGAATACGAATTTGATTTTGGTAAACCATTCGAACGCATTACCCTGCATGACGCAACTATCAAATACGGCGCAAATAAAGGCATTGTTAAAGAAGACTTATACGATTTCGATCGTGCCAAAGCTACCGCCGAACGGTTAGGCATTGAAGTGCAAAAATCTTGGGGATTAGGTAGCATTGTAAACGCTATTTTTGAAGAAGTAGCAGAACACCATTTAATTCAACCGACATTCTTAATGGCTCATCCGGCAGAAATTTCACCGCTTGCCCGTCGCAACGATGAAAACCCGGAGGTTACTGACCGTTTTGAACTATTCATCGGTGGACGTGAAATCGGTAATGGTTTTTCAGAATTAAACGATGCGGAAGACCAAAATGAACGCTTTGACGCACAAGTTGCGGCAAAAGAAGCCGGAGATGATGAAGCGATGTTTAAAGATGAAGACTTTGTAGTTGCACTTGAACACGGATTACCACCAACTGCCGGTGAAGGCCTAGGAATTGATCGCCTTGCAATGCTTTATGCAAATGCACCGTCTATCCGTGATGTAATTCTCTTTCCCGCCATGCGACAAAGATAAACCAATTAATCTAAATAAAGGAAGCCACTTGGCTTCCTTTTCCCCCCTTTATTTTTCCCTTACAAAATAAACAAATAAAAACAATAAGTTATATATAGCCTCAAAATTTTCCTTTTACTACTAAATTTTTTAGAGAATCCTTTATTTGTCTGCATTTTTCATCTAAAATCTCTACTTCACTGCCGAATAGGCAGCTTAGAAATTGATAAGGGATACCTAACAATAAACGCATTACTTCACTGCCGAATAGGCAGCTTAGAAATTGATTCACAGGGCAAGATGTTACCTATGATTCTTCACTGCCGAATAGGCAGCTTAGAAAATCACTGACTTTTTCAATACAAATTGGATATACTTCACTGCCGAATAGGCAGCTTAGAAATTACTTGAAAAACTCACTGGCAATCTTAAAGACTTCACTGCCGAATAGGCAGCTTAGAAAAACGAAAACCCGGCAAGCCCTGCGCCGAAAATCTTCACTGCCGAATAGGCAGCTTAGAAAAGACTTCTCAAGTAAAATGACTTTTTCAGCAACTTCACTGCCGAATAGGCAGCTTAGAAAACATTAAAGGCTAAAGACACCATGGCATCATACTTCACTGCCGAATAGGCAGCTTAGAAAACGCATAATCGGTAAGCTAAGAGTGATGATTTCTTCACTGCCGAATAGGCAGCTTAGAAATATCTTAGCTTGAAAAAATTGTTTTACCACATCTTCACTGCCGAATAGGCAGCTTAGAAACAGTTAAACGGCAAAGGGTCGAATAACTAAAACTTCACTGCCGAATAGGCAGCTTAGAAAAAAACGGTTCTCACATAGTGGGGATTTCTTATCTTCACTGCCGAATAGGCAGCTTAGAAATATGATAATATGCGTTAAGATAGTACAAATAACTTCACTGCCGAATAGGCAGCTTAGAAATTGCGATGTTGGAATTAATGGCGGAAAGCGGTCTTCACTGCCGAATAGGCAGCTTAGAAAATAGGCATAAGCCCTTGAACAAAGTTATTGATCTTCACTGCCGAATAGGCAGCTTAGAAAATAACGCTAATCCACTTATTCAATCTGTTAAACTTCACTGCCGAATAGGCAGCTTAGAAATCGATGAAACACGTATGCTGAAATACGTAGATCTTCACTGCCGAATAGGCAGCTTAGAAATCAAGCATCGGGAGGGCTACATAAACATCCGGCTTCACTGCCGAATAGGCAGCTTAGAAATAATCAAGAACAATTAGGAAAAAAAGAAGTTACTTCACTGCCGAATAGGCAGCTTAGAAATAGCAATAACCTCCCTCACTTACCAATTGAAACTTCACTGCCGAATAGGCAGCTTAGAAATCGATAATCAGGGTTTACCTCTTCGCCTGATTCTTCACTGCCGAATAGGCAGCTTAGAAAAACCGTACAACTGGCAACCACTTTGTCTGAAACTTCACTGCCGAATAGGCAGCTTAGAAAGTAAACCCCTTGCAAACGAGATTTCACATTAGCTTCACTGCCGAATAGGCAGCTTAGAAAAACTCACACAAACACTGAAAGGCGCAATCTATCTTCACTGCCGAATAGGCAGCTTAGAAAATTTACCCACTTTGTCACAGCCTGTTGACTTGCTTCACTGCCGAATAGGCAGCTTAGAAAAACCACCAAATTCGGGAATATACAATAGAGATCTTCACTGCCGAATAGGCAGCTTAGAAAACAATCAATCCCACAACCACATCAATCATTCGCTTCACTGCCGAATAGGCAGCTTAGAAATTATTGCATCGCCGTATTGGCTAAATATTCACCTTCACTGCCGAATAGGCAGCTTAGAAAAACAGAATTGCGACCGGATGTGGATTGGGCAACTTCACTGCCGAATAGGCAGCTTAGAAAGTTTTAACGAGATGATGAACCGCTTGCGTGGCCTTCACTGCCGAATAGGCAGCTTAGAAAATTTTTTCTAAGATAAAAGTCTTTAATTTACTCTTCACTGCCGAATAGACAGCTTAGAAAACATTCGCAAGGTTCGCCTTTCAATTCTACTTCTTCACTGCCGAATAGGCAGCTTAGAAATTTTATTACGCTCCGTGCCGGCACAACAAAAACTTCACTGCCGAATAGGCAGCTTAGAAAATTTCGAGTTCCGCCACACGGTCGTGCAAAGACTTCACTGCCGAATAGGCAGCTTAGAAACCAAAGGTAAACACATTCCGCAGTTGCCATTTCTTCACTGCCGAATAGGCAGCTTAGAAAGATATTAATCGTAATCCTTATGTTCGCAAGCTCTTCACTGCCGAATAGGCAGCTTAGAAATTATTTGAACGGTGATGAAGCGGAATGTGCTGCTTCACTGCCGAATAGGCAGCTTAGAAAGCTTTTTATCTGCGATAGGTAGCTCGCCTGCCTTCACTGCCGAATAGGCAGCTTAGAAAATTTACCCACAAGGATAATTATGGCTTCACAACTTCACTGCCGAATAGGCAGCTTAGAAATTGTGCGGCATTAATTGTAATTTGAACATTCACTTCACTGCCGAATAGGCAGCTTAGAAATCCTGATTGTTCATCGGTGTAACTAAATGACACTTCACTGCCGAATAGGCAGCTTAGAAACTACCCGCCCCTCAAGTTGAACATTACTAAAATCTTCCCTGCCGAATAGGCAGCTTAGAAAAGCACCTTGGCAACATCGCGTGCTTGGCTTGGCTTCACTGCCGAATAGGCAGCTTAGAAATTGACAAAAACCGCTACAACCGTTTCATTTAACTTCACTGCCGAATAGGCAGCTTAGAAATCTACTCTCTCCCCGGCTGCCTGATTCAAGGCCTTCACTGCCGAATAGGCAGCTTAGAAAATTTGCCGGCGTTCTTTGGCTCGAACGGTGTTCTTCACTGCCGAATAGGCAGCTTAGAAAATAAGTTTTGCCTGAACCGCTCGGACCTGTTACTTCACTGCCGAATAGGCAGCTTAGAAAATCAAATTATTTTTTCATTATTTAAGAGGGTATTTCACCGCTGAGTTAGCAGTTAGCTGTCTATCCAAATAGACATGTTTTCATTATCAAATGGGCTGATTTTCTATAAAATCTAAATAATTTTGTGATAAGTATCACAATTCTAAAACTTTTCAATTGACTATTTTCAAACCTAAAATAAAATTTTATTAAATAAAAAAAACATTGGACAAAAACCATGATAAACAAAACATCAATAATAAAAGCAATTAAGCAATTTCTTGTTGAGCAAAATTTAAAAAAATCAGGAAATGATAGGAAAAAATTAGAAAATACCAATATTTCAACAACTGAGAAAGAAGAGCTATTGAGAAAAATTGCCGAATATGATGAGAAATATCATTTTAATATTTGGGTTCCAAATGCCGCTCTTGTTTTAGCAAAACAGCTTTATTTTGGCACTCATATTTCTCGTGGAATTCACTCATCTTCAAAAGGGGATAATGTTAATTTTCAACCTGATTCAGCACTCCCTTCAAAATTTGTCGGTTCACAATCCATATCTAAGTTAGAACTTGATGCAAACGGTAATGCTGCGGCCCTCCCTTTAGCCAGTTTCTTCAATATTATCATTGATGAGGAAAAAGGCACGTCACTTAAAGCACTGTTACTTGCTGATGATCCTTGCCTTGAAGGCTGTTTTGCCGATACTCCGGAGTTATCAGAACAGTATAAAATGAATTTTCAAAAAGCATTAAAAGGCGATTTAACCAAACCGAGTACCGATGAGCGTAATAAACAACTTTTATGGCCGAATAATCCCATTCCTCAAGAGGATGATTATACGTGCTTAATTCCATTACACCCATCATCATTAACCCATAACTTCTATTATAAAATCAATCAATTACGCTATTCTGACAGTAACAAACAGGCATTATCTAACCGTAAAAAAGATGTAGCTCAGTTTTCTTATACATCGCTACAAAATATCGGAGTAACCGTATTGGGAGGAACAAAGCCCCAAAATGTTAGCCAACTTACGAGTATCCAGGGCGGGCGAAATTACCTACTTTCTTCACTTCCTCCCATCTTTAAATCACAAGAAAAAATACGTTTAACAAAAAAACAAACCACAATTTTTAATCATAGTTTGGCTTATGCCTGTCGAGAAGGGTTAAACATGTTATATGAAGTCATTGAGGCAGAAAAAAATATCTATCCGGAGAGAGATAAACGTAAGTCTGCTTTGGAGTTGATCACCCACACCGTTTTAATGCAAGCAAGGCTTATTCAACATAGCTATCCTAGTGGCTGGAGTAAAAATTATCAGCTTAATGAATACCAAAAATATTGGCTTGATCCATACCGTGCAAAACTTGATGACGAAGATTATTTTAGACATAACCTGGAACAAAATCATTGGGCTGCTGAAATTATCCGTCAATTTTCCCTGTGGATTAATGCTTGCCTAAAACGACGTTTTAAATCAATTCAACAGGATTTTGCAATGCCAGAATATAACCAATGGTTCAGAGACATGGAAAAAGCGATAGCCACACAAGCCCAGTTAAATAAATAAGGATTCAATATGAATACTGAGTTATACCTACTTTTCAAACATATTAAGATTCAATCAGCCAATGCAATTTCAGGGCCTTTAAGTTATGGTTTTCCAGCGGTCAACGGTTTTGTCGGTGCTATGCATGCATTGAGCCGTAAACTGTGTGAAAAAGCCGTATTAGGAGGTGTGATCATTACGTGCCATAACTATGGCTTACAAAGTTATCAATCATCTGCATTTTCTGACCGCACTTTTATTCAAACTCGTAATCCATTAAAAAAAGATGGTAAAACGGCACCAATCATTGAAGAAGGGAAAATACATTTAGAAGTATCTCTTGTTGTTGAATTGCAGTTTTCCGACAGAATACTCTCTCGTCAAATTAAGAACAACCTGGATGGTGATAAAGCCCAAGCTTTTCTATCCGAATGTAAAAATCAGCTTTTACAACAACGGATTGCTGGTGGTTCTGTATTAGATATTGAAGATGTTCAATTACACTATCTTGAAGATGAATGGAAGATCAAGAACCAACTTCTTCCCGGATTTGTTTTAATGAATGCACAAAACGAACTAATGGAAATCACAAAAGAGTTGCAACAAGGTATTAAACAAGGTGATTTTGTCGTATTGGAGGCAAACCCTGATGCTACCTCATTAGATGCCTTAATCGAAACATCAATGTTGCACCATATTCCGAATCCCCCTCGAGCTAAAGAGAGTGAATGGCAAACTTATAGTGTTAAACAAGGAAGAGGCTGGCTTGTGCCGATTCCGGTAGGCTATCAAGCCATTTCCCCTATGTTTGCAGCCGGTCAGTTGCAACATTGTCGTACGCAAGAATATCCCAGCCAATATGTAGAAACTTTATATAGCTTGGGTAAATGGGTCTTGCCTCTTAACTTACCTGAAGATTTATCCCACTGTTTTTGGCGTTATACCGAACCTAAAAACGGTTTATACCTCATTTCACAAGGAGAACAATAATGAGCAAATTAACAACCCCGACCGTACTAGCCTTTGAACGTAATTTGGATATTTCCGATGCGGTTTTTACACAGTGTAACAGTCAAGATCAAAATGCTGTTGAAGAAGCAATTAACGTTCGTGAAAAATCTGTTCGAGGAACAATTTCCAACCGACTTAAAAATGCGATTACAAACGATCCTGCAAAATTAGACGCAGAAACACAAAAAGCAAACTTACAACGTGTTGATGTTGCCACTCTAAATGATAAAAGCGACACTTTGATTGCCCATTTTACTTGTAAAGTTTTACCCTTTGGCGGCAAACCCTGTGTATGTAATGATCAAAATTATCAAGATAAAATTATTAAAACGGTAGAAAGCTATATCAAAGAGCAAGGTTTTTCTGAATTAGCCAAACGTTATGCCACAAATATTGCGAACGCCCGTTGGTTATGGCGCAATCGAATGAATGCTGAAACCATCAAAATTGAAGTTAAATTTAATGATAAAACGCTAACATTTAATAATGCGAAAGCATTTTCGCTAAATCACTTTGATGAGACGTCTGAAGATCTCCAAACACTTGCCAATTTTATTGAATCGGGATTGAGCGGTAAAGAATTTATCATCCTGAATGTAACAGCTTACGCCAAAATGGGATATGGGCAAGAAGTATATCCTTCGCAAGAATTAGTATTAGATGCGGGCTCTAATAATCGCAAAAGTAAAATTCTTTATGAAATTAATAATAAAGCAGCAATGCACTCACAAAAAGTTAGCAATGCTATTCGTACGATTGATACATGGTATAAAGCAAATGCTGAATTCCCTATTGCTATTGAACCTTATGGTGCGGTAACAACACTCGGTATAGCATTCCGTCAACCAAAAGAAAAATTGGATTTCTATACATTATTTGATAATTGGATCTTAAAGGACATAGCTCCTGAGATTGAACAGCAACATTATGTCATAAGCGTATTAATCCGCGGCGGTGTATTCGGTGCAAGCGGTAAGGAATAACTATGATAGGACAAACCCACTACATTGAAATTAGGGCGATTCCTCAAGTGGATATGCTACAAAGCGAAGTCATCAGTTTCTGTTTGCAAAAACTCCATCAGATCCTACCGCACTTTGAAGGTAGAATCGGGCTTGCCTTTCCCGCTTACGGCAACGATAAAACTCTAGGAGGCATTATTCGCTTATTCGGTTCGGAAAATGATTGCGGATTTATTCATCTCAAACTGCGATTACTGCAAGATTACGCACTTATCAGCGACATTATGCCGACGCCGGAAAAAATCAGAAGTTACCGGGTTTATCAACGTATTCAATCGAAAGGGCAAAGTGCCATTCGACGTGCGGAAAAACGACTGAAAGCAAAAGGGAAATGGAATGAAGAAGTCTTACAAAATATGTTGCAAAAACAAGCGGAACAACGGTTCTATCCACATGTTCATTTAAAAAGTAGCAGCACAAAACAGCAATTTATTTTAGCAATAAAATCCGTTCGTCAAACAAAGCCCATTGAAGGTGTCTTTAGTGCCTACGGATTAAGCCAAACGGCGACCGTTCCACATTTCTAGCCATAGTCAATAGCCTGTTTAAATCTTATTTAAACAGGCTATAAACATAGTTTAATCCTCTTGCCAGAATCCTAATGTCTCATTAAAACACCATGATGTAATATCTTCGTTTATCGTAGCAGTTGAATACTTTAATGCGACAGAATGATCTAAAGATTCGCTTAAATCAGCTAAAGCTAATTGTAACGAGATACTCAACCAGTTTTTTACAAAACCATTTTTAACCTCTAAAGGCTGATAGCGGAATTCTGGTAATGCAGCTTGAGGATTATCCGGTGTTTCCCATGCACTTTCTAAATCTCTAAAGTATGGTTTACCGTCTTCATCAAGCAAACAGACAATATTACGCTGATTGCGTGAAGCTCTAAAACGGCTCATCAAGGGTAAATTAGCTGTAAATCGGTTACTCAATCGCTTATCCCAATAAGCATTCACACAATTTACTTTTGAATTATTCAATAAATCCGCCATCACTTGATGCTCTAAATCTGCCAAGTAAAAGTGCGGTTGAAAATCAGCACGTTTTATAATACGGGGAATAGAATCAATGCAAGTCAGCTGCTCTGCCGCTATCAACTCTTCCGTTTGATGAGTTTCTAAAAGATGATTTTTATCTTCAAACCCCGGTTTATTAAAAATAGCCCCCTTTTCTCCCGCTAAACCACGCCAGTTAGTCGGCAACAAAGCTATATTCGGTTGTGTTGCAACTTTATCCGGTCGATGTCGCCAAACACGACCAGCAAGCTGAATAATCGAACGCATTGAAGAGGGATCAACAATTGCCCAATCATAGTCATGATCCCGCCCAACTTCAGTAACAGGGCTACCTAAAACAATAAATAGCTGATGCTTGGCTTTTGAATTTCTCGTTGCGCCCATCACCTCAGCATGAGCAAAGGCGGCTTTACTGTCCGAACGATTTAAAATTCGATCGAGTTTTTCTTCTAGACGTGAGCGCAAAACTAATAATTGCCTGGAATGATAACAACATAAATGAATTCGATAATCTTGCCACTCCGGTTTCATTTCCATTTGAAAAAGTTGTTTCGCCAAGGGAATCATAGGTCTGATATTAGCAAAACGAATTAAGCCAAAGCTGATTTGTTTTTGTGTTACCGCATCATATTCACTATGTATATTATGTAAATTAATAGCCTGCTGTACTAAATGTTCGGCAAGCGTGGCAGTATCAAACAGCTGATTCTCAATTTTCTTCAGTGGAGGAAGAGACATAATCTGCGCTTTTCGGCGCACTGTCGCTTTATGTAATCTTTCTGCACGTTGTTCTACAAATTTCTGATGTGCAATTTCAAAAGAATTAAGATCTGCACAATTTACTGATTGTTGTTTAAATTCATCAAACCATGCACAACAAATATTGGCGTGGTTCATTCCTTGTTGGCGGTGATAAATTTCTCGACCCGCTTGATACGCACGGAATAGTCCACTAATAAAATCCGGTGTCAACGTTGCTGATGAAAGCAATACACGTGATCCCAATAAACCGGCAAGATGTACCAAGCGAGATAACGCAGGTAGATCTTCTTGATTGAAATCATCCGGCTCATCTAAAATTAAATCTGATGTCAATAAACGCAACATTGGCACAATATACTTGCCACCTCGTGCCGTTTCCGAAGCCGGAATTAAATGATCGACCGTACAGCTCACAATCGGCGCATAAAATAACTTTCGAGCTTTTTCATCCCGTAGAATAGCGGCAAATTTTTCATCCTCTATGGCAGTTTCAATAGAATCTGCCCCATCAACGTCATTCTCTTCAAACCATTTCTGAGCTGATTCGCTGCCGTGATTTTCCTTTGACTGCTGTAATTCATATAATTTTTTGACCGCACTTCCGCCCACTAAAACCGCTAATAAATCATCGGTTAAACTGAGTTTTTCCCTGAGAGCTTTGCCTGTTTGTAAAGTCAGTACCCTTAATCCTAATGCAATAGTAAATCGTGCGCCTTTTTGCGGATCCGCTAACCCATATATAATTCGTGCATTGCCCAAGGTCTTTCCACAACCCGTACTGGCTAAATTTACCGAAAACAGACCGCACTTTTCCGTCTCCGTTCTTATGGATTTTGCCAAATCAAAAGCCGCATTTTGCCATTGGAAACGAGGAATTGAAGTTCGCTTGGTAAAAGATTTATGCTTAACGGCAGGCATTTCAGACTTCAATTTTGGTAGTAAACGAGAAAAATAGACTGCGGTTTTACAAACTCCAAGTAAATGCTCATCTAAAGCTTGTTTCGCCTGATGATTTTGATCCGTATTAGCAATAAGTTTATGACGAAAATCTTTATCACCTAACGAGTTATCCGTAGGCAACGATGAGTAATGATGATCGCCAACCATTAAACATAGACGACTAACCAATAAGAAAAACGGATCAGAAAAATCTATTGTCAATAACATTGGGTGATTCAAGGCTTTCTTTGCCCAACGATTCATTGCTTTTTGCCAAGATAAGCTATCTGTTGCCAAATGTTCAAATTGCCAAAATTGTTTTTTATTAGGATGAGTGCTTTGAGCATTTTTTACCCATTTTTCTGTCGGATACAATTGAAATTGATAAAACTCCTCCCATTTAGCGTCATCTAAATAAATATTTCTTTTTGTCTCCTCTTTTAGTTCTTTACTAATATTTACAAGCTGGGAAAATGGCAAACGATGATGGGAAGTAATCAACCAAATCAATGTCTTTGCTAAAGGAGGAAGATAACCAAAATCTGCCTCATTTACTATTTTAGGCTCATCAATATTGAGAGATCTTAACCAGTTTTCTTTATATTCAGACCAATTTGCCAAGCGTTCCAACCATTCTTGATCCGTTTTACAACCGGCGATCATTGCTTCAAATAATCGTGCGGAAATCCATTCGTGACGAAAATAATCTGAGTGAAAAGGTGCATTAGCTTTTAGTTTTAGTTGGAAAGCTTTATTTGCTTTACCTAGGTCGTGTAACAATGCGGCAAGTGCAACAACAATTTGAATTGAATAAGCTTGCAACCAGCCATCTTCATCTTTTATTCGTAAAATATTGCGCTTAGTTCGATTCGTCGGTACACGCCCCTGATCATTAAACTGCGATTTATCCCCTACAATCCAAAGTAATTCCGTTAAATTTTTACCGTGAGTCCAATAACACGCAACTGCTGTATTTTTTCGTGCTGTTTGTCGTAGCATTTTATGTAAGGTGTCTAAACCGGCCTTTGTGATAGGCGTTTGCCATACACGATCACCACAACGCTCGGCAAATTGATCTAAAATTCGGCGAGTGTTTGTTAATGCATTTTTCCGACATTGGCTAACAAGTAGAATATTCATAGTTCTGCTCCTTGAATAGCCAATTGTTTTAAGCCATCAATAATTAAATCTAATGCACCAAAACGGATAAAATTTTCAATGATAGTCTGGCGGAATTCTTTTTCCGTATCTCCATTTTGGGAAGAAATAAACGCTTGCGGTAAAATTATCGCATCTTTAATCATATCTGCTGCGTCAAACACCAACCCTCCACGCCGAGTCTTTCCATGTAATACCGCTAACCCATGCGGTAAACCCAGTACCCAGCAAGCTGTTGCACCTAATCCATAAGCCAAATAATTACCGTGATCCAATAATTGATTGGTTAAATCAATGCTATTGCCTCGCTCACTACGCACGAAATTCGGATCACAAATCGTAAAATAATTGGCTAATTTGTAAACTTCTTTGGTAAAACGGCCTTCTGCAGCTAATAATGCCTGACTATTTTGTGCATTCAGAAATTCCCTATGAAATTTCTGAATCACAGAATCAAGTACATTTGGTTCAAAATTCCAATCTAGTTTTTCCCAACTTTTTCTTAATGTTTGTAATCTAATATGCTGTAATGACTTTGCAACAGCTAATCGTTTCGTATCATCAAACCAAAAAGAACACCACTGTTGCAAATATTCCACCGGACGGTATTCACTTTGTGGGCTGAAAAAATCGCAACCGATTTCGGCTTCCGTTCCATTAAACAATGGCGTACCTCCACCACTACAAAATCCAACCATCACGCCCGCTTTTGCTAATTCACGCATAGCCGCTTGCGTAATGGATGTCCCACTACCTAGCAATAAACATGTGGTATTAGCGATAGGAATATTCCAATACAATGATTCATTACCCCGATCAGTAACATACTCCACTCTACCGCCATTTAATAAAACCCGACAGTGCTCTAAATAATATAAATTAGCCCGTTTGGAATGGAGAATCGTCTTTAGCTCAGAAGAAGGAATGTAAGGGGATTTAGCCATGATTTGTCCTTATTAGGTAATAATCTGCCTTTATCCTACCCTCAATAAAATAACCACTCAATACAGAAAATATAAAAAAATCTGCACCACCATAAGTACAGATTTTTCATTAATAAAAGGGATAAATTAAAGAATGTTTTTCTCACCACGAGAAAGACTGATTAATCCTGAACGAACAATTTCAAGTAATGTCGTTTCTTCCTTCACAGCCGCAACAAAAGCGTCTAACTTATCTTTTGTACCGGTTAATTGAACCGTGTAGGATTTAGGCGTAACATCCACGATTTGACCACGGAAAATATCGGTGAGACGTTTAATTTCATCACGTGATGCTCCCGTTGCACGGATTTTTACCAGTAAAACTTCACGCTCAACGTGTTCATGATTACTTAAATTAATCACTTTAAACACATCAACGAGCTTATGTAGTTGCTTTTCAATTTGCTCAAGCACTTGTTCATCACCTACAGCTTCAATCGTCATTCTTGATAATGTGGGATCATCCGTTGGTGCCACGGTAAGACTTTCAATATTAAATGCACGTTGAGAGAATAAACCCACCACACGTGATAGTGCACCGGATTCGTTTTCTAATAGAACAGACAAAACTCTACGCATTACTCATTCTCCCCTTTTACTTTACCTAAAATCATTTCATTCATAGCGCCACCACGCACTTGCATTGGATAAACGTGTTCACTTTCATCAACATTGATATCGACAAAAACAAGTTTGTTTTTAAGTTTAAAGGCTTCTTCCAACTTGCTTTCTAATTCATCCGGTGTAGCAATTTTAATGCCGACATGCCCATAAGATTCTGCCAATTTCACAAAATCCGGTAAGGAATTCATATAGGTTTGTGAATGTCGCCCTGAATAAATCAAATCCTGCCACTGTTTCACCATACCTAAGAAATGGTTATTCAAACAAATAATGACAATAGGAATGCCGTATTGGGTTGCAGTGGATAATTCCTGAATATTCATTTGAATACTGCCGTCTCCGGTCACACATACCACCGTGGCGTTTGGTTGGGCAAGTTTGACACCTAATGCGGCAGGCAACCCAAAGCCCATCGTCCCTAGTCCACCGGAATTAATCCAACGACGGGGGTTATCAAAAGGATAATGCAATGCGGCAAACATTTGATGTTGTCCCACATCTGAAGCCACATAAGCCTCACCATTAGTAATACGGTAAACCGCTTCCATCACTTGTTGCGGTTTAATCACACCTGAAGTGCGGTCGAAATCCAAGCAGTTTTTGGCTTTCCATTGATTAATTTGTTTCCACCAATCTTCAAGATGATTTTGTGGGTGATTCCCCCCTTCTTCACCTAATAAACTTAAAAATTCATCTAAAATATTTTTTGCATTGCCGACAATGGGGATCGCCACTTGGACATTTTTAGAAATGGATGTCGGGTCAATATCGATCTGAATCACTTTGGCATGTGGACAGTATTTTTCAAGATTATTTGTTGTACGATCATCAAAACGCACGCCAATACCAAGAATTAAATCACTTTCGTGCATAGCATTGTTAGCTTCATAAGTGCCGTGCATACCAAGCATGCCTAAGAATTGTTTATCCGTACTCGGATAGACACCTAATCCCATCAACGATGCCGTCACCGGTAAATTCAAACGTTGAGCAAATTGGGTTAATGCTTCACTACATTCTGCGGCAACCGCCCCACCACCCACGAATAACACCGGTTTTTTAGCCACTAATAAGGCTTTTAGCGCTTTTTTAATCTGTCCTTTATGTCCGTTCACTGTGGGATTATAAGAACGCATTTCAACAGATTTTGGATATTCATAAGGGAATTTATGGGTTGGGTTGACCGTGTCTTTTGGAATATCTACCACAACAGGACCCGGACGACCTGTTGATGCAATGTAAAAGGCTTTTTTGATTGTTTCCGGAATATCTTCTGCTTTTTTGACAATAAAACTGTGTTTTACCACAGGACGTGAAATTCCCACCATATCGCATTCTTGGAATGCATCACTACCAATGAGATGGCTCATCACTTGCCCTGAAATCACCACCATTGGCACAGAATCTGCATAAGCAGTGGCAATACCGGTGATAGCATTGGTCGCACCGGGGCCTGAAGTCACTAATACACAGCCCACTTTGCCTGTTGCTCGGGCATAACCGTCCGCCATATGGACAGCGGCTTGTTCATGACGCACAAGAATATGTTCAATGCCCCCAAGGGTATGAATGGCATCATAAATATCAAGCACAGCCCCCCCAGGATAACCAAACAAATACTCGACACCT
Source organism: Rodentibacter ratti (assembly GCF_002000485.1). GTDB lineage: Bacteria > Pseudomonadota > Gammaproteobacteria > Enterobacterales > Pasteurellaceae > Rodentibacter > Rodentibacter ratti. The sequence continues at coordinate 8,866 of NZ_MLAJ01000007.1, read as the reverse complement.
TCGTCACGTAGTGATTGCACTACCATTTCCGCACCGGATAATTTCTTCATAATTCACTCCTAAATTGACCGCACTTTAATTGATGATTAAGTGATACTTTCTGAATGGGTTTCATCATACTGACAAAAAAATCTTTGTCTAGATACATTCGGAGTGTAAAAACCCAGAGCAAACAAAATAAAAAACCAACAAATAACAAAAACAAAGAATAAAATAAATAAAATTAAATTAAAAAATAAAAAAATGCGACTTTATGTCGCATTTTATAAAAATAGAAAAATTTTATTTTTTATTTATTTTTTTGAAGTAAATCACATTTTTAGCGTTTTTTCACAATAAACACGAGTATAACTAAGGACACCGCTGTTGCAATAAAGCCTGCCACACCGGATTCTGTAAAACCAACTGTGATATAACCAACACAACTTGATGCAGCAACCGTTAAAGCATAAGGTAGTTGGGTTGTAACATGATCCATATGGTTACATTTTGCCCCGGTAGAAGAAAGAATCGTGGTATCCGAAACCGGTGAACAGTGATCTCCGCATACGGCACCAGCCATTACTGCAGAAAGACAGGCCAGCATTAACTCCGGTGCCGCATTCGCTGCCATCGCAGCGGCAATTGGCAGCATAATACCGAAAGTTCCCCAGCTTGTCCCTGTTGAAAACGCCATCGCCGTACCAAGAACAAATAAAATCACCGGTAAAAATTGAACGGGAATATTGCCGGAAACCAAGGTGGAGAGATATTTACCCGTTTGCATATCACCGACGATTTTATTGATTGTCCAAGCAAAGAATAAAATTGCAATTGCCCCTGACATCGATTTAATACCGAGTATCCATGCGCGAGCATACTCTTTAACACTTACCTGACCATCTAAGATAATTAAAACTGTCGATATAACGACCGCACTTACTCCCCCAACAACAAGAGAGACACCCACATTTGTATTTTCAAAAGCGCCTAATATGGAAAATGGCACACCTGATTCGGCAAGCGCACCCGCACCGCTATGGATCATCATTGAAACTGTCGTTACGATCAAAATCACTATTGGTAGGATCAAATTACGCACATGGCCTTTTGCCCCTAAATCTTCTTCCAAATCATGATTTTCACGTTCCATTGCGGCTTTTTCATGACGAGCCATGGAAGCAATATCAAATGAGAAATAGGCAACAAAAAAGACCATAAGTAATGCAAAGATTGCATAGTAATTCATTGCGCTCATTGCGACAAATGCCCCAATCGGTGTGTATTCAGTAATGGAATAGGTCGTTAATAAACCTGCCACTAAGGTTATGATATAAGCCCCCCAGCTTGACACCGGCATCATCACACACATTGGCGCAGCGGTAGAATCAAGAATATAAGCTAATTTTGCACGTGATACCTTGAAACGATCGGTTACAGGACGAGCAATCGCCCCCACAGCAAGACTATGGAAGTAATCATCAATAAACGTAACAAAAACCAAAGATGCAGCTAATAATTTTGCACCACGACGATCCTTAATCCGCTTTTGAGCCCATTCCACAAAAGCATGGTTACTACCGGACACTGTTAAAAGTGCGGTCAAAATACCAAGCAGAATTAAGAAAAGAACGATATTCATATTTGAATTAATCGCACCATCACTGTACACCAAGGAAATAATATTATCTTTCAAATAGATAAGAGTAGGTAAAATTGAAGCATTATTGAGCATTAACGCACCAACTAAAATCCCCGTGCTCAGAGAAACTAATACTCGACGTGTTGCAATCGCCAACACAATGGCTAGCAACGCAGGAGAAATAGACCAGATTGAAGAAGAATAATCGATAAGTTCCATTAAGTTACACCTAAAAATTAATGGAGACAACGGCAGAAAATAGGGTAATAATAACCCTCCTAACCGTAGCGCTCCATAGTTATTCACTATGACAGTAACGTTCCTTTCAGATACGCCACCAACCAGCTAAAACGACTTTTAACTGATTTCGGCGACTACTCCTTTCCTTTTCCGTCATCGTTATCCACTCAGAAAAAATACTTATAGTAATCGCACCTCTACTTTATAAGGAACTGGAAGATTACAGGAAAACTGAAAAAAAATCTAATAAATTCTGTAAATTACTTCAACTTCGCCAAAAACCATAATGAGATAGTATCTATAATAAATATTAAAAATAGGGTATTCATAATTTCATTTTACTTAATTTTATTTAAATTTAAGATTTACCTTATGAATTAATTTCGTTATTATGATCCAACTGACGTTTATATTTTTACACATCATAAAATAGAGGTTTATTATGGCTGATTTAACTAAAATATTTACTAACCGTCACAGTATTCGTGCCGCAATACGTGATTTAACATTAGAGCAAGCTGAGAGTGCATTAAAGAAATTTGAGGAAGCACTTGCTGAAAAACGTGTACAAATGGCAGAAATCCAACAAGCTGAAATTGAGCGTAAAGCACGTATTGCAAAATATAAAGAATTAATTAAACAGGAAGGAATTACCGCTGAAGAATTACAAGCCATTATTGGTACTTTCTCCTCAGGTTCCCGTAAAAAACGTAAGCCTCTTCCTGCAAAATATAAATATACCACTGAAAGTGGAGAACAAAAAACCTGGACGGGTCAAGGGCGTACTCCGAGCGTCATTCAAAAAGCTTTAGATGCCGGTAAGTCTTTGTCTGACTTTGAAATTTAATTATCCCTTCTCTCTAAGAAGAACCCATATATTTTTATGGGTTCTCTTTTATTTATAATAAAATGCTGTACTAATACTATGATCGAAAAAAAAATACTTCTCACAGATTGCCCCGATGATAAAGGCTTGATCGCTAAAATTACAAATATTTGTTATAAACACCAATTAAATATTTTACACAATAATGAATTTGTTGATTTTGAAACAAAACATTTCTTTATGCGTACAGAGCTTGAAGGAATTTTTAATGAAACAACTTTACTTGAAGATCTCAAATATAGTTTACCGAAGGGGACAAATTGTCGATTAATTAGCTCAAAACGTAAACGTATTGTCATTTTAGTGACTAAAGAAGCACATTGTCTTGGCGATATTTTAATGAAAAATTATTATGGTGCACTGGATGTAGAAATTGTCGCCGTTATTGGTAACCATGATAACTTACGTGAACTGGTGGAACGTTTTAATATTCCATTTCATTACATTAGTCATGAAGGTTTAACTCGAGTTGAACATGATAAGTTACTTGCAGCAAAAATTGACGAATACACTCCAGACTATATTGTATTAGCCAAATACATGCGTGTGCTCAATCCTGAGTTCGTAGAGCGCTATCCAAACCGAGTCATTAATATTCACCACTCTTTCTTGCCGGCATTTATTGGCGCAAAACCCTACCATCAAGCCTATGAGAGAGGTGTAAAAATTATCGGTGCGACTGCACATTTTATTAATAATGAATTGGATCAAGGCCCAATCATTATGCAGAATGTGATAAATGTAGATCATACTTATAGTGCAGATGCAATGATGCATGCCGGCAGAGATGTAGAAAAAACGGTACTCAGCCGCGCACTTGATCTTGCGCTTCATGATAGAATCTTTGTTTATAAAAATAAAACAGTGGTGCTGTAATGGAATCTATTACTCTCATGCCAATTAAGATGGTTGAAGGTACAATTAACCTTCCTGGCTCAAAAAGTTTATCTAATCGGGCACTGCTTCTTGCCGCACTGGCTAAGGGGACAACAAAAGTCACTAACTTGCTCGATAGTGATGATATTCGCCATATGCTGAACGCTCTCAAAGCACTCGGGGTAAATTACCAACTTTCTGAGGATAAAACCGTCTGCGAAATTGAAGGCTTAGGTGGTGCATTTAATGTTCAAGGAGGGCTTTCTCTTTTTCTTGGTAATGCCGGTACAGCAATGCGCCCGTTAAGCGCTGCACTTTGTTTAAAAGGTGAAAGCGAGGGTGAAGTGATCCTCACCGGTGAACCTCGCATGAAAGAGCGCCCTATTCAACATTTAGTCGATGCGCTCCATCAAGCGGGTGCCGATATACGTTATTTGGAAAACGAGGGTTACCCTCCCCTTGCTATTCGAAACCGTGGCATAAAAGGTGGGAAAATTAAAATCGATGGTTCAATTTCATCACAATTTTTGACCGCACTTTTAATGACATCTCCCCTTTCTGAAAACGATGTAGAAATAGAAGTTATTGGAGAGTTAGTTTCTAAACCTTATATTGATATCACATTGGCAATGATGAAAGATTTTGGCATTAATGTAGAAAATCACGAATACAAAACTTTCCATATTAAAGGTAACCAATCCTATCTTTCACCCGGTACATATCTCGTAGAAGGTGACGCCTCCTCTGCGTCTTACTTTTTAGCGGCTGCTGCTGTCAAAGGCAAAGTAAAAATCACGGGTATCGGAAAAAATTCTATACAAGGTGATCGTTTATTTGCCGAAGTACTAGAAAAAATGGGGGCAAAAGTGACTTGGGGAGATGATTTTATCCAAGTAGAAAAGTCCACACTTCATGGCATTGATATGGATATGAATCATATTCCGGATGCAGCAATGACTATTGCTACAACCGCACTTTTTGCAGAAGGTGAAACCACTATTCGCAATATTTACAACTGGCGGGTAAAAGAGACGGATCGCCTCACCGCAATGGCGACTGAATTAAGAAAAATCGGCGCAGAAGTTGAGGAGGGAGAAGATTTTATTCGTATTACCCCGCTTCCATTAAATAAATTTCAGCATGCAAGCATTGCTACCTACAATGATCATCGTATGGCAATGTGTTTTTCACTGATTGCACTTTCAGATACTCCTGTAACAATTCTTGATCCTCAATGCACAGCAAAAACCTTTCCGACATTCTTTGAAGAATTTGAAAAGATTTGTGTTAGAAATTAAATAACTACGGAGAACTTTATAGCGTATTAAAAAAGCGAACATAATGTTCGCTTTTTTCTTAGAATATGAGTCCGTTAGTTAATTACAGAAACATTGAGTGATGAACCACCTACAATTTGTACTCTTTTACCGGCAACAAATTTAGGATCTGCCTTTTGTACTACAACAATGCTTTTTCCATCATCTTTTTTAATGACAAGTTCTGCACCATTAACTTGACTCGCTTTTTCTTCAATTTTGCTACCTGCTATAGCGCCGGCAATCGCACCAACCGCTGTTGCGATTGCTTGACCACGACCGCCTCCGATTGCATTACCCGCAACACCACCAAGTACACCACCACCAACAGTTCCGATTACACCCTGATTATCAGCTTGAATTTTTACCGGGCGGACAGAAACTAACGTACCGTAACTAATTGAACGCGCTTCCTTTGCCTGATCGGCAGAGTAAACATCACCACTAAAAATATCAGTATTCGCACAACCTGTGACACCAAATGTAACAGCAAGTACTAATGCTACTGCCATTTTTTTCATAATTAACCAACCTTATAATTTATTAAATTAAATTGGATTTCTTGGAGACCAAGTAGAAATATTTTTTAAGCCGTTACCGTTATCAGATACTTTTACACAAGCACCAACAACTAAAGTTGAATCATACGCGTGAGTAACTGTTTCTGTTTCACCTTCAACTTTATAAGAACAATTATTTTTGCGAATAGTTAATTGAAGGTTTTCACCTTGCATTTCACTAAAAATTACTTGACCTTTATATGCACTTTCATCTTTTTGGTTATTTGATGAACAGGCGGCTAAACCTAAGCTTAATAAAACTGTCAACGCTAAAGTCACTTTTTTCATTGTGCTAAACCTCGAGTATTTTTTTAATTGGATAAGGGTGAACTTTAATACAAGCATAATTTTCGCTTTTATCAACGAAACCAACTGCAATAGAAGGATTTGGTAAGCGCTCTCCTTCCGCTTTAGGTTCACTCACTTTTGTTGTTAATTTAGGTAATCGTTGCCATAAAAATTGTTTATTGACTCGCTCTACCCACGCCTCTGTTGATTCATCTGCGAGGAAAGGAACAACAATCTCAATATGCTCCCAAGTTTCTTGAGGATATTGTTTATTTTTAGGAAACGGTAATTCAATAACATCAACAAATTGCCCGGCAAAGGCAAGCGGCTTTTCTAATTGAATTAAATAGATAGGTCGCCCATTAATGACATTATCGGACAAAATTCTACCGCACTTTAATAAATGTGTCAGCCAATTTTTTGCTTTTTGTTCACTATTTGCTCGCAAAGCAAGATGATCGATTTCATAATCTGATAAACTAATAGCCATTACATTCGCAAGCGCTTGAATTTTTCTCTCAAAATCTTCTAATTCCTCCTCAAGTACGAGCAGATTTTCGTTTAATTTCATATTCTCCCTTTGAGAAATCAATAAAGAACGCTATCATAATCCATTATTTTTAATATTCAATTTAAACACAGGAAAAACCGTGAATATTCAATCTATTTTATCTGATAAAATTAAACAAGCGATGATAGCAGCCGGTGCTGATAAATCTTGTGATGCTCTCGTGCGCCAATCAGGAAAGCCTCAATTTGGTGACTACCAGGCAAACGGCATTATGGCGGCAGCAAAAAAAATGAATTTACCCCCACGTGAATTTGCACAAAATGTTTTAGCAAATGCTCATCTTTCAGATATTGCAGAAAAATTAGAAATCGCCGGTCCCGGTTTTATTAATATTTTCTTAAATCCAGACTGGATTGCAAAACAGATTTCTCACACTCTTAGCCAACCTAATTTAGGTGTTCAAACTGCGGATACACAAACCGTTGTGATTGATTACTCTTCACCTAACGTTGCTAAAGAAATGCATGTTGGTCATTTACGCTCAACAATTATTGGCGATGCCGTGGCTCGTACGCTTGAATTTTTAGGACATAAAGTTATTCGAGCCAACCATGTAGGGGACTGGGGAACCCAATTCGGGATGTTAATTGCTTATCTGGAAAAAATGCAAAACGAACATGCGAGTGAAATGGAATTACAGGATTTGGAAGCATTCTACCGAGAAGCCAAAAAACACTATGATGAAGATGAAAAATTTGCGGAAAAAGCCCGTAATTATGTAGTGAAATTGCAAAGCGGAGACGAATACTGTCGCTCTATGTGGAAACGCTTAGTGGATATCACAATGCAACAGAATCAGCATAATTATGATCGCCTAAATGTTACCTTAACGGAAAAAGATGTGATGGGCGAAAGTCTTTACAATCCAATGTTACCCAGCATCGTCGAGGATTTAAAAAAACAAGGATTGGCAGTAGAAGACGATGGTGCAATTGTCGTTTATTTAGATGAATTCAAAAATAAAGAAGGTGAGGCAATGGGGGTCATCGTACAGAAAAAAGATGGCGGTTTCCTTTATACGACGACCGATATTGCCGCTGCAAAATATCGTTATGAGACATTGAAAGCCGATCGAGCATTAGTATTTTCTGACACTCGCCAAAGCCAGCATATGCAGCAAGCGTGGCTGATTACCCGTAAAGCAGGCTATGTACCTGACAACTTTTCATTGGAACATAAAAATTTCGGTATGATGTTGGGTAAAGATGGAAAACCATTCAAAACCCGTACCGGTGGAACGGTAAAATTAGCGGATTTATTAGATGAAGCGATTGAACGGGCTACAGTATTAATTAATGAAAAAAGCAATAATTTGTCTGATACCGAAAAAGCGGCGGTCGCTGAAGCGGTAGGAATCGGCTCGGTAAAATATGCGGATCTTTCCAAAAACCGCACCACTGACTATGTTTTTGATTGGGATAATATGCTCAGTTTTGAAGGCAACACTGCACCTTATATGCAATATGCTTACACCCGTATTCGTTCAATCTTCAACAAAACTCAAGTCGATTTGACCGCACTTTATACTGCGCCATTAATGCTGGTTGATGAGAAAGAACGTTTGCTTGCCATTAAACTTTTACAATTCGAAGAGGCCGTACAGACTGTAGGCAGAGAAGGCTCTCCACATATCCTTTGTAGCTATTTATATGAATTAGCCGGTACGTTTTCTTCATTCTACGAGCATTGTCCAATTCTAAATTCGGAAGATGAAACAATCAAATTAAGTCGTTTAAAACTGGCTTTGCTAACAGAAAAAACCTTAAAACAAGGGCTAGACTTACTAGGTATTAAAACTGTTGAAAAAATGTAAGTATTTCAAATAAAGGCACAAAATGTGCCTTTATTTTTTTACTTTAAGAACGGATTAGTGGCTTTTTCTTGTTGGATCGTAGTATAAGGGCCATGGCCGGCAATAATAATCGTATCATCGTGAAGTTTAAATAATTTCTCACGAATAGAAGAAATAAGCTGTTCATAACTCCCTTGAGGAAAATCTGTCCGCCCTACACTCCCTTGAAATAGTACATCGCCTGTAAATGCGACTTTTTTCTCTTGTTCAATGAATCCGATATGTCCAGGAGTATGACCAGGTAAGTGTAAAATATCAAATCGAAAATCCCCGATACGAATCACTTCTCCTTCATTCAGCCAACGATCAGGCAAAAATGGTTTAATATTCGGTAAACCAAAACGTGCAGCCTGCTCAGGCAAACTATCAAATAAAAAGAGATCTTTTTCTTGTGGCCCCCAAATTTCTACATTAAAGTACTGTTTAAGCTGTTCTACCGCCCCAACATGATCGAGATGAGCATGGGTAAGTAAAATTACTTTTAGATTTACGCCAAATTTTTCAATTTGCTGAATTAATTTTTCCGCTTCCCCACCTGGATCAACGATAGCCGCATTTTTTTCATCATCCCAAATTAAACTACAATTTTGTTGAAATGGTGTAACGGGAATAATCTCAATATTCATTTTTTCCTCACAAGTAAAAATCCACCTTCA
>NZ_MLAJ01000006.1 GCF_002000485.1 Rodentibacter ratti | reverse complement strand
TTTTTAGTTAAAAATAAAATCCCCATTGAGTTTAAATTTCAATGGGGATTGTAAGACTTTTAATCGGTTAAATCTTTGTGCAGCTGCTACATAATACCGCGAAAAATGACCGCACTTCGTTTTGCAGTAGGCAAGATAAATGCTGATAGGCAGTAATTTTTGTGCTAGAATCTGCCACCAATTTATTAGGACGAATAACATAGGAAAAAATATGAAAGTTTTAGAAGGCGTTGTTGCCGCACCTAACGCAAAAGTAGCCGTGGTGATTGCACGTTTTAACAGCTTTATTAATGAAAGTTTATTGGAAGGTGCGGTTGATACCTTAAAGCGTATCGGTCAAGTAAAAGACGAAAATATTACCCTTGTGCGTGCTCCGGGTGCTTATGAGCTTCCGTTGGTTGCTCGTCGTTTAGCGGAAAGTAAAAAATTTGATGCAATTGTGGCATTGGGAACAGTGATTCGTGGCGGCACAGCTCATTTTGAATATGTGGCGGGTGAGGCAAGTAGTGGGCTAGGCAAAGTGGCAATGGAAGCGGAAATTCCTGTGGCATTTGGTGTGTTAACCACTGAAAATATTGACCAAGCCATTGAGCGAGCAGGCACAAAAGCAGGTAATAAAGGCTCGGAAGCGGCATTAACGGCACTTGAAATGATCAATCTTCTTCAACAAATTGATGCGGCATAAATAATGATAGAACAAAAATCAGTGAAGAAACCCTCGGCTCGTCGTCGGGCGCGTGAATGTGCCATGCAAGCCCTGTATTCTTGGGCGGTTTCCGGTAATACAGCAGAAGAGGTAGAACTTGCCTTTATGCTTGATCAAGATATGAACGGCGTGGATAAACCTTATTTTCGTCAATTATTTCGTCAAGCTGTGGAAAATATGGAAATTGTGGATTTTTCCATTACCCCTTATATTGATCGTGCCTTTGATGAGCTTGATCCTATCGAAAAAGCCATTTTACGTTTAGCGGTCTATGAATTGCGTTTTGAGCTTGATGTGCCGTACAAAGTGGTGATTAACGAAGCCATTGAAGTGGCAAAAGTGTTCGGTTCGGACGACAGCCATAAATATATTAATGGTGTATTAGACAAAATCGCACCGGCATTAGGGCGTAAATAAATTGAGTTTGGTCGAAATGGCGCGCGTGTTTACGCGTGCTTTTTTGTTTTTGTGTAAGGGTAAGCAATGGCAATGGGTGAATTTGATTTAATCAAAAGCTATTTTAAACAGCCGCAAATTCGAGAGGATGATTCGGTACACTTATCTATTGGCGATGATTGCGCTTTAGTAATCGTTCCGGAAAATTGCTGGCTTGCCATTACCACTGACACTATGGTGGAACATACCCATTTTCTACCTTCCATTTTACCGCAAGATTTGGCCTATAAAGCAGTCGCCACTAATTTAAGTGATTTAGCTTCAATGGGCGCACAGCCAAAATGGGTTTCTCTTGCCTTAACCTTACCGAAAGTGGATGAAAACTGGCTTGAACCATTTAGCCAAAGTTTGTTACAAACATTAAAAGATTACAACGTCACATTAATCGGTGGTGATACCACTAAAGGTGGGCTATCCGTTACTATTACGGCGCAAGGCTTGGTGGAAAAAGGAAAGGCGCTATGCCGCCATCAAGCAAAAGCAGGGGATTGGATTTATGTTTCCGGTACATTAGGCGATAGCGCTGCCGGTTTGCAACAGATTTTATCGGGCAAAAGAGCGGTCAGTTTTGACGAAGAATTTTTACAGGAACGTCATCTTCGTCCAACGCCACGCATTGCGCTTGGACAAGCCTTAATCGGTGTTGCCAACGCTGCTATTGATCTTTCCGATGGGTTAAATTCTGATCTTGGGCATATTCTTAAACGAAGTCAATGTGCGGCAGAAATTGATCTTGCCAAATTGCCACTTTCCTCATCATTATTAAATCTTTATGATCGCACGCAAGCAGAGCAATTTGCCTTAAGCGGTGGGGAAGACTATGAATTGTGTTTTACTGTGCCGCCTGAAAATCAACCTTTACTTGAAGCCCGACTAAAAAATCTTGATGTGCCTTGTCGCTGTATTGGGCGTGTTGTACCGGCATTTGAGAAGGAAAAGTGCGGTCAGTTTTCCATCCGTTTTTTACGTAACGGTGAGCCGATCGACTATTCACCAAATCTTGGTTTCGATCATTTCAAGGAACAAATATGACAGAAGAAAACCCGTTAAAACGAATTTCTTTAAAAAATCCCGTTCATTTGCTTGCAGTGGGGCTAGGCGCTGGTTTATGTCGCCCTGCACCGGGAACCTGGGGAAGCGCTCTTGGCACACTATTAGGCGTGATGTTACTCGCCCTTTTGGGAACAAAAACTTTCTTAATTTTGACCGCACTTTGTTTTGTTTTAGGCTGCTATTTATGTCAAAAAACCGCTGATGATATGGGGGTGCACGATCACGGCGCTATCGTCTGGGATGAGTTTGTCGGCGTGTTTATTGTGCTTGCTGCTATCCCGACTTTATCGTTGCCTTGGATTTTAACGGCATTTGTGCTTTTTCGTTTTTTCGATATTTTAAAACCCTTTCCCATCCGCTATTTCGACAATAAATTAGAAAGTGGCTTTGGCATTATGGTGGATGATGTATTGGCGGCGATTTATGCGGTTATCGTGGTTTTCTTGATTCAAGTGTGGAGATAACATGCTAAATTTACTTATTGTACATTTATTTGGTTTAATGACACCGGGGCCGGATTTCTTTTATGTGAGCCGAATGGCAGCAAGCAATTCTCGCCGAAATACGGTTTATGGCATTATTGGCATCACATTAGGCGTGGCATTTTGGGCGACAGTTTCAATGCTTGGGTTGGCGGTATTATTTGCCACGATGCCGGCATTACACGGTGTGATAATGATATTGGGTGGAAGCTATTTGGCGTATCTCGGTTTTTTATTGATGCGTAGCAAACAAAATGCTGAATTTAAGCCACTCTCAGCTGAAGAATTGAATCAACAAACTAGCGCCAAAAAAGAAATCTTAAAAGGCTTGTTGGTGAATTTATCCAATGCAAAAGCGGTGGTCTATTTTTCCAGTGTGATGTCTTTTGTGTTAGCCAAGATGACGGAAATCTGGGAAATGGGCGTGGCATTGGGTTTAATTGTATTGGTCACATTTTTTTACTTTTACCTGATTTCTTTTATTTTTTCGCGTAGTATTGCTAAACGGTTTTATAGTCGATATAGCCGTTATATTGATAATGTGGCAGGTGTGGTATTTTTATTCTTTGGTGGCGTGTTAATTTACAGCGGCATCATGGAAATGATTCATTAAAAGAAGGAAGTAACTATGACATTGAAAATTGCAATTGCCGGCGCAGGCGGAAGAATGGGACGTCAATTAATTCAAGCGGTTCATTCGGCAGAAGGCGTGGAATTAGGCGCTGCTTTTGAACGCCAAGGCTCATCATTAGTTGGGGCGGATGCTGGGGAACTAGCGGGCATTGGACATCTTGGGGTGGCGGTATCCGATGATCTGGAAGCCCAAAAAGATCAGTTTGATTTGTTGATCGATTTTACCCGTCCGGAAGGTACGCTTGAGCATATGGCGTTTTGTGTGGCGAATAATAAAAAAATGGTGATCGGTACCACAGGATTTGATGAAGCAGGCAAAATTGCCATTCAAGCCGCCTCTGAAAAAATCGCCATTGTTTTTGCTTCTAATTTTAGTGTCGGCGTGAATTTAGTCTTCAAACTCTTGGAAAAAGCCGCCAAAGTGATGGGGGATTATTGCGATATTGAAATTATTGAAGCCCACCATCGCCATAAAGTGGATGCGCCTTCAGGTACAGCACTTTCAATGGGGGAACATATTGCGAAAACCTTAGGGCGTGATTTGAAAACTCATGGTGTATTTTGCCGTGAGGGCATTACCGGTGAACGTAAACCGGATGAAATCGGTTTTTCCACGATCCGTGCCTCAGATGTAGTGGGTGAACATACCGTCTGGTTTGCAGACATTGGCGAGCGGGTGGAAATTTCCCACAAAGCCTCCAGCCGAATGACCTTTGCAAAGGGGGCGGTGCGAGCTGGAAAATGGCTGGAAAATCAATCCCATGGCTTATTTGATATGACGGATGTACTGGATTTGAATAATCTATAATTCCAATTCAAGATCCGTTTCCACACGGCAACAACATAATAAAATTTCATTAGGCTGAATAAAGGCAAGGGGCGTTTCCGGATAGGATACCTTGCCTTTTTTGATCTTCGTACGGCAGGAACCGCAATAACCGCTACGACATTGATATTCGTGATGAATATTGTGGCGTTCGAGATGATCGAGTAGGCTTGTTTCATTATTGAAATCAAGGGTGGTTTGGCTACGAATTAAGTGGATTTTCATTTTTTGTTTAATCGTTAATGTGTAGCGTAATTATATAGGAAAAAGAGAAAACTCTGTTAAAATCCACCGCACTTTTATGAGATAAAAAATGATTTCCTGATGGAGGTATGATGAGATTAACCGGAAAAATAACGATGATTTTGACCGCACTGGGTCTAACTGCTTGTAGTACGATCAGCAAGGAACCCGTGAAATCCATTGATATTTATGTGAAACCTTATTATTCCTCTGAAAAGGGCAAAGCTCAAAATGTTTTCGTACATAAGCAACTTGATCCGCTTTTGCGGGAAAATAGCTTAAAGGGCTATCAAAGTGCGGTTAAATTTGTGGAAGAAAATTCGGCACGAATTTCCCCTATTACATTATTTACCCTGTCGGCTCGGGCTTATGATTTTGGCTTGCGTGATGAGGCGGTGAAATGGTTTTATCGGGGGCAAAATCGTTTAATTACCGTACTGTATGTATTAGATTTGCCCAAGTCGAGCGTGGCGGAAAATACCGGATTTAGCCAAGTCATCGGGCAATTTGTCAACCCTTATGCGTTTTGTGATTTAAACAAACAGCGTCAATTGGCAAAGGAGGCGGTAGATTGGGTCATCTCTCATCCTTATGAAATTATTTTTATCAAAGCCTTACCCTCTCAATTTCAAGATCGACACATTGCTTTAAAAGAAGCGGAAGAAAAACTAAAGGCTCGTTTAAAGACACAGGATGAATTTTTTGCTGATCCACAGCAGAAAGCGAAATGGCAAAAAGAGCGGTTAGAAAATCACGTCAATGAAAGGTTTTGTTGGTAAAACAAAAATCCCTTAGTTTTTTAACTAAGGGATTTTCTTAATTTGATGGCGGAGGAAGTGAGATTCGAACTCACGGAGGGCGTAAACCCTCGCCGGTTTTCAAGACCGGTGCCTTCAACCACTCGACCATTCCTCCGTACTTGACGGTGGGTAGTATAATTCAAAATTTCTTGATGTAAATAAAAAACGAGTGAAATCCATTTAGTCGATGTTTATTTATTCATTTTGAATGTTTTTTGCTCAAAATAAGAAAATAATTTTGGCTCAACCATTGACTTTTTATACGCCCGCCCTTACTTTACGGTTTGATGCTAACTAACGTTATTAAGGAGCTTTTATGCAATCACGCATTATTGTTGACTCAAGAAATGAATCCTTATTAAGCACTCATAAAGTGCTTCGTAATACTTACTTTTTGCTTGGGCTAACAATGGCATTTTCGGCAGTAGTCGCCTATATTTCTATGGCGATGAATTTGCCTTATCCAAACATTATTGTTTTACTTGTAGGCTTTTACGGCTTACTTTTCATTACACATCGTTTAGCTGATCGTCCTGCGGGTATTTTAGCGGCATTTGCCTTTACCGGTTTTATGGGCTACACCATTGGACCAATTCTTAATATGTATGTGGCAAATGGTATGGAAGATTTAATCATGTTGTCGTTTGCCGGCACAGCGATTGTTTTCTTTGCCTGTTCAGCTTATGTGTTGACGACAAAAAAAGATATGTCATTTCTTGCAACCGCAATGTTTGCCCTTTTCATTGTGCTTTTACTTGGTATGGTAGCAAGTTTCTTCTTCCAAATGCCGGCATTAGCCATTGCAATTAGTGCATTATTTGTTGTTTTCTCAACGATGACAATTTTATATGAAACCAGCAATATCATTCACGGTGGTGAGACAAATTACATTCGTGCCACAGTGAGTATTTATGTAGCAATTTATAACTTATTCTTAAGTTTATTAAGATTGCTTTCAATCTTCTCAAGTAATAACGACTAAATTTGATGAAGAATAAAACGCACCTTGGTTGTCATCAAGGTGCGTTTTTTTATGTTATTTTTTTAGGAAAAGTGCGGTGAAATATTGGGCTAAATTTTCATATTGAAAAGTAAACCCCGCTTCAATAAGTCTTTTGGGCAAAACATATTGGCTTTCTAATAGCATATTGGCACGTTCACCTAAGGCGAGTTTTAAAGCAAATTTGGGTGCCGGGAAAGGGGCACAACGTTTTAATGATTGGGCTAGTTGTTGATTAAACGCCTGATTGGTAATCGGCTGAGGTGAAACGAAATTATAAATCCCCTGACATTCAGTATGAGAAAGTAAAAATAAAATTCCGCTGACCATATCTTCCAATGCGATCCACGACCAATATTGCTTTCCCGAGCCTAATGGCCCGGCTAAATTCCAATAATATAGCGGAAGCATTTTTTCTAATGCCCCGCCATTCGGTGAAAGCACCATACCGGTGCGAAGAATACAAACCGTTGTGTTGGCTTGTAATGCCGTGGTTTCCCAAGCGTGGCAAAGTTTTGCCGTGAAAGTATGAGGAGTGCTAGGGCTTGTTTCCGTGAGAACTTGATCGGGTTGATCGCCATAAATCCCGGTTGCAGAAGCGGAAATTAGCCGTGGTGGATTTACACCGGCGTTAATCAATGTAACTAATTGCTGGGTCAGGTTGATCCTACTATCAAATAGTTTCGCTTTTTGTGAAGTGGTCCATCGTTTAGCAAAAATCGGTTCACCGGCAAGATTTATCACCATATCAAATTCATCTAAATTTTTAAGGGGAGAAAGTGCGGTCAAAAATCTCAATGTTTTCTGAGGGAAGATAGCTCGAGCCTTTTCTTCACTGCGAGTGAAAAGCGTAATTTGATGCTGATCTTGTAAAAGGGCCGAGACTAATTTTTTCCCAATTAATCCGGTACCGCCGGTGATGAAAATATTCATTAAAGTGAGTTTTCAAATAAATTTTTAATGTGTTCAATAAGCGTTGAAATAGAGGTTGTACGTGTTGGCGATACGAAAATTGTATCATCACCTGCAATCGTACCAAGAATACCTTCTGATTTACCAACGGAATCCAACAGACGTGCGATTAATTGCGCAGCGCCCGGTGTCGTTTTAATCACGATTAAAAATTCATTATGATCAATATCTAATACGAGGTTTCGTAATGGGCTACTGGTTGCTGGTACACTTAATTCATTTGGTAAGCAATAGACCATTTCCATTTTGGTGTTACGCGCACGCACTGCACCGAATTTGCTCAACATCCGTGAAACTTTTGATTGATTTATACTTGGAAAACCTTGATTTTTTAGAGCTTCAACAATTTCTCCTTGAGAGGAAAAACTTTCCTGGTTCAGCAACTCTTTAAATGCTTTTGTTAAATTATCCATTTGTTTATTTTATACAAAAATTAATTTGCATAAGCCTTGCATAAAAATTCAAAATATGCAACAGAAATACAAAATTGAGCGCCAAAAGAAAGAAGTTTTATCTAGAAATTTGAACTAGATCTCATTATTGAATTTCAGTGTTTGTAATTTATTGATTGACCTTTTAAAATTTATAGCGCTAGTTAATCTACTTAATAAGGAGTACACATGAAAGTTGCAGTATTGGGTGCAGCCGGAGGTATCGGCCAAGCATTAGCATTATTGCTAAAACTACAATTACCGGCAGAAACCGAATTATCGCTTTACGATATTGCCCCGATCACCCCCGGTGTGGCGGCTGACGTAAGCCATATTCCCACTGCAGTGAAGGTGAAAGGTTTTTCAGGTGAGGATCCAACTCCGGCACTTGAAGGTGCCGATGTGGTATTGATTTCTGCGGGTGTAGCACGCAAACCGGGTATGGATCGTTCCGATTTATTCAATATTAATGCAGGGATTGTTCGTAATCTTATTGAAAAAATAGCGGTAGTTTGTCCGAAAGCCTGTATAGGTATTATTACTAACCCGGTTAATACAACGGTTGCCATTGCTGCTGAAGTATTGAAAAAGGCCGGTGTTTATGACAAACGTAAATTATTTGGTGTGACAACGTTAGATGTACTTCGCTCGGAAACCTTTGTTGCCGAATTGAAAAATCTCAATGTTTCCCGCACAACCGTACCGGTTATCGGTGGACATTCAGGCGTTACGATTCTTCCATTACTTTCTCAAGTTCCTTATGCTGACTTTACGGCTGAAGAAATTGAACCATTAACAAAACGTATCCAAAATGCAGGAACTGAAGTTGTAGAAGCTAAAGCCGGTGGTGGATCGGCAACGCTTTCTATGGCACAAGCTGCTGCTCGTTTTGCCCGTTCTTTAATAAAAGGTCTAAAAGGTGAAACGGTTGTTGAATGCACTTACGTGGAAGGTGACGGAAAATATGCCCGTTTCTTTGCTCAACCGGTTCGTTTAGGCAAAGAAGGGGTGGAAGAAATTCTGCCAATCGGTTTATTAAGTGAGTTTGAACAAAAGGCATTGGACGCTATGTTGCCGACATTGCGTGCAGATATTGAATTAGGTGAAAAATTTATTACCGGTTAATTCTAAATCTTTAGAGAAAAGCGTCTAAATAATAGGCGCTTTTTTTATAAAAAAAGAAAAAATTAAGAAAAACCGTGACTTACTTCACAAATTTGAAAATAGATATTTGCATAACTATCTTGATAAGAGTAACCTAGCCTCACTAAAAACAAGTGCTATCCTAAATAGCCGACATCTATTTTGCTTTCCGAGTAGTGCCTCTTTTGAGGCACTTTTTTTATTATAAAATGCAATAGAATTGAACTAATTGTCTAAATTAGAATCTTAAGAGTCGTCTTTTGACACAATCATTATTTATAGGAGTTTTTTATGAAATCTTTAAAATCTTTATTAACTTTGACCGCACTTACTATGGCTGTTTCCGGGGCTGCATTTGCAAATGAAAGTACGGTTACCACTTTTAAAAAAGAAGCTGTAACCAATGTTAATTCAATGATTCAAAACCAAAAAGAAAGTGTTATTGCAGATCAAAATAGTCTGAAAGAAAAAGCGGTCACTACAAAAGAAAAAGCCAAAGAGGCAATGAAGTCCACAAAAGATGTGACAAAAGAAAAAATGGATGTAGCGAAAGAAAAAGCTAAATCAATGAAATCATCAGAAACTTCATCAATGAAAGATAAAGCCTCTGAAAAATTTAATTCAACAAAAGAACAGGTTAAAACAGAAAAAGAAAAAATTTCCTCAAAAGCCAAAGTCAATATTAATAAAGCAGATGCGGAAACCTTACAAAAACTTTCTGGCATTGGGGAGAAAAAAGCTCAAGCGATCATTGATTATCGTAATAAAGTAGGCAAAATCAAGAATGTGGCAGATTTGTCAAAAATTGATGGTTTAGGAGAAACAACCATTGAAAAAATTGCACCTTATCTAACTTTCTAAAAACATGGTCGATATCGACCGCACTTTCTAAAGCCCGACAAATTTGTCGGGTTTTTTGTTTTAAGTTAAAAATATTGTTGAGCTAGATCACAAATTTGCAACAAACTTGTAAATGAGGAATGTTTCTAATTCAATCCTATGTATAATGGGCATTGAACTTAATAGATCATATTATTTGAGGTGAATATGCAACCAAACAAGGCTTTTGAAGAATGGTTGGCAACAACCGCATTCGGTGGCGCAAACCAAGCCTATATCGAAGAATTATATGAACGTTATTTAGA
Organism: Rodentibacter ratti; assembly: GCF_002000485.1. Classification (GTDB taxonomy): domain Bacteria; phylum Pseudomonadota; class Gammaproteobacteria; order Enterobacterales; family Pasteurellaceae; genus Rodentibacter; species Rodentibacter ratti. The sequence continues at coordinate 103,196 of NZ_MLAJ01000006.1, read as the reverse complement.
CGATCCGAATTCTATTGATAAGAGCTGGAAAACCACCTTTGATTCTTTGCCGAAATCAACTGCTGTTGAACAACCGCATTCGCCGGTGCGTGATTATTTTCGCCGCTTAGCTCGGGAAAATAGCATTGACGCAGTCACAGTGATTGATCCGGAAGCAAGTGCAAAGTTGGTAAAAGTATTGCAATTTATAAATGCTTACCGTTTCCGTGGTCATTTGGAAGCAAATCTTGATCCTCTTAATTACTATCGCTGGAAAGTATCAAGTGTACCGGAATTAGATTATCGTTATCATGGATTTACAGAGCAAGATCTCAACGAAACCTTCAATATTAACCACTACGTTTATCAACGTGACAACATCAAGTTGGCTGATTTAAATGCAATGCTGAAAGAGACCTACTGTGGTCCTATCGGTTTGGAATTTATGCATGTGCAGGATATGGAACAGAAAATGTGGCTTCAAAATAAATTGGAAAGCCGCTTAAACCAACCGCTCTTTAGCCATGAAGAAAAAAAGAATTTTCTTAATGAATTAACCGCAGCTGATGGGTTGGAACGTTATCTCGGTGCGAAATTCCCTGGGGCAAAACGTTTCTCTTTAGAGGGAAGTGATGCCTTTATTCCATTAATGAAAGAAATCATTCGCCATGCTAGCAAACAAGGTGTGAAGGATATAATGATGGGGATGGCACACCGTGGTCGTTTGAATATGCTAGTGAATGTATTGGGTAAAAAACCGAAGGATCTCTTTGATGAATTTGCCGGTAAACACTCAGGCGACCGTACCGGTGATGTTAAATATCATCAGGGATTTTCGTCCGATTTTGCTGTTGGTGAGAACCATGTTCATTTAACTCTCGCTTTCAACCCGTCTCATTTAGAAATTGTGAGCCCAGTGGTCATTGGTGCCGTACGTTCACGTCAAACCAAGAAAAATGATGTGGAACGTTCAAAAGTCTTGGCGGTAACTGTACATGGTGATTCAGCGGTAGCAGGACAAGGTGTTGTACAAGAAACCTTAAATATGTCAAATGCCCGTGGTTATACGGTAGGCGGTACTATTCGCATTGTAATCAACAATCAGATCGGTTTTACGACATCTAACCCGAACGACACTCGTTCCACAGAATATTGCACCGATATTGCGAAAATGATTCAGGCACCGATTATTCATGTCAATGGTGATGATCCGGAAGCGGTTGCGTTTGCTGCTCGCATGGCGGTGGAATATCGTAGTTTATTCAAACGGGATATTTTCATTGATTTGATTTCTTATCGTCGTCATGGACATAATGAAGCCGATGAACCTTTAGCCACACAACCAATGATGTATGGCATCATTAAAAAACACCCGACACCTCGTGAAGTCTATGCCGATCGTTTGGTGAGAGAAGGCGTGATTACCGAAGAACAAGCTATTGAAATGATGAATTTATATCGTGATAGTTTAGATAATGGCGAACGTGTGGTAGCAGAATGGCGTGAAATGGATACGGCAAAAATGGATTGGCTGCAATATCTCAATTATGACTGGACATCGCCTTATGAAAATAAATTCCCACAAGATCGTTTTATCACGCTGGCAAAACGTGTATGTGAATATCCAACAAGTTTACGTGCACACCCACGTGTTGAAAAAATTTATCACGATCGTAAAGCCATGTATCAAGGTGAGAAATTGTTTGATTGGGGAATGGCTGAAACTATGGCATACGCAACCTTGCTTGATGAAGGTGTAAACGTTCGTTTATCAGGGGAAGATGCGGGAAGGGGGACGTTCTTCCATCGTCATGCTGTCGTACATAACCAAAACGATGGAACAGGCTATGTACCGCTCACTCATTTGCATGCCAACCAAGGGCGTTTTGAAGTATGGGATTCGGTACTATCTGAAGAATCAGTACTTGCCTTTGAATATGGTTATGCCACCACTGATCCAAAAACCTTAACGATTTGGGAAGCGCAATTTGGTGATTTTGCTAACGGTGCACAAATTGTGATCGACCAATTTATCAGTTCAGGAGAACAAAAATGGAACAGAATGTGCGGTTTGGTGATGTTGTTACCGCATGGATATGAGGGACAAGGGCCGGAACATTCATCCGCTCGTTTAGAACGTTATCTGCAACTCTGTGCAGAGCAAAATATGCAGGTTTGTATCCCTTCTACACCGGCACAGGTTTATCATATGTTACGCCGTCAAGCTTTACGTAAAATGCGTCGTCCATTGATTGGGATTTCACCAAAATCCTTATTGCGCCACCCGTTAGCCGTATCCAGTTTAGATGAACTGGTTAATGGTTCATTCCAAACGGTAATTGGTGAAATGGATGAGCTGGATCCGAAAGGAATTAAACGCATTGTGATGTGCTCAGGAAAAGTCTATTACGATTTATTGGAACAACGCCGGGCTAATAATCAAACTGATGTGGCAATTATCCGAATCGAACAACTTTATCCTTATCCGCATGAAGATATGAAAAAAGTGCTTGAGCCTTATGCCCATGTAAAAGATTATGTATGGTGTCAAGAAGAACCGCTTAATCAGGGAGCGTGGTATAGCTGCAAACATAATTTTGAAAGTTCCATTCCAGAGGATGTCAAACTTAAATATGCAGGGCGTCCGGCTTCGGCTTCACCAGCTGTTGGATATATGTCATTACATGTTAAACAGCAAAAACAATTGGTGGAAGATGCATTAATGCTCTAAAGTGCGGTAAAAAATTTGAGTGTTTTTACGGCAGAACTGTCCACTGACAAAAGTACCCAAAACGTCGGGCTAAAGCTCGCATGTTAAAGAATAGTAAGGAAAAATGACCATGACAATCGAAATTCTTGTTCCCGATTTACCCGAATCCGTTGCAGATGCCACAGTGGCAACATGGCATAAAAAAGTAGGGGACTCCGTAAAACGTGACGAAGTATTAGTTGAAATTGAAACGGATAAAGTCGTGTTAGAAGTCCCGGCTCAGTCCGATGGGGTGATAACAGAAATTTTAGAAACCGAAGGGGCGACAGTAGTCAGCAAACAGTTGCTCGGTAAACTTTCCAAGGCTCAAGCAGGCGATATTAGTACGGCAACGATAAATGAATCAAATGAGCCGACACCGGCAGCTCGACATAATTCAGCTATTGAAAATAGTCAACATAACGCTGATGATCATGGACCTGCAATCAGACGGCTGTTAGCGGAACACGATCTTGATGCTAGTCAAATTCAGGGCTCCGGTGTGGGTGGTCGATTAACCCGAGAAGATATTGAACGTGAAATCTCAAAAAGAGATGCACAAAAAGCAAAACAGCAAGTCGCAACAGAGCAAAATACGATTAGCACTGTGGCATATCAGTCCCGTTCGGAAAAACGTGTGCCTATGACACGCTTACGTAAACGCATTGCAGAACGTTTACTTGAAGCGAAAAACAGCACCGCAATGCTCACTACCTTTAATGAGGTGGATATGCAACCGATAATGAATTTGCGTAAAACTTACGGTGAAAAATTTGAAAAACAACACGGTGTGCGTTTAGGTTTCATGTCGTTCTACATTAAAGCCGTTGTAGAAGCGTTGAAACGTTATCCTGAAGTGAATGCTTCCATTGATGGCGATGATATTGTTTACCATAATTACTTTGATGTCAGTATTGCCGTTTCAACCCCTCGTGGTTTGGTTACACCGGTGTTACGCAATTGCGATAAATTGAGTATGGCGGAAATTGAAAAACAAATTAAAGCGTTAGCGGAAAAAGGACGTGATGGTAAATTAACAGTGGAAGATTTAACCGGCGGTAATTTCACTATTACCAACGGTGGTGTATTCGGCTCATTAATGTCCACCCCGATCATTAATCCTCCGCAAAGTGCGATTCTTGGTATGCACGCTATTAAAGAGCGTCCAATCGCATTGAATAGAGAAGTTGTCATTCGACCAATGATGTATTTAGCATTGTCTTATGATCACCGTTTAATTGACGGTAGAGAATCTGTCGGTTTCCTTGTTTCTATTAAAGAATTATTGGAAGATCCAACAAGATTATTACTGGAAATTTAGAGTAAAAGTGCGGTCGATTTTGATCGCACTTTTATTTTTCTACGAAAAAATGATATTTTTCACTCTCCCATAAATAACGAGAAAAATGCAGGTAGCCCTATGAATCTACACGAATATCAAGCAAAACAGATTTTTAAAGAGTATGACTTACCGGTAAGTGAAGGGATTATTTGTCATTCTGCTGATGAGGCAGCTATGGCCCTTTTCCAGCTTAATGGTGAACGTTGGATTGCTAAATGCCAGGTTCATGCCGGAGGACGTGGCAAAGCCGGAGGGGTAAAACTGGTCAATAATGCCGAAGAAGCCCGAGCTTTTGTTCATAAATGGTTAGGAAATCGCTTGGTCACTTTCCAAACGGATAAACAGGGGCAACCGGTAAACAGTATTTATATCGAAGAAACCTGTGATATTGCTCAAGAACTTTATCTTGGTGCCGTGATAGATCGTTCTTCACAAAAAATTGTCTTTATGGCGTCTTCCGCCGGGGGAATGAATATTGAAGATGTCGCACAGGAAACGCCTCATTTAATTCATAAAGTCGCGATTGATCCGTTATTTGGCGGTATGCCGTATCAGGGCAGAGAATTAGCTTTTAAATTAGGTTTAAATGGAGAGCAAAACAAACAATTTACCCAAGTATTTGTACAATTAGCAAAATTATTTGTTGAAAAAGATCTTTCTCTTTTAGAAGTTAACCCGCTTGTGATCACGCAACAAGGAAATTTAGTTTGTTTGGATGCTAAAATATCCATTGATGATAACGCTCTATTTCGTCATAAAGATTTACTCGCTTTACGAGATTTAAGCCAAAGTGATTTACGAGAAGCCGAAGCAGAAAAACATCAATTAAATTATGTCGCATTGGAAGGTAATATTGGTTGTATGGTGAATGGTGCAGGGCTTGCTATGGGGACAATGGATATTGTCAAACTTTATGGTGGTGAGCCGGCAAATTTTCTTGATGTCGGCGGCGGTGCGACAAAAGAACGAGTTACTGAAGCTTTCAAAATTATTTTGACGGATAAGGGCGTAAAAGCCATTTTGGTCAATATTTTTGGTGGGATTGTACGTTGTGATCTCATTGCAGAAGGTGTGATTGCCGCAATTCAAGAAGTCGGTGTTGACGTGCCGGTCGTTGTACGTTTAGAAGGCACTAATGCAGAATTAGGACGTAAAATTTTATCGGAAAGCGGTGTGAATTTAATTGCCGCCAATAGTTTGCAAGAGGCGGCACAAGCCGTGGTAAATGCTGCGAAAGGAGAGTAATTATGTCGATATTAATTAATAAAGAGACCAAAGTCATTTGCCAAGGTTTTACTGGTGCACAGGGCACATTTCATTGTGAACAAGCCATTGCCTATGGCACAAAATTAGTCGGAGGCGTTTCACCAAATAAAGGGGGAACCACCCATTTAGGCTTACCGGTATTTAATACCGTGAGAGAGGCTGTTGAGAGCACCGGTGCGACAGCCACGATGATTTATGTTCCCGCCCCATTTTGTAAAGATGCGATTTTAGAAGCTATTGATGCGGGGATTCAACTTGTCGTGTGTATTACTGAAGGCATTCCTACGCTTGATATGCTTACGGTAAAACAAAAATTAAATGAAACCGGTGTCGTCATGATTGGCCCTAACTGCCCGGGGGTGATTACACCTGATGAATGTAAAATTGGTATTATGCCGGGAAATATTCACAAAAAAGGGAAAATCGGCATTGTTTCCCGTTCCGGTACACTAACTTATGAGGCCGTAAAACAAACCACCGATGAGGGGTTTGGGCAATCTACTTGTGTGGGGATTGGTGGCGATCCGATTCCGGGCTCAAGTTTCATTGATATTTTAAAACGTTTCCAAGATGATCCGGAAACCGAAGCCATCGTAATGATCGGAGAAATTGGGGGTTCCGCTGAGGAAGAAGCCGCCGCTTATATTAAAGCTCATATCACCAAACCGATGGTTGGTTATATTGCAGGTGTCACCGCGCCAAAAGGAAAACGTATGGGACACGCCGGGGCGATTATCAGTGGCGGTAAAGGTACGGCAGAGGATAAAATTGCCGCACTTGAATCTGCTGGGGTAAAAACTGTAAGGAGTTTAGCAGAAATTGGTTCTGCATTAAGAGCATTACTAAAATAAAAACTCATTTAAAAATGACCGCACTTTGAATAGATTGTCAAAGTGCGGTTTTTTTATAACAAATTTTTATAACGTAATGATAAAAGGTGTATAATCTCGACAACATTTTTAAGGAAAAAATTATGAGTCAGTTTTTTTATATTCATCCTGAAAATCCGCAAGCACGTTTAATCAATCAGGCTGTGGAGATTTTGCGTAAAGGCGGGGTGATTGTGTATCCCACCGATTCCGGTTATGCATTAGGCTGTATGCTTGGGGATAAACACGCAATGGATCGTATTATTGCGATTCGTAAATTACCGGAAGGGCATAATTTCACCTTAGTGTGTCGTGATTTATCCGAGCTTTCTAATTATGCCACTGTGAGCAATATTGCTTACCGCTTAATCAAAAATAATACACCGGGGCGTTATACCTTTATTTTGACAGCAACAAAAGAATTACCACGTCGTTTAATGACATCAAAACGTAAAACTATCGGTTTACGGGTACCGGATAATCAAATTGCTTTAGATTTGTTAAGTACATTGGGAGAACCGATTCTTTCTTGTTCTCTGATGTTGCCGGGAGAAGAACATATCACTCAATCTGATCCGGAAGAAATTCGAGAACGTTTAGAACATCAAGTCGATTTAATTATTCATGGTGGATATTTGGGACAAGATCCCACAACAGTGGTGGATTTAATGGAAGATACACCGATTATTTTACGTGAAGGAAGCGGTTCTACCGAGCCATTTATTTAATTGATACAAAGACGCTTGTGAAAGCGACAAAGGAAATACAATGAAAACCAATCAATCAAGAAAAAACACCCATAAACGTAGTGAAAAACAGCACGAAAACCGACCGCACTTTGAGCGCAAAGAAAGCCAAAGTGCGGTTATTTTGGGACGAGAATTTTCAGCAAAAGGAAAATCGGCCTCTCAAAAAATGCAGCCGAAAGTGGAAGGGGAAAAATTACAGAAAGTTTTAGCGCGAGCCGGGCAAGGATCACGCCGTGAAATTGAAGCAATGATTGCGGAAAATCGGGTGAGTGTTGATGGAAAAATGGCAACGTTGGGTGATCGCATTGATGTTCATTCCGGGGTGAGAATCCGTATTGATGGTCGCATTATTAATCTCCAACAAGCACAAAAAGAAATCTGTCGTGTATTGATGTATTACAAACCGGAAGGTGAACTTTGCACCCGTAGCGATCCGGAAGGGCGTGCGACGGTATTTGATCGTTTACCACGCTTAAATGGTGCACGTTGGATTGCGGTAGGGCGTTTGGATATTAATACTTCCGGTTTATTATTATTTACCACGGATGGCGAGTTGGCAAACCGCCTTATGCACCCAAGCCGTGAAGTGGAGCGTGAATATTCCGTACGCGTGTTCGGGCAAGTGGATGATGCCATGCTGGCACGTTTACGCAAAGGGGTTCAGCTTGAAGACGGGCCGGCAAATTTTAAGGAAATTAAATTTGCCGGTGGTGTAGGAATGAATCAATGGTATGACGTTACCTTGACGGAAGGACGCAATCGTGAAGTACGCCGTTTGTGGGAATCTCAAGGGATTCAGGTCAGCCGTTTGATTCGTACCCGTTACGGCAATATCAAATTAATGAAAGGATTACCGAGGGGCGGCTGGGAAGAAATGCCTCTTGAGAACCTGAACTATCTGCGAGAATTGGTGGGGTTAGCGCCGGAAACGGAAACCAAGCTTGATGTAACAAAACCTCGCCGCAGACCAAAATCTGGACAAATTCGTAAAGCGGTGAAACGTTACGCTGAATTAGGAAAACGCTATAAAAAATAGGTGTCTGCGATGAAAATGCAACAACTTCGCTATATTGTGGAAATAGTGAATCAAAATTTGAATGTGACGGAGGCGGCAAATGCACTTTATACGTCACAACCGGGTATCAGTAAACAAGTGCGTTTATTGGAAGATGAATTAGGTTTAGAAATTTTTGAGCGCAATGGAAAACATATAAAATCCGTCACACCGGCAGGGAAAAAAATTATTTCCATTGCCCGAGAATTGTTGGTAAAAGCAGAAAGTATCAAATCTGTCGCTAATGAATATACCCGCCCGGATCATGGTGTATTGCGTATTGCGACCACAAATACGCAAGCTCGCTATATGTTACCATCGGTGGTTGAACGTTTCTCTAAACAATATCCCGATGTAAGTTTGCATATTCATCAAGGCTCGCCGACACAAATTCATGATGCGCTTATGTCAGGTGAAGTGGATTTGGCGATTACGACGGAAGCCCCATACTTATTTGATGATCTTATTCAATTGCCGTGCTACTTATGGAATCGTTCTGCCATCGTGAAATCTGATCACCCCTTAGCAAAAGTGAAAAACCTCACGATTGAAGAACTCGGGCAATATCCACTTGTCACCTATACTTTTGGCTTTACAGGGGTATCGGATTTGGATTACGCCTTTAACGCAGCCGGAATTTTGCCTAATATCGTTTTTACCGCCACCGATGCGGATGTGATAAAAACCTATGTGCGTTTAGGGCTGGGCGTAGGGATCATGGCAAGTATGGCACATACCGATCTTGATAGTGATCTTGTTGCTATTGATGCCAGCCATTTATTCCGTTCAAGTATGACGCAAATCGCCTTCAAGCAAAGCACCTTTTTACGCAACTATATGTATGATTTTATCGAATATTTTTCACCGCATCTTACCCGTCCAATGGTGGAAAAAGCCGAACGCTTGCATGATAACAATGCCGTGAAAAAATTGTTTGATAATGTAGAATTGGAAGTGAAGTAGTCGTATTTGCCAAGAAGAGCGGTTGAAATTCAAAGAGAATTTTAACCGCTCTTTTCATTAAAATGAATGATGATATTTAACCAAATCTTCACGGCTGATCGCAAATACCCCTACACCGCCATTTTTAAGCTCAAGCCATTTGAATGGCACATCAGGGTATTGTTCGATCAGGCTTACCATACTATTTCCTACCTCACAAACTAATACACCATTTTCCGTTAAATAATTAGGCGCTTGTTTTAGAATTTGTTTCGTGATGTCCAAGCCGTCTTTACCTGAACCCAAGGCAAGTTCGGGCTCAAAATGAAATTCTTCCGGCATATCGGCAAGATCTTCTTCATCTACATAAGGCGGATTTGTCACAATAAGATCATATTTTTGCCCTACAATATTCTCAAATAAATTTGATTGAATCGGGAAAACACGATGTTCCATTTGATGACGGGCGATATTGATTTCTGCCACATTGAGGGCATCCACGGATAAATCCACAGCATCCACTTCTGATTCAGGGAAAGCATAAGCACAGGCTATGGCGATACAGCCACTGCCGGTACAAAGATCAAGAATACGTTGTGGCGTTTGTTCCACTAAACCTTCAAAATGCTCTTGAATGAGCGCACTTATTGGCGAACGTGGGATAATCGTGCGTTCATCTACATAAAATTCATGGCCGCAAAACCACGCACTGTTTGTGAGATAAGCCACGGGAACACGTTGTTCGATACGGGTTAAAACCAGTTGAATGAGGCTTTCTTTTTCTGAAGGGGTTAAACGGCTATGGAATAACTCAGTGGGGAGATCAAGAGGTAATTGTAATCCGGTCAGCACCAGTTGAAGGCTTTCATCCCAAGCATTATCATAGCCTTGCCCATAGTAAATATCAGAACGATTAAATACGCTATATGTCCAACGGAGAAAATCTTGAATGCTATGAAGTTCATGGGCGACATTATCTTCTAAAATTGTTGCCACCAATTCTTGATTGTATGCGGTTTCCATTATATTTCCTTATGAAAAAAATTTGCCTAGTTATACCACATAAGGTGGTTTATAACTATGATATGATACGCAAAATTTGAAATGAGTGAGTAAAAATGCAAGAGGAATTTGAGTTATTTCGTGCTGAAACGAAAGGCATTAAACCCATTAAACAGGATACCTTTGTCGCACCACGCCAAAAGAGCGGTCAAAAAAAGTCTTATTTACGTGATATCCGTGAAAAAGAGGATACCTTATTTTATTTTTCCGATGAATATGAACCATTGCTTAATGAAAATGATGGCATCGTAAAATATCTTCGTGACGGTGAAGATTCTCATTTGTTAAAACAATTACGCCGAGGGGATTTTTCTCCCGAACTGTTCTTAGATCTACACGGTTTGACACGTGAACAGGCAAAAATGGAACTCGCCGCATTATTGCTTGCCTGTGAGAGTGAACGAGTGGATTGCGCCAGCATTATGACCGGCTACGGGACGTTTACCTTAAAAAAACAAATTCCCCGTTGGCTTGTTCAACATCCCAAAGTGCGAGCCTTGCATCAGGCTCCGAAAGAATGGGGCGGTGAAGCGGCAATTTTGATTTTAGTCGATGTGTAAGCCTCTTTTTTATGCGGGAAATTCCTAAAAGTGCGGTTAATTTTGAGATATTTTTTCGATGAAAGTAGGAAATATATAGCCGTTACACAAAAAGAGAAAATGTAGCAAGCGAATCCTCTTGACCCGCAAATGTTGTTTCAGGGCAATGGCTCGATGAAGAAAGTGGGTTGGCTGGGTGTAAACTTTCTCAACAAAGAGAAGACCTTTTCGTGGGAATTATAATCAAGTAAGGGCTGGAAATCTTAAGTCAGGGTTAACTAATCGTCAGTATTTAGCTAGAGATATTAAAGATCTCAGAAATATATTAGGTAATTCAGGGTATAGTAGAAGAGTAATTAATATTCAGCTTAAAGAGTTGATTAGACAAAATAAAGAACTGTGGAGTACACTAGGTAAATAACCATGAATAAACAAGATGCAATTACTTTTTTAAAAAAGTATCAACCATTACCAGATGATGAAAAATTAACAGAAGAAATTATTAATAAATATGATGAAATAAGGAAGTTTTTTATAGATAATCCGGATGATGATGTCATTGGATTATTTCTAAATTCATATGGTAACGGGGATGGATTGGGTGTATATCCATTAGTTGAAGATGTCTTATTAAATTGCTCTAAAGAGAAAGTAATTTTATCAATTAAAGAAGTTCTTGAAGATATTAACCCCCCAAACAATGTGCGATATTGGGTTACGCAAAATGCAGAGCTATTTTTTGACGACAGATTGCGTAAAGGTCTTGAAATTTCATTACACTCAAAAAATGAAGATATTCGAGATGCTGCGACCATAATATTAGATAATTACCAATCAATACATACCTAATATTATAAAAATTTCGTTTTCAGACGGCATTACAACAATAGCTATCACACAAAATTTCAAAAATATATGGACAGTAATAATTAGGTTCATCAAGATATGATAAATAAACAAAGAGTCAAGGTGTAACTCCATAAATGAGAAATTCTGATGGGCAGTTACATTGGTGGTATCGAGCTAGATAACAAGGTGCTGATAAAATATATCCAGACTTAATTTATGACTAAAGAGGTATAAAATGACATCAAATGAGTTCTTTATCTGTTTAGATAAAAAAATGAATGATTATCCTAATTTATTTTTATTTAGAGAGTTAGAGCCAAAAGCAACTATAAAAAATGAAAGTGAAATAGAAAATTATTTGAGAGCAAAGTTACCACCTGTTTATGTAGCATTTCAAAAAACTTTTGGAGGCGGTAGCTTTGGATTTACTGAGTTATTTTCCATAGCTCCTGATAGTGAATATTATGTATTAGGTACTCAAAGTAATATAAACATAATAAATAATGGATTTTTTCCGATATTTGATGATCAAACAGGAGGAGTATACTGTTTTAAAAAAGTTGGTAGTTACTTTTTAGAGGAAATCTATTATATAGATTTTTCCTTACCTGATATATCTATATCCCTAGTAAAGGAAAACTTTATTAGCTTATTTAATAAATTAGCCTTTAATTTATAATTTTGATGAAAACATAATATTACTAGACAATATCTACAATTATTATTGGTAGCAATATAATTAAATAGAAATACTAAACCGGCTACGCTATCTGCCAACCGAATGAACAAATGCTTGCATAAGGAGTTCATACATATGAATATTTCAGAATTTAATTCATTAGTTAATGAGATTAAAATTGCAATCACATACTCTGTAAAAGAGCTTTTTGATAATCATCCAAATGAAGATTTTTATTACATTTCATTAATAACCTCTGGAGAGGCTCATTCACCTATATTATCTGCATGGTCTTATCAAGAACTATATAAATTGTCGGAAAATGATAAAGAGAGGGAACAGCTTATTAAGTGGTCTTATGCCGATTCTCCCTATACAATGTATAAAAATGATTATTTTCATAATGTAGAGCAAATTTTTGAATCTCGTGATATTGAGGGTATAAATGAGAAAGTTTTAAATGACGAGTTTGATTTTAGAATAAATGCTATGGTTACTGCAATGCAACAAGCCGACACAGACGGCGTTTTTGGTAGTGGTGAGTCTAGATTAAATTTACTAATAAATGTTGAAGTAATGCCACCAGATGAAACAAACGTGATCCGAGCAAAAAAATTAAATCCTAAAAACTCTAAAATATTACCAGTATGGATTGAAGAAGCTGGTGAAGAATAGCTTTGGCATGGCTTTAGAAAACAAGAAACCCACTACAGCTGGAACGGCAAAAACGAACTGGTCGGGCTCACCACGCCAAACGGTGAAGTCTGGCACTATAAATATGACGCCTTAGGCAAGACGGATTGGGGATTGTTTTTCTCCAATATTTAATGGACACTCGCCGTGTATTCCTACAAATAAACCCCAAATTAAATTTCAGAACACAGCCCTAAACTCGCCAAAAACTCAATAAATGCCCGCACTTTTGCCGGTAAGTGTCGGCGGTTTGGGTACACTACATGAATTTCCAATTCTTGTTGCTTGTATTCCGGTAAAATTTCCACTAATTCGCCGCTTTCAAAGGCATCCCCAAGAATAAAACGGGGTAAATTTACAATCCCTAGTCCAGCTTTTGCCATATCTAACAGGGCTAACCCATTATTGCTTACGACTTTCGATTTAATTTTAAAACGTTGTGTTTGATTTAGTCGTGCCCCTTGCCAATTCACTTGATTTAACGTGCTTTTATAAAGTAGCCCTTCATGCTGTTCTAAGTCATTAGGGGTAGTTGGCATACCATATCGTTCAAGATAACGGGGAGAGGCGGCAAAGTGAATGGTGGAGGTACTAATTTTACGGGCAACCAAAGAACTGTCTTGCATATAGCCAATGCGTAAAGCGAGGTCGTAGCCTTCCGCAAGTAAATCTATTTTTTTATCATTAAATTCCACTTCAACGTGTAAATTGGGGTGTGCCGCAATAAACATAGGGAGATTCGGGGAGATGAATAATAGCCCGAAATCTCGAGGTACGGAAATCAGCAAATTACCTTGCAGGCTTGTGGTCATATTGCTAATACTTGCATCCGCTTCATCTAAATCTTGCAAAATACCTTGGCAACGTTGGTAATACATCATGCCGGCTTCCGTGGGCATAATTTTTCTTGTGGTACGTTGTAACAAACGGGTTTTGAGATGTTCTTCCAACTGAGAAACCAATTTACTTGCCATTGCGACAGAAATATTTTGTTGTGTTGCCGCTTGTGTAAAACTTTGTGTTTCGACAACCTTACAAAAAATAGAAATCGCATTGAGTTTGTCCATTTATATCCCTTTTTTCAAAAAAAACTTGATTTTGCTAGCGTAAGTTTGCACTATACCGCCAATTTTACAAAATGCTAGCAAAAGTTAGGTAATCAAATGAGTAAATCTTTGGTGATTGTCGAGTCACCGGCAAAGGCGAAAACCATTAATAAATATCTCGGGAATCAATATGTGGTGAAATCCAGTGTTGGACATATTCGTGATTTACCGACAGTGGGTGCAAGTACCGGCGAAAAAGCCAAACCCATTTCAACGAAAGGGATGAGTGCGGACGAAAAAGCAAAGGTGAAAGCAGAGAAGGAACGCAATGCCCTTGTGAAACGCATGGGGATTGATCCTTACCACGATTGGCAAGCGAACTATCAAATTCTGCCGGGTAAAGAAAAAGTAGTGGCGGAATTAAAAAATCTTGCCAAAAAAGCCGATCATATTTATCTCGCCACCGATTTGGATAGAGAAGGGGAGGCCATTGCCTGGCATCTGCGAGAGGTAATTGGTGGTGATGATGAGCGTTTTAGCCGTGTGGTATTTAATGAAATCACCAAAAATGCGATCAAGCAAGCCTTTGATAAACCGGAACATTTGAATATGGATCGTGTCAATGCTCAACAAACACGCCGATTCTTAGATCGGGTTGTGGGCTTTATGGTTTCGCCACTTTTATGGAAAAAAATTGCTCGGGGCTTATCAGCCGGACGTGTTCAATCTGTTGCAGTGAAACTGTTAGTGGAACGTGAACGGGAAATTAAAGCATTCCAACCGGAAGAATACTGGGAAGTGGCCGTTCTCACTCAAACCTTAGGCAAAGAAAATATTCGTTTGGATGTCGCAGAGTATAAAGGCAAGAAATTTGATCCTAAAAATCAAAAGGATGCACAAAGTGCGGTCGATTTTTTAAAGGTTTCCGATTACGTTGTCACAGATCTCGAAACCAAACCCACCAGTTCACGCCCTCGTGCGCCTTTTATCACATCAACCTTACAACAAACAGCGAGTACTCGTTTGAGCTTTGGTGTGAAAAAAACCATGATGCTTGCACAACGTCTTTATGAGGCAGGCTATATCACTTATATGCGTACGGACTCGACAAATTTGAGCCAAGATGCGCTCAATATGGCTCGTCGCTATATTGAAAATCGTTTTGGTGAACAATATTTACCGGCAAAACCGAATTTTTATTCCAGTAAAGAAAATGCGCAAGAAGCCCATGAAGCGATTCGTCCATCCGATGTGAATACATTACCGGAACATTTGGAAGGAATGGAAAAAGATGCGGTGCGTCTTTATGATTTAATTTGGCGTCAATTTTTAGCCTGCCAAATGCCACCGGCACAATATGATAGTAGCACGCTCACTGTTACCGCCGGTGACTATACGTTAAAAGCCAAAGGGAGAATTTTGCGTTTTGATGGTTGGACGAAAGTCTTACCGCAAATCGGAAAAAATCCCGAAGATCAGGAATTGCCTGAAGTCAATGTTTCTGAAAAATTGGCATTAAAGGAAGTACAACCCAGCCAACATTTCACTAAACCACCGGCTCGTTTTACTGAAGCCGCTCTCGTAAAAGAATTAGAGAAACGGGGCATTGGCCGTCCTTCTACTTATGCGGCAATTATTTCGACGATTCAAGAACGTGGCTATGTGAGAACGGAAAACCGCCGTTTTTATGCCGAAAAAATGGGGGAAATCGTCACTGATCGCCTAAATGAATCTTTTGGTGATTTGATGAATTTTGACTTCACGGCCAATATGGAAAATGTGCTTGATCAGATTGCTTCAGGTTCAGCGAATTGGAAAACGGAATTAAATCAATTTTTCAAAGATTTTTCCAATCAGTTATCAAAAGCGGAACTGGATGAACTGGAAGGGGGCATGCGTCCAAATAGCTTAGTGGAAACTGATATTAAGTGTCCAACCTGTGGCAGAAATATGGCGATTCGTACGGCAAGCACCGGGGTATTTTTAGGTTGTACCGGCTATGCTTTACCGCCTAAAGAACGCTGCAAAACTACGATTAATTTAATTCCTGAGGCGGAATTATTAAACGTATTGGATGAATCCTCTGAAACCAAAGCATTGATGGAACGTAAACGTTGTCCAAAATGTGATACGGCGATGGACAGCTATGTTATTGATGCGAATCGTAAAATTCATATTTGTGGTAACAATCCAAATTGTGATGGCTATTTGATTGAAGAAGGTTCTTTTAAAATTAAAGGCTATGACGGGCCAATTGTTGAATGCGACAAATGTGATGCGGATATGCACTTAAAATTAGGTCGTTTCGGCAAATATATGGCTTGTACAAAGTGCGATAATACACGCAAAATTTTGAAAAATGGTGAGGTTGCCCCACCAAAAGAAGAACCGGTACATTTCCCTGAATTGAAATGCGAAAAATCTGATGCTTATTTTGTATTACGTGATGGTGCAAGTGGGGTATTTATGTCAGCCCATAATTTCCCAAAATCCCGTGAAACACGCCCTGCAAAAGTTGCTGAATTAGCATTATATCGGGATCGTTTGCCGGAAAAATTGGCCTATCTTGCAGATGCACCAACAAAAGATCCGGAAGGGAATGAAGCCATTATCCGTTTTAGCCGTAAAGAGAAAAAACAATATGTCACGTCAGAAAAAGACGGTAAGGCAACAAAATGGATTGTTGATTTTATTGACGGAAAATGGATTGAACGGAAAAAATAGAAGATAAAAAGTGCGGTTAATTTTAACCGCACTTTTGCTTTTAGTGATGATGTTCAGGTTTCGGAGGGAGCTTATCCAAGCCTTTTCCGACAGGAAGAATTAAGGTTGAATAGCTTGCCGATTTCTGGCAAATATTTTGATCGGTAAATGGCGTTTTATGAACGACTTTAATTTTCCAAATACCATCGATTAACGGAATGATATTAACTCGTCCCTGACTATCTGTTTTACCGGAAAAGCCTTGAGGTTCACGATGACCGGTTGCAGCTTCTAAATCTTTCACAATCACGGTATCCGCCGTTGCAATCACAGTTTCTCCTGCTAATGGCATTTCATTATAGAAAATTTGAACAGGGAAGGGTTCACCGGATTTTGCTTTGCTTGGATCTTTCAAAGGCACAATTTCAAGAGGTAATCCCACACGGGTCATTGCCATTTCTGCATTTAAAGGCTGTTTTCCCACAGTCAGAAGGCTTTTACTAAACATTTGAGTTTGTTCGCAGTAAGTCGCATTTGGTGTCGCTTTCATATTATCCATCTTCCAGCCTTCAGCATTTTGTGACCAAAAAGTCGGTTTGTAGGTTGCGGTAACCCAATAAGAACCTGATTTTAAAGGTTTTTCAGATTGATATTGATAGTTTTCACCTTTTTGGATCAAGGCTTGATGCTCGCCATTTTGGTTGATGATTTCCATTGGTGCAAAAATATGTAAGCGGGCCTCTGGGATTTTTTCAACATAAGGGTAGTCTCCATAAGCAAGCTCTGCTTTTAAAATATTTTCTGCTTTTAGTCGTTCTGGTGCGGATACCCAGACCTCGTGCGCTTGTACACTACCGACAAAAAAGGCTAGCCCTAGGATCAGATTTTTTTTCATTATGTTTCTCCTTATAAATGAAAATGATTCTTAAAAATGGGGTGGGGAATATAGAGGAAAAGTGGAAGATGATCGAGTAATTTTTTTTAAATTTGTGAAATAGATCACAAAAAAAGTGCGGTCAGAAAAAATAACATTTTAAATGACCGCACTTTTTTGTAATTAGGCTTCTTTTTTGGAAGGTTTAATCGCAAGTAAATTGCAATTTAATTTGCTGATAACATGTTCTGCAGTGTTACCAAGTAATGCAGCAGATAAACCTGTGCGACCGACAGTACCGAGAATGACCAGTTCGGCTTCAATTTTTTGTGCTACCTCAGGGATAACATCTTCAGGAAAACCTTCATATACGTGCGTATGATCTTCATCAATGCCGAATTTTTGACGTAAGGCTTTCATATTAATTAAATGTTGTCCGCGAATGCTATTTTCATAGCCGAGGGTATTAAATTCGGGTAAATCGATTGCCATGTTAATTGGGGTAACAGGATAGGCCGCAACAAGGTGAACATTCCCACGGTTTAGTCTTTCGGCGAGGGAAATACCGGTTGCGACAAGCTCTTGATTAAATTCATCTTGATAATCCTGTTCACCGGATACATTTACGGCAATGAGAATTCGGCGTTGATGTTTCCAATCACCGTCACGAACCATAAGTACAGGAACAGGGCATTTGCGTAACAATTGCCAATCTACCGGAGTAAAGATAAGAGAAGTTAAACTTTCCTCATCTTTAGTATATTTCACAACTAAATCATATTGATTTTTTTCAACTTCTTCACGAATACCTTCAGCTTCATTACTGTTCCAAACAATATGAGACTCAAATTCAATTTGTGGATCTGCGTATTTATCTAGATAAAATTGAACCGCTTGGCGATGTTGTTCAATCGCTGTTTTATGCATTTCCTCACGTTCATCAGAAGACAGTAAGGCTGTCATTTCATAAGATAAATCATAAACGGTTAATAATGTTGTGATTTTTACTTTTTCAATACTTTCTTGCTCTTTTACCAGGCGAACCGCGCGAGCTAGAGCATACTGTTTTTCATTATCCGGATTGAGAACAACTAGGATATTTTTAAATTTCATAATAATCTCCTTGGTTATGCTTATAGCATAAAAAAGAATTTATGATATGACAAGAAAAGAACCTTAAAAAAGAGAGTGATCCCATACTCAACTTTTATTCGCTCATGGTGATTTTTGTTTTATGTATACCGGAAAGCTCAATTAACTCATTGATATTATTTATTATAATGTATTTTCCTTGTACAGAAAGGACACCTAATTTTTGGAAACGGCCTAATAGACGACTGATGGTTTCCACGGTTAAGCCAAGGTAATTACCAATATCGCCACGAGTCATCGTTAAACGAAATTCTTTTGCGGAGAAACCACGGAGAGAGTAGCGTCTGGAAAGATTATGGATAAATGCGGCAAGACGTTCTTCGGCATTCATTTTGGAAAGTAATAAGATCATTTCCTGATCTCTTTTGATTTCACTACTCATTAAACGAATTATTTGATGGCGAAGTTTAGGCATTTTTCCTGAAAGGTCATCTAAAATATCAAAGGGTATTTCACACACCATGGATGTTTCTAAGGCTTGTGCAAAGCTAGGATGCTGCATATTCGTGATAGCATCAAAGCCCACTACATCGCCCGGCAAATGAAAAGAAGTAATTTGCTCTTCACCTGTTTCACTAACTGTATAGCTTTTAATTGTGCCGGAACGAATAGCATAAATAGAGCTCAGTTTGTCACCTGCTTTAAATAATATTTGCGATTTTTGAATGGGTTTTTTACGTTCAATAATATTATCTAGTTGATCAAGTTCATGTTCACTTAATGTGAAAGGAATACAAAGTTGGCTGATACTGCAATCCTGGCAATGAATAGCTCCACCTCCTAGTTGAGTCCGACATCCAGCCTTAGTTTCCGAAATGAAATTTTTCATTTAACCCTCAGATTTTTTAAAATAATAATGTAAAATTGATCTAGCTCAAAGATTTTAACACTAAATAGGGATTTTCAGAAGATGGCAGCAGAAAAATTAACAAAGAAAAGATTGATTCAAATTTTGGTGGTATTGTGTATTTTGATTAGCGCATTTGTATGGCGGTATTTTCTTTCTTAGCAATTCATAGATAAGATTTATTTTTGTTTAATTTTAAATCAAATAAATAAAATCTAACATTTTTTACTTGATACGAGTCTGTATATGCGTATAATCCACCTCATTCCCAAGCCTGGGTGGCGAAATTGGTAGACGCAGCGGATTCAAAATCCGCCGGTGAATAACCGTGTCGGTTCGAGTCCGACCCTAGGCACCAAACAGAATTTTAAATATAGAAAGCCGCTTTAATAGCGGTTTTTTTGTTGCCTAAAAACGCTTTATTTTCACCGGTTGAGTGTTTTTTCATTGTGTTATTCCTATAAAAAGCCGTTTGGAACGGCTTGCAGTGCGGTTATCTCAATCCGAAAGGATGCTGGGTGTCAAATCATTGCTGCGATAATCTTTGTTGCCCAAAGACGAAATATCATGAGAGTGAATAAGCCCTTCATTAGTGAATAGTTTGTGATGTTTCATTCTATTTCTCCAAGTTTTAGGTATAAAAATAGCCCCGCAGTGCAGGGCTTATTTATCTGGTTTGGTTTTTATTCCGTTACACAGTTGGAAAGGATTACTTTATTATCACCCATAAGTGTAGCGGTATTACCTTTTGTGAGGAGCTCATTTGTGTAGTTTTTATTAATTGCTTTGTAAATTGCACCGGAGGCGCTTTTTTGAATTTGCATAGGAATTAATTCGTTCATATCATTAATGATTGCGTAAGAACTTTTCTCTGTATTAACAAATACAACGTCTAATGTTTTATTGTTTTCGCATACATAAACAATTTTAGTTAATTCATCTGTAGAGCTATCTTTCATAACGGTAGCCTGAGATGTTAAAGGTATTAATGCAGCTGCGGTTAATGCAATCATTGTGGTTTTATTAAGCTTCATAGTTTGACTCCTAGTTTTGTATATGGTGTGCAGTATTCGACTAAGTAAATAATAAAAAAGTTCATTATTTATAAGTATTTATTTGGTTTTGATGAAAAACTTACTTATAAAAATGTGAGATATACCTCAAAATTAAAATGATTTTGTTGAAGATGAAAATCGCTGTGCTATTCTTTTGCTCGCCTTTGCTAACCACAAGGTATCTTTTACCGGAATGTGAATTGATTGGGTAATTTCACATTCGTAGGTTGCTAGGGAAACCGCCTTTATTTTTTCTTTGTCTTGCTTTGGTGTATCGGCAAAAATATTGATCACTCAAGTTTGACCCTCAAAATGATAAGTATAAGGTATATTCTTTCATTTGGTGCATAAGGAGCTCCTATGTATTTTGAAATTTATAAAGATGCGAAAGGGGAATTTCGCTGGAGATTGAAAGCAGGTAATCACCAATCTATCGCGACAAGTGGTGAAGGCTATACAACAAAACAAAGTTGCCAACACGCCATTGGAGTGATTAAAACGGTAAATGAGCAGACAGAAGTTAAAGACTTGACTGTTGCTTAAAATTTAGCCCTTTAATCACAGCACCGCCCGTTTTACGGGCGGATCTACTTTGCTAATTTGCTAACTCTGTACGTAATTTTTTCGTGACATTCA
The DNA here is from genome assembly GCF_002000485.1 of Rodentibacter ratti. GTDB lineage: Bacteria > Pseudomonadota > Gammaproteobacteria > Enterobacterales > Pasteurellaceae > Rodentibacter > Rodentibacter ratti. The sequence continues at coordinate 82,111 of NZ_MLAJ01000006.1, read as the reverse complement.
CCATCACCTTTAATTGCTCAAGGGTTTCTTGCCAACCTCGGGTTTTTAAGCCGCAATCCGGATTAACCCATAGCCGTTCTTTGGGTACCACTTGTAACGCTTTACGTAATAAATGTTCGATTTCAACTTCGGTTGGAACACGTGGGCTATGAATATCGTACACACCAGGACCAATATCGTTCGGGTATTTGAAATCCGCAAAAGCCGTGAGGAGTTCCATATCAGAACGAGATGTTTCAATGGTAATCACATCCGCATCTAAAGCGGCAATAGCCGGTAAAATGTCATTAAATTCGGAATAACACATATGGGTGTGAATTTGCGTATCATCCTGACATCCCATCGAACTTAAACGGAATGCCTCTCCAGCCCATTGTAAATAGCTATCCCAATCTGCCCGTTTGAGCGGTAAGCCTTCTCGAATAGCGGGTTCATCAATTTGAATCACTTTAATACCGGCTTTTTCTAAATCTAATACTTCATCGGAAAGTGCGACAGCAATCTGTTTACAAACCGTTGAACGAGGAATATCGTTGCGAACAAAAGACCATTGTAAAATGGTGACCGGCCCTGTTAGCATACCTTTCATTACTTTTTTAGTTAAGCTTTGAGCATATTTGGACCAGCGTACTGTCATAGCTTCAGGGCGAACCACATCACCATAAATCACCGGTGGTTTTACGCAACGGGAGCCATAGCTTTGCACCCAACCGAACTTAGTGAAAGCAAAACCTTCTAGTAATTCACCGAAGTATTCCACCATATCGTTCCGTTCCGCCTCACCGTGAACCAGTACATCTAAATCTAATTTCTCTTGTTCACGTACGACCAATTCAATTTCTTTCTTCATTGCGGCTTCGTAATCTGCAAGGCTTAAATCGCCTTTTTTGAACGCGGCACGAGCGAAGCGAATCTCTTTAGTTTGCGGAAAAGAACCGATACTTGTGGTTGGTAGTAGAGGAAGATTTAACCAGTCATTTTGTAATTTAATTCTTTCTGCAAACGGCGATTTTCGTTGAGCCGCACCTTTTGGCAGGCTTGCTAAACGTGCCGCAACCTCAGGACGATGAATTGTTTTTGAATTCGCTCTTGCATCAGCGGCAGCTTGGCTGGCATCAATTTCCGCTTTAACTGACTGGCGATCTTGCTCAAGTGCGGTCTTAATAACACGTAATTCTTGAATTTTTTGTAAACAGAAAGAAAGCCAGTGATAAAGTTCCGGTTTGTTTGTCTGTAATTGGGTTTCGATTGATAAGTCATAAGGTGTGTGGAGTAGGGAGCAGCTTGGTGCAATCCATAAACGCTCACCTAATTTCGCTTTTAATGGTTCCACAAGATCTAACACTTGGTTTAAATTTGCCCGCCAAATATTACGACCGTCAATAATGCCGACAGATAAAATTTTGTCATAATCAACAAAAGCCGCAATCTGTTCAGGTGCTCGTACTAAGTCAAGATGTAAACCGGCGACAGGTAAAGATTTTAATAAATCGGCGTGTTCTGCTACGGAGCCAAAATAAGTTGCCAATAATAATTTTGTCTCGACTTGTTTGGTTAATGTGGCATAAACTTCCTTGTATGCTGAAAGCCATTGTGCGGGTAAATCAACTGCTAACGCAGGCTCGTCAATTTGAATATAGTCCACGCCTTCTTTTGCTAGGGCATTTAAGATTTCGACATAAACAGGGAGCAGTTTATTCAATAAGTCAAAACGGTTAAATAGCGAACCTTTTTCTTTTCCTAACCATAAGAAAGTTAATGGCCCGACAATCGTCGGTTTAGCATTTAATCCAAGGGTTTTGGCTTCACGAATTTGTTGTACATAATGTGTAGGATTTGCTTTAAATTGAGTATCGACCTGAAATTCAGGTACAAGGTAGTGATAGTTGGTGTCAAACCATTTAGTCATTTCGATGGCAAATTGTGCTTTGTTCCCACGTGCCAATTGGAAATATTGATCAAGTGTAAGATTTTGACTATCAAAACCAAAACGGGCAGGAATTGCGCCGGTAGCGACTTGTAAATCTAAAATATGATCGTAGAAGGTAAAATCCGCAACGGCAACGTAATCTGCGTTGGCTTCCGCTTGGTGTTTCCAGTTGATCTCACGTAATGCTTTGGCAATATCTAATAAATCTTGCTCAGCAATTTCGCCACGCCAATAACGTTCTTGTGCAAATTTAAGTTCACGTTTTGCACCAACACGTGGAAAACCGGATAAATGAAATGTTGTCATAATAATTCCTCATCTATGATGTTGTGGTAATTTAGACGGCTAAACGTCTGAACGAAGATAGGATGAGGTATTTCTTATTATTATGCAAACTCATTATTTTCAATAAATTTATGAATTATTTTAATAAACCTTGTGTGGTAAAAATAAAAGACCGCAAAAGTGCGGTCGTTTTTCTTATTCGTTTCGGTATGATGTGGCAAATGCAAAGATAGACATACTGCGTAGTTTCAAAGGCATTTTGCCGGTTTAGGTAAACCGGCGAGTTTTGTTGCTTGTTTTGCCGGGCCTTCCGGGAAAAGACGTTGTAAATAACGACTGTTTCCTTTATCTGCTCCGAGTTTATCCGCCATGGCTTTCACAAGCATTCTGATTGCCGGCGAGGTGTTATATTCTTGATAAAAATCCCGTACAAAATAGATAACTTCCCAATGAGCAGGCGAAAGTTCAATATTTTCCTGCTGTGCTATGGCTTTAGCAACCTCTTCATTCCAGTCGTGGGTATTAGTGAGATAACCGGATGAATCGGTTTCAATTTGTTTTCCTTGTACTTCAATCATGTCATTTTACTTCTTTAAAACTAATCATTTCTTGAACAGAAAAATCTATGGATTCTTCATTATCAAATTGCATCGGTTCAATTCGTTCTTCATCAAATGCTGTATCACCTTCAACACCTTCTAATGGTTGTCCATGTTGAATATTTTTAAAATCAAAGAGTTTCGGATCGCACAAATGTGACAACGTGATGTTTTGCATTGCGCTGAACATGGTTTCTAAACGTCCCGGATATTGTCGATCCCAAGTATTGAGCATTTCTTTTACCACTTGGCGTTGTAAATTCGGTTGAGAACCACATAAATTACAAGGGATAATCGGAAATTTTTTCGTCACCGCATATTTTTCAATATCTTTTTCTTTGCAGTAAGCCAATGGACGAATGACGATTTGTTTCCCATCATCTGAAATTAATTTTGGCGGCATAGATTTTAATTTTCCGCCGTAAAACATATTTAAAAACAGGGTAGCCAACATATCATCACGGTGATGGCCAAGCGCGATTTTTGTCGCCCCCAATTCTGTGGCAGTACGGTATAAAATGCCACGACGTAGGCGGGAACAGAGCGAACAAGTGGTTTTGCCTTCCGGAATTTTTTCTTTCACAATGCCGTAGGTGTTTTCTTGCACGATTTTGTAATCCACCCCTATACTTTCTAAATAAGTCGGCAAAACGTGCTCCGGAAAACCCGGTTGTTTTTGATCAAGATTTACTGCCACAATATCAAACTTAACGGGAGCACTTTGTTGTAAATTTAACAAAATGTCTAAAAGCGTATAACTGTCTTTTCCGCCAGATAAGCATACCATCACCTTGTCGCCATCTTCTATCATACCGAAATCTGCAATCGCATTTCCTACGTTGCGGCGCAAGCGTTTCTGTAATTTATTGAAATTATAGTTTTGTTTTTTTTCTTGTTGGGTTAATTCGCTCATTCTGTTTTTTGGCTTGTTTATATTTATAAAAGGGGCATATTATACGTGAAAAAGGGAAAGTACGGTCAATTCAAAAGAAGATTTTTAAGATCCGCAAAAATTCCTGTATAATCATTCCAATTTTTTGTTCAATTTTAACACGCTATCATTATCAATGATTGAGACATCACAAACCATTCCAGAACTCGTCTCTTGGGCAAAAGAACGCGAGTTTTCACTGAATTTACCCACCGAGCGTTTGGTATTTTTGTTGGCGATTGCTATTTATAACAATGAGCAATTAGACGGCGAGATGTTAGAAGCCGATCTCGTGGATATTTTTCGCCATACTATTAATGCTTTCGATCAATCTACTGATGCGATTGCCACCCGTGCCAATAATGCGATCAATGAGCTGGTCAAACAACGTTTATTGAATCGTTTTAGTAGCGAGTTTACTGAAGGCTTGGCAATCTATCGCCTAACACCACTCGGTGTTGGTGTGTCCGATTATTATATACGCCAACGTGAATTTTCCACGTTAAGGCTTTCCGTGCAGCTTTCCATCGTTGCCGATGAAATACAAAGGGCATCAAATTCAGCGGAGGAGGGCGCTCAACATAACGAAAGCGAGCATTATTGGCGTAAAAATGTCTTTGCCCCTTTGAAATATTCGGTGGCTGAAATTTTTGATAGCATTGATCTTTCACAACGTATTATGGATGAAAATCAACAAAGCATTAAAGAGGAAATTGCCGAGCTTTTAACCAAAGATTGGCAAGCGGCAATTTCAAGTTGTGAACGTTTGTTGGACGAAACTTCGGGTAATTTACGTGAATTACAAGATACCTTAAATGCAGCCGGTGATAAACTTCAAGCGCAATTATTGCGGATTCAAGATTGTGTGATTGAGCGTGATGATTTGTATTTTATTGATCAATTAATTACCGATTTGCAATCGAAGCTCGATCGAATTATCAGTTGGGGGCAGCAAGCCATTGATTTGTGGATTGGTTATGACCGCCATGTGCATAAGTTTATCCGTACTGCTATTGATATGGATAAAAATCGTGTTTTTTCACAACGTTTACGTCAGTCTATCCATCATTATTTTGATCATCCTTGGTTTTTATGGACGGCACAAGCGGATCGCCTCGTTGATTTACGTGATGAAGAAATGGTACTACGTGAAGATGATGCTCTCGGTGAATTACCGGAAGCGTTGCAATATGAATCTTTAGCGGATTTACATGATCAGATTGTTGACCATATGCAAAACTTGTTGATTCAATACCGTGAAAATAATCGTCCGATAGATTTAAGTGTGATACTTAAAGAACAACTGGATAGCTATCCGTTTTCCCGTCATTTTGATGTAGCCCGTATTATTGTGGATCAAGCGGTACGCTTAGGAATCGCAAACGATGATTTATCCGGCGTTTATCCGAATTGGAAAGAAATTAACAAGCAAGGTGCTGAGGTACAGGCTCACGTGATTGATAAGTATTAAAGTGCGGTCAATTTTAAAAGAGATTTAATTATCCCGGGACAGGATATAAAAAGTAAGAGAAATAAACCATGATAGATAATCTTCAAGATGTAATTTCCCCAAAACTTGCGACGGCGATTGCGAATCCGCTATTTCCTACGGTGGACAGCCTTTTGCGTTCAGGTCGCCATATCAGCACGGAACAGCTTGATAATCACGCCTTTTTAATGGATTTCCAAAATGAGTTGGACGGTTTTTATCGCCGCTATAATGTGGAACTTATTCGTGCGCCTGAAGGCTTTTTCTATTTACGCCCGAAAGCAACCACTCTGATTGCCCGTTCGGTACTTTCCGAATTGGAAATGCTAGTGGGAAAAGTGCTTTGCTATCTCTATCTAAGCCCGGAACGTTTGGCGCAGCAGGGCATTTTTAGCACACAGGAAGTGTATGACGAATTATTAAACTTGGCGGATGAAAGTAAATTATTAAAAGCAGTAAACCAACGTTCCAGCGGTTCTGATTTAGATAAACAAAAATTAGCAGAAAAAGTGCGTGCGGCAATTGGTCGTTTACGCCGTTTAGGAATGATTCATACAGTGGGGGAACAAAATAGCGGCAAATTTACGATCGCCGAGTCGGTTTTCCGTTTTGGGGCAGAAGTGCGTTCCGGTGATGATGCACTAGAAGCGCAGGCCCGTTTAATACGTGATGGGGAAGCCGCCACACCACAATCTTTACAACTTGAAAAACAAGCACTGACAAATACAGAACATCAGCCTGAAGAAATGGACGAAGAAAGTGCGGTTGAAATTGAAGAAGAATTTGATGATGCAGGAGAACAAGAATAATGTCTGATGTATTAGAATTGCAAAGTGATATTGCACAGCACGAGTCACCGGAACAAGACATTGAAAAAATGGAAGAAAGCCAGTTTGTTACGCCAATCATCAATCATGGGGTTGAACGTGGTAAATTTCGCTCATTAACTTTAATCAACTGGAACGGTTTTTTTGCCCGCACTTTTGATTTAGACGAGCTGGTGACGACACTTTCCGGCGGTAACGGTGCAGGAAAATCAACCACCATGGCAGGTTTTGTTACTGCGCTCATTCCGGATTTAACATTACTTCATTTCCGCAACACCACAGAAGCCGGTTCAACCGGTGGATCACGCGACAAAGGTTTACACGGGAAATTACGTCCGGGTGTTTGTTACGCTGTATTGGATACCATAAATTCCCGTCATCAACGCATTCTTGTAGGGGTTCGGCTACAACAAGTTGCCGGACGTGATAAAAAAGTCGATTTAAAAACTTTCTCTATTCAAGGCGTAGAATTATCGCAAAATCCGACCGCACTTTTCACCGAAAGCGTAGGGGAACGTCAAGCACGCGTGCTGAATTTAAACGAACTTAAAGATAAGATTGAAAATCTCGGGGCGCAGTTTAAACAATACCATTCCATCAGTGATTATCATGGCATGATGTTCGATCTCGGCATTATTCCAAAACGCCTGCGTTCTGCATCGGATCGTAGCAAATTCTATAAACTTATCGAAGCCTCCTTATACGGCGGGATTTCAAGTGCCATCACCCGTTCGTTACGTGATTATTTATTGCCGGAAAATTTAGGTGTACGTAAAGCTTTCCAAGATATGGAAAGCGCATTACGTGAGAATCGTATGACGTTGGAAGCCATTAAGGTTACTCAGTCTGATCGTGATTTATTCAAGCATTTAATCACCGAAACGACCAATTATGTGGCATCGGATTATATGCGTAATGCGAACGAACGCCGTGGCAATATTGAAGCGGCGCTGGAATTTCGTCGTGAATGGTATAAAGCTAAGGCGGAGCAAGAGCTTTCACAGCACCGTTTAATCGATTTAAGCCGTGAAGTTGCCGAACTTGCAGAGAATGAACGTACCTTGGAAGTGGATCACCAAAGTGCGCAAGATCATTTGAATCTTGTATTGAACGCACTTCGCCATCAAGAGAAAATATCTCGTTATCAAGAAGATGTTACAGAGCTTTCCGAACGTTTAGAAGAGCAAAAAATCGTTGTGGAAACGGCCAATGAGCAACTTGAAGAAAGCCAAGCGCTGTTTGAGCAAACAGAGAGCGAAATTGATGAAGTTCGCAGCCAACTAGCCGATTATCAGCAAGCATTAGATGCTCAACAAACGCGCGCATTACAATATCAACAAGCGATTGCCGCTTTAGAAAAAGCGAAAAGTTTATGCGGTTTAGCCGAACTGAATGTAAAAAATGTCGCAGATTACCATGCAGAATTTGAAGCTCACGCAGAAAGTTTGACGGAAACGGTATTGGAATTAGAACATAAAATGTCTATTTCTGAAGCGGCAAAATCCCAATTTGATAAGGCTTACCAATTAGTTTGTAAAATTGCCGGCGATATACCTCGATCTGCCGCTTGGGAAAGTGCTAAAGAATTATTGCGTGAATACCCAAGTCAAAAATTGCAGGCACAACAAACGCCACAACTTCGTGCCAAATTAAGTGAATTGGAACAACGTTATGCGCAACAACAAAGTGCGGTCAAATTATTAAATGATTTTAATCATCGGGCGGATTTAAATTTAGAAACAGCTGATGAGTTAGAAGCCTATCATGCGGAACAAGAAGCGTTAGTAGAGGAGCTTTCTGCCGATCTTTCTGAACAACTGGAAGCTCGCTCAATGCTTCGCCAAAAACGTGAAAATTTAACCGCACTTTATGATGAAAATGCTCGCAAAGCACCGGCCTGGTTGACTGCCCAAGCAGCACTGGAACGTTTGGAAGAGCAGAGTGGTGAGACTTTTCAACATAGTCAGGATGTGATGAATTTTATGCAGGCGCAACTCGTGAAAGAACGCGAATTGACGATGCAACGTGATCAGCTTGAACAAAGACGCCAACAATTAGATGAGCAAATTTCTCGTTTAAGCCAACCTGATGGCTCCGAAGATGCACGTTTAAATGCTCTTGCAGAACGTTTTGGCGGTGTATTGCTTTCTGAACTTTATGATGATGTACCGATTGAAGATGCACCATATTTCTCCGCACTTTACGGACCGGCACGGCATGCCATTGTGGTTCGTGATTTAAACGCTATAAGAGAACAGTTAACCCAGCTTGATGACTGCCCGGATGATCTTTATTTAATTGAAGGTGATCCAAGTGCTTTTGATGATAGTGTACTATCCGCTCAGGAGCTTGAGCTTGGCGTAGTGGTGCAAGTATCGGAACGTGAATTACGTTATTCTAAATTCCCGGAAATTCCATTATTTGGGCGCGCAGCTCGTGAAAAACATTTAGCAGCTTTAGAAATTCAACGTGATGAAGTTGCAGAAGATCATGCGCAAGTTGCGTTTGATGTGCAAAAATGCCAACGTTTACACGAACATTTCAGTCAATTTGTCGGTTTACATTTAGCTCTTGCGTTCCAGCCAAACCCAGAAGAATTAATGGCAGAAATCAATCGTGAACGCAATGAAATTGATCGTGAATTAAATCAATTTAATAGTGGTGAACAGCAATTACGTATTCAATTAGATAATGCAAAAGAAAAAATGCAATTGCTGAATAAATTAATTCCACAACTCAGCGTATTGGCTGATGAAGATTTAATTGATCGTATTGAGGAGTGTCGTGAACAATTAGACCTTGCTGAGCAAGATGAATTGTTTATTCGCCAATATGGTATGACGTTGTCACAATTAGAACCGATTGCCAATAGTCTGCAAAGCGATCCGGAACATTATGAAGAGCTGAAAAACGAATTAACGCAAGCTATTGAGCGTCAAAAACAAGTTCAACAACGAGTTTTTGCCTTGGCTGATGTCGTACAACGTAAACATCATTTTGCATATGAAGATCGTGTTCAGACAGAAACTTCAGAATTGAACGAACAACTTCGCCAACGTTTGGAACAAATGCAAACCCAACGAGATGCACAACGTGAACAACTTCGTCAAAAACAAGTTCAGTTTGCCCAATATAATCAGGTTTTCATTGGATTACAAAGTTCTTATGACAGCAAAAGTCAGCTATTAGAAGAACTCATCAGCGAAATTGACGAATTGGGTGTACGTGCCGATGAAGGGGCAGAAGAGCGAGCACGTATCCGACGTGATGAGTTGAATCAACAGCTTTCAATCAATCGCCAAAGACGTTCTTATGTAGAAAAACAACTTACCTTAATTGAGAGTGAAGCAGAGAATTTAAATCGTCGAATTCGTAAAGCAGAGCGTGATTACAAAACTCAGCGGGAGTTGATCATCGCAGCAAAAGCGAGTTGGTGCGTTGTGTTGCGTTTATCCCGTCATTCTGATGTTGAAAAACGCTTAAATCGCCGTGAACTGGCTTATTTGTCCGCAGATGAACTCCGTTCAATGTCGGATAAGGCATTAGGAGCATTACGCACGGCCGTTGCGGACAACGAATATTTACGTGATAGCTTACGTGCATCAGAAGATAGTCGTAAACCGGAAAATAAAGTACGCTTCTTTATTGCGGTCTATCAACATTTACGTGAACGTATCCGCCAAGATATTATTAAAACCGATGATCCGATTGATGCTATTGAACAAATGGAAATCGAGCTTTCCCGTCTAACGGCGGAACTCACCGGACGTGAGAAAAAACTAGCGATAAGCTCCGAAAGTGTAGCGAATATTATGCGTAAAACCATTCAGCGTGAGCAAAACCGTATTCGTATGCTGAACCAAGGTTTACAAAATATCGCTTTCGGTCAGGTGAAATCCGTGCGTCTTGTGGTTAATATCCGTGATACACACGCGATGTTACTGGATGCGCTTTCCGGTCAGCAAGATGAATACCAAGATTTATTTAATGACAATCGTATTACTTTCTCTGAAGCAATGGCGAAGCTTTATCAACGCATTAACCCGCATATTGATATGGGGCAACGCACGGCACAAACCATCGGGGAAGAATTATTGGATTATCGCAATTATCTTGAATTGGAAGTGGAAGTTTTCCGTGGTGCAGACGGTTGGTTACGTGCGGAAAGTGGGGCATTATCAACCGGCGAGGCGATCGGTACGGGGATGTCAATTCTCTTAATGGTGGTGCAAAGTTGGGAAGAAGAAAGCCGCCGCATTCGTGGAAAAGATATTGTGCCTTGCCGGTTATTATTCCTTGATGAAGCTGCACGTCTTGACGGCAAGTCCATTTCCACCTTATTTGAATTGTGCGAACGGCTAGATATGCAACTCCTCATCGCCGCACCGGAAAATATTAGCCCGGAAAAAGGAACGACTTATAAACTGGTACGTAAAATCTCAGGAAACCAAGAACACGTTCATGTGGTTGGATTACGTGGTTTTGGCGTAACGGAGTAGAGGATAAGTGCGGTTAAAAATGAGCGTGTTTTTGACCGCACTTTTTTGTTGAAAATATCCATTTCTTCTAAAAATTATTAATTTTTGATCAAGTAGTAGTCAGGGAACAAAATGTACAATCTCATACTCGCTATTTTATTCAGTGTGTCCGTTTCTGTTTTACTCAAAATTGCACGCAAGAAAAATATCATTGTAGAGCAAGCTATTGCTTTTAACTATATTGTTGCCTTGTCATTAAGCTATTTTTTGTTAAAACCGGATTTCAAAGGATTGGAATTTACGGATTATATTGCACAAAGTGATAGCGCTCCCATTTTCTTCGCACTAGGGCTATTGTTGCCAAGTGTGTTTATTGTTATGTCGAAAGCCGTGGAATTTGCCGGTATTGTTCGCTCAGATGCGGCACAACGCCTCTCGTTATTTCTGCCAATTTTAGCCACATTTTTAATTTTCGACGAAACATTGAGTCAATCAAAAATAGTCGGGATTCTCTTAGCATTTATGGGACTATTTTGCTTATTGACGAAATCAAACCATGGACAAAGTGCGGTCAATTTTAAGGGCATTTTAGGATTAATCGGTGTATGGTTTGGCTATGGCATTATTGATATTTTATTCAAACAAGTGGCAAAAAGTGGTGGGGTATTTTCAGCCACATTATTTATTTCGTTTTCTCTTGCCTCTTGTGTAATGTTTTTTTATTTATTAGTCAAACGTACGCAATGGACTGTACCAAGCTTTGTCGGCGGTATTATTTTAGGGGGACTAAATTTCTTTAATATTTTATTTTATATTAAAGCTCATCAAAGTTTTGGCGAAAACCCGACTTTAGTTTTTGCAGGTATGAATATCGGTGTTATTTGCTTGGGAACAGTGACCGGTGCTTTAGCATTTAAGGAAAAGATCAGTAAAATTAACTGGTTAGGTATCGTCTTTAGTTTAACTGCTATCTTTTGTTTATTTTATTTAGATAAAATTTTGGCTTAAAAGAGAATATCATGTCAAATAACTTTACCTTCTTTATCTATGACTATGAAAGTTTTGGGATCAGTCCATCTAAAGATCGCCCGGCTCAATTTGCTGGTATTCGTACTGATGCTGATTTTAATATTATCGGCGAACCTGTAATGCTTTATTGTAAGCAAACAAACGATTATTTACCTTCTCCGGAAGCTGTGATAGTGACTGGAATCACTCCTCAAGAATGCAACGAAAAGGGGATTTCTGAGCCGGAGTTTGCCGAAAAAATTTTAGCTGAATTTTCTCAACCTAACACCTGTGTAATGGGGTACAACAACATTCGTTTTGATGATGAAATGACGCGTTATACCTTTTATCGCAATTTTATCGATCCTTATGAATATAGCTGGAAAAATGGGAACTCCCGTTGGGATTTATTAGATTTGGTGCGGGCTTGCTACGCATTACGCCCAGATGGAATAAATTGGCCGTTTGATGAAAACGGAATCCCTAGTTTTAAACTAGAAAAACTTACCAAAGCGAATGGAATTGAACACGAGAATGCGCATGATGCTATGGCCGATGTTTATGCGACTATTGCTATGGCAAAATTAATTAAGGAAAAACAGCCTAAATTATTCCAGTATTTCTTTGAAAATCGTGGCAAAAGGGAAGTAGAAAAACTCATTGATACGGCAGAAATGACACCGTTAGTTCACGTTTCAGGTATGTTTGGTAATTATCGCGGTAATTGTACTTGGATTGCTCCCTTAGCTTGGCATCCGACTAATCAAAATGCTGTAATTACGTGTGATTTAAGTGGTGACATTGATAATTTATTGGCAAAAAGTGCGGATGAATTAAGAATCGATTTATATACTAAAAAAACCGAATTAGATGAAAGGGAAGTCCCATCTGTACCGTTAAAACTTGTACATATTAATAAATGTCCTATTCTTGCGCCAGCTAAAACCTTATTGCCTAAAAATGCAGAACGCTTGGGTATAAATCGTCAATTATGCTTAGAAAATTTAGCTAAATTGCGTACGTCTTTTGATATTCGCGAAAAAGTGACCGATATATTTAGTGAAGAGCGTATTTTTGAACCAAGTGACAATGTTGAAACTGAACTTTATAATGGTTTTTTCAGTAATGCCGATAAAAATAATATGGCGATTTTACGCCAATTGCCGGAGGATAAATTAGCTGAACATGGATTAGCCTTTGAGGATAAGCGAATAGCAGATTTATTATTTCATTATCGTGCACGACATTTTTATAAAACACTAACACGGGCAGAACAAATCAAATGGCAGAAATATCGTCAACGTAAACTGGAACAAAGTCTGAGTGATTTTGAGAGTAGTTTAAGAGCGCTCGCTGACGAAAATGCTAATAATCCTGAAAAACTTTTTTTACTGCAACAAGTTTACGAATATGGAGTAAAATTGTTCGAATAATTAGTGACCGTATCACAAGAGATTTTTTAAAATGGAAGCATATTCAGAAATGAATGTGCTTTTGTTTTTTAAGTCCTAAATAAGTTCTATAGAAAATTTATGCCTCATTAGGATAGCCACATCCATCTAATAATTTTATAAATATCTGACACACCTAAGCCTTGACAAAAACCTGACAATCAACTTCAATCATTCAATAAAATACCTCAAAAAGCCGTTACAAGGCGTAAAAATCACTGTATTTGTCTTGTTTAACTAGTATCTGTGACCTGTGCATAACTCTGTGATTTTATTAATCCGTAGTTTTCACTCACCTTATCACTAATTTCGCATAATGTATATTATGTTAAATTAACTGTAAGATTTTGTCACTTTTAGAACGTTTGTTTTTCTACTCTATTTGTTTAAGAAAAAATTAGGCAGATCTAATTCTTGGGTTTAAGAAACTAATGGTTAGTTTTACTGTTTATTGGATAAAGCGAATGAATGGTTAAAACTAAATTTCGGTAAAATCAGTTTCAAAGTAATAAGATACCAAGGAAGGCATTAATTGTTACATTCTAAATTATTGCTATAAATGAGAATAATTCACTTTGTTTTATCCTTTTAAAATTAATGGTTTGTAAAAAATAAAGTGTAAAATATATTGAAAATTCTCATTTATCTATCTAGAATGTCCTAGATTCATTATTTCATCAATCAAGTGAAAAGGAGCTAGTTATGCTTAATCAAGCAATTACAGATAAACTGAATGAACAAATTAATCTGGAATTTTATTCTTCTAATGTTTATCTACAAATGAGTGCATGGTGTTCAAAACATGGTTATGAAGGTGCTGCGGCTTTTTTACTTCGTCATGCAGACGAAGAATTAGAACATATGCATAAATTGTTCCAGTATGTGAATGAAACTAGCGGTATGCCGCTTTTAGGTAAAATCGAAGCGCCGAAAAATGACTATACATCATTAAAAGAAATATTTGAAATTACCCTAGAACACGAAAAACTTGTTACTTCAAAAATTAATGAATTAGTTGAGGTGACTTTTGCAAATAAAGACTACTCTACCTTTAATTTCTTACAATGGTATGTTGCTGAGCAACATGAAGAAGAAAAATTATTTAGTAGTATTATTGATAAATTTAATTTGGTCGGTGAAGACGGTAGAGGTTTATATTTCGTTGATCGTGATTTGGCAACGTTAGAATAGGATAATAGGAGAAATAAGATGTTATCAGCAAATGTCGTAAAACTATTAAATGATCAGATGAATTTAGAATTTTATTCATCTAATTTGTATCTTCAGATGAGTGCTTGGTGTGAACAACAAGGTTTTGAAGGTACGACAAAATTCCTATCTGCACATGCTGCAGAAGAAATGCAACATATGCGCAAATTATTCACTTATTTGAATGAAACCGGCGCGTTAGCTGTTATTTCTGCGATTGAAGCTCCACCTCACGAGTATAAATCATTAAAAGATGTGATTGAAATTACTTACCAACACGAAAAATTGATTACCAGTAAAATCAATGAGTTAGTAGGTCGTACTTTTGAAGAAAAAGACTATTCAGCATTCAATTTCTTACAATGGTATGTGGCTGAACAACACGAAGAAGAAAAACTCTTTAGCGGTATTCTAGATAAACTTAACCTTCTTGGTGAAGATGGTAAAGGCTTATTCTTAATCGACAAAGATTTAGGTAATCTTGCCGGTTTGGAAAGTTAAATCATTAAAATGCAAAGCTCGGTATTCCCGAGCTTTTTTAGTTTTACCATTTTTCTAACGATTTTTTATCTGAGTCCCGGGCTTCAATCCAACGCTCTCCCTGGTTAGTCTGTTCTTTTTTCCAAAATGGGGCTTTTGATTTAAGGTAATCCATAATAAATTCATTCGCCTGATAAGCCTCACCACGATGGGATGAAGATACACCGACTAATACAATTTCATCACCGGTATGTAATAACCCAACACGATGAATCACTGTAACCCGCTGAATATCCCAACGCTGTTTGGCTTCAGATACAATTTCCCGCAACGCTTTTTCTGTCATGGCCGGATAATGCTCCAAATAGAGGCTGGACACGTCATCACCTAAATTCAGATCACGAACTTTTCCCACAAAAATAACGACTGCACCAACGGAATGCGGTGCTGAAAGCCACTGATAAACAGCATTTTGATCAAACTTTGCATCTTGCACAGAAATATGAATATCGCTCATATTAACCTCCTGTCACCGGAGGGAAAAAAGCAATTTCATCACCGGATTTAATCGTACTTTCAAGGGGCATTAAAGTTTGATTAATTGCCACAAGCAATTTTCCTTTTTCCAGCGCCAATGCCCATTTGTCACCTTGTTGAGCAAGGTGTTGGCGTAAGGCTTCTGCGCTAGAAAACTCCCCTTCTACTTTAGTTTCATCTAGCCCGATAATTTCACGTGTCTGACCAAAAAACAATACGTGTAACATCTACTTCTCCACTAAAAAATGACCTGATTTTCCACCGCTCTTTTCAAGTAGGCGAACTTGTGAAATCACGATATCTTTTTGCACCGCTTTGCACATATCATAAATGGTCAGCGCTGCAACACTCGCTGCAGTTAAGGCTTCCATTTCTACCCCTGTTTTTCCCGTAAGTTTGCAAAGGGATTCGATGCGAACTTGGTTCGTTTCAATCAGTGGTTCTAAGCTGACTTCCACTTTTGAAAGTAACAATGGGTGACATAATGGAATCAGTTCCCAAGTGCGTTTCGCCGCTTGGATACCCGCAATGCGTGCGGTAGCAAATACATCGCCTTTATGATGTTGTCCATTTAAGATCATCGATAATGTATCTTGTGACATGGTCACTAAGGCTTCGGCTCGTGCCTCGCGTACACTATCTGTTTTTTCAGATACGTCCACCATATTGGCTTCGCCCTGACTATTAATATGAGTAAATGTTGTCATAATTTAAAAAAGTGCGGTTAATTTTGAAAAAGTTTTGAATCTTACCCACCAATAGAGGCAAGATGGTTACGGATACCAGTATCACCTTGGTGTAAATAATGATGTTCACGTTTACCTTGCAAAGCAGCAAAAATGCGAGCTTGTAAACGTGCTTGATACTCATCAGATTGCAACAAATCACGCAATTCAATCCCTTCTTCGCCAAATAAGCAAAGATGTAGCTTGCCTTTTGACGAAACCCGTAAACGATTACAGCTTGCACAAAAGTTTTTTTCATAAGGCATAATCAGACCAATTTCGCCCTTATAATCAGTATGTTTAAAAACTTTTGCCGGTCCATCTGTTAGCGCTTTTTGTTGTTGACTCCAACCCAGTGAGATTAATTTATCAGCAAGAACTTGTCCTGAAAGATGATAACGATGGAAAAAGCTATCCATTTCTCCCGTTTGCATCAACTCGATAAAACGCATTTGAATCGGACGATGTTTCACCCAATCAAGAAATTGATTAAATTCAATATCATTTAAATTTTTCATCAATACCGAATTAACTTTGATTTTCTCGTAGCCCACTTCAAATGCTCGTTCAATTCCACGTATAACCTCTTCAAATTTGTTAATCCCCGTAATTTGGTGAAACATTTTGGGGTCGAGACTATCTACGCTCACATTAATAGAGGTAATGCCGGCACGTTTCCAAGCCTCCACATCTTTTAACATACGGTAGCCGTTTGTGGTTAAAGCCACTTGATTGATACCTTTGATTTGGGCAATATTTTCAGCTATCGCAAGAAAATCTTTACGCAACGTTGGTTCACCGCCGGTTAAACGAATCTTTTTCGTCCCCATATTGGCAAAAGCCTGTGCGACACGGGTAATTTCACTTAAAGTGAGAAAACTGGGTTTATCCGTTTCCGGTTGGTAGCCGTCTGGTAAGCAATAGTTGCAACGGAAATTACATTGATCAGTAATTGACAGCCGTAAATAATAGTAAGTACGCTGGAATGCATCGACTAAACGTGACGCCTCCACGTTTTTTATAGGAATTGATTGCATGAGACACCTTTCTAAAATGGAGAGGATAAGCCGTTTCCAACGTATCCCTGAATAACAAACATCGTTATTGGCATTGCCGTCATATTCGGTTGAGAACTTAGACTAAACAAGCTCGGAGTTATGCGATAGAATATTTTGGCATTTTAAAAGATTCTTGCTAAAAAACGCAATGAATTATGTAAACTTCATGATAAATTCAGTAAATTCTTTTAAATTTTTTATATAAATAAATATATAATGATTGATATATTAATTAATTTTAGGTAGAAAAATTTTATGTCAGACTTTACCCCACTGGGTCAGTATAAATACTTAAATGATCAACGTGTTGTTGCGATTGGCGGCGGACATGGTTTAGGGCGGGTAATGTCTGCTTTAAGTTTTATGAAAGAACGCCTTACCGGCATTGTTACTACCACGGATAACGGCGGTTCTACCGGTCGCATTCGTTTGCAGCAAGGTGGGATTGCTTGGGGGGATTTACGAAATTGTTTAAACCAAATCATTACTGAACCTAGTACTGCTTCCGCCCTATTTGAATATCGTTTTAGCGGTACAGGCGAACTTGGCGGACATAATTTGGGTAATTTAATGCTAAAAGCCCTTGAAGATATGCACGTTCGCCCGCTAGACGGCGTTAATTTGATTCGGGATTTATTACGGGTTAAATCCTATTTAATTCCGATGTCAGAAAGCCCCGTCCACCTCGCAGCAAGCCTTGGAGCCGGCTCCAGTATTGTGGGAGAAGTAAGCATTGATAATTTAACCGAAACACCGCAATCATTATTTCTTATTCCGCTGGTTCAGGCAACACCGGAAGCCATCCAAGCAATTGAGCAGGCTGATGTTATTTTATTCGGACCGGGAAGTTTCTTAACCAGTATTATGCCTCCTTTGCTTTTATCTGATATTGGCAGCGCAATTCGCACAAGTACGGCGAAAAAAATTTTTATTGATAATTTAGGCATTGAATTAGGTACTGCCGCTACCCTTTCTTTAACTGAGCGTATCCATTGGATTCACCATACTGTCGGCACAGATATTCTTGATGGTGTTATCACTCCAATACGGGGAAAAAGTGCGGTTGATATTTCAAGCATTTCTTCGGTAAAAATACTCGAAAAGCGCTTAAATGCGGATGATGTCAGTTACCGCCATGACCGCACTTTATTAGCAAAAGCTATTGATGAAATGTTAGAAGAGTTGAATTAGTTTTAGCCGCACAATTAAAGCATAAAAGTGCGGTCAATATTGAGGTTATTTTCTCACAAACACATAAACATTAGTGAAACCGTTTTCTTTTAAATACAAGGCTTGCAATTTACTCATCACACCACGTTCGCAATACAACATATAGTTTTTGCTTTGATCCAGTGAGCTAAATTGTGATGAAAGCTTATAAAACGGCATTTGTATAACTTCGTGGTGATCCGATTTAAAGGGTTTTTCATCGGTTTCTTCCGGGCTACGAATATCTAAAATGACATCGTTTTCATTTAGCTCTGAAGCCGTATCAACTTCTACTACTTCTTTTTCCGTTTCTTCTGCAATTTGACGAATATCTAAATATTGCGCATTTTCTACCGCACTTTCTAAAATAGAAAAATTAAAATGGCTTTCTTCCGCAAGAATTTTCTCACGTACCGCTTTGATAGTTGGATTTTTCGAGATCACACCACAGAACTCAGGCATTGATTTTGCAATATCATCAGTCCCAATTTCTTTCGCCATAGCAATAATTTGTTCTTTATCATGAGTGATTAAAGGACGTAATACCAAGGCATCTGCGGCTTCATCAATTAAGCGTAAGTTAGTTAAGGTTTGACTGGATACTTGTCCCAACGCCTCGCCGGTTACAATCGCTTCAATATTAAAACGTGCCGCCACTTTACTTGCTGCCCGTACCATCATTCGTTTTAAGACAACGCCCATTTGACCGTTATCGACTTTCTCTAAAATTTCGCCGACTACCCCTTCAAAATTAATCGCAATAAAGCGGACTTTGTGGGATGAACTATAACGTTGCCAAATATGATAAGCCATTTGTTTTACGCCAATTTCATGTGCCGCCCCGCCAAGATTGAAGAAACAATAATGCACCCGTGAACCTCGGCGAACCAACATATAACTCGACACACCTGAATCAAATCCCCCGGAAATCAAAGATAGCACATCCTCTTGCGTGCCAATAGGATAACCTCCGATAGCGGCGTGACGTGCTTTAACCAACATCATTTTGTCATCTTCAATATCAATCCGTACGGTTACATCAGGATTTTTTAATCGCACTTTTGCACTTTCAATATGTTGGTTTAAACCACCGCCAATATAACGCTCCGCTTCAATGGAGCTGAATTTATGCCTACCTTTACGTTTTACCCGAATACAAAAGGTTTTGTTTTGAAGTTGTTCTTTGACATCGGCAAGAGTGAGTTCAAAAATGTGGTGTAAATCTGTGAAAGATTTTTCCTCTACTTCTAAGAAATGATGAATACCCGGAATACGTTGCAATAATGCGATTAATTCTTCACGATTTTTTTCATTTTTTGACCGCACTTCAATGTAATCCCAATGGCGAACAACCGCGGTTTCTTCGTCATATTTTTGCAAAATATTGCGTATATTACTGGTGAGAATTTTAGCGAAACGTTTACGCACGGTTTCGCTTTTAATCATAATTTCAGGGAAAAGTTTAATAATAAATTTCATAAGAATAGAATTTGATAAAAAATGCCGGATATTTTACGCAAAGCAAGGGAAAAGTCCACAAAGCAAAATCAAGTGCAAGTTTTCCCATCGGTGTTTTTGAAATAAAACTTTAACATCCGATAAAATAAAGTACAATGTTGCATATTTTCCATAAAAAGGAACACTAAATAATGGCTCGCAAAGCGGTAACATCACAAGATTTTGAAACCACATTGATGCAACTGGAAACCATTGTTTCTCGTTTAGAAAGTGGCGAATTGCCTTTAGAAGAGGCGCTAAAAGAATTTGAACAGGGAATAAAATTGGCACAGTTAGGTCAAGAACGTTTACAGCAAGCGGAGCAGCGTATTCAAATTCTTTTGCAAAAAAGTGAAGATGCACCGCTGAGTGATTATCAAGGAAGCGAGTAAAATGAATCAATTTTTACAACAATCTACAGATGTTCAACAACGGATTAATTTATTTTTAGAGACGCGGTTTGATAATATTAAAAACCAGGGAGCACCATTACGTGATGCGATGAAATATGGTTTGTTGTTGGGCGGAAAAAGGGTTCGTCCTTTTTTAGTTTATGCAACAGGGAAAATGCTCGGAGCAAATGAACAATCTTTAGATTATGCTGCTGCTGCCATTGAAGCCATACACGCTTATTCCTTAATTCACGATGATTTACCGGCAATGGATAATGACGATTTACGCCGGGGACATCCCACCTGTCATATTGCTTTTGATGAAGCCACGGCAATTTTAGCCGGTGATGCACTACAAACTTTCGCTTTTGATATTCTCACTCAAACTCCTCACCTTTCAGCGGAACAAAAACTGGCATTGATTCAGATTTTAGCCCAAGCTTCCGGTGTACAGGGTATGTGTTTGGGGCAAAGTTTGGATCTGATTTCCGAAAATAAACAAATCAGCCTTGAGGAATTAGAAATCATTCACCGCAATAAAACCGGTGCATTACTCACCGCCGCTTTAAAACTGGGATTTATTTGTTCCCCCCATTTTGCAGATAGAGCACTAGAACAGTCCTTAACGCATTATGCTGAAGCCATTGGACTCGCCTTTCAAGTTCAGGATGATATTTTAGATATTGAGGGTAATAGTGAAGAAATTGGAAAACCAGTCGGTTCGGATTTAACTTTGGGTAAAAATACTTATCCGAAACTTCTCGGATTAGAGGGCGCAAAGCAAAAGGCACAAGATTTATATTTAACCGCGCTGTCCGAATTGGATAAAATCCCCTTTGATACCACCGCACTTCGTGCTTTAGCTAAATTTATTATTACAAGAAAGAGTTAATTGATACCGCGTCACAAATTAAACAAAAAGTGCGGTTAATAATCACAAATTTTTGGGAATAACTAACATGAACAACTACCCTCTTTTATCCCTCATTAATTCACCGGAAGATCTACGTCTTTTAAACAAAAACCAATTACCACAGCTTTGCCATGAATTACGTAGCTACCTTTTGGAATCAGTTAGTCAGAGCAGCGGTCATTTAGCTTCGGGGCTAGGTACGGTAGAACTTACTGTCGCATTGCATTATGTGTATAAAACGCCATTCGATCAACTCATTTGGGATGTAGGGCATCAGGCTTATCCGCATAAAATTCTCACCGGTCGCCGTGATCAGATGTCCACAATTCGTCAAAAAGATGGTATTCACCCTTTCCCTTGGCGTGAGGAGAGTGAATTTGATGTGCTGAGTGTTGGACACTCCTCCACTTCTATTAGTGCAGGATTGGGTATCGCCTTAGCCGCAGAACGAGAAAATGCGGGACGTAAAACCGTGTGTGTTATTGGTGATGGCGCAATCACAGCAGGTATGGCATTTGAGGCGTTAAATCATGCAGGCGCGTTACACACAGATATGTTGGTTATTTTAAATGACAATGAGATGTCAATCTCAGAAAATGTGGGCGCACTCAATAATCACTTAGCGCGTATTTTCTCAGGTTCTTTTTACTCTACGGTAAGGGATGGCAGTAAAAAAATTCTAGATAAAGTACCAAGTGTGAAGAATTTTATGAAAAAAACCGAAGAACATATGAAAGGTGTTATGTTCTCACCGGAAAGTACGTTATTTGAAGAACTTGGTTTTAACTATATTGGCCCGCTAGATGGTCATAATATTGATGAATTAGTCGCCACTTTAAGCAATATGCGCAATTTAAAAGGGCCACAACTGTTGCATATTAAAACGAAAAAAGGCAAAGGCTATGCCCCGGCAGAGAAAGACCCGATTGGTTTTCACGGCGTACCGAAATTCGATCCGGCTTGTGGTGAATTGCCAAAATCAAACGCAAAACCGACTTATTCCAAAATTTTCGGTGATTGGCTTTGTGAAATGGCGGAAAATGATCCTAAAATTATTGGCATCACACCGGCAATGCGAGAAGGTTCAGGGATGGTTGAGTTTTCCCAACGCTTCCCGGAACAATATTTTGATGTTGCCATTGCAGAACAACATTCCGTCACTTTCGCCGCCGGTTTAGCTATTGGCGGCTATAAACCGGTTGTTGCCATTTATTCAACATTTTTACAACGTGCTTACGATCAGTTAATTCATGATGTGGCTATTCAAAATCTTCCGGTTTTATTTGCTATCGATCGTGCCGGTATCGTGGGGGCTGATGGGCAAACCCACCAAGGTGCATTTGATTTAAGTTTTATGCGTTGCATTCCTAATATGATTATTATGACACCAAGTGATGAAAACGAATGCCGCCAAATGCTTTATACCGGATATAAATGCGGTAAACCGGCTGCAGTGCGTTATCCACGCGGTAATGCTTTAGGTGTAGAATTAACGCCTCTGGAAGTACAGCCTATCGGTAAAGCCCGTTTGGTTCGAGAAGGGCAAAAAATTGCGATTCTAAATTTCGGTACATTGCTACCTGCAGCCCTCGAAGCGGCAGAAAAATTAAATGCGACAGTGGTAGATATGCGTTTTGTGAAACCGATTGATAGGGAAATGATCAATATCCTTGCACAAACTCACGATTATTTAGTGACGTTGGAAGAAAATGCGATTCAAGGTGGGGCAGGCTCGGCGGTAGCGGAAGTATTAAATTTATCGGCAAAACCGACCGCTCTTTTACAACTCGGTTTGCCTGATTACTTCATTCCGCAAGGTTCACAACAAGAAATGTTACATGAATTGCAGTTAGATGCGGAAGGAATTGAGGCGCAAATCCTTGCCTTTACAAAAAACTAGGTACTGATGAAATTTTTAGTCATTTTTTTGAAAAAAATGTGAACTAACTCACAAAACAATAGTCTGATAAATTGCTAGTGCACTGCATATTTGCAGTTTTTTAAATGGTTATTTTATTTTAAGACCTCCACCGCTATTTGTTATGAATAGCGGTTTTTTTATCTTTTAAAGTGTGTCACCCAAACCGTTTTTCAATTTCTTTCAAAATCATTATGGGATCAAGTTCTAGCCCCTTACTATATTCAATAAATTCAAAAATATCTAACCTTCGGTCGCCAGTTTCCACCTTTCCAATAAAGGAATGTACAACGCCCAATCGTTCTCCCAATGCGCGCTGAGTTAAACCTAATTCATTTCGCCGATTAAGGAAAAGTTCCCTTAACCAGCTATGTTCATCAGAATGAACAGATAATCTTAAATTTCCCATTGCACCTATTTTAGGAGCAATATATACTTGTACCTGTTTTAGAACCAAACATTAGGAGGAGAGATGTCATTTTTATCTAAAACTTTTGGTGGATTATCGAGATCCTACTATATAAGGCAATTTCTTTTCGGTTTAATATTTTTTGCCTTTTTACTTTTCATTGGTTATGACAGCTACACGAGAAGTGGAATTCATTCACTTTTAGCGGTAAACATTGGTTATGGTTTGGTATGCTTATTCCTTTATCCTTATGCCCGTTTTGTTTATGAAAGTATTGTGGGATATATTTTTGGAGAGAATGTCTTTTTAGTGAATGCAGTTTTCTTACTTACTGTAAAATTCATCACTATGGCTTTATGTTTTTTCTTTTCCATTTTCATTGCCCCTATTGGGTTGATTTACCTTTATTTTTATCACTCAAAACAAGAAAAGTTGCAGAATAAAGAACAATAGTAAAAAGGACGCATTTGGCGTCCCTTTTTTCACTATAGTTGTTGATAAAGCCTCATGGCATGGGCATCGGACATACTCGCGATATGATCACAAATGACTCGTTTTTTCCGGTCGTCCGGAGCGTTTTGCCACTCTTCGGCGGTATGACGTGGCAAAAGACGGATTGGATCGGATTCAAAAATTTGAAACATTTCCGTTAACATTCTTTGCCCTTTGTATTCAATTCTCTGCGTATCAACACCACGAATCACATATTTCCAAACGAATTTTTTGAATACATCAAGGGCCATCACCACCGATCTTGGGAGTTCTGCGTTATAACGTAACAAAGGCTCATCAAAATTCTCGGTGAGGGTCCAACGTACATTGGTAATAAAAAAGTTCACCAATGCACCAATGGCATTTTTCCGTTCAAAATGTTTGTCAGAAAAAAGCCCTTGACTAATGCGTTGGATATTTTCTTGTAACCATGGATAAGGAATTTGCGCTAATGCCATATGCGCTTCTTGCCATTGATGTTGATTCACCATTTTGGTGACAATAGCGTCTTCTAAATCATGCACTGCATAAGCAATATCATCCGCCAATTCCATAATGCTGCAATCGAGAGATTTAAAACCGGTTTTTAAAAACTCGGCAGAATTTGACCGCTCTTTTTGCACTGAAGTGAATAAAGTGCGGTCATTTTCAGAGAGATTTTGTAACAGCCAATTAAACATCCCTAAGTCATCACGAAAAATTCCTTTGCCCGGTTTCCAATCGCTAATTTTGACATAACGGGCATCAACTTGGGTTAAATGAGGTAAATGCGCATATTGTGGCGATGCGGTATCCAAAATTGTTGGGTATTTGATGACCCCAAGCAATGTGCGGCGTGTTAAATTCATACCGGCATTTTCCGTATAAGGTTCAAGTTTTGTCAGAATCCGAAAAGTTTGCGCATTCCCTTCAAAACCGCCATGTTGATGCATCATAAAATTCAACGCTACTTCCCCTCCATGCCCAAAAGGCGGATGGCCGATATCGTGGGCAAAGCAAAGGCTTTCGATTAAATCATTGCTGGGTAATAATCCTTTAAGTTGTTTTTGTAGCGCCGTTTGTTCCCAACTTAATTGTTCGGATAAATGGCTAAATGCCTCAGCATATTTAAGTTGAGCGACCAAACTACTTCCAATTTGAGCCACTTCTAAAGAATGGGTTAAACGGGTTCGATAAAAGTCATTTTCGCCAATCGCATGAATTTGGGTTTTGGCTTGTAAACAACGAAATGCGGCAGAATGTAAAATCCGTCCACGATCTCGGCGAAATGGCGGACGATAATCTTTTTCACGGGGTAAATCGGGAATAAATCGTTCGGTCCAACTAGGCAATAAGGTATTTTTCATAAAGTTTACATAAACAAATAAATAAGGTTAAACACCAAAGGGGCAAGGATAGAGCTGATAATGCCACAAAGTACCAAAGAAATCGAACTATAACTCCCTGCTTTAGGATTAATTTCCATACAGCTTACTGTGCCTAATGCGTGAGAAATCGAACCGACCGATAAACCTATCGCCTCTTGGTGACGCAGCCCTATTTTTTTCAAAATCAAATAACCAAAAATCGAACCTTGCAACCCTGCCAGTACAACGCCTACTGCGGTAACTGCAGGAATCCCCCCTAAATGGGCCGATACTTCCATTGCAATCGGTGTGGTAATGGATTTGGGTAGTACCGTGGCGACCATATCCGGTGTCGCCCCTAAAATTAATGCAAGGATTGCACCGGTAAACATTGAGAAGACAGAAGCAAGGACAACAACAGAAAGAATAATACGCCATTGTTTGGCAATTTGTCTTAGCTGTTCATAAAGGGGCAAAGCGAGAGCCACAATACTCAGGCTCAATAAATGATTAATAGGGGCATTGCCTTGCATATAGTCATCATAAGGGATTTTTCCCATCACCAAAATCATGACCAAAATCAGCACGGTAAGAATAAATGAGTTGAAAATAATCGATTTCCAACGCTTATTAATTTGGAGAGCAAGCCAAAATCCGAAAATCGTTAATAAACTATAAAGATAAATACTGTAATTCATAATATCACTCTATTTAATGACTTTGTTTTTCTTCTTGTACTGTGCGTTTGGCTAAGACTTTTTTGCGTTTATGGTGAAAGGATTGGCGTTCAAACATGATATTCGCCACAATGCCGATAAAAACGAGGGTGGCACAAGTGCTGACAACATTAGGAATAATCAAAATATTCATTTGTGCCCATAATAAATCGGAATATTTGATAATGCCCACACTCACCGGAACAAACAAAACAGCCATATAACGAATCAATAAACTCGCCCCGAAATAAACCCATTCCAAAGGAATGACTTTTGTCGTCAAGCCCATAAAAAGCAACAGCAATCCCCAAATACTACCGGGTACCCCAACAGGGATAAAATGGGCAATTTGATTACCGAGATAAAGCATAATGTAAAGAATTAATAAGGAACGAACCAAAAGAAACAGCTTATGTAACATCTTTTTCCTTTTCAACTTTTCCAACAAAATTTAAAAAATATTTTACGCCTATTTTTCCGCCCTTTACTACCCTTTTTCTTGAAAAAGACAGGAATTTATGCGTTTGATCAAAAATCATAAGGCTGGTTCATTGGGGTTGTAATTTGCTACAATGCTGATTCATTTTCCAAAGTGTAAAAATTTTCAATAATTCGCCGAAATAACAGCGTTTATCTTGCATTAACCCTATGATTAAAAATACCCTTTTAATTTCATTTGCTTTTTTAACCGCACTTTCTGCCCATTCTTCTCCCGCCAATAACTGCCTTGTGGTCGGGATCAGTGATGGCGATAGCATCACTTGCCTGATGGAAGGAAAGAAGCAGATTAAAGTCCGTTTGGAAGAAATTGATGCACCGGAAAGGAATCAACCTTTTGGCAAAAAAGTCAAACAACAGCTTTCAAAGCTGATTTATAAACGTAGGGTGAATTTAAAAATAAGCGGTCAGGATCGTTATAAACGCACATTGGCGACCGTTTATTACAACGGTAAAAACATTAATCTTGAAATGGTGAAATCCGGTATGGCTTGGGCATATAATCAATATCTTCACCACCCCATTTATTTATACGCTCAAGAAAACGCACAGGCACAACGATTAGGTTTATGGGCTGATCGTTCCCCCATTCCGCCCCATGAATGGCGCAAACAGGAGAAAAAATATGGCTTTTGATTATCAATCATTTAAAGAAAATTTCCCTTATTTTAAAAGCCCTAATGCCACTGTATATTTAGATAACGCCGCTACGGCATTGAAACCTAACGTATTAATTGACCGCACCGCTGAATTTTATGCCTCTGCCGGTTCTGTACATCGCAGCCAATATGATGCGAAGCAAACCGCCCAATATGAACAGGCTCGCACGCAAGTGAAACGGCTAATTAATGCGGAAGATGAAAAAGCGGTGATTTGGACCTCCGGCACAACCCACGCCATTAATTTAGTGGCGAACGGGTTATTACCCCATTTGAAAGCAGGCGATGAAATTCTGATCAGCCAAGCGGATCACCATGCGAATTTTGTCACTTGGCATGAAACCGCTAAAAAATGCGGGGCAACAATTCGGGTTTTGCCTATTTTGGATAATTGGCTTATTGATGAAACCGCATTGAAACATACTCTTAATGAGCGCACAAAACTGGTGGCGTTAAATTTTGTTTCCAATGTCACCGGCACGGAACAGCCGGTTAAACACTTAATTCAAAGGATTCGCCAACAGAGTAATGCCCTTGTTTTAGTGGATGCTGCCCAAGCGATTAGCCATATTCAAATCGATTTACAAGATCTTGATGCGGATTTTCTTGCCTTTTCTGCCCATAAAATTTACGGTCCAAATGGGATCGGGGTTTTAAGCGGAAAATTGACCGCACTTTCACTGCTCCAACCCCTCTTTTTCGGTGGCAAAATGGTGGAGCGAGTATCAGCAGAAAACATCACTTTTGCCGATTTACCCTATCGCCTTGAAGCCGGCACACCGAATATTGCCGGTGTGATTGGCTTTAATGCGGTATTAGATTGGTTATCCCAATGGGATTTTGACTCAGCGGAACAACATGCTGTGGCATTGGCGGAATCGGTCAAAGTGCGGTTAAAAAATTATGTCGATTGTCGATTATTCAATTCGCCACAACCAAGTACTATTGTGTGTTTCACCTTTGAGGGAATAGACAGCTCAGATCTTTCCACCTTGCTGAGTGAACAAAATATTGCTTTGCGAGTGGGTGAACATTGCGCCCAACCCTATTTGGCAAGACTAGGAGAACGAACCACCCTACGCCTCTCTTTTGCCCCTTACAATACGCCGGAGGATGTGGCACAATTCTTCGCTGCACTGGATAAAGCTTTGGAACTTTTACAATGATTGACCAATTAAAACTCGCCAAAAACTGGGAAGAACGTTACCGCCTGATTATTCAGGCTGGCAAAAATGTACCTCGCCCCAGTGATGATGAACTTGCCGATATGCAACAAATTCATGGGTGTGAAGCACAAATGTGGTTTCAAATTTCCCCTCAAAATGACCGCACTTTTCAATTTAGCGCCTTCAGTGAAGCACGCATTATGAACGGTTTACTTTGGCTTTTACTGGAAAAAATCAATGGCAAAACCGCCGAGGAATTAAGTGTATTTGATCTCACCGCCTTTTTTACCGAACTCGGCATTGCACAGCGTTTAAGCGAAACCCGTTTAAACGGCTTAAATCAAATTGGACAAAAATTAAAACAGTTATGTACTTAATTGAAACCTTTTTCAAATTGACCGCACTTGAAAATGATGTGGCAGAGCAAAGCCGCTTGTTGAATGTGCTTATCGATCAATGGCGTTATAACGGGCAAATTATCGGGCGTGAAATTCCGTTATATTTGACGGAAGATACAAATGTACAAGGCTTTGCGACGCGTGTTATTTGCCCCGAGCAAACCAGCCTTTACCCTGAAAATAATAATGCGGAAGTCAATCACGCTTTAGAAAAAGCCGAAAAGTGCGGTTTGATTTTTGATGGTTTTCAAGTAATTGGCGATGATCTCAATAGTGATCAAACCGCCTCAAATTCTCATCCTACATGGCAAATACTTTATACCACCCATTTGCAAAGTTGCTCTCCTCTTCATAGTGGCGAAAATTTTGCCCCGATTGCCCTTTATAAACAACTGCAAAACCAACCGCATTTGAGCCAAGATGTGATTAAATGGCAGGAAAACTGGCAAGCCTGCGATCAACTTCAAATGAATGGGGCAATATTGGAACATCAAGCCTTAAATGAAATCACAGATCATCAAAGTACACTGACAAAACATGGCCGCTATTTAGCCCAAGAAATCGAAAAAATAAGCCATATTCCCACCTACTATTATTTGTATCGTGTGGGCGGCAAATCCCTTAAAAATGAGCAACATCGACACTGCCCCGAATGTGGTGGCAACTGGGCATTAAAGGAACCCATCTTTGAGATATTTCATTTTAAATGTGAGCAATGTCGCTTGATCTCAAATATTTCATGGAATTTTTTATAGAGAGGAAACACAATGAACAAGCAAGATTACGGATTAGCCTCACTGAAACTAGGTCAAAAAACCGACTACGCCAACGAATATGACCGAACCTTATTACAAGCCGTGCCAAGAGCCTTAAATCGCGATGATTTGGGCATAACTCAAAAACAACCCTTCACAATCGGTGCCGATATTTGGACAGCCTATGAAATTTCATGGCTGAATGAAAAAGGCGTGCCACAGGTGGCAATTGCAGATATTTATTTAGATCACCAAAGTCAAAATTTAATTGAATCGAAAAGTTTTAAACTTTATTTGAATAGCTTTAACCAAAGCAAGTTTTCCGATTTTAATCAGGTGGCACACATTATGCAGCAAGATTTAGCGGAATGTGCCCAAGGCGAAGTTAAAGTGCGGTTAAATTCCCTTGCGTTTTATCGTTCACAAAAAATTGATACGCTACAAGGCGAATGTATTGATGAGCAAGACATTGAAATTACTGACTATCAATTTAATACAGGCTGGCTAGAAAATTGCGTTTCTGATGAGATAGTCGAAGAATATTTAGTCAGTCATTTATTAAAATCAAATTGTTTAATTACCAACCAACCGGATTGGGGTTCTCTTCAAATTCACTATGTGGGTAAAAAAATTGATCGGGAAAAATTATTGCGTTACGTTGTCTCTTTTCGTCAACACAACGAATTTCATGAGCAGTGTGTAGAGCGTATTTTTTGCGATTTAATGCACTATGCCAAACCGGAAAAACTTACGGTTTATGCTCGCTATACCCGCCGTGGCGGTTTAGATATCAACCCTTTCCGCTCCAACTTTGAAGACTTACCGGAAAATTTACGTTTAGCCAGACAATAAGGATTATTATGTCGAATATTCATTTTATCAACCCGAAAGGCAGTATGGCACTGCTCTCTCATCTTGAAGTGGAACGCCTCACCAAAACCGCCCAATCGGAGCTATACCAACTCTATCGAAACAGTTCTCTTGCCGTACTCAACTCCGGTGCTGTCACTGATGATAGCCGAGCCTTGTTACAACAATATGCCGATTTCGACATTCATCTTGTGGCTCGTGAACGGGGAGTAAGTTTAGAGCTTCATAATCCCCCGGAACGTGCCTTTGTGGACGATAAAATGATCGCCAATATTCAATATCATCTTTTTGCCGTATTACGCGATATTTTATTTGTTAATCTTTTGTATCAAGATACAGAACCACAAAATAGTAAACAAATCACTAATCAAGTTTTCTCTATTTTACGCAATGCCAGAGCCTTGATTGTGGGGGAACATCCTAATTTAGTCGTATGCTGGGGCGGTCATTCAATTAATGAGGTGGAATACCGATATTGTCGTCAGGTAGGATTAGAATTGGGATCACGAGAGATGAATATCATCACCGGTTGCGGCACGGGTGTAATGGAAGCACCAATGAAAGGTGCGGCAATCGGACATGCGAATCAACGTTATAAAAACAGCCGTTTTGTGGGCATTACCGAACCCTCAATTATTGCCTCCGAACCGCCTAATCCCATTGTTAACGAACTGATTATTATGCCGGATATTGAAAAACGCCTTGAGGCTTTTGTTCGTATGGGGCACGGAATTTTGATTTTCCCGGGCGGCCCCGGAACCTTTGAAGAATTGCTCTATGTGCTGGGTGTAAAACTCAATCCCGAAAATAAAGCACAGCATTTACCGGTGATTTTGACCGGGCCAAAAGAAAGTGCGGATTATTTTGCCACCATTGATCGTTTTATTGGTGAAGTTCTCGGTGAAGAAGCCCAAAAACTCTATACCATTGTCATTGATGATCCGGTGACCGTCGCACGCCATATGAAAAAAGCCATGGAAGATGTGAAAACCCAACGTCGCCAAACGAACGATTCCTACGGATTTAATTGGTCATTAAAAATTGACGAACGTTTTCAACAGCCTTTTGAACCGACTCACGAGAATATGGCAAATTTAGCGTTACATTTTAATCAATCAAAAATGGATTTAACGGCCAATCTTCGCCAAGTTTTTTCCGGCATTGTTGCCGGCAATATCAAACCTCAAACACAAGATGCTATTGCCCAATTCGGAAAATTTAAACTCAAAGGTGACCGCACTTTAATGGAAAAAGTTGACTCCGTACTGCAAGATTTCATCCAACAACACCGAATGAAATTGCCTACAGGAAATGCCTATGAACCCTGTTATGAGATTGTAAAGTAACCTTCAGCTTGTTTTAGAAAAACTTTTGGGCAACAGATTCACTAGAACTCTGTTGCCCTTATCTCCTAAAATTAGCGTTAACCACTCTCGCCCTATTCCTTTAATAAAAAATTCATAATCTTCTACTTCTTTAGGTAATCCCCAAGCACTCCCTATTTTTATTCGATATTTTCTAAAAAAATACAGAGTGAAGAAATATTGTTCTAATGTCACTATTATTTCCTTGAGATAAAAATAAAATTAAATATAATAATTATTATCATTTAGTTTTGTGCAATTTGTACGACAAGTGATTTCGTAACTTACTTACTACGTATGGTAAGACAATGTTCATTTTTTTCATTTATAAGGAAATGTATGCAAGGAAAACAATTTAGCCTTACACACATCAGCTTTGTTGTGATGAGTGTGTTAACTGCAAGTGCTGCTTTAGCAAGTACCGATTCAAGCACTACGTTGGATGAAATTACTGTGACGGATCGTCAAGGTACCAAAGTGCAGACAAATATAGTCACAATGCAAGAACGTAATGAGAGCACTGCTAGTGATTTACGTAGCTTTTTAGCCAAAGAACCATCAATTGATTTCGGCGGTGGAAACGGAACCTCTCAATTCCTTACTATTCGTGGTATGGGACAAAATTCTGTTGATATTAAAGTGGATAATGCTTATTCCGATAGCCAAATCTTATATCATCAAGGTCGTTTTATTATTGATCCTGCTTTATTAAAAAGCGTTTCTGTACAAAAAGGGGCCGGTTCTGCAAGTGCAGGTATTGGTGCAACAAATGGGGCAATTATTGCTAAAACAGTAGATGCACTTGATTTGCTCAAAGATAGCGATAAAGATTACGGCTTCCGTTTAAATAGCGGGTTTTCATCTAATGATGGTTATAGCTACGGAGCAACGGCTTTCGGTAAATCGGGCAATTTTGATGCTTTAGTATCTTATGCAAGAACCGATGATGATAACTATAAACCGGGTAAAGGCTATCGTAATATTGATAGTGGGGATACGGTGCCTTATAGCGCTTTAGATAAACGTAATTATTTAATCAAATTGGGCGGCACGTTTGGAGATGGAAATCATCGCTTAGTATTAAGCCACCTTAAAGACGAACACCGTGGCGTGCGCACTGTGCGTGAGGAATTTACAGTTAGTCAGCTTCCTACTGAGCCGAAAGCAAGACTTACTTTAGAACGTCAAGCACCGACTTACCGTGAAACAAGCAAAACCAATACCAACCTTGAATACACCGGTAAAAACCTAGGCTTTGTCAAAGAACTGACTGCTAATGCTTATATTATGCAGGATAAACGCTATTCGGCAGATGACTCAAAATGCGGTTACTGTGGCAATGTAAAAGGCCCTACTACGACCAAAATCACCACTAAAGGAGCAAATGTCAATTTTGACTCCGATATTGGCGATTCGGTTTTACTCAAATATGGTTTAAATTACCGTCACCAAAAAATTACTCCACACGAATTCTTGCTAACCCAGTCTCAGTTACAATCGTTTAATCTCTCCAAACTGATTGAACCAACCAAAGAAGATACCGGTGCCTATATTGAAAGTATTAGCGCCTTGGGAGATTTTACCTTCACCGCAGGCTTACGTTATGATCATTTCAAAGTTAAAACGATGGATAGTAAATCTGTTTCCGATGGTAAATTTAATCCTAGCTTTGGTGTAATTTGGCAAGCAACTGATGGATTAAGCTTTAGTGCGACCCATAACTATGCTACACGTAGCCCACGTCTTTATGATGCTTTACTGACTCATGGCAAACGTGGCATCGTATCTATTGCAGATGGTACCGTGGCTGAGCGTGCGAGAAATACTGAAATTGGTTTTAACTACAGCTATGCCGGATTCACATTAGAAGGAAGCTATTTCTGGCAAAAAATTAATGATGCTTTAGCAAATCCACAAAATAGACATGAAGTTAATAAACTAACACTAAGAGAAGCAGTTAATGCTGGTATTATTAGAAATCGTGGTTATGAAATTAACGCTGGCTATACTATTGGTGGGTTTACCGCACGTATTGGTGTTGCAGAGAGCAAACCACGTATCTACGATACTCACCCCGATAAACTACTTAGTGCAAACCCTGAGTACGCTGTACAAATCGGTCGCACATGGACAGCTGCCCTATCCTACCGATTTGAAGAGCCTAATTTAGAGCTTGGCTGGCGTAATCGTACTGTTCAGAAAGCGAAAGGCTCTGTTTTGGTGCGTGACAATGAAACCGGTTCAGATATTGTACGTTCAGGCTATAGTGTGCATGATTTCTATGTAAACTGGAAACCATTGAATAATGATCAATTAAATATCAATGTTTCACTGAATAATGCCTTTAATAAATTCTATTATCCACACAGCCAACGTCCTAATGTACTACCCGGTGTAGGGCGCGAGTTACGTGTTGGCATTAATTATCAGTTCTAATTAAAAATAATTTAACTAGATCATATTTTAAAATTGTTCCACCGTTTATTGTAAACGGTGGATTTTTTTATCATGGTAAGCATGAAGAAAAGGAATGAAAAAATAATGGCAAATAGAATTACAAAGGCCACAACCAAGCCGCGCCCCGAACACCGCTGGAGTCACCATGCAACGCTTTACGAATAGGAGTATGAAATTCTTTGCCAAAGATATAATTTGGCATTAATTTAGGAACATTATGATAAAGACGATCAATGTTACATACTCCGCCGGCAAATACGATTACATCAGGATCAAGCACATTGACATAAGCAGAAAGTGCTTTTGCTAAACGGCGTTCATAAGCCTGCAAAGTTTGTTCTGCCAGCTCATCACCCTGCTCTGCGAGAGCCACGATTTCATGCCCTTTTAACTGTTTTGCTGAGCGACGAGTATAATCATCACAAAGTCCTGTGCCAGAAACAAATTGTTCGACACAACCGGAACGGCCGCAATAACAAGGTGTTGTTTGAGCAATTTGTTGCTCTTCTTCATCCATCCAAGGTAAAGGATTATGTCCCCACTCTCCACCAATACCGTTACCACCATTATGGGGTTTACCATTAATTACAATGCCGGAACCACAACCCGTCCCTAAAATTAACGCTAAAACGACCGCACTTCCTGCTCCGGCACCATCAGTTGCTTCAGAAACCGTCATACAGTTGGCATCATTGGCAATACGCACTTCTCGATTCAATATTTGAGATAAATCTTTATCTAGAGGCTGACCGTTTAACCACACAGAATTGGCATTTTTGACCTTTAAACTAAAAGGTGAAATCGTGCCGGGAATCCCCACTCCAACAGTTCCGGTTTGCCCTGTTTCCTGTTCAGCCTCCTCGACTAAACTTTTAATGGCCGCAAGAGTCGCTTCATAAGAACCTCTTGGTGTAGGAATACGTTTTCTAAATAGCGTTTCTCCCTTATGGGATAACGCAATAACTTCTATTTTTGTGCCGCCTAAATCAATACCGATACGCATATTCATCTCCTGTTTACCGGGCTTAAAATTTAAAATATGTTTTTTCTAAAAACTTGTATATACTTTTGCTCATACTGATTAAATTTATGAGACAAACAATGCCATCAAATTTATCTATTCTTATTATTGATGACGATATCCAAATCTGTGAACTGCTCACGGATATTTTTGAAGAACACGGCTATTCTGTTTCAACAGCCAACACAGGCAAACAAGCCTTAACATTGCTCCAAACAACCCCAACATTCTCACTTATTTTTCTCGATCTTATTTTACCTGATGTTAATGGACTAACTTTACTACAGCATTTAAAAGCTCTCACTTCGGTTCCGATTATTATGTTAAGCGGTTTGGATTCAGAATCAGATATTGTTGTGGGATTAGAAATGGGAGCAGATGACTATATCCCAAAACCTTTTTATCCCAGAGTCGTTGTGGCAAGAGCAAAAGTTGCTTTACGTCACCATCAACCAATATCTTTTTCCAATACACCGATTCGTCATGGTTTTCAGTTTGACCATTGGTTATTTGATACGGAAAACCACAAACTATATTCACCACAAAAACAAGAAATTATACTCACTCAAGGAGAATATGCTCTGCTCTATGCTCTGATTAGCCACGCTCAAAAAGTTCTTTCCCGTCAAAAATTACTTGAGTTAACACACACCGAAAGTCTGGATATTTTCGACCGCACTATTGATGTACTCATTATGCGTCTGCGTAAAAAAATTGAGCCTAATCCTAAAAATCCTCGTTATATCCAAACAGTAAGAGGAACCGGCTATTTGTTTAATGCAATCGTAGAATCCTGTTAAAACACAGTGAAAAATTATTCACAAACTCGTTCACTCGTTTGTTCATCTCTAACAGGATCGTTAGCAAACAACGTTCAAAAAGCATTGTTTTTTGTGACCGCACTTTTTTATAGTTAAGGCAGATCTAAGATCTGCCCTTTATTTTTCGTTGTTTTATTTTACTGTCCAACCTTTATAATCAGCGATATTTTCACGCGTGATTAAATTCACCGGAATTAACACTGCCTCTTTAGG
Organism: Rodentibacter ratti; assembly: GCF_002000485.1. Lineage (GTDB taxonomy): Bacteria > Pseudomonadota > Gammaproteobacteria > Enterobacterales > Pasteurellaceae > Rodentibacter > Rodentibacter ratti. The sequence goes on along the minus strand of NZ_MLAJ01000006.1, from coordinate 45,990 downwards.
AGCCGGTTTACCTTGTAAAATATCGTAACCGATTTTGACCGCCTCTGCCGCCATCACTTGCGGATCTTGCGCAGGTGTACCACGGAATAGACTGTCAGATAATTTTAATGCTTCTTCTCCATCAGGTGAACCGTCCACACCCATAATAAAGAATTCACTGCGTTGAGCCTGTTTAGCCGCTAAATCTGCACCGATTGCTGTCGGATCATTAATCGCAAATACGGCATCAATTTTTGGATGAGCAATTAATAATGAGGTCATGACTTCTAACCCACCTTCTCGACTTCCCTTCGCATTTTGGTTATGGGATAACACCTTAATCTCACCGTGTTTCGCAAATACATCTTGGCAACCTTGAACACGATCTTGTACAGCCGAAACCGGTGGTCCATTAATAATGACAACATTGCCCTTGCCATTCAATTTATCCACGATGGTTTGACAAGCAATTTCTCCGGCTTGATAGTTATTTGAGGTTACAGTAGCATCTGCGCCATCTGCCGCTACATCAACAGCAACAACGACAATGCCGGCATCACGTGCACGTTGTACGGCAGGACCGATCCCTTTGGAGTCTGCCGCATTTAAGATAATCATATCCATTTTGGCAGCAATGAAATTATCGATCTGTGCCACTTGTTGCCCTAAATCGTAGCCACTGGATACAGAGACAACATTAACTTTATCACCCGCCAATTCTTTGGCTTTCAATTCCGCCCCTTTTGCGATTTGCACAAAAAACGGATTAGCGAGATCTCCAACCGTCACACCGATAGAATTTAATTCTTTCCCTTGGGCAAAAGGTGCGATAGCTAACATTAACGATACAGCTAAAGTTTTTAATTTCATTACGATTTCTCCTATGTTGAAGTAAATATTATGCTGAACGGGTACGGTATTTGTCGATTAATACAGCCACGATAATAACCCCACCTTTAATAACGAGTTGCCAGAAATATGACACCCCCATTAATGTCATACCATTATTTAAGGTGGCAATAATTAGTGCACCAATCAATGTCCCTGTGATCGTACCAATTCCACCGACAAAGCTGGTTCCTCCTAAAATAACAGCGGCGATTGCATCAAGTTCATAACCCACACCAAGATTACCATTGGCACTGTATAAACGTGATGCACTCATTACACCCCCAAGACCGGACAACAAACCACTGGTGGCATAAACAAAAATTAATACTAAAGAAACTTTAATACCGGTTAAACGGGCGGCTTGTAAATTGCCTCCAACCGCATAGATATGGGTACCTAAAGTCGTGCGGCGTAAAATAAACCAGCAGATTGCAATCACGGCAAACGCAATAATCACCAACCAAGGAACAGAGCCGAGATAGCCGTTACCAATCCAGCTAAATGAGATTTTTGAGTTGATTACTGTTGTACCATCGGCAACCAAATAAGCTGCGCCACGCAATGCGGTATAAGTACCTAAGGTAACAATAAACGGTGGTAGCCCTGCATAAGCGACAAGTAAGCCATTGAATACGCCCATTCCCAATCCCGCAAGTAAAGCAATTGGGACAGCAAGATCGGCTAATGCCGGATTTAATGATGTGACTAACCCCATCACCGCCGTTACACCAAGAATAGAACCGACTGAAAGATCAATCCCACCAGTTAAAATCACAAAAGTCATACCGGCGGCAAGGACAATATTGATGGAAGCTTGACGGGTAATATTCATCACATTCGCTTCCGTCATAAAATTAGGTGCAACAAAAGAAAAAACGATGACAATTAAAATTAAAATCGGCAAGATCCCCATCGCTTGCATCGCATCAGCTAATGCTATTTTCTTAAACCCCACGTTGGTTGATTGTGCTGTTCCCATTTTTTACCTCTCTTTTAAGATTTAATCCTTCATTTGATTTTTATTTATTGCGCACCACAAGCAAACGCCATAATTTGTTCTTGATTAATATCACTGCCTGTCAATTCACCGACCATATAGCCTTCACGCATCACATAAACGCGATCACTCATTCCCACAATTTCCGGGAGTTCACTGGAAATCATCAAAATAGCCACACCTTGTTTTGCCATTTCAATCATCATTCGATAGATTTCACTTTTGGCACCCACATCCACACCACGTGTCGGTTCATCCATAATGAACAATTTAGGATGAATCGCCGCCCAACGGGACAGCAACACTTTTTGCTGATTTCCACCGGATAAACCGCTCACATTTACATTGGCGCTAGGCACTCGCATTTTTAGCCCTTCAATGGCTTCTTGAGTCGCTTGTTTTCCTTTTGTTTGGTTTATCACTAGCATTGTGGCATCACGCTCAATGGTTGCCATTGTCACGTTCTTAAGAATATTTAAATCAAGGAATAACCCTTCTTCTTTGCGATTTTCCGGCAATAACGCTACGTGATGTGCAATGGCATCCCGTGGTGAATTAAAACTAATTTCTCCCCCACTGAGATAAATTTTACCTTGCGTTGCCCGTTTAACACCGAACAATAGATGCGCCAATTCAGAACGTCCAGCGCCGACCAAACCGGATAAACCAATGATTTCACCAGCTCGAACCACAAGTGAAACATCTTGCACTTTATGACCGTCTGCAAGATTTTCTACACGTAATACTTCTTCCCCAATAGGAACAGATTCTTTGTTAAATAAATCGGTTAAAGGACGACCAACCATCATTTGAACCAAAGTCGCAGAATCTAAATTTTCACGAATAAGTGAACCCACATATTTTCCATCACGCAACACACTCACCCGATCCGCCAACTCATAGATTTCAGCCATACGGTGACTAATGTAGATAATCGCCATTCCCTCATCACGTAGTTTTTTCACTAATTCAAATAATCGTTCCGTTTCACGAGATGATAATGCGGCTGTCGGTTCATCCATCACTAATACACGGCTATTCCGATGCAAAGCCCGTGCTATTTCAACCTGTTGTTGCTCTGCGATGGTGAGTGACGACACTTTTTGAGTGGCAGAAAATTGTGCGCCTAATCGATCTAATACTTTTTGTGAAATCTCAGCCATAGTTTTACGATCAAGCCCATACCAATGTTTGATTTCACAACCTAAAAAAATATTTTCTGCTACCGTTAGATTCGGTGATAAATGAATTTCTTGATAAATCAAGGTAATGCCGGCTTTAATAGCATCTTTTGGAGAGGAAATTACAAAGCGCTCGCCATCAATAAAAATATCGCCTTCAGAAGCCGTATAAGCACCGGCAAGAATTTTCATTAAGGTACTTTTCCCCGCCCCATTTTCGCCCATCAAAGCATGAATTTCTCCTCGATAAATAGGTAAATCCACGCCTTGTAACGCATAAAATGAACCAAAACGCTTAGCGATACCTTTCATTTCTAATAATGGATGGGTAACTTGATCAGAATTATGTTCTTGCATTTCCATCACTCCCCCTTTGAAATTAGTTTTCAACATTTAATCATAGGAATATAAATAGAAAATGTTGAAACTGATTCACAATTGTCATAATTGCGACTTTTTATCAAATTTGAGAGTTAGATCACAAAACGATAGTAAGGGAATGATATTTTTCATTTGTTTTTATTAATTTACGCTTACAATAATCAAAAATGATGTAGAAATAAAAGTGCGGTCAAAAAATGAAAAATTGGAAAACATCAACAAAAATTTATAGCGTGCGCTTTCGTTTAATGCTGTTTCTAATCACAGTAATTTCACTTATTATTGCGATTAGTATGACGGCAATTATCGGATTGAATAATACCTATAATTCTTTATCCAATTTGCGGGATCGCTCCCTTAATCAAATGTTTTCCTCAATGACATTAGGGGTTAAAACCGCACAAATATCCACTTATGCGAAACGTTTAACGCAAACGACCAGTGCTTTAGAATATCAAGGGGAATCAAAATCCCTCACGCGTCATGCAGAAGAATTACAAAATTTACTCACACAAGCCAAGCAATCCACTGCCGAACCCAATGAAATCTTTACTCAAGTTATTCATCACATTGATTTACTTGAAAAAAGTGTACAGGATTTATTATTACAAACCCATGAACGTCATGTGTTACACACCACAATGATTAGCCAATTAAACCAAGGATTACTTTATATTCGACATATTAAAAGATTAGAAAAACGAGTCTCACCCAGCGATACAGCACATCAATTTCCGCAAAATTTTCTTATACAACTTGATCGAGTAGAAAAACTCATTGAAGATGCCACGAAAAGTCGTTTTTCTGTGAGTGTATTTACAGGAATTCAAGCCAATTTTTTATTTTTTCCTCCTGTTAAACAGTTTCCTGATATCAATGAAGAACTAATGAAACTTCAGCAGCAATTTCCCACTATGATTGATAACGCTAAAATCTTAGAGAAAGTTAATTTACGTATTCAATTTCTCACATTCAAGATTGATGCCTTAGTTCAACAAATCAACCAACGCTATACACAATTAGTTAAAGATAAAGTAGAAAATGCCAATACTAATTCAGAGCAAGTTCAACAACATTTATTCACCTTAACGCTATTTATTTTATTATTTTCACTTTTCACAATTCTGCTGATTATTATCTGGGCAAAATATATTTACTCTCTGATTGGAAAACGGCTTTATTCCATTACAAACGCATTAAAATGTTTATCACAAGGCAATAAAAATGTGACAGTGCCACAACAACATAGTCATGATGAAATTGGTGATTTAGCGAGAACCTTTGATGTGTTTTACCAAAATGTTATTGAACTGGAACGAACAGATTCCTTATTGAAAGAAAAAAATGAATTAGTCGAACAAACTTTTTTAGCTATGCGGGACGGATTAGCCATTTTTGATAAAGAGTTAAATCTCATCTCCCATAACGCTCAATTTAAAACATTGCTTCAACCATTTTTTACAGAATATCAACAACACAGCCTTTATTCATTAGTTAAGTATTTTGATTCGCGACAAACCAAAGTGATCGGAAGCAATCAAGCCATTAATTTAACCTTGCTTACGGAAGTGCGACAAGCGCAAGATTTTCTTGAAATACAATATGAAGAATACACATTAGAATGGCGTGTCAGCCCCTTAAAAGACGGATTTGTTATCTTTTTAATTGACCGTACACAACGTAAAAAATGGGAAAATGAGATTATTCATAACCAAAAAATGCGGGCAATTGGTCATTTAACCGGAGGCATTGCCCATGATTTTAATAATTTTCTTGCCGTAATTATTGGTAATTTAGATTTAATTAACCCTGATCATCTTGATGAACGGCAGGCAAAACGTTTACAACGAGCGTTAAAAGCGGCTGAAAATAGTGCGACTTTAACCCAACGCTTGCTGGCTTATGCAAGAAAACAACCGCTCCATCCGATTTCGCTGGATATTAATCAGCTTGTTTTAGAATTTAATGATTTAATCAAACATAGTATTCCGACAAGTATCAAAGTGCGGTTGGATTTAGGCGAGAATTTACCCCATGTTTACATTGATAAAAATCAACTTGAAACGGCGCTTCTCAACCTAATTGTCAATGCCAAAGATGCATTGAATGATCAAGGAACCATTACTATCCAAACAACAGCCTTTAATGTCACCCGTAGGTATCGACAAGAAGATATGGTTCAACTTTCTGTTATAGATGATGGCTGCGGTATGGATGAAGAGACGATCAACCACGTATTTGAACCTTTTTTCACAACAAAACAAAATGGTCGGGGAAGCGGATTGGGATTATCCATGGTATATGGGTTTATTCGCCAATCGAAAGGTCGGGTGAAAATTGATTCTTGTCCGTCACAAGGTACGGCAATTCACTTGCAATTACCGATTACCGTGAACATGAATTCTGCTATATCAACGCCAAAAAATTTTAGTAAAAATGAGGTTCGCTATAAGATTTTGATTGTCGAAGATAAAACAAGTTTACGTGAAACACTAGGCGAGCAACTCCATGTTCTAGGCTATATACCCATCTTATGTGAATCGGCTGAACAAGCCATTGAACAATTAGAACAAGGAGAAAAAATTGACTATTTATTATCTGATATTATGCTATCCGATAAACTCACCGGCATAGATCTTGCCAAATGGGTACAGAAAAACTTCCCTACCATAAAAATCTTACTTATCACAGGCCACACGGAGCAATTAGAAAATGCCGAACAATTTCCTGTGCTAATCAAACCCTTTACACTACAATCCTTACAACAAAAACTCCTTGGTCTCTAGTATTGCTTAATGAAAAAGTGCGGTCATTTTCACCGCACTTTTCATCTATCCTTGCTTCAAATCATTTGCTTGTTGGAGCAATTGATGGCTTTCTTTTAAAAATTGTTCGGAATACTCACCAAACCATTCCCTTACTTGATGGAAAGCATCAATGAATCCCTGACGGTCGTGATTTTCAAAAAATGTCAACGCTTCTTCATAGGTTTGCTTTAAGCTTTCTATCACCTCAAGATTTTCCGCTTTATCCATAATAATATCCGCATAAAGCTCGGCATCTTGTGCAAACAAACGGCCAATCATCGCCAATTCCAAACGATAAATTGGGGAAGAAAGCGCCAGTAAATTAGCCAGATTGACCGGTTGCTTGGAAAGGTGCAAACCGTTGGCAAAAGTCGAAAAGTGACGCAAGGCTTGCACATAAGTCATATTATGATCATGTTCGACTGCATCGGTTTGATAAATTTTCGCTCCCCAAATTTGAATTTGTTCAAGCAACCATTCATAACGTTCAGGAAAACGCCCGTCACAACGCACCACCACTTGTTTTGCCATACTGGCAATATCCGGGCCGAACATTGGGTGCAAGCCCACCACTGCCCCTTGGTGTATTGCCAACATTTTCGCCAAAGGTTCACGTTTCACGGAAGTGAGATCAGCCAGCAACATACTTTCTGTTAAATAAGGTTTTAAACGTTCAATGGTTTCAAGCGTATTGGCAATGGGTACGGAAACAATGACCGCATCCGCATTAGCAAGAATGCTCTCCGCCACATCCCAATCATCACGTTCTAAAACGGAAATCGGATAGCCGGAGGCACGTAAATAGCGGGCAAATAATCCTCCCAATTTTCCATGCCCCCCTACAATCACAATTTTTTGAATGTTGGGATTGACGGTTTTAAAGCCAAATTGGTTTTCATTAGTATAGGATTCCCGCATAAAACGGCGTAGCACATCTTCGATTAAATCCGGTGAAATGCCCGCTTTTTCGGCTTCTAAACGCCGAGCTTGTAACATAGCAATTTCACGATCCGGCGCATAGATAGGGAGACCGTGTTGATGTTTCACTTTGCCCACTTGTGAAACCAGTTCAAGGCGTTTAGAAAAAAGTTGAATAAGTTCGCGATCGAGCGAATCAATTTCGGAACGTAAATCTTTGAGTGTTTCCATAACCCACCTGTAATCTTTTGTTTACATAATTTGTAAGAAAATAATTACAGGCAAGATTACTGGAATTTATCAGGAAAGGCAAATGAAATTATGGGGTTTGTGTGATTAATCGCTGTGGACGAATAATATCACCATCGATCAACGCCACACCTAAAAAGACATTCTCTGCAGAAAACAACCGCACTTGCCCTTGTAATTGTTGTTCGTTGGCAAATTTTACACGCTGGCCAAAACCAATCCCACGGCTTTGTGTTTCATTCAAATGCAATGCCGGCAATTTACTCACCGCCGTATCCGTTGGTAATAAATGCTGATCCAACAAGGCTAAATCTTGCTGCGCTGCGAGGTTTTGCAATTCATCCCAGCTCATCATTGCCTCAATAGGATAATCCGCCACGGCAAGGCGGCGTAACATGGTAACGTGTGCGCCACAGCCCAATACTTCGCCTAAATCATCTACTAGGGTGCGAATGTAAGTGCCTTTGGAACAATGCACTTCCAAGGTTAAATAAGGGGCTTGATATTCAATAAAGTTGAGTTCAAAGATGGTGATTGGGCGGGCTTCACGCTCTACGGTGATACCTTGGCGGGCATATTCATACAAAGGTTTGCCCTGATGTTTTAAAGCTGAAAACATGGTAGGCACTTGTAAAATATCGCCCCGAAATTGCTCAAGTGCGGTCAAAATTTGTGGCGTTTCCACATTCACTGCACGAGTTTCCACGGTCTTCCCTTCCGCATCGGAGGTATCGGTACGCTCACCTAATTTTGCCGTCACCAAATAGCGCTTATCCGCATCCAATAAAAATTGCGAAAATTTGGTGGCTTCACCCAAACAAATGGGCAACATTCCTGTTGCCAAAGGATCGAGCGCCCCGGTATGCCCGGCTTTATTCGCTTGGAAAAGACGTTTGACTTTTTGCATAATCTCATTGGAAGACATCCCTTGCGGTTTATCCAATAAAAACACGCCGTCAATATCCCGCCCCCGCTTGCGTGGTCTTGACATTATGCCTCTTCCTCAACGTGTTTACGTTCATCTTCACGCACCACGTTCGTCACCAAATTGGACATTCTCATACCTTCGACTAAGGATTGATCATAGATAAAACGAATTTCCGGCACAATGCGCAACCGCATGGCTTTGCCAAGTAAGGTGCGAATATAAGGTGCGGCTTTTTCTAACCCTTTCATTCCCTGTTCAATCGCACTTTCATCATGATCGAACAAAAAAGTGACAAAAATTTTGGCATACGCCAAATCGCTAGACACTTCCACATCGGATACCGTCACCATACCAATACGAGGATCTTTTACCTCTCGCTGCAAAATCACTGCAATTTCTTTTTGGATTTCTTGCGCCACACGGTCGCTACGCTTAAATTCTCGAGCCATTTTTAATTTCCTATTTTCAAGATGCTTTTTAAAGCGAGGGATTATAGCAAAATTTATCCCAAAAAAGCGAAAAGTGCGGTTGGTTTTTGGAAGATTTTTACTAAAACTAAAATAGAGAAATAAAACTTTCCTTATTTTTTGTAAGAACTATACTATCTTATAGTCTCTTCAACTATTTTGGATTGTATATTCTTAGATACATTAGTATTATATTTTAATGAATCTAAAATAATATCATATTCTGAATTTGCTAAAATCAATTGAGCTTTTTCTGATATATTAGGGTTACTTGCTAAAGAACTCATATATGCCTCATTTATATATCCATTAGCTAATATTAATTGTACTTCTTCATCAATATCTTTATTATTAGCTAATCCATATTTCAAACCTTTATCATCTTTGCTATTAGCCCATTCTAATTGTATTGCTTTAGGAATATCGTTTTTTTCTGCTACTTCAGAACGCACATAATCAGATTTGTCTTTAGATAAAATTAATTTTATTTCTAGAGAAGATTCTGGATTTTTAATTAACATACTTTTAATAAATTGAACATCAAAATTATAACCTTCTCCATATTGTCCTTTGTAAATTTTTTCTAAAAGCAATAATTTTGTTTTTTCAGATGTATATTCATTAGAGGCTAGAGGTCCTAAAACATACGACACATCGTCATTCTCATCTAAAAGAATCTCTTGAGCTCTTTGACAAATTCTTTTGTTATGAGCAAGGCGGTTTCTAACTTTTTTACTTTTATCTTTTGCTAAAATATTTTGTATAATTTCCAATACATAAATATTTCTAGCTAGTGCTCCCCTTACATTTTCGCTAGTATCTTTGACTAGTCTTTCTTGAGCTATAGAGAAAATATTTTTATTTCTAGCTAAATTTTCTCTTACTTTTTCATCAGAATCTTCAGATAATTTTAATTGAGCCATTGTTTGTATATTAGGATTTAAGGCTAAATTCCTTCTAACTTGAATATTAGAGTCATCTGCAAAAATCTCCATTTCACGATATGAAATATTAGGATTTTTTACAAAAAATTCTTTTAAACTTTCATTATTTTTAAAAACTTCTTCAACTAAATTAAAAGAAGTATTTGAGTGACTCATAATAATTGGAAGTATTTCCTTATAAAACTCAGGATCTGATATATCTTGAGAAATTCCTTTATCTAAGATCTTTTTAGGACAACTTGGATTTTGAAATACAGATTTTCTAACTTTTAAATTCTTATCTTCCACCAATTTTTCCAAAATATCTTCGGTCACTTCAGCATCATTTGCGACTTTTAAGCGGTCAAGATAGTTGGTGCTGTTTGCCAATTTATTCATTTCCGCAATGCTTAATCCGTCAGACTGAGAAGCCGGGGTGAGGTAAAGTTCCTCAAATTTTTTCTCATACTCGCCCACTTTCTCTTTCAGTGTTTTACGCAATGGCACGGTGCGGCTGATCGCTTCAATTAATGTGGCTTGGTTAAGGTGTGCCGCATTGGCAAGAAATGCTTGTTTCACACCGTCATACACGGCGTTTTCAATGTCCGCACCGGAATAATCCCGACATTGGCGGGCAATTTCTTCTAAATCCAAAACATCGACTTTTTGTTTCGCTTTATTAAGGTGAATCGCTAAAATTTGTTGGCGTTCTTTATAGTTTGGAAAGCCCACATAAAAAATTTCATCAAAACGCCCTTTACGCAGTAATTCCGGTGGTAAAGCGGTGATGTCGTTGGCAGTGGCGATAATAAAGACAGGCTGTGTTTTTTCTTGCATCCAAGTTAAAAAATAGCCCAAAAGACGAGAACTGACTTCCGAAGCATTATTGCCACTCATCCCCACAAAGGCTTTTTCCAACTCGTCCACCCAAAGCACGCAGGGGCTGATACTTTCTGCCATGGCGAGGGCTTTGCGCATATTGGTTTCGCTTTCGCCCACATATTTGCCCAGTAGCGAGCCAATATCCAAGCGCACTAACGGCTGTTGAAACAAGGCGGCTGCCGCTTTTGCGGTGAGCGATTTGCCACAACCCGGCATTCCGGCAATTAACGCACCTTTTGGGGCTTTCACGCCAAAGGCTTTTGCTTTTTCCAAATTTCCGACAATGTGAGCTTGCTCTTGCAACCATTTTTTGAGATTTTCCAAACCACCGATATCGGTGATTTGGTGATCCACTTTCACCATTTCCAACACACCGCTTTTGGCGATAATTTGCTCTTTTTGTTGGCGAATTTCATTGAGTATTTTGTCTTGATCGCTTTCATTAAAACCATTAAAACGTTGTTTTATCAGCGTCAGTACTTTTTTGATTTCCAGTTCGTTTAAGCCCGAAAGTGCGGTGATAAATTTGCTTTGTTTTTCCTCTTCGATGTTGAGATCGTCCATAATGACTTTGATGTCGCTTTCCTTTGGCAAAGGCATTTCCAAAAGCGTGATAAAAGGTTCGATGTCGGAGGGAATATAGACTTCCGAAGATTGCAAAATCACGGCACATTCTCCGGTATAATAGCGTTCAATGTTTTCAATAAGATATTGCAAACGTGCCACGGCGATCGGGTTATTTTCTAAGGCAAGTTTGGCATTTTTGATGAAAAAGAGGTTTTGTTCCAAATCTTCATCCAAAAGATCATTCAAAGTTTGTTCAATGCGTCCGTGATTTTCTTTAATTTGCGATTTGTTGGAAAAATCAATTTTTCCTTGTGCAAGGTTGATTTCGTGAACGTGGAAATTCAGGCTTTTCGCTACTTCCGCCACTAAATTTTCCGCCCGTGCCGTTTCAGCGGTATGAAGATAAAATGTAGAATACCCTGCTTTAATCAATTCAATAAGTTGTTGGTTTAGTTTCATTTTTAGTCCTCTATACCTAGGGTAACAAGTTACCCTAGGTTACTCATCGTTCAATTCCTTTGGGATCGTTTTTGCCTTTTCCTAAAAGGGAAACACTATGCTTAACCGTGGGTAATTTATTACCCACGGATTCAATTTACCAGAATTTAAGTTTACGAAGCCCATTTTTAAGAACATTAACACCACTTTCTAGTATTTCACGCCCTTTAGAAACCACCGTTTTTACCGTATCTGCGACAACATCAATGGTTTTATCCGCTACTTTTCGTGCTGTATTAGCTAAAGGTTTAACCACTTTATCGGCAACCCATTCTCCGCCTTTTTCGCCAAGATAACCGCCAATTGTTGCGCCGATTGCTGTACCGGCAGGACTAAATATTGATCCCACAAAACTACCGATTCTTGCACCAATTGCCCCACCTTTAGTTTTTAACCAGTTTTCACAGGTTTTTTCAACTTTGGTAATAAATTTTGAGGTAGCAAATTTTGCTTTTTCTGCCGCCACATCAACGGTTTTGAGAAGCCCTTGTTCGACTTTATCGAGAATGCGGGTATCGTTCCATCCCTCGCCCACACTCAATACTAAATCCGTAATCCGATCCCATTTTTGGCGGGTTCTCTCAATTGTGTCTTCAATTTTATTGAGTGTGTCAAAGCCGGCTTTTATCCAACCTTTCTTGGCGGAAACCACCACACCGCCCGACATTGCCACTTGCACACCTTTATTTTCAGCCGTTTCAATAGAAGAACGTAAAATATGCAACAATTCTTCGCTTTGGCTACGGTTTTCCTTGCCTTTAATGGCATTGTATAGCCGTTCACCAATGGTTCGCACGCCATACGCCATTAAATGTAAATTTGCGTTGATTTTTGCCTTGGTGGTGATATTTCGGGCAAGATCCAAAGGCATTGCGCTTTCGCTTTTTAGTGTTAAAGGAATGGCTTGTCCTAAATACATTTCCGTACCGGCAAGATTGGCATTTTCCAGTCCTTCGTCTATTGCTTTCAATGCTTCAACAGGATCAAAGCCGTTTTGGTTCGCAATATCCGTCAGTTTTGTATTTAACACATTGGCAAGGGTTTTGCCTTTATTGAGGGCTTTTTCAACATCAAGCTGATTTTTCACCAAGGAATCGACAGTAGAAATAATCACATTTGCCGTGTCGATTTTTTCTTGTTCATTTTCCCAAATGTCCGAATAAAGGTTAAAACGCCCGATCAACCATTCATCAATCGGCTGATGACGACCATTTTCCAGATAATCGCTCACGAAATCATTAATGGTCTGCATTGCTTTTTCGCCGCTTTCCTGATCAGCAAAAAGATGATTTTGTACCTGATCCGCCAGCGTTTGTTGGTATTCTTCGGTTTTTATATGCTCAAATTGCGCATCAATTATTGTGCTATTCATTCTATTTTCCTCGCATTAATCATATTCCAAACTAGCCATAAATTATTCATAAATTTATGCCATTGTCACGATGAGAAAAGGGAAATAGAAAATTATATTTTTCTTAGAGCACTTCCCTCTCCCCTTTAGGTGAAAATCAAGCCTATTCATAGGTTTTCATTAAAATCACCGTGAATTATAAAGCCTTTCTCTCAATGCGTTGCGACAGGTTGTGTCATGAGAAAATTTTTTTATATTATGAAGGGGAGAGATAGCTATTCAGAGAGATTAAATAAAGGATCGGAAAACGTGATAAAATCCGACCGCTCTTTTCGTTCTATTTTATGCCCTAAATTTATGCCCCAAAGCGACTTATTAATTTGATGATGAGTGGGAGCCTGCAAATAAATTTTGTCTGATTTGATCAAAATCAGTTCGGCGTAACAGTTTGCCGTTTTCAAAGAGTATTTCTAATAAATCATCACTAAAGTCATCTTTTGCAGTTAGCCCGTCAAGATAAGTATCATAAGAAAGGAGTTTAACGCGACCCTTTTGAGATTTTTTTAAGCCATTATCAGTTTTAGGATTTTTAAAGATTGCTTTTTCTTCCCCATTAATCGTGATAGAGGTGGCTTTAATGGCGAATCCTAAGGTATCACGTGTATTACGCTGATAGGTTTGCGCACCGACACCAAACACAATATTGCTTGAGGCAAAGCCTTTAGCTTTCAGCCCCTCTAAAATCTTCACCATTTTTTCATAGGTTACGCCATCGCCATAAATAGCGCCGATATGAGGATCGAGAACTTTGTAACCTTTCTGATTAACCGTACCGCCAAAAATATCCCATAAACAGGCTATCAAACCTTTACGTTCATGCTCGGTATCTGCCGTAGGATCGCCACAAATAATGGCAAAAAAATCACCACTATCAGGGCGAATAACCAAACGGGCATTTTCTGGTCTTGCCATAATTTCCGCCTTTAATAAAGGTAAATTAACCGTTATGTTATGCCAAAAATCGGTGGTGTCCGATACAATGGATAACATACTATTCGGAAATTTTGCCATTAAATAACGAAATGTAGGCAATTCATCAATGCCGTGTGAACTCATCACCGAGTGTTCGGAAGCCGGGATTGAAGTGCCAATTAACCCTTTTGAACCATAATAGGCTTCGATGAAAGAAATCGCGGGAATCGTATCCGTCCCTAAAAAAGAGGTTAAATGACCGGCACCTGAAGTTTCCGCCGATTCTAAAGACCCCATACCACGCATTGAAAAATCGTGAGATTGAAATGGAACGTGATCCTGATTATCACAGGTTTCCTGAGCAAACTTAACTAACTCCGTCCGATAAGCAAACGCCATAGAGGCGGAAGTCATTGGCTGCCAAAGGGAGACATTAATGAGGGTTTCTAAATAGTTGGTAAGCCAACAGAAATCGGGGTGGGTGTTTTCAATGGTCATTACGGGAACTTTAATTGCTACGGTTTTACCTTCAGGAATGGCTTTAATGCGGATGGGTAAATAACCTAGCTCGTGTAATTGTTTAATGTGTTCCCCCGGGTCATCCAACTGCAAGGTTTTTTTAATGAAAGCTGAATATTCAGACACAATTTCATCTTTATCTCGAGAAAAGAAGTTGTCATTAAAATAATGAATTAAATATTTAGTAATAAATGCTTGGAAACCAAAGGATACGACCCTTGTTAAATAAGGTGCTTGTTTATTGCTACGAGGTGTAAATGTACTATAAAGAATTTGTGAACCTTCAGGATACATTATCCGATGGGAGGTTTTGTAAAAATCACATAATAATGATGGTATGGCGCTGGCACGACTATAATGATTTAGTAGACTATCCATAAATTTATTACCTTATTAAAATCTAAATTAGATTTGCTGTTAATTCCAAATGCAAGCCAGATAACTTTTTAAAGCGAATATTAAAGCGGTTATTTCTTATCACAGAATATAACCGCTTTCAATATTTAGCAGAATATTTGTCTTGTAACAAATGTTATTTTAGTGATCTAAATAGAGATAATTTTTCCAACTATTCATTCTCAATAAAATCTTACGCATCATGGCGAGATGATGGGCGTGTTCGGTGTAAACTGCCGCTTCAGCCGTTGCACCAAAAGGTAGTTGATATTCATCCATATCTTCGGTGAGTTCGAGCAATACGAGAGGCATTGCTTGTTCATCAATGAATTTACGGGTGTAAGTGGTACCGTTTGCTTGCACTTCACTTTCACCAATAGCCGGTAAAATCGCTTTTACTTTGGCTGGAAAGACTTTTCCGGGAATAGCCGGAAAGGCTAATTCAGCCTCATCGCCGGCTTTTAAACGCAATAGGGAATTTTGACGAAATGCCGCAACGAACTGACGTTTTTGTTCGCCAATAAAAGTCATTACAGGGCGAATAGCCAAACGTCCTGCCATCATCCCTTCCTGTAAAAATTGTTGTGACACATAGCCGTCAGAGGGCGCACGAACAGTCGTTGAGTTTAAATCAAACTCGGCACGTTCAAGGGCTGCACGTTTGGCCGCAACTGTGGTATTTTCACCGTTAATGTTGGAATCTAACAGTTTTTCTGCTTTTTCAAGCTCTGCGAGGCGGGTTTCATAAGTCGCTTTTGCACTCAAGGCTTCGCGGGTTTTAATTTCCGCTTCTAATTGACTCACCCCTTGTGTCGCCACAAGTTTTTTATAGCGTTCCGCTTCTTTTTGCTTTTGGTGCATTGTGAATTTTGCTTCTTCTAGACGGGCTTTAGCCGCATTCACATCCAGTTGCAAGGTGGTTGCAGATTGAATGGCATCCGCCAATTCCGCTTTTCTCGCATCCACCTCCGCTTGGTAAGGCGTGGGATCAATACGAAATAGCACTTCACCTTTTTTGATCCGTTGATTCGGTGCAAATTGATTGACTTCAACCACTTGACCACGAACCTGCGGCACAATAGGTGTGGAAACATAATATTGTGTCGCTAATTTGGTATGCGGATGGTTATAGTTCATAAACAACAGCATAGAAACCAATAATACGACACCGCCTAAAATTGCCGTTGGCACCGACCATTTGTTTAAAGGAATTTTAAAGAGCTTAAAAATCCCTACACACAGCGAGGCATAAATAATTAAAATCATTAATTCCATCTTTTACTCCTCGCTTTTATTTTGCTTGTTTTCCAATTGGGCTAATTTTTGTGTCAATAGGTTTAATTCTTGACGCAAATTCGCTAATTCTGTTTCTAATTTTACGTTTTGTTTTTCCAGTTCCAGGAGCTGTTTGGTGACATTTTCCATGCCTAAAAAAAGCTCGGATTCTTTTTGGCGATTGCCATTACCCCAACCATTTTCTTTATGCCATAGGGTTGCCCAAATCCACAGGAAAGGCCAAATAACGTGTAAAGTAAATAAACTCACCCATCCGGCATAATGAATTGCCTCTAAATGTGGATGATTCCGTTTTTTGGCGATTTCATAGGGAATGTCGTGAATAGCGATTACTGCATAAAAAATCACAATACTCGCAAATAATAGAAAAAATAATGCTAAATAATCCAGCATTCTAAATGCTCCCAAAAAACTGCTGCTTCGGGATTTTCGCCTATAAACAGCCGATTTAAATATAGCTACAACTAAACTTAATTAAAAAGTTAGTTATCCCATTTGACAAAGTGCGGTGAAATTTTCCTCTATTTTTTCAATAGTTGGATAATTTCACCGCAATGTCTAAACGTTTTTACAGGTAATTAAACCACAAAGATTAAATTGAACGTTTCACCTCGACTATTTCAAATACCTCAATTTGATCGCCGACTTTTACATCATTGTAGTTTTTCACGCCGATACCACATTCCATATTGCTACGCACTTCTGCCACATCATCTTTGAAACGGCGCAGTGATTCGAGCTCACCTTCAAAAATGACGACGTTATCACGTAACACACGGATTGGGTTGTTACGTTTAACAATTCCTTCTGTCACCATACAACCGGCAATCGCACCAAACTTCGGATGACGGAAGACATCACGCACTTCTGCCAAACCAATAATTTCTTGTTTGAATTCAGGCTGTAACATACCGCTCATCGCCGCTTTGATTTCGTTAAGCAATTCATAAATAATTGAATAATAACGTAAATCAATGTTTTCACTTTCAATCACACGGCGCGCTGAGGCATCGGCACGAACGTTGAAACCCACCATAATCGCATTGGATGCCGCCGCTAATGTGGCATCGGTTTCCGTAATACCGCCTACGCCCGAACCAACCACTTTAACTTTTACTTCGTCCGTTGAAAGTTCGTGTAAGGCTTGGACAATGGCTTCCACAGAACCCTGGACGTCAGCTTTGACGATCACATTCAATTCAGCCACATCCCCTTCCGTCATATTGCTAAACATATTTTCAAGTTTCGCTTTTTGCTGACGAGCAAGTTTGACTTCACGGAATTTACCTTGGCGATATAATGCTACCTCACGCGCTTTTTTCTCATCACGCACAACGGTTGCTTCATCACCTGCTGCCGGTACACCGGAAAGCCCAAGCACTTCCACTGGGATAGATGGGCCTGCTTCATCGATTTCTTTACCATTTTCATCACGCATTGCACGTACACGGCCATATTCAAAACCGCAAAGTACAATATCACCTTTGTGTAACGTACCGGATTGCACCAAGATTGTCGCCACTGGGCCACGACCTTTATCAAGGTAAGATTCAATCACTACACCACTTGCCATACCGTCTTTCACAGCCGTTAATTCAAGAACTTCGGATTGGAGAAGAATCGCATCTAACAATTCATCAATACCAAGACCTTTTTTCGCTGATACCGGCACGAATTGAACATCACCACCGAATTTTTCTGAAATCACTTCGTGTTGGAGCAATTCTTGTTCTACACGATCAGGATTAGCTTCCGGTTTGTCAATTTTGTTTACCGCCACCACTAATGGCGCACCTGCAGCTTTCGCATGTTGAATCGCTTCGATAGTTTGAGGCATAACACCATCATCAGCTGCTACCACAAGAACTACGATATCCGTTGCTTTCGCACCACGGGCACGCATTGAGGTAAAGGCGGCGTGTCCCGGTGTATCAAGGAAAGTAATCATCTTGCCGTCATCCATTTCTACGTGGTATGCACCGATGTGTTGGGTAATGCCCCCCGCTTCTCCGGCGGCCACTTTCGCTTTACGGATATAGTCAAGTAAGGATGTTTTACCGTGGTCAACGTGACCCATAATGGTTACTACCGGTGCACGGGTTACTTTTTCCGCATTCACATCACGATCGCCAAGTACCGCTTCTTCAAGTTCATTTTCATTACGAAGAATCACTTTATGACCGAGCTCTTCCGCCACTAATTGCGCAGTTTCTTGATCAAGCACTTGGTTAATTGTCACCATTTCGCCCATTTTCATCATCATTTTGATGATTTCAGTGGCTTTAACCGCCATCTTATTCGCCAATTCTGCAACAGTAATGGTTTCACCGATCACCACATCTGCTTTCGCTACTTGAACAGGTTTTGTGAAAGCCTGTTGTAATGCAGCCCCTTTCTTAGCGTGTTTACCTTTACCCAATTTACCTTCTTTTTGGTTTTTACGGTTAGACTCACGCTCATTTCGACTATTCTTACTATTATCGTCATCGCGGCCGCCTTTTTTCGTTTTTGCGACTTTATTTTTTCCACGACCACGACTCTCATTACGGCGCTCTTCTTCATCTTCCGCTTCAAGGGCATATTTTGAGCTTAGATTGTAGTCAGAATAATCTTCTGAGGAAGAATCGTCATCTTCATCATCCATTTCAGCGTAACGTTTTGCTGCTTCTGCCGCTTGACGTGCCTGCTCTTCTGCTTTTTGACGGGCAACTTCTTCCGCTTTACGGCGAAGTTCTGCCTCTTCCGCTTTGAGTTTTTCTTTTTCTGCATCTACAGATTTAGGCTTAGAATCGACCGCACTTTTCGCTGCTTTTTCGGCTTTTGCTTCCGCTTTTTCTTTCTCGGCTTTTGCTTTTTCCTCTTCTAAGCGTGCTTTTTCTTCCGCCGCTTTCTTTTCTGCTGCTTTTTTAGCTTCCAATTCTTGTTGTTCTTTTAATTTTGCGGCCTCTTCTGATTTTTGAACCGCATCGGTTTTCACTGTGCGTTTTTTACGTACTTCCACTTGAACAGCTTTACTTTTACCGGTTGTCGTTGTTCCACTAACTGTTGTTTTCGTTCTGCGTTGAATACTTAATTTTTTCGGCGCTTCACTATCCGTTTTTTTTACTTCATCTGTCATGATTAATTCTCCTTATTCTTCGCTGAACCAACAAATATTACGTGCAGCCATGATCAACTCTGCGGCTTGTTCAGCGGTTAATTCTTCAATATCCGCTAAATCATCAACACCTTGTTCGGCAAGCTCTTCAAGGGTAGTAATTTGTTTTTCGGCAAATTTAAATGCAATGTGGCGATTCATACCATCCAAGTTTAATAAACCTTCCTCAATATTTGCCTTTTTCAATGCTTCTTCTTCTGCTACTGCTACTGCTGTAATCGCATTTTTCGCACGGGTTTGAAGCTCTTCAATAAGATCTTCATCTTCCAAACCATCGATTGCCGTTAATTCACTTACCGGCACATAAGCGATTTCCTCTAAACTTGTAAAACCCTCTTCTACAAGGATGTGTGCAAATTCTTCATCAAGTTCCAATGCATTCATAAATAAATTTAATGCTTTATTGTCTTCTGCTTGATGTTTTTCATTCAGTTCTTCCGTTGTCATCACATTTAATGACCAACCGGTCAATTGAGTGGCTAAACGCACATTTTGACCGTTACGTCCGATTGCTTGTGCAAGATTTGCAGCATCAACGGCAATATCCATCGAATGGTTATCTTCATCAACAATGATAGAATTGACATCGGCAGGCGCCATAGCGTTAATGACAAATTGTGCCGGATTATCATCCCAAAGTACGATATCTACACGTTCCCCACCCAATTCATTGGTAATCGCTTGAACACGTGCTCCGCGCATACCTACACATGCTCCAACAGGATCAATGCGTTTATCATTGGATTTCACAGCAATTTTTGCACGGGAACCCGGATCACGTGCTGCGCCACGAATTTCAATCATCTCTTCACCGATTTCCGGTACTTCAATACGGAACAATTCAATAAGCATTTCCGGTTTCGCACGCGTAATAAACAGTTGTGCGGTTTTACTTTCCGGAACAACTTTATAAAGTACACCACGAACACGGTCTCCCGGACGGAAATTCTCACGCGGTAACATATCTTCGCGAGCAATAACAGCTTCGGCTTTATTGCCTAAATCCAAGATAATATTCTCACGATTGACTTTTTTTACTGTCCCGGTAACAATTTTACCTTCTTCGGCACGAAATTGTTCTACGACCTTTGCACGCTCCGCTTCACGAATTTTTGTACTAATAACTTGGCGTGCGGTTTGCATTGCAATGCGGTCAAAAGCGATAGATTCAATTTGATCTTCGACATAATCGCCAAGTTGGATATTAGGATCATCAAATTGAGCCGCTTCTAAAGTAATTTCTTTTGTCGGCACTTTGACTTCATCGACTACTAACCAGCGGCGGAAAGTATCAAACTCACCATTTTTAGGATTAATTGAAACACGAATATCGGTTTCGTATTCGTATTTTTTCTTAGTTGAAAGGGCAATTGCACTTTCTAAGGCTTCAAAAATTTTCTCACGTGGTAATAATTTTTCATTAGATACAGCTTCTGCTGCTAATAAAATCTCTTTACTCATTTTTCCTTTTTCTCCTTTTAGAATTTTGCAACAACATTTGCTTTTTGAATATTACCAAAAACGAAGGTTTGTTCTTGATTATCAACTTTTAACGTGAGCATATCATTTTCAATACGCTCTAATTTTCCTTGCCATTTACGACGTTCCATCATTGGAATACGTAAATGAATGAGAATTTCTTCACCAACATAGCGGTTGTATTGCGCCAATGTGAATAATGGGCGATCCAAACCGGGAGATGACACTTCAAGATTATATTTGTCGGCAATCGGATCTTCTACATCCAAAATTGCACTGACTTGGCGACTTACATCCGCACAATCATCGATAGTGACACCACCCTCTTTATCAATAAACACACGCACAGTCATAAAACGACCGGAACGTTGACACTCAATACCCCAAAGCTCGCAACCTAAATCTTCGATTGAACCTTGCAATATTTCTTGTAAATTTTGTTCTAAGGTAGCCAATCTCTACTCCTCTATTAATTATTGCCCTAATCTATACATATAGCAGAATCCCGTCTATATTGAATTTTAGGCGTAAAAAAAGGGTTAGGTTCACAGAACCTAAGCCCAGTTTTTAAAATTTCTCGTACAAAAAAACCCCAAATTTGGGGTTCTTTTACTGAACTTGTATTGGTTGCGGGGGCCGGATTTGAACCGACGGCCTTCGGGTTATGAGCCCGACGAGCTACCAAGCTGCTCCACCCCGCGTCCGAAAGATGTGGCGTATTATAGAGGGCTATATCGAAAGATCAAGCATTTTCTTAAAAATCTAAAAAAATACTACAATTTTTGACAGCTCTTAAGGGTTAGAAACCAAATCCGGTACCAAGCCCCACTCCGACACCAACACCGTTACTACCTCCACCGACACCAATGCCTCCTCCGACGGAACAAGCACTAAGCAGGACGGATAGCATTAAAATTAAGAAGGCTTTTTTCATTATTTTTCCTTACCATATAATAGGTTGAATAAACGATAAATCGAAAGGAGATCTTTCTTTGCAACCGGTTTAAAAGGTAACAATAAGTAGTATACCCATCTAAACTTCGATAAATAATTTTGCATTATTTCCCAGTTTCGGGAATCACAATGTGTTTGATAATAAAGCGCTATTTCTTTTATTAATTTATCAGAAATTGTATTTTTATGGCATAAACTGTCGAAGAAAAATAACATATCACGCACAATTAACCAATCTTTATTTTGGCTCTTTGAACGAGACTCAAAATCTAAAAAAATAACTTTACTATTATTCCATATAATATCACGTATTGCCGGACGGCCATGTACCAATCCTTTTTTGTGTAATCCGATTAAGGCTTGGCTTGCATCAGAGAGAATTGAAAATTTTTGTTCCTCAGAACTGTTTGGATTGTCCACCCATTGAGAAATGCTCATTCCGACATCTTCTAAGACAAAAAAATCTTTTTCGTGATAAACCACTTTAGGAACAGGCACACCCTGTTTAAATAAATCTAAAAGCGTCATTAATTCATTTTCAAAAGACTTTTTGGGATGAGGCTTTAATAATAACCAAACACCTGATAATCTTTCCGGTTGTTTCAGCCAGTAGCTTTTCCCTTGATAGTTAAATTTATAGACTCGCTTTCCTTTTTGTTTCTCTAAAATCCCCTTAACATACGCCTGAAATTCGGCGTTAATGCTAGACTCCATCACAATATTACTCCAAATCCATTTATTTTATGGTATAGTTTTAATCTAAAAAAACCACACATATTTTACGGGTTTATTTCAATCTTTCAACTAAAATGGGTATCTTATGAAAAAGCTCAATATATCTCTCTTTATTCTCTTACTCGGTTTTACTATTTTTCCCCAAGTACAATCTTCCCCCTTTAGTATTAGTGAAAAGCAAATTAATCAATATTTATTAGAAAAAGGGACGATTAAAGATAAATTTAACTTTCCCGGTTTATTTTCGCTAGATTACCAATTAAAGGATTTAACAACTAAAATTGGCAGAGGAACAGAAAAGCGTGTTGAAATAAACGGAACAGCCGAAGGATTATTCAAACTGGGAAATAAACAATTCCCGGCTAAATTAAACCTCACTTTTGATACCATTCCTTATTATAACCCTGAAAAAGGTGCGGTTTATCTCCGTAATTTACGTGTTTTACAATGGTCCGGTGAGCCTAAAGAGTATATGGAACAACTACAAATCGCCATGCCGTTTTTAAGTGAAAGTATTTCCGCATTACTTTCCACCATTCCAATTTATACTCTTGATGAAAGCAATATTCGAGATGTCTTAATCAAAAAATTTGCTAAAGGGATCAAAATTGAGCCGGGTATTTTAGAACTTGAGGCAAACGTTTTATAAAGATATTCAAAATAAATCCCATTGTTGATGAGGTATCTCATCGACTTGGGTTTTCATTTCAAAGCCAAAAGGTAGCAGTAAATTCTTGAGCATCGCAATGTTATAAAAGGAATGACTTTGCGTGGTATTTTGGAAATAAACAAACAGTCGTTCAAACCGATCTTTTTGTTGAGCAATCAAATTTGCGATTTCGGCAAGCTCATTTTCGGTATAACGATAATTGTGCCGTGCCTGAGCAGAATTTTCACGCCACCAGTTCCCATTGCGGCCATGTAAGCGCAAATAGCCTGTATTTTGATTGATGTTTAGTTGAAACATCGGCAATCCGATATTGGGCGGATAATCGACATTTCCCCAAATTAAATTGGGCTGTCGGCAAAATGCCTCAAACACCGCCTCACAATGCCAGCTAGGATGACGAAATTCGACTGCCATCGGATAATCCGTGAACCATTGAGTCAATTCCGCTAAATACCGACGATTATTGAGGTTACGTTCAAAACGATGGGGAAATTGCAAAAATAACGCAGCAAGTACTTGTTGTTCAACTAACGGCTGTAATGCATTTAGAAACTGTTTAGCACTTTCCCTTGTTGCCACTCGAGTATGACTAAAATCTTGGTGCAATTTAATGGAGAATTGCAATTTTCCGTCAGATTTCTCTAGCATTCCTTGCACAGTTTTCAATCCAATAGTCGCATGAAAACTACTATTGATTTCTACGCTATCATAGTGTCGGCAATAATGGGTTAAAAAATCCTCTTTTGCCGTTCCTAAAGGATAAACAGTACCGAGTAGATCTCTATCTGCGTAACCGCCCGTACCAATGTAAATATGAGGCATTTAGTATTTTCGCTAAGAATTGGAATGTTTATTGTAAAAAAGAAAATGAAATTTTAAAACGAGAGGTGAAAGATATTTTCTTGAACACCGAATCACCCCGAATATATTTTTACTGCAAACTGATAATGGCTCTAAATCCGATGATTTTTCCGGAATCCATCACATTTTCTAATCGCACTTTGTAGTGATGCAGTTCTGCGATGCGAAATACAATAGACAAGCCTAAACCACTTCCCTTTTCATTTTGTCCTGCCGGACGATAAAAGCGTTGTCCCAATCGGGTTAAATCGCTTTCACTGACGCCACCGCCATTATCTTCTACAATAATGTGGTCTTTGGATAAAATAATTTTCACTAAAGCCCCTGATTTTGCATATTTAATCGCATTATCAATGAGATTTCTCAACATTAGCGAAGCTAAAACAGGCTGTCCATTTTTTTCCGAAGGAATGGTATTTTCTTCAAATGACAGCTCAATCTGCCGCTTTTGTGCTGAAATATAAAGTTCACTCATTAATGAAGGGATGATTTCCTGCCATTTGATAGGTTGTAACTCATCCAGTTCTTTCAAATTATCTAAACGGGATAAAGTTAAAAGTTGCTCAATTAACTGACTGGCACGATCAATCCCTTGCGTTAAATTCGCTAAGGCTTGCTCCTGCATGGTTTTATCATCACCAGCAAGTTGAGCTACTTCGGTTTGAATACGTAATGCGGCTAATGGGCTGCGTAATTCGTGGGCTGCATCAGACGTAAAACGGCGTTCTCTTTTTAACATCACCGAAGTGCGGTCAAAAAATTGATTCAAATTTTTCACCAACGGCAAAATTTCCGTTGGCACATTTGACGTATCAAGCAGCGACACATCCCCCGGTTTTCTTTGTAACACTTCACGGCTTAACTGATTAATCGGTTTTAATGCTTGGTAAATCAAATAAAAAACCACAGCCAATAAAATCGGTAAACTGCCAAACCAAATGGCAGTTTGTCCAAATACCATTTTATTGACTAATTCTTCCCGATATTCGATTTCCTGGCCAACGGCGATTCGTAATTCTCCTTTCGCCACCGGTAGCCAATAAATTCGCCATTTATCATCATCGTTTTCGATATAGGCTGAACTAAAGCCTTCTTTATCACTAAAAATAAAATTATCACCATTATCGCCATCGCTTAATAACCGTTCCCCTTTTTTAGAAAAGATGGCAAAAGCAAGGGCGTCGTCATCGTATTTCCGTTTTAAGGGTTTAAATCCGCCACGATTAAACTCGGTATTACCCAGTAAAATATTTTGTAAATCAGAGGTCGCAAGACGTTCGGCAAACAACACTTGTTGTGCATCAAACACTTCATAGGCTTCTTTTTTCGCAACTGTCCAAGCGACCACAGTCGAAATCAGCCACACAAACAGTGCAATCAAAAATAATCCGCTCATTAAGCGGAATTTTAAACTTCTATTTCTCATCATTTTGCCCTAATGCGTAGCCAACCCCATGAACGGTACGAATGAATTGTTTTCCCAATTTTTGGCGTAAATTATAAATATGCACATCTAAGGCGGCGCTGCTAATTTCCTCTTCCCATGTGGATAATTTTTCTTCAATCATTGAACGGGAAAGAACACGCTCCTTATTCAACATAAAAAGTTCTAACAACTTATATTCCCGTGTTGTAAGAGAAATCGGTTCATCATTTAGCCTCACACTTCGTTGGTTCGGATCAAGCGTAACATTCAAATGGCTTATAACAGGCGCGGTATGTCCATAGCTACGACGAATTAACGCCTGTAAACGAGCCACCACCTCAGCCAATGCAAAAGGCTTACAAAGATAATCATCTGCCCCTTTTTGTAGACCTTTTATACGCTCATCTAAAGTATCACGAGCCGTCAAAATAAGAACAGGAATAGACTGATTATTGCTTCGCCATTGTTGCAAAATATCCAATCCGTCCATTTTCGGTAAAGTAAGATCCAATACGACCGCATCATAAGGGGCTGAATTCAGGGCATTTAAACCGCTTTTGCCGTCCGTAAACCAATCCACCACAAACCCGGACTTTGATAATCCGATTTGTAAGCCGTTGCCGATTAACGCATCATCTTCAATTAATAAAATTCGCATAAATTTATTCACAAACTCGTTCATTCGTTTGTTCACCCCTCACGAGGCTGTTGGCAAAGCCAACGTGCAAAAACATTGTTTTTTGTGACCGCTCTTTTAAAACAAAATGGTGAGCAAAACGCCCACCATTTTCAATGATTAATTCAATTTTTCAATACTGTATACATCAACTTCTGCTTTTTCAAAGGCTTCGTTATCTAGTTTTCCACTAATTTTAATTTTATCTTGTGGGCCAACATTTAAACCGTTCCATACACGATCTTTGATTTCCACTTTGATTTGTGCAGAACCGTCAGTGAAAAGGTAATCATCATTATCAATTTGTTGGGTAATATTTCCAACCAAGGTTACCATCGTATTATCTTTTGCCGATAAAGCTTGTTTTACGCTGATTACTTGTGCCACACCCTGTTTAAATCCACCTTGAGCGGTATTCGCATTTCCATTAAAACCGGCAAATGCAGTTGAAGTTGCAATGGTAAGAAGTGCTGCTAATGTTAATTTTTTCATAAAGTTTTCCTCTTAAAATAGTGGGTTAAAAATCATTATTTAAAGCATCGCTGCTTTGTTGATGTGTATTAAACAAGATAAATCTTAAGAAAAAGTTAAGAAACCTTCATTTTTCTTAAAATTTATAAAAAAGGCTAGTGTAACCTAGCCTTTCATTATTTATTACCGTCAAGTGCGGTTAATTTTGAGGGTGTTTTTACTCTTCATTTAGCAATTTTAATTCACGGTTTCTCACTTGTTTTTTCAAGATTTCCGCAAATTCTTCTACGCTGAATGTACCAAGATCCACGCCTTTACGGGTACGCACCGCCACTTTACCTTCTGCGATTTCTTTATCACCACAAACCAGCATATACGGCACACGGCGTAAAGTATGTTCACGGATTTTAAACCCGACTTTTTCATTTCGTAAATCCGTTTTCACCCGTAAACCGGCATCAGATAATTGTTTTGCCACCTGTTGAACATAATCCGCTTGGCTATCGGTAATATTCATCACCACAGCCTGTGTTGGCGCTAACCAAGCAGGGAAGAAACCGGCATATTCTTCGGTAATAATCCCGATGAAACGTTCGATCGAACCTAAAATCGCACGGTGGATCATCACCGGGATTTTACGTCCGTTATCTTCAGCAACATAAGTGGCATCTAAACGCCCCGGTAAAGCAAAGTCTAATTGCACCGTACCGCATTGCCATTCACGACCTAAACTATCACGCAATGCGAACTCAATTTTCGGCCCGTAGAATGCCCCTTCACCTTCTTGAACTTCATATTCAAGATGATTATGTGCCAAGGCTGCAGCAAGGCCTGCTTCCGCACGATCCCACATTTCATCCGAACCAATACGGTTTTCAGGACGGGTTGAAAGTTTCACATAAATATCGGTAAAACCGAAAGTGCTGTAAATGTCATACACCATTTTAATACAGCTGGTAACTTCACTTTCGATTTGATCTTCCGTGCAGAAAATATGGGCGTCATCTTGGGTAAAACCACGCACACGCATTAAGCCATGTAAAGAACCGGACGGCTCATTACGGTGGCAAGAACCGAATTCCGCCATACGGATAGGTAAATCACGGTAAGATTTTAATCCTTGATTGAAAATTTGCACGTGACCCGGGCAGTTCATCGGCTTAATCGCATATTCACGATTTTCCGATTGTGTCGTGAACATTAAATCACCGTAGTTTTGCCAATGTCCTGTTTTTTCCCACAACACACGATCCATCATAAATGGACCTTTTACTTCTTGATAATCGTATTCTTTTAATTTTGTGCGGACAAAGGTTTCAAGCTCACGGAAAATCGTCCAACCGTCATTGTGCCAGAACACCATACCCGGCGCTTCTTCTTGCATATGGTACAAATCTAAGGCTTTACCGATTTTACGGTGATCACGTTTTGCCGCTTCTTCCAAACGTTGTAAATATTCTGCTAATTGTTTTTTATCTGCCCAAGCGGTGCCGTAGATACGTTGTAACATTTTATTTTTGCTATCACCACGCCAGTACGCTCCAGCCACTTTTTGTAATTTGAAATGATGGCAGAAACGCATATTTGGCACGTGCGGCCCACGGCACATATCAATATATTCTTGATGATGATATAACGCCGGTGTTGCCGTACGTTCAATATTTTCATCTAAAATTGCCATTTTATACGGCTCACCACGTTGCTCAAATGTATCTCGTGCTTCTTGCCAGCTTACGCGTTTTTTCACCACATCATAATTGGTTTTCGCCAATTCAAGCATACGTTTTTCAATCGCTTCTAAATCTTCTTGGGTTAAAGAGCGATCTAAATCCACGTCATAATAAAAGCCGTTTTCAATGGTTGGACCGATAGCCATTTTCACATCCGGGAATAATTGCTTGATGGCATGACCTAATAAATGGGCACAAGAATGGCGGATAATTTCCAGACCATCTTCATCTTTTGCCGTAATGATTTCCAGTGTGGCATCTTGCTCGATAATATCACAGGCATCACGGCGCTCACCGTTTACACGACCGGCAATGGTTGCTTTGGCAAGACCTGCACCAATATCTTGAGCGACTTCAAGTACGGAAACAGGGCGATCAAATTGACGTTGGGAACCGTCAGGTAAAGTAATAATTGGCATAATTTTTCCTTATACAGTGGTCACCCATACGAAAGGTGACATGCTCGTTTAAAAATTCGATAAAAATTAACCGCACTTAGCTTCATTCCTACCATTGAATGAGAAAAGTGCGGTCGCAAATTCTATCACTTTCTTACGATCTTGTTAAATAGAAAACAGCCTTGATTTTTTCATAAAAAGAAATAATGTTTTTCTTAAAAAGAACTTTATCTATGAAAAAATAAACACTAGAATCGCAACCCTTATTTTACGCAAGTTAAAGGAAATAAAATGAGCAACGTATTGGTGTTAAAATCAAGCATTCTTGCTGATAATTCTCAGAGTAACAAATTGGTGGATTATACGATCGAAAAACTACAAGGTAACAATATTGTGGTTCGGGATCTAGCCAAAGATCCACTTCCCCACTTCGATGCCACTGCGGCTATTGCGGTGCGTGGTGAGCCTAAAACAGCAGAAGAAAAACAACTTCTCGCACTTTCCGATGAACTGGTTTCCGAATTAAAAAATGCGGATACTCTTGTCATTGGTGCGCCAATGTATAATTTGAATATTCCCACTCAATTAAAATCTTATTTTGATTTCATCGCCCGTCCGCGTGTCACATTTCAATATACGGCAAACGGCCCGGAAGGTTTATTGAAAGGTAAAAAAGCAATTGTATTATGTGCATTTGGCGGACTATACGATGATGAAAACCTTGTCACTCAATATATGAAAGCCATTTTAGGTTTTGTCGGAATTACTGACGTACAGTTTGTGTATGCACAAGGTATTGGCTTTGGTCCGGAAGCGATTGAAAAAGCATTACAGTCTGCCAAAGTAAAAATTAATGATATTGTGACCGCACTTTAATTTGAAATATAGCCCTTTTCAAAGCCATCTTTGCATAGATGGCTTTTTTATGCCATGAGATATAACCTGATAAATGTACTTTGAAGGGGGTACATGATGAGCATTACAAACCCCAAAATATTTTTTCCCTTCAACTAAAGTTTATCGTAGTGATGAAGCCTATAATTTATATACCGATAATAAACAAGCCCGTTCACACATTCAGCAAGGTTTTCAGCCAATATAAAATTCAATAACACAAGATTTTTTAAATCTCTTCTTGACTTATTTAATCTGTACTAGTTTAATAGTACAAAATTTTTGAAAAGGATTTAAAAATGCAAAACAATGCTTTCATTGCGGTTACCACTCAACCTGTTCCTTATCACTCAGATACCACCGCAATTTTTAACACATTATGTCATCATCCTAATACGCTGCTCCTCGACTCTGCTGAAATTGGCAGCAAAAATAGCTTACAAAGTCTGATATTTATCAATGCGGCAGTTAAAATTACTTGCGTAGGTCACAACGTCACATTTAAAGCATTAAATGCGAATGGTAAACAGGTTTTGAAAGAGATTTTTCCTGTTTTAACTCAGAGCAATCCGCTAAGTGCGGTCTATTTTGATGATGAATTTTCCGTTGATTTTCCCCCACTTGAGAATCAATTGGATGAAGACAGTAAATTACAATCAGCGACAATTTTTGATGGATTACGGGTGATTTCGAATCTTTACCAACACAGCGATACGGCTGTTTTTTTAGGCGGTTTATTTGCTTATGATTTAGTGGCTAATTTCATCCCGATGAATGACATCAAATTAAAAGATGACGGAATTTCTTGCCCTGACTACAGTTTTTATCTCGCCGAACATCTCATCACGATCGATCATCAAAGCCAACAAGCCACACTGAAAAGTTACTGTTTTGCACAGGAAGAACAAGTCAATGTGGCAAAAACAGCCCTCGCTATCGCACAAAAATTAAAAAATATTGCTCATATTTTATCTATTAAACCGGCAAGTGATGAGGTGAACACGAATTTTGAGGATGCTGAATTTATCAATGTAGTGAAAGCGTTAAAGCACCATATTAATATTGGGGATGTTTTCCAAATCGTCCCTTCCCGTCGCTTTTCTCTTGCTTGCCCTAACCCACTGGCAAGTTATGCTCAGCTTAAACAAAATAATCCAAGTCCTTATATGTTCTATATGAACGATGAAGATTTCATTTTGTTTGGTGCCTCACCAGAAAGTGCGCTCAAATATACGCCGAAAAATCGTCAGTTAGAAATTTATCCGATTGCCGGCTCACGTCCACGTGGATTTGATGCGCACGGTAATATTGATCCTGAATTGGATACCCGTTTAGAACTGGAATTACGATTAGATCACAAAGAGCAAGCAGAACACCTAATGTTAGTGGATTTGGCACGCAACGATATTGCCCGAGTTTGTCAAAGTGGTACTCGTCAAGTTGCAGAGTTAATGCAAGTGGATCGTTATTCCCATATTATGCATCTTGTTTCACGAGTAGTGGGTAAACTTCGCCCTGAATTAGATGCGCTTCACGCCTATCAAGCCTGTATGAATATGGGGACACTCACCGGCGCACCGAAAATCAAGGCAATGCAACTTATTTATCAATATGAACAGCAAAAACGCCACAGTTATGGTGGTGCGGTGGGTTATCTCACCTCCGAGGGCAATTTAGACACTTGTATCGTGATTCGCTCCGCCTTTGTACAAAAGGGTATTGCCCATGTGCAAGCGGGCTGTGGTGAGGTGTTAGATTCCGATCCGCAAATGGAAGCGGATGAAACCCGACACAAAGCCGCCGCTGTATTAAAAGCAATTCGTCAGATCAACACACAAGCCAAATAAGGGATACGTTATGGCAAATATTCTTTTTTTAGATAACTTTGATTCCTTCACTTATAATCTTGTGGATCAATTTCGTGTCTTAGGACATCAAGTTAAAATTTACCGCAACGATTGCGATTTAGCACAATTAATCGAAACCGCATTAAATACGCCTGAAACGATTCTGGCCCTTTCCCCCGGCCCCGGCACACCGGCCGAAGCCGGTATTTTGTTGCCGTTAATTGAACGCTTAAAAAAACATGTTCCTATTATCGGCATCTGTTTAGGCCATCAAGCCTTAATTCAAGCTTTTGGCGGCAACGTAGTTCACGCCGGTGAAGTATTACACGGGAAAGTGTCCAAAATCACTCATGATGGCGAGGCGATGTTTAAAGAGCTTGTCAATCCTATGCCGGTTGCCCGTTATCATTCCCTTATGGGACAAGATTTACCTCAGGAATTTGTCATCAATGCACAATACAATGGTATTATTATGGCGATTCGCCACCAAGAGTTGCCTATTTGCGCATTCCAATTCCATCCGGAAAGTATTTTAACCGTGCAAGGATCACAATTATTACAACAATCCATTGAATGGTTACTCAATCACTAAAAAACAATGATAGGCACTCGCCCATCCAACCTAAAAGGAAAACAATATGATTACTGTATTTGGACTTAAATCCCAACTCTTACCACGCAGAGAAATGTTAGCTGACGTGATTTATAACAGCCTCTATTTAGGCCTGGATATTCCCAAAGGAAAACACGCTATTCGTTTTTTAGGCTTAGAAAAAGAAGATTTTTATTACCCGTTTGATCGTAGCGATGATTACACCGTCATTGAAATTAATTTAATGGCCGGCCGAATGGAAGGGACAAAAAAACGCCTAATCAAAATGCTATTCAGTGAACTGGAATATAAACTCGGTATTCGTGCCCATGATGTGGAAATAACCATTAAAGAACAACCGGCTCACTGCTGGGGATTCCGTGGAATGACGGGCGATGAAGCACGGGATTTGGATTACGATATTTACGTCTAATAGCCATGTGCTATTTACGACATCATAATAAAATTTTCAATCTCAAAAGCAGTAAATAGCACGATAAATCAAGGAACAAATTATGCAACACAACCTCTTATTAGAACAACTTTACAATGGTCATCTATTAAACCAATCAGAAAGCACCGCACTTTTTAATGCGGTCATTCAAGGTCATCTTTCAAATGAACAAATTGCGGCAATGTTGATTGCCCTAAAGGTTCGTGGGGTATCCATTGAGGAAATTAGCGGTGCAGTATCGGCATCACTGCAAAATTCAAATAGCTTTCCACGCCCTGACTACCCTTTTGCCGATATTGTCGGCACGGGGGGCGATGGTCAAAATACCATTAATATTTCTACGGCAAGTTGTATTGTGGCGGCGACGATGGGTGCCAAAGTGGCGAAACACGGTAATCGCAGCGTGTCCAGCCAATCCGGAGCAAGTGATGTGTTAACCGCATTAGGCGTCAACATCAATATTTCTGCACAATCGGCACGTCAAGCCTTAGATGAAATCGGTGTCTGTTTTTTATTTGCACAACAGTATCATTCCGGCTTTCGCCATGTTGCCCCTGTCCGTGCTGCATTGAAAACCCGCACAATATTCAATATCCTCGGCCCATTAATTAATCCCGCCCGCCCCAATTACCATTTACTCGGCGTTTATGCGCCGGAACTGGTGAAAACCTATGCGGAAACCGCCGTGAGTTTATGCCATGAACACACCTTTGTTGTTCACGGTTCAGGATTAGACGAAGTGGCACTACATGGTGATACACAAGTGGCAGAGGTGAAAAAGGGGAAAATAGACTACTTCACGTTAACACCTGAAGATTTTGGTTTGAAGAGCCAATCCCTTGAAAGTCTACGAGGTGGCGAGCCACAAGAAAATGCCAAAATATTGACCGCACTTTTACAAGGCAAAGGAAAAGCGGAACACGCCAATGCTGTTGCCGCCAATACAGCGCTATTACTCAAATTATTCGGCTATGAAGATCTTAAGCAAAATACGCAAAATGTATTGGAAACCTTAGCCAGTGGCAAAGCATTTGAAACCTTGCAAAAATTAACCCAATATTAGCCCTGGAAATCCACCTGAATTTGTATTAAGTAGAAAATAAGATGATAACTCAAGACTTCTCAAAACCCATTGATTCGGCAACCGTGCTGCAAAAAATCGTTCTTGATAAAGCAGCGTGGGTGAAAGCCAAAGAAGCGGAATTTCCGCTTAGTGAATTTCACCAAAACATCACAAAATCCGACCGCTCTTTTTATGAGGCTTTATCAAAAGGTTCGAACCAAAAACCGGCTTATATTTTGGAATGTAAAAAAGCCTCGCCTTCCAAAGGATTAATTCGGGCTGAATTTAATTTAGAGGAAATCGCCAATGTCTATAAACATTATGCCTCTGCGGTTTCGGTGCTAACCGATGAAAAGTATTTCCAAGGGGATTTTAAATTTTTGCCTCAAGTGCGAAATATTGTGCCACAACCGGTACTTTGCAAAGATTTTATGATAAGCGAATATCAGGTCTATCTTGCCCGTTATTATCAAGCCGATGCGATTTTGTTAATGCTTTCCGTGGTCAATGATGAAACTTATCGAGTGTTGGCGGATCTTGGTCATTCCTTGGGAATGGGGGTATTAACGGAAACCAGCAATGAAGCCGAGTTTGAACGAGCCTTGTCATTAGGGGCAAAAATCATCGGGGTGAATAATCGTAATTTGCACGATTTAACGGTGGACTTAAATCGGGTTGTTCAATTAACGGAGAAATATGCCGATCGCATACCGGCAGATGTTCGCATTATTAGTGAATCCGGTATTTATGAGCATCAGCAAATTCGTCTGCTACAAAAGGTGGCGCAAGGATTTTTAATCGGCAGCAGTTTAATGGGAAGTGCTGATTTGAACAATGCGGTTCGTGCCGTGATTTTTGGTGAAAACAAGGTATGCGGCTTAACTCGCACTCAAGATGTTAAAGCCGTTTACGCAAACGGTGTGCTTTATGGCGGGCTTATCTTTGCTGAAAAGTCAAAACGTTGTATCAGCCTGCGTCAAGCCCAAGAATTAGTCACAGCTGCGCCACTTCGTTTTGTCGGCGTATTTCAAAATCAAGAGATGGATTCTATCCTAAAAATCGCCCAACAATTACGCCTTTATGCCGTGCAATTACATGGAGCGGAAACCCCTGAGTTTATCGCCGATCTTCGTCGTCAATTACCTGAAAGCTGCCAAATTTGGAAAGCCCTATCAATTGACACAAATGAAAAAAGTGCGGTCAATTTTGCCGATGATTTAAATGTTGCGCGCTATATTTTCGATAGCCAAAGCGCAAACCAGCAAGGAGGGACAGGTAAAACCTTTGATTGGTCACTAATTCCGGAAAATCTCAAATACAAAACGATTTTGGCCGGTGGAATTTCACCGGAAAATATTGAACAGGCAATGGCTCAAGGCTGTTTAGGGGTAGATCTAAATTCCGGCGTAGAAAGCACTCCCGGCGTAAAAGATGAGGCAAAAGTGCGGTCAGTTTTTGAGAAAATTTTTAATACCATATAGTTCTTTTAATTCAATACTGCAAAAGTGTAGTATAAATACTCTGAAACTTTACTAGGAGGTGGTTATGTCTAAAATAGCATTAGTCACCGGCGCAACAGCCGGATTTGGGGCGGCAATTTGCCGTACATTAATTGGCGCAGGTTACCGTGTCATTGGTACAGGTCGCCGAACCGAACGATTAACCCTTCTCCACGCCGAACTTGGCGAACAATTTCTTCCTCTTGCTTTCGATATTTCTGATCGCGAAAAAACACAACAGGCCATCCAATCGCTCCTCACTGAATGGCGTAATATTGATTTACTCGTCAACAATGCCGGGCTCGCCCTCGGTTTAGAAACCGCCGATAAAGCCAATCTTGATGATTGGGAAAAAATGATTGATACCAACATTAAAGGCCTTGTTAATATCACGCGTTTTGTTTTACCACAAATGGTAGAGCGCAATACCGGTCATATCATCAATCTTGGATCAATTGCAGGCAATTATCCTTACCCGGGCGGTAACGTGTATGGCGGTACAAAAGCGTTCGTTAAACAATTCAGTTTAAATTTACGTGCCGATCTGGCGGGTAAAAATATTCGGGTGACGAATGTCGAACCGGGACTTTGCGGCGGGACGGAATTTTCTCATGTTCGTTTTAAAGGTGATAATGAACGGGCTGAAAAACTCTATGAAAACGTTCAATATGTGACACCACAAGATATTGCCAATATTGTGCTATGGCTTAACCAACAACCTGAATATGTCAATATTAACCGTATTGAAGTGATGCCAACTGCACAAACCTTTGCCCCCTTGAATGTCGCAAAAAATTCAAATTAATAAAAAAGGAAACACAATGTCAGATACGTTATTAAATCCCTATTTTGGTGAATTTGGCGGTATGTATGTACCGGAAATTCTCGTACCGGTGCTTCAACAATTAGAAAAAGCCTTTGTTGAAGCTAAGGATGACCCCAATTTTCAACAGGAATTTCAAGATTTACTTAAAAATTATGCGGGCAGACCCACCGCACTCACCCTTTGTCGCAATTTGACAAAAGGCACAAAAGCCAAAATTTATCTTAAACGTGAAGATCTTTTACATGGCGGTGCACATAAAACCAACCAAGTCCTCGGTCAAATTTTACTTGCAAAACGGATGGGGAAAACCCGTATCATTGCTGAAACCGGTGCCGGTCAACATGGTGTGGCAACTGCTCTCGCCTGTGCCATGCTCGATATGCCTTGCCGTGTTTATATGGGGGCAAAAGATGTGGAACGCCAATCGCCTAATGTATTTCGTATGCGCTTAATGGGCGCAGAAGTGATTCCTGTGCAAAAAGGATCTTGCTCTTTAAAAGATGCTTGTTGTGAAGCCATGCGTGATTGGTCTGCAAACTATGAAACCACCCACTACTTGCTTGGCACAGCCGCCGGCCCTCACCCTTTCCCAACCATTGTCCGTGAATTCCAAAAAATGATTGGCGAAGAAACGAAACGCCAAATTATAGAAAAAGAAGGTCGTCTGCCGGATGCGGTGATTGCCGCTGTGGGAGGCGGTTCTAACGCAATAGGGATGTTTACTGATTTTATAGATGAACCAAATGTACGTTTAATCGGTGTAGAACCTGCAGGCAAAGGCATTGAAAGCGGTGAACACGGTGCACCGTTAGGGCATGCCAAAGTCGGTATTTATTTCGGTATGAAATCCCCTTTAATGCAAACGGAAGATGGGCAAGTAGAAGAATCTTACTCTGTTTCCGCAGGGCTAGACTTCCCTTCTGTTGGCCCTCAACACGCTTATTTGCAAAGTATCGGGCGAGCGGAATACCCCTCCATTACCGATGATGAAGCCTTAAATGCCTTCCAAGAACTTGCCAAGCATGAAGGGATTATTCCGGCGTTAGAAAGCTCGCATGCCCTTGCGCAAGCACTCAAAATGATTCATCAAGAGCCTGATAAGGCACAGATTCTTGTGGTGAATTTATCCGGTCGTGGTGATAAAGACATTTTCACTGTGGACAAAATTTTAACTGAAAAAGGAATGAAATAATGAGTCGTTTTAATCGCCAATTTGCTGTACTCAACGCTAAAAATGAGGGGGCATTTGTTCCTTTTGTTACCCTATGTGATCCAACATTTGACCGCTCTTTTGAGATTATTTGCACGCTTGTTGATAATGGCGCCGATGCCCTTGAATTAGGATTTCCTTTCTCTGATCCACTTTTAGACGGCCCGGTCATTCAAGCCGCAAATAATAGAGCATTAGAGGCAGGACACAGCACGGAAGATAGCTTTAAATTGCTGGAAAAAGTGCGGTCAAAATATCCGGAGATTCCTATCAGTTTACTGCTTTGCGCCAATCTTATTTTTGCCAAAGGTCTGGATGCATTTTATCAACGCTGTGCGGACGTGGGAGTCGATGCCGTATTGGTGGCGGATATCCCATTACTAGCGAAAGAGGATTACATCAATGCAGCGAAAAAGCACGGTATTCAACCTGTTTTCATTTGCCCACCAAATGCCGATGCCAAAACTATCCAAGGTGTGGCAGAAAACAGCGAAGGTTATACTTATTTAGTTTCTCGTGCCGGTGTCACCAGTGCAGAGAACCAAGCGCATGCTAAAAATCTGGATTCTTTGGTAGAACAATTGAAAGCACACAATGCACCGCCTATTTTGCAAGGATTCGGTATCGCCCAACCGAATCAGGTAAAAGAAGCCTTGCAATTAGGCGTTGCCGGTGCAATTTCCGGATCGGCGACTGTAAAAATTATTGAGCGCCATTTAGATAATCATACAAAATGTCTAATTGAACTCGCTGAATTTATTCGCCAGATGAAGGCCGCAGCTAAACAATAAAAAAATCACCCGCACTTTCCAAAATGCGGGTGATTTCTTATTCTTAGTTTAATCTACAATTCTTAGATGAGAAGCCGATTTTACTGAAACTTTTTTATCTGTTTTTGGTTTATTAACTGCTTCAGTAAAATTAGTTGGTTGATCAGTTTGTGGCTCACGATTTAATTCATCATAAAACGTTTCCGACTCAAACATTACACCATCACCATTTTCTCGGGCATAAATGGCAAGTGCAGCTCCCATAGGGATATAAAGCTCTCGAGCAACGCCATTAAAACGAGCATTAAATTGAATAAAATCATTAGTAAGTTGCAAATTTCCCGTCGCACTTGCCGAAAGATTTAGCACAATTTGCCCGTCTTTGACATATTCAGTAGGTACATTCACCCCCCAATATGTGGCATCCACAACCAAATAGGGCGTAAAATCGTTATCAACTAACCAATCATAATAAGCCCGTAGTAAATAAGGTCGTTTTGGGGAAGACTTGTATTTCATTATTTATCATCCATCAGATTTTTAGGTGCGGCTTCACCGACTGATTGTAAAAAGGAATCCCGACTAAATACGCGATCCATATAACCTTTCAAAGCTTTGCTACCGGCACCGCTAAATTCCACACCAAATTGCTTTAATTTCCATAATAATGGGGCAATATAGCAATCAACCAGACTGAATTCTTCACTCATAAAATAAGGCATTTGTTGGAAAATCGGCGAAATGGCCAGTAATTCTTCTTTTAATTGTCTTAATGCTTCTGCACGTTCTGATTCACTGCCTTTTTCCGCTTTCATTAAAGTTGGATACCAATCTTGCTCAATACGTAACATTAAAAGACGGGTTTTGCCTCTAGAGATAGGATAAACCGGCATAAGTGGAGGATGAGGGAAACGTTCGTCAAGATATTCCATAATAATACGTGAATTAAATAATACTAAGTCACGATCAACTAAGGTTGGCAAAGTTCCATAAGGATTTAATTCCATTAAATCTTCTGATAATGCTTGTGGGTTAACTTCTTCATTTTCATAAGCTACCCCCTTTTCTGCTAATACAATTTTCACTTGATGACAGTAAATATCACCCCTATTTGAGAAAAGAGTCATAACAGAACGTTTACTTGATGCATTAGACATTGATTCCTCCGAAGATTCAAAATTCTATATTATTTTTTACTAAAAAAGGTTGCATATTCTAGCATAAAGTCATGTTCTTTTGCTAAAGAAATCTGAGTTTTTCTTTAATTTCATAGAGTTACATGATTCTATAAATATAAAAAAAGCAGGGAATTCCCTGCTTCTGAAACGAAAATAAAAAATTAACGTTTTGAGTATTGTGGACGACGACGTGCTTTGTGCAAACCCACTTTTTTACGTTCAACGCGACGTGCGTCACGAGTAACGAAACCGGCTGCACGAAGTGCAGGACGGAGAGTCTCATCGTATTCAATTAATGCACGAGTGATACCATGACGGATTGCACCCGCTTGACCAGAAATACCACCACCTTTAACTGTGATGTATAAGTCTAATTTATCAGTTAATTCAACCAATTCTAAAGGTTGACGTACAATCATACGTGAGGTTTCACGACCGAAGTAAACGTCTAATTCACGTTGGTTGATAGTGATTTTACCACTGCCCGGTTTGATAAATACACGAGCTGAAGAGCTTTTGCGGCGACCTGTGCCGTAGTTTTGATTCTCTGCCATATCCTAAACCTCGTGATTAAATATCTAAAACTTGTGGTTGTTGTGCAGCATGTTGGTGTTCAGAACCTGCATACACTTTTAATTTGCGGAACATTGCACGGCCTAATGGACCTTTTGGCAACATACCTTTAACCGCAATTTCAATCACCGCTTCAGGACGACGAGCGATCATTTCTTTAAAAGTCGCTTGTTTGATACCACCTACATAGCCGGTGTGCCAGTAATAAAGCTTATCAGTTTCTTTACGACCGGTTACCGCCACTTTATCTGCATTGATAACGATGATGTAATCACCGGTATCTACGTGTGGAGTGTACTCTGCCTTGTGTTTACCACGAAGACGACGTGCTAATTCAGTAGCTAAACGACCTAAAGTCTTACCTGTCGCATCTACTACATACCAGTCACGTTTTACAGTTTCTGGTTTTGCTACAAAAGTTTTCATTAATTAATTACCAAAAATTAAGTTTGATACCCAGTGTTCTAATGAACACAACCAGTAATCAGAATCCTCACCCCTTCGAGTGCGATCTTGATAAAATAATGCACGGTGGGAATCCGTGCATTTACAGGGTCGGTGTATTATACATACTTTTCTATAAAACGCTAATTTTTTGTGTAAAAAATCTTCATTTTGATAACTGTTTTATGAATATTAATATAATTAATGTTTTTGATGAATTTATTCAAATTGACTCATGAATTAACTTGATTTATTGTGACATCGAAAAATTATTTTGTAGGAAGAAGTGTTATGAGTTATGCAAAAGAAATTAATAATTTAAATCAAAACATTGCTGATTTTAATAAAAAAATCAGTGTATCTTTTGAGTTTTTTCCCCCTAAAAATGAAAAAATGGAAAATATGCTGTGGGAATCAATTCATCGTTTAAAAGTATTAAAACCTACATTTGTCTCTGTAACCTATGGTGCAAATTCAGGTGAAAGGGATCGTACTCACAGCATTGTTAAAACAATTAAACAAGAAACAGGATTAGAAGCCGCACCACATTTGACCGGTATTGATGCCACACCGGAAGAGTTGAAACAAATCGCTCAAGATTATTGGGATAGCGGTATTCGTCGTATTGTTGCGTTACGCGGAGATGAACCGAAAGGTTATGATAAAAAACCATTCTATGCTTCCGATTTAGTTGCACTACTCCGATCTGTAGCGGATTTTGATATTTCCGTTGCCGCTTATCCAGAAGTCCATCCCGAAGCAAAATCGGCACAAGCTGATTTGATTAACTTAAAACGTAAAATTGATGCAGGCGCAAACCATATCATCACACAATTTTTCTTTGATATTGATAGCTATCTACGCTTCCGCGATCGCTGTGCCTCTATCGGTATAGATACGGAAATCGTACCGGGCATTCTACCCGTAACGAATTTTAAGCAACTTCAAAAAATGGCATCATTTACCAATGTGAAAATACCAAGTTGGTTAGCAAAAGCCTATGACGGATTAGATGACGATCCGACAACGCGCAATCTTGTTGCCGCAAGTGTTGCTATGGATATGGTGAAAATTCTATCCAGTGAGGGTGTGAGTGATTTCCACTTCTACACACTTAATCGTAGTGAATTAACTTATGCAATTTGTCATATGTTGGGAGTTCGCCCGTCAGTCTAGACATACAAAAGTGCGGTTAAAATTTACCGCACTTTTACCTTTAAATTCGTCTCACTTGCCAAAAAGTTTTTGTCCAATAAGGTGTATTCATTGAAGAATAAATAACACCACCTTTCGTGGAAGCATGAAGAAATTTATCGTCTTTTACATAAATTCCAACATGATAGCCGTTTGGCCCTCGTCCTGTTTTAAAGAAAATTAAATCACCGGTTTGAATATCCTCTTTACGAATAAGCTTTCCATGTTTAGCCTGTTCTTTTGTCGTTCTAGGTAATGCAATATTAAAACGATCAAAAAACGTTTTTTGGACAAACCCGGAACAATCTACTCCATGTCTGGATTTCCCCCCCAACACATAAGGTGTTCCAGCCCATTCATACTGTTGTTCACTCAATAAAGTAATTGCCATAATAGGATCATCAATTTTACCTTTATAATTAATGGCATAACTTTCCCTTCCCGAGTTGCCTGAAGAGCAAGCAAACAACAGCATTGATGTAGAAATGAAAAATAAGGATTTAATCAATTTCATTTTATATCTCAAACGACAAAAGTGCGGCTAAAAATGACCGCACTTTTTCTACTCAATTTATCGACTTATTTTTGTTTTTTCAACTCTCGCACGTAACTTTTGCCCCGGTTTGAATGACACCACTCGGCGTGCTGAAACCGGTACACTCTCTCCTGTTTTAGGATTACGCCCCGGACGAGAAGCTTTATCACGTAATTCAAAATTACCGAATCCCGATAATTTTACATCACAGCCCGACTCAAGAGATAAGCGAATTTCTTCAAAAAAATCATCCACTAAATTCTTAGCTTCTAATTTTTGCAACCGATATTTTTCAATTAAAAATTCGGTAATATCAATTTTTGTCAACGTCATAAGTTTAGTCTCTTAATTCAGCGTTAAAACGTTGTTTAACTTCATCTAACACAGCGGAAATTACAGCGTTGATCTCATCATCCTCCAAGGTTTTTTCATTGTCTTGAATGGTCAAGCTGATGGCAAGACTTTTTGTACCTGACGGTACACCAATGCCTTTATATACGTCAAATAAATTGACTTGCGTGAGTTTTTCCCCACCAGCTTGCTTACACGCATCAATGACATCGCCAGCCGCAATCTCATCCGCTACCACAAGTGCCAAGTCTCGGCGGTTAGCCGGGAATTTGGAAATCTTCCTTGCTTGTATGACATTCCGATTTGCAATTGCGTTCCATAAAATTTCAAATACAACTACTTTTCCATTTAACCCCAGTTTTTGAGAAACAGATGGGTGAAGCGTACCAATAAAACCAATTTCTTTATCATCTAATTGAATCGCCGCAGACTGTCCCGGGTGTAATGCATCAAAAGTTTTTGCAACAAAACGTATTTTATTTGCCACACCGGTTAAGGAAAGCAGACTTTCTAAATCACCTTTTAAATCAAAAAAATCTACCGATTCCGATTTATTATTCCAACTTTCGTTACTTGCCGTACCGCTAATAACCGCACTTAGTACGAATTCTTGGCGTACACCGAATTCAGCTTCCGTATCAGGAATAAAACGTAATCCTGTTTCAAACAAACGAACACGATTTTGTTGACGATTTTGGTTATATAACACGGCACCGAGCAAGCCACTTAATAATGAAACCCGCATTACCGACATTTCGCTAGAAATAGGATTTGGTAACGCTAAAGCCTCTTG
Source organism: Rodentibacter ratti (assembly GCF_002000485.1). Classification (GTDB taxonomy): domain Bacteria; phylum Pseudomonadota; class Gammaproteobacteria; order Enterobacterales; family Pasteurellaceae; genus Rodentibacter; species Rodentibacter ratti. The sequence goes on along the minus strand of NZ_MLAJ01000006.1, from coordinate 3,008 downwards.
ATGAGGATGTAATAAATTTTGTACTTTTGGATCAACAAAACTATAAGTTATCGCTTCTTGATAATCTGAATCCACAAGTGCGGTTTTAATGCGCTCCAAATCCAACACGGCTTCTTTATGATCACGCATACGTAAATGTGCCAGTGGTGCATTATTTGGAATGCTGTTATAGCCGTAAATACGTGCAACTTCCTCAATGAGGTCTTCTTCAATATCAATATCAAAACGCCAACTTGCGGAAGTTACTGTCCAAACATTATTTTCGTATTGAACATTAAAACCGAGACGATTAAAAATATCGGTCACAATCTCGGTTTCAATATGATGACCTAGTAACGCATCTAATTTCTCACGACGAAGGTGAATTTTTTTCACCTTCGGTAAAAATTCTTCATTTACCGCTTCATTAATTTCTCCGGCTTCCCCACCACAGATTTCGAGTAATAATGCCGTTGCTCGCTCCATCGCATTCCGTGCTAATTCAAAATCAACACCACGCTCAAAACGGTGTGAAGCATCCGTATGTAAGCCATACTGTCTTGCTCGACCTGCAATAGCCAACGGGGCAAAAAAAGCAGCTTCCAGAATCACATCTCTCGTTTCAGAGGTTACTCCGCTTTCTTGTCCTCCAAAGATCCCTGCCATGGCAAGCGGACCATTGGCATCTGCTATAAGTAAAGTGTTTGATTGTAATTTTGTAGCAGTACCATCCAGTAAAGTAAGTGCTTCACCTTCTTTTGCGAAACGAACTTGCACCGGTTGCAGCACTTTTGAGGCATCAAATGCATGCATTGGCTGACCTAATTCAAGCAAAATATAATTTGTAATATCAACCACAGGATCGATAGAACGGATACCGCAACGACGCAATTTTTCCTTCATCCAAATAGGCGTAGCCGCTTTTACGTTCACATTTTTTACGACTCGAAGTAAATAACGTGGACAAGCTTCCGATGCTACAAGCTCAATATCAATTTTATCTGAAATCGTTGCCGGCACTACCTCAAAGTGCGGTTGATTTACCGATTGTTTATTAACAACTCCAATTTCACGAGCAATCCCTGCAATACTTAAACAGTCTGCACGGTTCGGTGTTAAACTGATTTCAATAGCCTTATCATCTAAATTCAAGTAGTTACGAAGATCTGTGCCAATCGGGGCATCTTGTGGTAACTCAATAATTCCTTCAGATTCAGTATCAATACCAAGTTCAGAAAATGAGCAAAGCATACCTTCAGAGGGTTGACCACGTAACTTCGTTTTCTTAATTTTAAAATTACCCGGTAACACCGCACCTTCTGTCGCACAAGCAACTTTTAACCCTTGACGACAATTTGGTGCTCCACACACGATATCTAATAGTCTATCACCACCAACGTTCACCTTAGTTACACGCAATTTATCTGCATCAGGGTGTTGTGCACACTCAACAACTTCTCCGACAACCACCCCCGTAAAATCACCCGCCACATTTTCTACGCTATCCACTTCTAACCCAAGCATCGTGATTTGATCACATAATTGTTCCGTAGAAACAGCCGGATTAACCCATTCTCTTGCCCACTGCTCGCTAAATTTCATTATTCTCTACCCTTTAAAAATTGTTATATAACCTCGTTTGAGGATGCATCCGAAAAATAATTTATCTGAATTGTTTTAAAAACCGTAAATCGTTTTCAAAGAATGAACGTAAATCTGTGACGTTGTAGCGTAACATTGTTAATCGCTCAACTCCCATCCCCACTGCAAAACCGGAATATTCATTCGGATCGATTCCTGCATTACGTAATACATTCGGATGAACCATTCCACAGCCCAGAACTTCAAGCCATTTACCATTTTTACCCATAACATCCACTTCTGCTGAAGGTTCGGTAAATGGAAAATAAGAAGGTCGGAAACGAACTTTTAAATCTTCTTCAAAAAAAGCACGTAAGAAATCATGCAGTAAACCTTTTAATTCGGTAAAGTTTACTTTTTTATCGACATAAAGCAATTCAACTTGATGAAACATTGGCGTATGTGTTTGATCATAGTCATTGCGATAAACACGACCAGGCGCCATAATACGAATTGGCGGTTGCATTTTCTCCATAGTACGGATTTGCACGCCTGATGTTTGGGTACGTAACAATAAATCAGGATTAAACCAGAATGTATCATGATCAGCACGTGCCGGGTGATGTTTTGGAATATTCAAGGCGTCAAAATTGTAATAATCACTTTCAATTTCGGGACCGTTTTCCACAGAAAAACCGAGTTCTGAGAAAAACTGCGTGATACGATTAATTGTCATGGTAACAGGGTGTAAGCCACCTTTTTCCACTTTTTTACCGGGTAAAGTAACATCTATACGTTCTTTTTCGAGTTTAGCATTCAGCTCTGCTTGTTCCCATTCAGCTTTTTTCGTATTTAAAAACTCAAGCACTGCTTGTTTAACTTCATTAATTTTAGCCCCGATAACCGGTCGCTCCTCTGCCGTAATATTTCTCAGCTCTTGCATTAATTGCGTGAAATGACCTTTTTTACCAAAATATTCAACTCGAATCTCATCTAGTGCTACTAAACTATTATTCTCGATAGAATTAATCGCTGATTTTGCTTTTTCTGCAAGATCTTTCAGATGCTGCATAGTTTCCTCTGATTTACCTTTATCTAAAAAATTCCTTTAATAATAATACCAACGCATTAAAAAATCACGTTTTTATTTGTGTTTAAGGATTCTATCCCGATTAGCGTTTTTAGAAGCTTGATCATCATAGTAATTTTTACACATAAGGCACATTCACCAGTATCAGTTTTATCGCCTAAAGTATCCGAATTTTCTTATAAATTTTACGTAAATTATGAGAGCACTTTTACAGTGCGGTTGGAAAGGAGGAAAGGATAAAGCGACTAACTATAAAGTATTTAGCGATCACTTTTAGGAAACTTTTGAACCTTAGAAAATTAATTAACATAAAAAAATAGCATAACCAAAGTTATGCTATTTTTTATTTTTAACTAAA
>NZ_MLAJ01000005.1 GCF_002000485.1 Rodentibacter ratti | reverse complement strand
AGGTGGATTTTTACTTAATCAAAATTATTTTTGATAAAGCGGTGCTGGACCTTGTGTACCACCATTCATTTGGTTTACTTCTTGATGTAATTTCATTAAAGAGCCAGAAGAGGTGATTTCTACACGACGGTTAGGACGTAAACAATCTTTTTCTTCTTTACTTGCGTGGCGGAAACCTTCACAAGCTTTAACTTGTGGATTTTTACCGTAACCAATAGCTGTGATCTGAGCTGTTACGCCATCTTCAATTAAACGTGCTTTAACACGATTTGCACGACGTTGAGAAAGATCCATATTATAAGCATCAGAACCTAAACGGTCAGTATAACCTGCAACTTTAACCTCTTTAGCATTGGCTGATTTTAATTGTGCCGCAACATTGTCAACTACTTCTTTACCACGTGGAGTCAATACATCTTTATCGAAGTCAAATAAGAAATCGCCACTTAGACTATATGCAGCATTACCATTACATCCGTTTGGATACCAGAAGAAACTTTGGGCGTTATGATTTTTGTCAAATAAGATTTTATATTGGCAGATTTTATGCACACCGTTTTCACGATAGTTAAATGCATAGTCCCATTCTTCCACACCATATAAACCTTCAGAGAAGTGTGGACGACCAATCAAATTATAGAGTTGGTCTTTGTTCATACCACGTTCGATCATGCGAACATTATCCCAGTTTGGCCATGAACCAAATTGGCTACCATCATGGTTGAAGCCAGAATTATCAATTTTTGGCCATACAAGTTGTGGTACTTGAACACCATCAACATCTTTATATTCAGGCATACCTTCTGAAGTAACTTTGCTTAAGTTACCGCAAGCTGCAAGCGTTGCAACGGCAGCAGCAGATAATAAAATACGAGATAATTTCATGTTTTTACCTTTTAACCGTTAAAAGTGTCATTCTTGTAGACAAGAAACACATAACTAAACTTTACTAATTCTAAGTGAGAAAACTATAAAAGTTTCGGGAGGTTATACTAATAGTAAAAGCCAACTTTGTAAATATTAAACTATGAGTAAAGTATTCTATTTACAATGATTTTTGTAAAGTAATGTAAATCTAAAAAACTTAATGAATAAAATCCCGAGAGGTCTTATTCACATAACGCTGAATAAGTGCATTAGCACTTTCTTCTGCCTGTTGCCCTAATTTTTTTAAAAATGGCTTTTTAATCTTATAGTTCACACTGATAACCGATTTATCTTTCATCATATCAAGTAAGAGATCATCACTGGTAGAAATACCATCTACCAATTGTAATTCTAAGGCTTGCGTACCAAACCAATGCTCACCGGTCGCAACTTTATTAACATCTAAGTGCGGTCGATTCTGGTGAACAAATTGCTTAAATAATTCGTGAGTTTCTTCCAATTCTTGTTGGAATTTTTGTTTGCCTTTTTCTGTATTTTCTCCCAACATTGTTACTGTGCGTTTAAATTCCCCTGCAGTCATCACATCAACATCAACATCATGTTTTTTTAATAGTCGATGGATATTCGGTATTTGAGCGACAACACCAATTGAACCGATAATAGCAAAAGGTGCCGCAATAATTTTATCTGCGACACAAGCCATCATATAACCACCACTTGCTGCGACTTTATCAATCGCAACGGTTAATTTAATTCCTTTTTGTTTTAAACGCGCTAATTGTGAAGCAGCCAAACCATATCCATGCACAACGCCACCGGGACTTTCTAAGCGTAATAATACTTCATCATCAGGCTTGGTTACATTCAAAATAGCTGAAATTTCCTCACGAAGTGCGGTTGTTTGCGAGGCTGAAATATCCCCTTTAAAATCTAAAACATAAACGCACGGTTTAGGTTTCTCAAGAGGCTCTCCCTTTTTTAATTTTGCTTTTAAATCTTTTGCTTTTTGTTTTTCCGCTTTCTTTTCTGATTTTTTTTGCTGTTTCAATTCTTCATCTGATAAATTAAAATCACGTAAATATTTGACTCTATCTTCAAAATCCTCTGATAAATTAGTAATTACCAGTTCACCTTGTTCAGCTTCCTTACTCCGTCGAGCAGAAATAATAAATGCTGCAATCGCGGCGATAACAAGTAAAATTGTTAAAATTTCTAAAATAAAAATACTGTACCCGGTTAAAATATCTGACCACATAAATACTCTCCTCTAATTATGGTCCGGATATTCTACTTGAGTCCGGCGTCAAGCTCTAACTTTTTATGGAAAATTTCGGGATTTAAGGTAAACTAAGCGCACTTTTTTATCCCATATTTTTACACTTAGAGGTTTATATGTCTAAAATTGCATCAATTGTTGATGTACTACAAGGAAAAGTCTCAATAGGTGAAACCGTTACAGTACGCGGTTGGGTTCGCACTCGTCGCGATTCTAAAGCCGGGCTATCATTCTTAGCGGTATATGACGGCTCTTGTTTTGATCCTATCCAAGCAATTATCAACAACGATATTGAAAATTATGAAAACGAAATCTTACGTCTTACAACCGGTTGTTCCGTGGTTGTGACAGGTAAAGTCGTTGAATCACCGGCAGAAGGTCAAGCTGTTGAATTACAAGCTGAAAAAGTCGAAGTAGCAGGTTTTGTAGAAGATCCTGATTCTTATCCGATGGCTGCAAAACGCCATTCTATCGAATATTTACGCGAAGTCGCACATTTACGTCCACGTACCAATATTATCGGTGCTGTAGCACGTGTACGCCATTGTTTAGCACAAGCGATTCATCGTTTCTTCCACGAACAAGGTTTTTACTGGGTTGCAACCCCACTCATTACTGCCTCAGACACAGAAGGCGCCGGTGAAATGTTTCGTGTTTCCACTTTAGATCTCGAAAATCTTCCACGCGATGAAAAAGGTGCGGTCGATTTTAGTCAAGATTTCTTTGGCAAAGAATCTTTCTTAACGGTTTCCGGTCAGCTAAACGGTGAAACCTATGCTTGTGCATTAAGTAAAATTTATACTTTCGGTCCTACTTTCCGTGCAGAAAACTCTAACACAACCCGTCATCTTGCGGAATTTTGGATGGTTGAACCCGAAGTTGCTTTCGCAACTTTAGAAGATAATGCAAAACTTGCCGAAGACATGTTGAAATATGTTTTCCGTGCAGTATTGGCCGAACGCAAAGATGATCTTAGTTTCTTTGAGAAACACGTTGATAAAGATGTCATTACCCGTTTAGAAAACTTTGTGAATTCTGACTTTGCTCAAATTGATTATACAGATGCTATCGAAGTATTATTAAAATCTGGTAAAAAATTTGAATTCCCTGTTTCTTGGGGAATTGATCTTTCTTCTGAGCATGAACGCTATTTAGCGGAAGAATATTTCAAATCTCCGGTTGTAGTAAAAAACTATCCGAAAGATATCAAAGCCTTCTATATGCGTTTAAACGATGATGGTAAAACGGTTGCGGCAATGGATGTGTTAGCACCAGGAATTGGTGAAATTATCGGTGGTTCACAACGCGAAGAACGTTTAGAAGTACTGGATAAACGCATGGAAGAAATGGGCTTAAATCCACAAGATTACTATTGGTATCGAGATCTTCGTAAATACGGTACAGTGCCTCACTCCGGCTTTGGACTTGGCTTTGAACGTCTCATTGTGTATGTTACTGGGGTACAAAATATTCGTGATGTAATCCCATTCCCTCGCACACCGCGTAATGCAAATTTTTAATCAAAAATGGAGATAATTTGACCGCACTTTTTTGTGCGGTTAAATTTTTATTATTTTAAGGAAAGTAAAATGAAAAAAATTGAACAGCTTTTTGCCAATAATTTAAGCTGGGCACAACGAATGAAAGAGGAAAATTCCACTTATTTTAAAGAACTTGCCGATCATCAAACCCCTCATTATCTTTGGATTGGCTGTTCTGATAGTCGTGTTCCTGCAGAAAAGCTGACAAATTTAGAGCCTGGTGAATTATTTGTTCATCGTAATGTGGCAAATCAAGTTATTCATACCGATCTCAATTGCCTTTCTGTTGTGCAATATGCAGTTGATGTATTAAAGATTGAGCATATTATCATTTGTGGACATACCAATTGTGGTGGCATCAAAGCCGCCATGGCAGATCAAGATCTCGGTTTAATTAATAATTGGCTACTCCATATTCGTGATATTTGGTTTAAACATAGCCATCTACTTGGAAAACTTTCACCGGAAAAACGTGCCGATATGTTGACCAAAATTAATGTCAATGAACAGGTTTATAATCTTGGTCGTTCTTCCATTATAAAAAGTGCTTGGGAACGAGGACAAAAACTTTCTTTACACGGCTGGGTGTATGATGTAAATGATGGATTTTTAGTTGATCAAGGTGTGATGGCTACAAGTCGTGAAAGCCTTGAAATTTCTTATCGTAACGCCATCGCCCGCTTACTCACCTTAGGTGAAGAAGATATCCTAAAAAAGGAATGATATATTGAATAAAAAGTGCGGTTAAAATTGACCGCACTTTTTATTTTAGGATTTAAAGAATCAAGGATTATTTTATTTCACTCAAACTATTAAATAATCCATCATCCTGTTTTGGTATTTGTAAATAAAAACCCTGTGATTTAATTTTTTCCTCCACTTCATTTTTATCAGCCTGATGAAGCGGCTTATTACCGGATAAATTAAACATCATCACAATCTCAGGTTTACCAAAATGTTCTAATAAATGGCAGGGAACAGCAGAGAAATCATCACGTTTTTTAATATAAAGGTAACTCCCCGGTTTTTTCTTACTTTTATAAATCGCGCATAGCATCTGATTGCCCCATAAAGAAAATCCCCACGGGACAACACCTATAGGGATTTCTTCAATTTTATAAAATTATTTTGCTGCGTCTTTCACTGCATCTACAGCTTCAGCCGATTTTTCAGTTGCAGATTCTTTCATTGAAGACATTGCATCTTTTGCTGAATTCATTTTTTCTGCAGCTGCGTCTTTCATTTCAGATGCTTTGTTATTCACAGCATCTTTCATTTCTGCCATTTTTTCCATCGCAGAATCCTTAACTTCTGCAACTTTAGCTTTTGCAGCTTCTCCCGCTTCTTCAGCTTTGCTTACTGCCGCATCTTTCATTTCAGTTGCTTTTTCTACAGCTTTATCTTTTGCCTCTACTGCTGCAGATTTTGCAGAATCTACGGCATTCATTGTTGCATCTTTCGCATCAGAAACTGCTTGTTTTGCTGCATCTTTAACATCTGAAGCCGCTTGTTTTGCAGAATCTTTAACATCCGACGCCACACTTACTGCCGCATCTTTTACTTCAGCTGCCGCATTGGCTGTCGCCTCTTTTGCAGCTTCAATTTTTTGTGTTGTTTCTTGTTTATCAAAACAACCTGTGATGGCTAAACTTGCGCCTAACACTAATGTTGCTAATACTGTCTTTTTCATTTTAATCTCCTAATTGAGTAAATAAATTAACAAAGCATATTTGCCTTATGCGAAGTATAGTTTACGAAAAAATAAAATGGTCGAAAACAAAATTTACATTTCATAGAAATAAAACAACTGTTTCCAACCTTAATTATTAGCTCTAATTAATTGAAATTAAAATAATTTTTAAAAAGTTCCCATTTTAAAATTTATTTTTTGTAAAGAAAACAAAGATCTAAAATGTCCATCTTTTATACAAATTAAAGTATTTCAGGTGGATAGCTATAGCTCATGATTTCCCCTTTTTCATTCTGCCAACCTATTTGAGCAATGGTTGCCGGATAAAAACTAATCGGATTTCGTTTACCATAAAGCTCTGCCACAATCTCTCCGACTAATGGCAAATGGGAAATAAGAAGCACGGAATCGACTCCTTCCTTTTCCAGTACTAACAAATAATCTGTGACTAATTCTGCCGAGCCATAAGGTGTAATCCCTTGCCAAATTTCTAAATGAGGTTGTAGCGTTGAACCAAATGCTAAATTAACTTGTTCAAAAGTTTCCAAAGCACGTTGATAGGGGCTTACCAATATACGGTTAAATGGAACTGATGTTGATCTTGCATTATTTTTCAACCACTCGCCTTGGGCGAAAGCTTGTTTCTTTCCATATTCTGTTAAACGACGATCTTTGTCAGTCTTTGCCATCACTTCGGCTTCACCATGGCGCATAATAAAAATTTTCATACTGTATTGCTTTCCTAAATTAAGATAAAAACTGACCGCTCTTTTTTAGAGCGGTCAATAAAACTAGTTTGCTTTCACTGCCTCAGCAATTTCTTCTGCACATTGCTGGGCAAGTTCACCGTCTTGGCATTCTACCATCACACGAATTAAAGGCTCCGTGCCGGATTTACGCAATAGAATACGTCCTTTACCTTCTAAACGTTTTTCAACCTCTGCGGCAACGGCTTTTACCGCCTCGCTCTCTAACGGATTTTCCCCTCCAGCAAAACGCACGTTAATTAATACCTGAGGGAACAATTTTACTGCGCTAGTCAATTCATTGAGTGAAAGTTTATGTTGAACCATTGCGGCCAACACCGCTAATGAAGCAATAATACCGTCTCCCGTAGAATTTTTATCAGAAATAATAATGTGACCGGAATTTTCACCACCAAGCGTCCAATTATTTTCCTGCATTTTTTCAAGTACATAACGATCCCCTACATTCGCACGTAGGAATGGTACGCCTAGCATTTTTAATGCAATTTCAAGGCTCATATTACTCATTAATGTACCCACTACCCCGCCTTTTAATTGACCGGAACGCAATGCTTCACGAGCAATAATAAAGAGAATTTGGTCACCGTCTACTTTATTCCCAAGGTGATCCACCATCATAATTCGATCACCATCTCCATCATAAGCCAAACCAATATCCGCTTTCACTTCCAAGACTTTTTCTTGTAATGCTCGAACATCCGTTGCACCGCATTTTTCATTGATATTTACACCATTAGGTTCTGTACCAATTTCAATCACTTCCGCACCAAGCTCACGCAATACATTCGGTGCAATATGATAAGTCGCACCATTGGCACAATCTACCACAATTTTATAGCCTTCTAAGCCTAAATGTGCCGGGAAGGTTCCTTTACAAAATTCAATATAACGCCCAGCAGCATCATTAATACGGCGGGCTTTCCCCAATTCAGCCGATTCAACACAATCCATTTGCTGTTCAAGCATCGCTTCAATGGCTTCTTCAATTTCATCCGGTAATTTTGTCCCTTGTGCAGAGAAAAACTTAATTCCGTTATCATAGTAAGGATTATGAGAGGCAGAGATCACGATACCCGCTTCCGCACGGAACGTTCTGGTTAAATAAGCGATAGCCGGTGTGGGCATTGGCCCGGTAAAGGCGGCGGATAGACCTGCTGCGGCTAACCCTGCCTCTAGTGCTGATTCCAACATATAGCCGGAAATACGTGTATCCTTACCAATTAAAACGGTTTTTGACCCTTGTGAAGCCAATACTTTACCTGCCGCCCAGCCTAATTTTAGGGCGAAATCAGGTGTGATCGGGTAGGTTCCGACTTTGCCACGCACACCATCTGTACCAAAATATTTACGCTCTGCCATAATAAATTCCTTTATTTAATTTTTTTAAAACTTAGGCGTTTTCTGTCGCCTGCCAAATTTTGAGTGCATCTGATGTAGCAGCCACATCATGTACACGTAAAATCTTTGCCCCACCTTGTGCTGCAATTAACGCACCGGTGGCACTCCCAATAACCCTTTCATCAACCGGTTTATCTAACACCGCACCAATCATTGATTTGCGTGATAGCCCCGCAAGCACAGGATATCCCTCTTCACAAAATACACTGAGTTGTTGTAACAATTTATAGTTGTGTTGAACCGTCTTACCAAATCCGAATCCCATATCCCAAATTAAATTGTCTTTTTTTATTCCGACAGCAATACATTCTTCTGAACGTTGACGTAAAAAAGCGAGAACATCTTGCACGACATCTTTATATTGAGGATGAGTTTGCATTGTTCTTGGTTGCCCTTGCATATGCATAATACAAACGGGCAAATCCAATTCTGCCACAACCTGTAATGCATTCGGCTCTTGTAAAGCTCGAATATCATTGATTAAATCCATCCCGACTTTTGCCGCCTCTTGCATCACAATAGCCTTAGAGGAATCCACCGAAATCCAACAGTCAAAACGTTGACGGACAGCCTCCACTAATGGCACAACTCGATGAAGTTCCTCCTGCTCAGACACCTCATCTGCCATTGGGCGTGTCGATTCGCCACCGATGTCAATAATCGCCGCTCCATCATTCAGCATTTTTTCTACTTGAAACAATGCCTTATCAAGGCTAAAAAATTTTCCGCTATCAGAAAAGGAATCCGGTGTGAAATTTAAAATCCCCATAATCTGAGGAAATGATAAATCAAGGGATTTTTGGTTGGCGTAAAGTTTCATAAAGTGCGGTCAATTTTTAGAATGAATTTGAGGATGGAATTATAACGAAATATGCTAAGGAAAAAAATCATTCGATAAAAATAAAGCCTCCTAATTTAGGAGGCTTTCATTTCATTATTCAGAATCTTGTGGTTTTTCAACCTCACTTTCCGGTTTATTTTCAGAAACAGCATTTGAATAAGCCGCTTGTGAGGTTTTCGGTTCTTCCCAGCCTGAAGGTGGCGTGACCGGCTCACGATTCATTAATTGCTTAATTTGCACTTCTTCGATGGTTTCATATTTCACAAGTGCGTCTTTCATCGCATGTAAAATATCCATATTCTCAGTAAGAATTTGTCTCGCACGCTCATAGTTACGCGTTATGATTGCACGGACTTCTTCATCGATAACATGAGCTGTTTCATCAGACATATGTTTCGCTTTTGCCATTGAGCGGCCTAAGAAAACTTCCCCTTCATCTTCTGAGTAAAGAATCGGACCAAGTTTTTCAGAGAAACCCCATTGTGTCACCATATTACGGGCGATATTGGTTGCCACTTTAATATCATTAGAAGCACCGGTAGAAATATTCTCTTCACCGTAAATCAAATCTTCCGCCAAACGACCTGCATAAAGAGTTGAAAGTTTGCTTTCTAATTGTTTTTGGCTGATGCTGACTTGATCCCCTTCCGGTAAGAAGAAGGTAACACCTAATGCACGACCACGAGGAATAATCGTGACTTTGTGAACTGGATCGTGTTCAGGCACTAAATAACCCACAATGGCATGACCGGCTTCATGATAGGCGGTAGATTCTTTTTGTTTCTCCGTCATAATCATGGTGCGACGTTCCGGTCCCATATTAATTTTATCTTTTGCTTTTTCAAACTCAAGCATGGAAACTTTGCGTTTATTATTACGAGCGGCAAATAGCGCAGCTTCATTCACAAGATTGGCGAGATCCGCACCTGAATAGCCCGGTGTACCACGTGCTAGTGTCATGGCATCGACATCCTCTGCCAATGGGACTTTGCGCATATGTACTTTTAAAATTTGCTCACGACCTTTTACATCCGGCAGTCCAACCACTACTTGGCGGTCAAAACGTCCCGGACGGGTTAATGCAGGATCTAATACATCCGGACGGTTAGTTGCGGCAATAACAATTACCCCATCGTGACCACCGAAACCATCCATTTCAACAAGCATTTGGTTAAGGGTTTGTTCACGTTCATCATGCCCACCGCCTAAACCTGCACCACGTTGACGACCTACCGCATCGATTTCATCAATAAAGATCAAGCAAGGGGCATTTTTCTTCGCCTGTTCAAACATATCACGAACGCGGGAAGCCCCGACGCCCACAAACATTTCAACGAAATCAGAACCGGAAATCGTGAAAAACGGTACTTTGGCCTCACCTGCAATGGCTTTTGCCAATAAGGTTTTACCGGTACCCGGAGGCCCTACCATCAAAATCCCTTTTGGAATTTTACCGCCTAAATTTTGGAATTTGGTCGGATCACGTAAGAAATCAACAATCTCACCGACTTCTTCTTTTGCTTCATCACACCCGGCCACATCGGCAAAAGTCACTTTGATTTGATCTTGACTTAACATTTTGGCACGGCTTTTACCAAAGCTCATCGCCTTGCCACCACCGCCTTGCATTTGACGCATAAAGAAAATCCATACGCCCACAAGAAACAGCATTGGAAACCAAGAAATTAAAATTTGTGAGATTAAGCTACGTCTTTCAAATGGCGTCCCTTCTACCTTCACTTTTTTACTTAATAAATCATCAAGTAATTTTTTATCTTCCAATGGTGGCATGACAGTCATGTATTTTGAGCCGTCATTTTTTGTTACCGTAATTTCATTGGTATCAAAACGCGCTTCTTTTACTTGACCATTACTCACATCATAAACAAATGTAGTATAGTCAGTAGAGTTTTCTACCGAATTAGAATTGAAACTCTGATAAGCCGTCATCATCACAACCGCTACCACGATCCAGAGTACCAAATTTTTGACCATATCGTTCAAAGTTTAACCTGCCTTTCCTAAGTTAAAGTTAATAAATTCGCCACAAAGATACTATATATCGCAGCCCATGAAAAGCTATCAAAGCAATTCGCCTTTATAGCCCGTAGCCACAATATAAACCTCACGGGAACGCCCACGTGAAGCCTCCGGTTTACGCACCTTCACTACACTAAATAAAGCTCTGATTTCCCGTAAATATTCATCAAAGCCTTCTCCTTGAAACACTTTGACGACAAAACTCCCTTTCTTCGCCAAAACCTGTTTACACATATCCAACGCCAGTTCCACCAGATACATGGCACGCGGAATATCCACCGAAGGCATACCGCTGAAATTAGGCGCCATATCCGACATCACCACATCCACTTTAGCTTCGCCTACTCGCTCAAGTAATGCGTTGAGTACATTTTCATCACGAAAATCACCTTGTAAAAAATCGACCCCTACAATCGGGTCCATTTCCAAAATATCGCAGGCAATGACTCGCCCGCTATCACCAATTTGGCTCACAACATATTGTGACCATCCGCCCGGTGCCGCACCAAGATCTACAATGGTCATTCCCGATTTAAATAATTTGTCCGTTTGCTGAATTTCATCAAGTTTAAAATAAGCACGGGAACGCAATTTTTGCTTGTGTGCTTTTTGTACAAACGGATCTTTAAAATGTTCGTTTAGCCAACGAGAAGAACTCGCCGAACGTTTTTTCTTTCCCATAATTTCTGTCTTTCACAGTATTTTTTGTAGTAGTTTCGCCTATATTTGGGTACAATCTGCCAAATTCAAGACTTGATGAGCTTAAAAACATAGAAAATCTCTGTTTTTTCTGACCGCTCTTTTTGTTATTTATATTCATTTATAGGATTCCTTATGACAACCTTATCAACCAAACAAAAACAATTTTTGAAAGGTCTGGCACACCACCTTAACCCTGTCGTTATGCTTGGCGGCAATGGTTTAACCGAAGGCGTACTTGCCGAAATTGAAAATGCATTAGATCACCATGAACTCATTAAAGTAAAAATTGCCGGTGCCGATCGTGAAACCAAACAATTAATCATCGATGCTATTGTTCGTGAAACCCAAGCCTCAAACGTTCAAACAATCGGTCATATATTAGTGCTTTACAAACCTAGCGAAGAGAAGAAAATCCAACTTCCACGGAAGTAATCCATAGAAAGTGCGGTCAAAAATGACCGCACTTTTTACTAAATGTAATTGACCTCAATAATTTCAAATTCCACATTACCGCCCGGCGTGGCAATATTCACCGTATCATCAATTTCTTTACCGATTAAACCACGCGCAATCGGGGAATTCACAGAAATCAAACCTGATTTAATATCCGCCTCATCATCGCCAACAATTTTATAGGTGATTTCTTCCTCTGTATCAGTATTGACCAACACTACCGTAGCACCAAAAATCACTTTACCGTTATTCGGTAATTTAGTGACATCAATCACTTGGCTATTTGCCAATTTACCTTCAATTTCTTGAATTCGTCCTTCACAAAAACCCTGTTGTTCACGTGCAGCGTGATATTCCGCATTTTCTTTTAAATCACCATGCTCACGCGCTTCTGCAATGGCTTTAATAATTTCGGGGCGACGAACATTTTTCAAGAAATCCAATTCTTCTCTCAATAGGTCTGCGCCACGCACAGTCATTGGGATTTGTTTCATAGCTTCATTCCTTAAAATTTAATAAAAAGAAAACTACGGCAAAATTGCAAAAACATTGCCGTAGCGACTTAAAATAAATTGTACACAAGAAAATGATTTACTCTCGTGAGTTCGAGGACTATTATTGTCCGTCTTGAAAGAAATAGCAACCAGAACCGTTAATAATGGAAAAAATATCTTCAATTTCGACCGCACTTAAAGCGGTATTTTTCACACTCGGATTTTCTCTTTCCAGTTATGCAGAAATTAACCTTCCCACGATTACCGAACATTTACCCGAAGGCGCAACAGTGGGAGTCATTGCTAAAAATCTGAATCAAAATCAAGTTATTGCGGATTATCACAGCACAGCCTTTATGCTACCGGCAAGCATCCAAAAAGTATTTACCGCCGTTGCTGCAAAATTAGTGCTTGGAGATGATTTCAAATTTGATACCGCCCTTTTAACCAATGGCAAAATTCAAAATGGGCTTCTAGAGGGCAATTTGATCGTACGTTTTACCGGCGATCCGGATCTTACCAGTGGTCAACTTTATAGTTTACTCGCCGAATTAAAAAAACAAGGCATCAATAAAATCAATGGTGATCTCGTCTTGGATACCTCTGTATTCTCCAGCCATGATCGTGGTTTAGGTTGGATTTGGAACGATTTAACCATGTGTTTCAATTCCCCGCCTTCCGCTGCCAATATTGATAATAACTGTTTCTATGCGGAACTGGATGCTAATCAAGCTCCTGGTGAAACCGTCAAAATCAGCGTGCCGGCACAATTTCCAATTCAAGTGTTCGGACAAGTTTATGTGGCAGACAGTCATGAATCGCCTTATTGTCAATTAGATGTCGTAGTACATGATAATAATCGCTACCAAGTGAAAGGCTGCCTTGCCCGTCAAACAAAACCTTTTGGTTTAAGTTTCGCCGTACAAGATCCTGATGCTTACGCTGCAGCGATTATTCAACGCCAACTCAAACGATTAGGAATCGAATTTAACGGTAAAGTATTACAACCGCAAAAACCACAGCAAGGACAATTACTGGCGCAACATTTCTCCAAACCTTTGCCTGATTTGTTGAAAAAAATGATGAAAAAATCCGATAATCAAATTGCGGATTCTTTATTTCGTGCTATTGCCTACCATTACTATAAACGTCCGGCATCCTTCCAACTGGGTACATTAGCGGTGAAATCCGTTTTACAAAAACAAGGAATCAAATTCGGTAACAGCATCTTGGCAGACGGTTCCGGACTTTCACGCCATAACTTGGTCGCACCTAAAACCATGCTTTCTGTATTGGAATATATTGCAAAAAATGAAGACAAACTACACCTAATGGAAACCTTTCCCATTGCAGGGGTCGATGGAACTATTAGCGGACGTGGCGGATTAATAAATCCCCCGTTAGTCAAAAATGTTATCGCCAAAACCGGTTCACTAAAAGGGGTTTACAACCTTGCAGGATTCATGACAAACGCACGTGGCGAGAAGATCGCTTTTGTTCAATTTGTCAATGGCTATTCCACCGGCGAACTTGAAAATAAAACAAAACGCGCTCCTTTGGTGCAATTTGAAAGCGGGCTGTATAATCAATTATACAAAGAATAATAAAACAAGGGCATAGAACAAAATATTTGACCGCACCTTGAGCAACGACTTTTTAAAACTCAGCTCAAAGTGCGGTTAATTTTAACCGAATTTTTCGATCATCTACGATTATTTAGCCTCTAGTAAAGCCGGTACTTTCAATAAAATTAATTCATTATCATCCTGATGATTAGGTTGTCGACTTGATGAAAACGGGAAATTATTGTCATTACCGACGATGATGTGTTCATTATCAACAACATCAAGGTTCTCAATAGTAAAAAACGGGAATTTTAATACGCCGCCATTCAAAGGTTTGAGACTAATTTTATTAGGGTCGGAAATATTCAATAAATCAATATATGCAAGCTTTTTCACCGCTTTGCCAACATTATCCGAGGAGAACGAGACTTTATAAACCCGTTTAAATTTTGCCGGTTCAGAAAAACAATGTGTCGTATCTGCAGGATTTTTACAACCTTTATCCTCTGTGCCTTCACCATTATCCCGTTCTATGATCAATCCGTTTTTGGCATCAATCAGATTAAAATCACCAATAGCATTATGTTCGTTTTCTAAAGGATAAAACCAGTAACGTCCTGTCCATTCTTGTTTATCAACATTAAATTCTAAAATGCGCAAGGCTACTTTGCCATCCACCATTTCCCAACTTTGTTTTTTTTCGTCCCATAACGCTCCTTCCAATAATGGATAAAGGTATTTGCCATCAGGAGAAGCCGCCATCCCTTCATATCCTTTTGAACGTTTTAAATTGACATTTTTATGGAGACCATTTGGTGTGCCGGGTGAGACGATTTGATAATGATCGGGAGATTGAATTTTTCTTCCCTCTATTTCTGTTTCAAATACGGATAACACTTTTCCGTTTAAATCCGTTTTGATTAAATACGGACCAAATTCATCACCAATCCAAATATTATTACCGATAATTTGAAAACTTTCCGTATCAAAATCCGCCCCGGTTAAATATCTTTCTTTTGTATCTTCGTGCACAATTCGAAATGGGACTTTTTTATCCGGATCGGTTAAAAAGACTGTTTTAAGCGGTTCAAATTTTCCCTGCGACCAATTAATTTTATATTGATTCAAATACAGCATAGAATCCGGCGAATTCGCTTTACTACCAAAGCCGTTATCGGTAAGAATCCATACCGTATCTTTTCCAACCACTTTAATGCCGGAATGACCTTGTCGCGGCTGATTTTGAATCGGTAAAAAATAACCGGTTTCACGATCTTTTGATTTTCCCGATACGGATTGTAATTTTTCCACTCGCTTAAAAGTCGTATATTTTCCCGCTGTTTTTAAGTCATTCGGCGCATCATCCGGTACGCTAACCACAGCATTTGCAGGTAACACGGCATAACCGGCCAATTCAGCCGGAGTTTCAAAAGCCAATGGTGTTTCTGCAACACTTGTCATGCTTAAAGCCAATCCCAACATAGCAAAGCAATGTTTCTTTTTCATATCGTTTCCTCTTTAGTCTATTGTTGTGAAAGAGAATACTTTGTAAAGGTGACGAGAATATGACAGTGACAGTAAAAATAATATGACGATAAAAATAAATTTACAGATGATCGCAACAGCATATCGTTTTGTGCAGATTTATATTGAAGAGATAATTCTAAAAAACAACCGCACTTTAATCCATTCATCATGAATAAACTAAAGTGCGGTTATTTTTTGAGTTGGTCGATAAGCCGAGTTCTGTCGTGGACAATCATTCCTCTAGGCGACGAATTACTCCGCCGCTCAAGCGACCTACCCGAACTCTGGACGGGCCATCCATTGAGTTCCTATTTGGTCTTGCTACGAGTGGAGTTTACCTTGCTGCCAACCGTTACCGGCGACACGGTGCGCTCTTACCGCACCCTTTCACCCTTACCGCTTACACGGCGGTCTGCTCTCTGTTGCACTGGTCGTAGGCTCACGCCCCCCGGACGTTATCCGGCACTCTGCCCTGTGTAGCTCGGACTTTCCTCTCGTTTACTTGTCCCACTAGGTCGTGCGAACACGGTTAAGGGCTTCAATAAACCAGCGATTGTCTAACCAACTCGGCGCGTAGTATAGGGATTAATAAAAGTGCGGTCAACAAAATCCAATGGATTTTGAACATTGGCTTTGCCAACGGCGGTGAAAACGGAAGTAATCACATCAGCGATTACACATAATTTTTCATTCGTATTTTTACTACATTCAGCTAAAATAACCACAATTTTAACCGCACTTTAGGAATGTTCATGAACTATCTACAAATTGCACGAGATACGCTTTCCGTAGAAAGTCTTGCTCTCACCCAATTAAGCCAACGTTTAGACGAAAATTTCAACCAAATCGTTGAGCTTATTTTGGCTTGCCAAGGGCGTCTTGTCATTGGAGGAATTGGTAAATCCGGTTTAATTGGTAAAAAAATGGTCGCCACTTTTGCCTCTACCGGTACGCCAAGTTTCTTTCTACATCCCACAGAGGCATTTCATGGTGATCTGGGTATGCTCAAACCCATTGATATTGTCATGCTGATTTCCTACAGCGGTGAAACCGATGATGTGAATAAACTCATTCCAAGTCTAAAAAACTTCGGCAATAAAATTATCGCCCTCACCAGCAATAAACACTCAACTCTTGCTCGCCATGCAGATTACGTCTTGGATATTACCGTTGAGCGAGAAGTTTGCCCAAATAATCTTGCCCCTACCACCTCTGCCCTTGTCACACTGGCGTTAGGGGATGCCCTTGCAGTGTCGCTTATCACCGCAAGAAATTTCCAACCTGCCGACTTTGCTAAATTCCATCCGGGCGGTAGCCTAGGTCGTCGTTTGCTTTGTCGAGTAAAAGATCAAATGCAAACTTATTTACCTACAATTTCACCAAACACCAATTTCACTGATTGCTTAACGGTGATGAACGAAGGACGAATGGGCGTGGCCTTGGTGATGGAAAATCAGCAGTTAGAAGGCATTATCACGGATGGTGATATTCGTCGAGCACTCACCGCTAATGGTGCAGAAATTCTTAACAAAACCGCACAAGATTTTATGACACGCTCGCCAAAAACCATTAATCAAAACGAATTTTTAGCGAAAGCGGAAGATTTTATGAAAGAGAAAAAAATCCATTCCCTTGTGGCAGTCGATGATGAAAATAACGTGGTGGGTTTAATCGAATTTTCAAGCTAAGGAAATCAAATGCAGCAAAAACTCGAAAAAATTAAATTGGTGATTACCGATGTGGACGGTGTGCTTACTGATGGGCTACTCCATTATGATGCCAATGGCGAAGCCATTAAAAGCTTCCACGTGCGTGATGGCTTAGGCATTAAAATGTTGATGGAGTCAGGTATTCAAGTTGCGGTACTTTCAGGCAGAGATTCTGCCATTTTACGCCGCCGCATTGCGGATCTCGGCATCACCTTATTCTTTCTTGGCAAATTAGAGAAAGAAAGTGCCTGTTTTGAATTAATGAAGCAAGCCGGCGTGAAACCTGAAGAAACCGCTTATATTGGCGATGATAGTGTGGATCTTCCTGCTTTTGCTGTCAGCGGACTTTCTTTTGCCGTGGCCGATGCCCCCTCTTATGTAAAAAATGCAGCAGATTATGTACTTTCTCTCTGTGGAGGAAAAGGCGCATTTCGTGAAATGTCGGAGATGATTTTAACCGCTCAAGGAAAATCCGCGGTCTTTGACAGTGCACAGGGATTTTTAAAATCTGTTAAAAATATGGCGCAATAATTAAAATAGTCCCCTTTTTAGAAAGGGGATTTAATAATTTTCCAAATTCATTATTGATATTTCATACTCTTATCAACAAATATTCGCTATAAGTTAAATCTCATTATAATTAATATCTAATATTTCTGAGCCAAATTGTTCGATATAATAATCAAGAGACATCACATAACACTGAAAATTAGGATCAATCGAAGTACCGGTATTATCTTCCCAACGTTCAACAAAACGAGTAAGTGAAGATTCATCAAATTCAATACCGATTCCACCTTTATATTCCGCACTAAATAAACCGGGCTGAGGAACTTCTGATACATGAAATATTTTTGTTTCAGGTAAATTTTCTCTAAACCAATCCATTATCATGTTCCGTTCAGGTAAGTCCTCCCAATTATCTTCTGTTGCCCGTTTAAATGTAATTAAGTAAAAATCTTTTTTATATAATGCAAAATAATCACCTATTGTATAGATTAACATTGGCATAGTTAGGCACCTTCATGTAAGTTTATAAGATTATTTTTTAAGGATTAGAATTTTATTCCTTACCCTCTCCATTAAGTAATTTAAGCATTTTTCCTCTATGGTCTTTAATTGTTTCTCTGGCACTTTCACCTTTCCAACAATCATCATTGTACATTAACATAATCACCTGTTTTAAACTGGCTGAGCGTTTATTATTCTTCTCTAATAGCTCAATAAGCTTAGCTCGTTTTAGATGAATACTATTATCAGATAAAGAAGAATTAAATTCAGGCTCTATTAGGCATAGGTTTCCGAATGTATCAATAAGATATTTTTCAGTATTTTCTTCCCATTTACCTAAGAGTTCTTTTGAGCTTTGTGGATAACAATGTTCAATTGATCTACGATATGAAAATTTAAAATTTTTAAAATATTCCATTAGTTTTTTTTCGTCCTTTCTATATTTTTGTTCAGGTAATATTTCATCAAACTTATCCGCATTACCTTTAAATTTCTTATAAATCAAATAGTCTAAATAATTAAAGATAAAATGTCTAACATTTGTTCCTTCATCAAGATCAGTAATTTTATCAGCATGCTCTTTTGCTAGTTTTTCTAGTTCATTAATATAACTATCATTATTCCATCCTTTATTAAAAAATCCATCAAGAATACTATACAACCAGTTTTTATAATTCTTTGCTCTATAAATGGTTTGGAACATAGAGAGTAATAATATAATTCTTTCTTGTTTTGAAATTTTAGAAAAAGTATCTACGTAATAAAATTTATTGCTCTTATTGCTCCATTTTAAGGTTTGCAAAGACCAATCATCATCACTAGATTGAGTATATTTAATAATAAACTTATCAAAATATAATCTTACCTTTAATAAATTAAGAATAAATGATTTAATTTCATCTAAATCTTTTAATCTTGTCTTAAAATTATCAATTATTTTCTTATCATCTAATTCTATGGATTTATTATCTAATGATTCTTCCTTATGTAATTTTAATGCATGCATTAAAAAGTTAGAAAAATCAATAATACTGCGTGTAGTTACGTCTTTATTTTCATCATCTTTTTCTTTATAACCATCGTTATTGGAATGAGATAGTATATAAGATAATTTATTTTCATTCTCTGTTTTTTGACTAGCATTTATATTTTTATCTCTCTTAGTTTTTTGAGTAGTATCTATGTCTTTTGATCTCTCACTTATATCATTAAGATATATTTTATACTCTTTTAGTAGCTCAGAAAAATCTTCAATATTAAAATTCTCTCTTACCTCATTTTTATTTTCGAAAAATATACTTTTTCTAAATTCTGCAGGAAAACCCATTGCCACATTACGATCCATATCAGAACAAGCATCCCAAATCATAGCAAATAGTTTCCTCTCCTCCTTTGTATTAAACATCCCCATAAAATGAGCCTTTAGGATTTCATGCTTCTCCAGTTGCTCACCTCGGCTATTCATAATCTCAAAATAATGATTAAGATCTGTATTAGGCAATACCTCTGTTCTTAAAATTTTAACATTATTAAAGATAAAATCATCAAACTTGAGATTTTCATTATTTTCTTTTAAATCTAAAGAAGATAATTTAGATTTAATTATCTCATAAGCTATTTCGATATTATCTCTTTTATTGATTAAATTAGGCTCATTTAAGATTCTATTTAATGAATTTTTCGATTCTAATCTATGCTCAAAAGATAAATTCTCTCCTAAATTTCTAAATTTATCCTTATTTTTAAAAAATCCTTCGTTGCTTAAAACAGAATATAAAATCGTTAAAGTGGTTAAGCGTTGCTGACCATCAATAACTTCATAATCACCATTTTCTCTTTTATATACAATCAAACTACCAATGTAGTAGTTTTTATTATCTTGTTTTGTTGAAGCTGAGTACAAATCATCAACTAACTGTTCGATTTCTGTTTTTTCCCACGCATAATTTCGTTGATAAATAGGAATAATATATTTTCCATATTTTTTATTTAGCAATTCTTTTAAAGTTAAAATGTCAATACCTTTTCTATTTTCCATTTTCATCACCTTCTTTAAATAAACATTTAATATCTTCTACTTCTCCTAATCTTGTTTTTTCATTAGGTTCAGGAATATAGTAACTCAATATTTCCTTAGAATGAATCATCTGATCTATATAATGCAATATCCCATTTTGATCTTTTGCTGCATTCTCTATCGTTTCTACTCTTATGCTATAATTTTCTATTCTGAATTTATATGCCCATTTCAAGATCTGTTTTACTGCAACATCAAGATCGCTATTACCAAATTTATCATAATAATACAATACTACAGCTTGAAATAAACGCCTTATAAAAACATCACCTATTCTATTGCTTTTTTCATAGTTATGGATTAAATCTAGAACATTTATTTCCTTATAATCTTCACCTTTCACTCCTATTTTTATATTTTTTAATTTTCCTGTTTTACGATTAAATAATTCATTGTAGAGCTCTCGATAATATTCAATATATTTAAAGAATAAACGACCGTTAATGATAGTTTGTGAAACTGAAAACGGCATTTTGCTATATTCTTCTCTATACATAAAAGGATTCTGTTTACTCATTTGATATAAAGCCTGAGCAGATTTAATCGGGGTAAGATAAGGGTAATATTGCTCCTCATTTATGCCTTTAAATGTATCTAGCAGATCTGTTGTAAAAACTGAACCATCTCGATATTTTTGCCAACGTCTTAATTTAAAGAGCATTAAATTGATTATAAAACCCAAATCTTTTTTATCCTCATTCCTTCCTGATGCGGCATCTTCCCAATACTCTACATAACTCAGTATTTCAGGATCATTATTAGGAATCGCTCGTAAATGATAAGCTTTTAATAAATCATAAGGCTCTAAACTTTTTCCTCTTGAATTTTGAGAATCAAAGAATTGAAATGCTTCATCAAGATCATTAAGTTCAATATAAACTATTTCGCACCTATCCAAGATATAATTAGCAAATTTTGATAACTCTAATTTTGAATCACTCAATTGATTAAGAAAGCTTTCAATAAATTCATTATTCTTAATAATATTGTTATAACTAATTCGATGTTTATATTCTAAATCTATCAGCTCTTTATTCTGAGGTTCGATTTGTTTCAATATAAGTAGAAGTGTTGTAATACGTTGTTGACCATCAACAATATCTACTTTATCTCCATTATTATGAACAATCATGGTACCAATTCGATATTTTTGCTCATTTTTAGCTTTATAATGAAACCATAAATCTTCGATCAGTTGTTGAACATGTTTAGTCTGCCATTTATAAGGGCGTTGATAGTCTGGAATGGATAGATTCTTTTTTTCTTTTAGAATTTCTCTAACTGATTTTATACTTGGTTCAGCTTTCTCTGTCGTCATAACTATTCCCTAGGTTATAAGTTTCGCTATATTATCCTAAATTTTAACTGCAATAACCGACATATCATCATAAAAACATCCCGGTTCTTTTAATTCTCTCTGATAATATCGCAATTTTTCTAAAATTGTCTTATTATAACCCCAAATTATTTGAAGCCAACGTAAACCTATCCCATCTGTTAATCCATCGGTACACAACAATAATATCTCTCCCTCTTTAATATCAATCTCTTTAAAGAAAATTTTATCTTGGAAGGCTGAATTATCTGCGACTAAACAAGAAGAAATACCGCCATAAATTGAGGCATAATCATTAGGATTTTGATCTACTTTTAATTCTACTATTTCTGATAGAATAGAATGATCCTCTGTAATCTGTTTCCATTCACCTTCTTTAGAGATTAAATAAGCCCGGCTATCACCTACGCTTAATATTTTAGCTTTTCTTTCAATTTGATTAATTTCTGCAGCGACTAATGTGGTGGCAGAACCAAAATAACGATCAGCGAGTGCTTCCGATAATTTATCTTGCAAATAAATGACACTTTCAACATTTAATTCCTTAAGGTCTTTTAATGCGTCCATCACCACTTTACTCGCCTTTCTCGGGCAAGGGCTATGATAAACACCGTCTGCCACGCCAATAATAAAGTGCGGTCGATTTTCTATGCGTTTTTCCGGTTTTTTAAAGGCATATTGAAAAACAGATTCACCGTTAAATAAAGCATCTTGATTGTATTTTTTATGTTTTCCGGCTTGCTGACAAAAACTAATTTCACAAATTTGTTCCATTTTCCCACCCATTATTCAGTTACCTGATTAAGTAATTTATCTATTGCTTTCAAGGCATCAAGTGCGGTCATTTCCAGACTTAAAAAATGCATTTTAGGTACACCGCTATCTTGCGGATTAATCCGAATAAAGCCGCCCTTTTTCATTTTTGCCGTGCGTTCGGAAAAATAGCGCACCGTTGGAATCGCTTTGCCAGCTCCCAATTCAATCACGACCAAATTTTCCACTATTTTTAACCATTCATCCAACCGCACTTTTTTGAAATCTTGATAACGGCTTGAATAGCTCCAATCATCAAACATCAGCACATTTTGACGGGCTAAACCATTGCAATGAGGGCAGTGCGGTTTTTCACTGACTAAACGCAATTTTTCGTTATCAACTTCCGGTTTAAACTCAACAGCCGACCAACTTAAATCTCGACAATTTTCGATACATTGCTGGCGTTCCAATGTGCCATGCACTTCATAAACCCGACTTTCATTGAAACCTGCTTTTTGAAAATGCCCGTCCACATTACTAGTAAAAACAAAATAGCCGTGAGGTTTATCTGCCGCCCAACGTTTTAAAATTTGGTATCCTTCGTGCGGAACAGCGTTGCGATATTGCAGTAAGCGATGTGCATAAAACCAATAAGCGAGTTCCGGATTTCGCTGATAAGCAAACGGCGTAGCAATATCTTCAAAGTCAATGCGATACTCACGAAATACCGGATAAGCATTCCAAAACCCGCCTACACTGCGAAAATCCGGCAACCCTGAATCGACACTCATTCCCGCTCCGGCAGTGATCAAAATACCGTCCGCTTTTTTAATCAATTCTACGGCGTAGTTCAAATCGTTTTTCATTTTCACTCCTTAATTCTCTAAAAAGTCAAAATCTAATTCAGGGAAGTTTTGTTTAGTAAAAATGCTATAATCTTTAACATCATTATCGCCAATATCTAAATAATATAATTTTTTTAATGGTAATAATGGGGTGTAGTCTTCAATTTGACTCCCTGCTAAATGTAGCTCTTCAATATTTATTAATGTAGAAATAAATTTTATTTCTTTGAGATTAAAATAATCTATACCAAGATACTCTAATTTATTGAGATTAGATAAATAATGTAATTTCGTTTCATCAATAGGATTATCACCAATATCTAAATGAATCAAATTGACTAATTTCCTTAATGGTGAAATATCACTGATGTTATGACTAGCCAACTCCAATTCTTCAAGCTGTATTTTATCTTCTAGCACGGAAATATCACTAATTTTTTCTGTTTCCCTTTGGTCTGCCATTAAATTTTTTAATTTCTTTGATTCTTTAAGAGGTGAAATATCTGAAATATGATTATTAGAAATATCTAATAACATTAACTCGGGTTTATTTCTTAATGGTTCTATATGATAAAGATTACAGTTTGATAGATTCACTTCTCTTAGATGATTCAAATATTTTAAGTCCGACATACAACTGAAGTGATTATTATCCATAATTAAGCACTCTAATTTTTTACAATATTTCAATGATTTAATACTTCTTACGCCAGCACTCTCACAATAAAGTTTTTTCAGATTTTGGCAAAAACGGATACAGCTAAAATTTCTTACCCACTTTTCTTTTTCACTAAGAAGTTTAGAATGTGAAGAACATTCAAAATATTCTAATTTTTTCAATGAACGTAAAAATTTAAGATCTAATATCGTTTCTTCTTTCATAGCTGATCTAAGATTCAACGATTTTAGTTTTTTAAAATGACTTAAGAGATGTAAATCAACAAAATCGTTATAACTTAAATCTAATTCTTCTAATGATTTTGAAAGTGCAACAATTGGTTTAAATTTAGTTTCATACAATCTACTAATATTTAGTACTTTTAGCTTTTTAAGTTTTCGCAAACAGTTTAGATTAACACTATAACAACCAGTTAAATCCAATTCTTCCAGTTGTGTCATTTCGCCAATAGCTTTGCTTAATGCGTTAATACTCTCTTGGTTATGCCCATGCGTGACTTCATATAAGTTCAGGCTTTTTAAATTTTCCATTTGTTTAAGCATAGCAAAATTTTCAACACGAATATGACTAATTCTTAACTTTCTTAAACTTGTTAATTTTTTAATATCAAAATTAATATAACGAATTTCTAATTCATCTAATCCGGTTAATTTTTCTAACTCACTAAGATTGTCTAATCTTTCATTAGGAATACTTAATCGCTTTAAATTTGTTAAATGTTCAAAAGGTAAGGATTTTAAGTTATACATTCTAAAGACATTTAAGTTTTCTAACTGTTTTAGTAGAATTTTCCAACATTTAGGTAAGTAATTAAATCCTATATCATCCATATCAAACAATGAAATTGACTTCAAAGACATTAATTTTTCTAAATAATCAAAATCTCTCGGAATATTAGGATTTTTCCTTCTAAATATCCTAGAATAATACTCATAATATTCACTCTTTTCTTCCATATCTATAGTGAGATTGATATATAATACTTTCTTAAATTTTTCATTAGATTTCTCCCATACATCCCGCCATTCTTGAATTAAATGCTGATCGCTCATTTTTCACCTCATTTTCTTCATCAACAAACTGTGCCCAACCGCTACCAAATCTCACTTCTCTCTCATATTTTTCCGCCTCTATTTCTTCAATAATTCCTTTAAATAATTCATCATAAATAAGCTCTTCAATACTGTTAAAATATTTTCTAGGAGAGCACTCTGTACAATAAAAACCTTTTTCATCCATAGCAGGAAAACTATCAAGGGAATAAAACATATCAAGCCAGTCACTGCCTGTAGTTTTTTTACCATAATAAAACCTTAAATCAGCACCATAACCAATAGGCGACTCATAAATTATTAATACAACTCCTTTATCCCAATAAGGAGATCGAATTTCTACCGAATCATAAAAATAGCGAATCTTAAGTTCGTGATAATCAGCCAAACCCGACTGAACAAAATATTTGTTCACCATTTTTCTTATTAAAGAAAAGTACATTATTTTTCCTCTATTTTCCGTCTAAAATTTTTGTCTTTTTTAGACACAACTTTCTCTTTTTCAAGTTGTTCCAATATTCTTTCAGCCCGCATAAAGCCTATTTGAAATCGGCGTTGTATCGCTGAAACTGAAACAAATTGGCTCTCTAAAATAAATTGTTTTACATCGTTTAAAAGGGGATCTTTATTCATATTTTTCTCCTGTTCTACGCTCTCTCATAGGCTTTAAATCCTTTTAAAAAGTGAAAAATTGTTTTAATTGGATAAAAAACATACAAAAACTAATTTGGTTGAATAAGAAACAATCAAAAATATGTTTTTGAGATAAAAAAATAGCAACAAAGATCGTTGCTATTTAAAAATCTATCGAATTTTTAACCGCACTTAGCTAGATCGAGCAGCCTTATTTAGCAAGACTTTCACAATTTTCGGCACACCTTCGCCGGCCTTTTCTTTCAGCGTAATGACATGTTTACGAATAAAGCCCGTGTTAGGATTTGGATCAACAAGGTAAATCTCTGCGCCATAAGGAGCTTCATTGACTAAACCATTGGCGGGATAAACCTGTAACGATGTACCAATCACGATCACAATATCCGCTTTTTTCACTAGCTTGATTGCTTGATCCAACATAGGCACATTTTCCCCAAAGAAAACAATATGTGGACGCATTGGATGCCCCTGGTTATCTTTATCGTCAATATGCTGATCACCCAAGCAAGGAACGATGTAATCCGTATTAAAGCTACTTCTCGCTTTGTTCAGCTCACCGTGCAAATGCAATACATTTTGACTACCTGCACGTTCGTGCAAATCATCCACATTTTGAGTGATGATCTGCACATCATAAGCCTTTTCAAGCTCTACTAAAGCGAGATGTGCCGCATTCGGTTGAGCCGCTTGAGCATTACGACGGCGTTCATTATAAAATTCCAACACCTTAGCCCGGTTCTTTTTCAAGGCTTCAGGTGTACAAACTTCCTCAATCTTATACCCAGCCCACAAGCCATCTTCCGCACGAAAAGTCGGAATTCCACTTTCGGCACTGATACCGGCACCGGTTAAAACAACACAAATTGGTTTATTCATATTTTTCTCCATTTTTATTACCACGATAAACTTTAACGGTTAAAGCCAATTTACTCATTTCATAGGCTTTAAGTTAGGATACGCAGTCATAATCAGTCTAACAACAAATGGAGGAAAGACTGAAATTTAGATTTGCTAAAAGAATATTTGAAAACGAAAGGCAAGCTCAAACTTTGCTTAAAACAAATAGCTATATTTTAATCACAGCTTAGCAATACAACTATTTTCTTATTTCTTTTAAAAACTCGACCACTAACATTTTTTGTCGTTGACTCAAATCCATCCAATATCTGTTTGTTTCATCTGTATTCCATTCAAATCCACTCATACAGTCTTCAAAAAAATAACTAATGGGTGTCTTAAGAAAAGTCGCTATTGCTACTAAATGCGCTACATTGATTTTATTTGCTCCTCTTTCATAGCGAGAAAGCTGTGGCTGAGAAATATTCACATACTCAGATAATCTCTCCGCCGAATACCCCATTTCTCGACGTTTTTGTTGAATTCGTTGACCTATAAGACGGTCAATATCAGATGCAACTGGTTGTGCCATTTTGATGCCTATTACAATTATTCGTTTTAGGCATATTTTTTATGATCTATTACATTGACTGAATGCTCTAAATTGCATAAAATTTAATTAAATATGCCTAAAATACATACAAAGACAGCCTAAAGTAAACTGATATAAGGAAAACGTAATGAATGAAATCTCTATAGTGATCGCTATTATATCTGTCATAGCTATATTAATTTTATGGAATTCGGGTAGAAAAGTAAGGCGAACGTTTTATCAAGCTATTGAAAATGCCCAAGATTACATAATATATACTAAACCATCCCCCCTAGATGAATACTATACTCTACCTGGCTCCTCAAGAAAAACAGAAGTAGAGTTATTAGGAATAGATTTTGTTTTAAAAACTGAAAGCCAAGAAGAAATTCGTAAGGCTGTTAAGATCACAATGGCATACTTTATTGCTGGAGCTGTATTAGAAGTATATAAACATATGTCAGAAAAAGATGTATTTAGAATGCTAAATTACAATACTAAAATTAAAGAAAAATTTGAGGAAGCTGTATCCGTTGCTTCTATGTTTGCAAGAGGAGGTATCTAATGCCCTTCTTATCCATTTTGCTACCTATTGCTTATTTTATTGGTTCTAATGAGACATCACTTTTAGTTACTCTACTTTTAAGTTGTGTACTAAGTTCTCTTGTTTACGGAAATTTCATTCATCTTGTACCTAGAATAGTTGGTATTTTCTCATTTTCACCTGTTATTTATACAAAATTCACACCTGAGTCATTTATTGGCTTTATCGGTTTAGGTATAGCAATATATGTAATTATAAGTTTAATATTATTTATTTTTAGATTTATCTGGGATTTATTAGGTCTATTACTCCGTGCATTCTCTATAAAACAAGGAAATTAATATATGACTAATAAGATACTAACTTCCTGGCATCCAGCTATTCGATGGCTCTTACTCCCTATAGCTTGTTTATTATTCCCGATGATTTTATCGTTAATTGTCAGCATATTTTTACCTTCAGAAGGAGATTATATTTGGGGAGGTTACCAAGTTACTGGTTTCCTCTCCTGTATGTATGAATGTTTAAGAAGTTTTTTATTTGGCTCAGGTTTTATTATCCCAATTATTTACTTAGCTCCAAAATATACCAAGATAATACTCAATATAGTCAGAGTGATAATGTTGATAATTTTTACGGGAATACTTATCTGGTTTTTCAACCAAGAACACAATTTTGGTTTATGGGATAGTATTAAATATATAGGATATTCTCTATGTACTATATTAGGGCTATTTGTAGATAAATTTTGTGAAATTAATATTGAGGATTAAAATATGATACCTAAATTCAATCAACAAGAGCCTAATGTTAAAATAGCTATTATTTTAGGTATTAGCTTAGTCATTTCCGTTTCAATTTATAGCATAATAATATCTAGTTTGAAGAAAACTGATACAACTCGCTGTGTCGAAGCATATCTTGAAAAATATCAAAATGCAGAGAGACTTGATGCATATGAAAGATGTCGTTATTTACTAAAAAGGTAATATTTTACTAAAAATACTAACTTGGTAATTTAATCTAAATTAGATTCAACACCAAAAAAAGGGGAATAATTCCCCTCTCTAAAAAACACTAAAAAATACAACCGCACTTTATACTAACCCAATTTTTCAATATAAGTTTTCAACTCACATTTTTCTTCATCGCTAAGAAAAGCAGCACGGATGGCGTTTTCAAGCAACTGTTGGGCTTCATTTTCATTTAATTGATATTCTCGTGCCAATAAATCAAATTCTTGCTGAATGTTGGTTTGAGAAACCGTCATATTGTCGGTGTTTAAGGTGGCAATAATCCCCTTTATGAGGAATGTTCTAAGGGGATAATTTTTTAAGTGATCAATCGCTTTGGTTTGTAAATTACTGCAAGGGCACATTTCCACGGCAATGTGGCGATCGGCTAAAGATTGCATAACGGATTCTGATTCCGCCGCACGAATACTGTGTCCGATACGGCTTGCACCAAGGTCAATGGCTTGTTGAACATTCTCCGCTCCTGCCGCTTCACCGGCGTGAATGGTAAAAGGCACATTGAGCGATTTGGCGAGTTCAAATTCTTTGGCAAAATTCATTGTAGGATAACCGGCTTCAGGGCCGGCTAAATCCACGGCAACGACTCCCGGTTTTCCAGTTGAAAGATATTTTTTCGCCATTCGTACGGTTTCTAAATTCCCTTCTGGCGAACCGATACCACGTAAACAGCAAAGGATTAAATTAGCTTTAAATAATCGGCTTCCCGTTAATCCTTCT
Organism: Rodentibacter ratti; assembly: GCF_002000485.1. Lineage (GTDB taxonomy): Bacteria > Pseudomonadota > Gammaproteobacteria > Enterobacterales > Pasteurellaceae > Rodentibacter > Rodentibacter ratti. The sequence goes on along the minus strand of NZ_MLAJ01000005.1, from coordinate 290,867 downwards.
TGTAACCCCGTCAAAGCGGCTTCAACTACCTGTGATTGGGTTAAACCTTTTTGTGTGTGAAGTTGTGGAGCGAAACGAATTTCAACATAGGCTAATCCTTGTTGATCTAGGCGTTTTAATAAATCGGAAACCGCAGAGGTGATGGCTTCCGTGCTTTGCAGTAAAGAAACAGGAATCTCAAAACAGTTAAGATATTGATTAAGATCAGTGCAATCTTGTGGAACGGAAACTAAAGAAAGAAGTTGTTCAACATTTTGGGCGGGTAAAGCGATATTCTGTTTTTCTGCCCATTCAAACATCCATTCCGGGGAAAGTGAACCGTCTAGATGGAGATGTAAATCAATCAGGCTATATTTGGCAAAATTTTTCATTATTGTACTCATCATTCGTTAGAAAAAAATTGCACGGCATTTTAATCGCAAAAGAGAAGAAGAACAAGAAAGGGCTGTCAACACAGCCCTTATCCTTACTTCACTTCTCTAAATAAAATTTCACTTGGAATCACCGAACCTTGCCAATAAAGTTCGGTAGAAATTTTTTCTGCCAATTGTAGGAAGGCTTGTGTGATTTCACTTTCCGGCGCAACGACCACTGTTGGATTACCGGCATCTAAATCTTCACGAATCCGAATATGTAACGGCAACTGTGCTAACACTTTCACATTATATTTTTCCGCCATTTTTTCAGCACCACCCGTGCCAAAAATAGTCTCGTGATGACCGCACTGACTACAAATATGCATCGACATATTTTCCACAATACCCAATACCGGTACGGATACCCGTTCAAACATGGATACCCCTTTTACCGCATCAAGTAAGGCAATATCCTGCGGCGTTGTTACCACCACGGCTCCGGTAACCGGAATTTGTTGTGACAGGGTAAGTTGAATATCTCCAGTGCCGGGAGGCATATCGATAACCAAATAATCTAAGCTATCCCATAGAGTTTCATTGAGTAATTGGCTTAATGCGCTGCTTGCCATTGGACCACGCCAAATGGTTGCACTGTCCTCATCCATTAGGAAACCGATAGAGTTCGCCGATAAACCATGCGCTTTAATCGGTGTGATATGTTGATTGTCTGGAGATGTTGGGCGTTGATGAGGGGCTCCAAGCATATGTGGGATAGATGGACCATAAATATCGGCATCTAAAATGCCAACGCGTGCTCCTTGAGCTTGAAGTGCGAGAGCAAGATTAACGGAAACACTGGATTTTCCTACGCCCCCTTTGCCTGATGTCACCGCAATGATATTTTTTACACCTTTTACCGCAGGTTGATTATTCGCACGTTTCAAGGTGGCAATTTGATAATTCACCTCCCATTTGATCACTTTGCAATCTGCTGCTTTTAATAACGCATCAGAAATGGCTTGCTTCAGTTGCGCCACACCGCTATTCCAAGCAAACGGCAGTTGCAATTCAATGCGTAATGTTTCCCCCCCTTTCTCTACTTTTTTTAGGGCATTTAACGCAATGAGATCTTTTTGTAGGCTGGGATGGGTAAAATGTTGAAAGAGCTGGAGAAGCTCGGTTTGTTGTTCTGAACTGATATTTTCAGAAAAAAAGATTGCCATAATAAAGTCCTATTAAAATAATGGAGTAAATTCGTCGGGCATATTTAACCACTTTAATCCCGCTCTGTTAAGACAAAATGTGATGAACTAGAAAAAATACCGTTTATCGGGTAAGATAGCGAACAATTTTTTGTGCAATAAAAGAGAATAAAAATGACAGCTCAACCCCGTAAAATTTTAGTCACTTGCGCCCTACCTTACGCCAATGGTGCGATCCATTTAGGCCACATGCTAGAACATATTCAAGCGGATATTTGGGTGCGTTTTCAACGTATGCTTGGCAATAAAATTTATTTTGTTTGTGCTGATGATGCCCATGGCACTCCAATTATGTTGAATGCCGACAAATTAGGCATTACGCCGGAAGAATTAATCGCTAAAGCAAAGGCGGATCACATTCGTGACTTTGCCGGTTTTAATATTAGTTTTGATAACTACCACTCCACCCACAGCGAAGAAAATAAACAAATCACCGCAGAAATTTATAACAAATTAAAATCAAAGGGTTTCATTAAAAGCAAAGTGATTGCGCAACTTTATGATCCTGAAAAGAATATGTTTTTGCCGGATCGTTTTGTGAAAGGTACTTGTCCGAAGTGCAAAGCGGAAGATCAATATGGCGATAACTGCGAAGTCTGTGCGTCCACTTATAGCCCGATGGATTTAATTAATCCACGTTCTGCCGTATCCGGTGCGACACCTGTTGTCAAAAAATCCGAACACTTTTTCTTTGATTTACCGGCATTTGAGAATATGTTGCAAGAATGGACCCGTTCCGGTTCCCTTCAACCTGAAATCGCCAACAAAATGCAAGAATGGTTTGAAAGCGGTTTACAACAATGGGATATTTCCCGTGATGCACCTTATTTTGGTTTTGAAATTCCGGGAGCAAAAGATAAATTCTTCTATGTTTGGTTAGATGCACCCATTGGTTATATGGCATCGTTCAAAAATCTTTGTGATCGTGAAGGCATTGATTTCAATGCGTTTTGGGCAGAACACAGTGAAGCAGAACTTTATCACTTTATTGGGAAAGATATCGTCTATTTTCACAGCCTATTCTGGCCTGCAATGTTGGAAGGCAGTGGCTATCGTAAACCGACAAATGTATTTGCCCATGGTTATGTCACCGTCGATGGGGCGAAAATGTCAAAATCCCGTGGCACATTCATTCAAGCCAGCACCTATTTGAACCATATTGATCCTGAATGTTTACGTTATTACTATGCGGCAAAAATTAATAACCGTATTGAAGATTTAGATTTCAACTTGGACGATTTCGTTCAGCGTGTAAACACCGATATCGTTAACAAACTGGTGAATTTAGCCTCTCGCAATGCAAGCTTTATCGCAAAACGTTTTAACGGAAAATTAGCCGATAAATTAGAAGATAAAGCATTGTTTGACGAATTTACTGCACGGGCAGAACAAATCTCAACCTATTATGAAACCCGCGAATTTAACAAAGCCATTCGTGAAATTATGGCATTGGCAGATAAAGCCAATAAATACATTGACGATAAAGCCCCATGGGTGATCGCAAAAGAGGAAGGCAAAGAAGCCGAGCTACAAGCAGTCTGCTCAATGGGCATTGAACTATTCCGCGTATTGATGACCTACTTAAAACCGGTATTACCCAAACTGGCTGAACGCTCAGAAAGTTTCTTACAAACTGAATTACGTTGGGATAACCTTCACCAACCTTTGCTTGGCCATACCCTTTCACCATTCAAAGCCCTTTTCTCCCGTTTAGAGAAAAAACAAATTGACGCGGTGGTGAATGAAACCAAAGCCTTGTTTGCACAAAGCAATAAAGCAGCAGAAAAAACAGCGTCAAAATCGACCGCACTTTCTCAGGTAGAACCTATTGCCGATACCATCACTATTGATGATTTTGCCAAATTAGATATGCGGGTGGCAAAAGTGCTAAAATGCGAAGCCGTACCAGAATCCAATAAACTTTTACGCTTTGAATTAGACCTTGGCGATCACACCCGCCAAGTATTCTCCGGCATCAAAGCCGCTTATAGCAAACCGGAAGAATTAGAAGGTCGCTTTGTGATTATGGTGGCAAATCTTGCTCCCCGTAAAATGAAATTCGGCGTATCGGAAGGAATGATTCTTTCTGCCGGCAGCGGTGGCAGTGATTTATTCTTACTTTCTGCAGACATCGGTGTGACAGCCGGTATGCAGGTGAAATAATCAATTGAGTATTTATTCGGGCGACTTCGGTCGCCTTTTTATTTTTTCCATTGAAAATTTAAAACACATAACCTACTATAACACTCAACTATTTAATCTATATTTGGAGATCACCATGAAAAATGAATTAATCTGCTACAAACAAATGCCGGTTTGGACAAAAGATAAACTCCCCCAAATGTTTCAAGAAAAACACAACACCAAAGTAGGCACTTGGGGAAAAGTAGAGGTTTTAAAAGGCAAACTGAAATTTTATGAATTAACAGAACAAGGCGACATTATTGCCGAACATATTTTTACGCCTGAAACAGAAACGCCATTCGTTGAACCGCAAGCTTGGCACCGAGTGGAAGCCTTAACCGATGATTTGGAATGCACCCTTGGCTTTTACTGTAAAAAAGAAGATTACTTCAGCAAAAAATACAATATGACGGCAACCCATTCCGAAGTAAAAGCCGCTGTTGAACTCATCAAACCTTGCAAAACCTTAGATCTTGGTTGTGGTCAAGGCAGAAATTCCCTCTTTTTAAGTTTACTCGGTTTTGATGTAACTTCTTGGGATCATAATGCCAATGGCCTTGCATTCCTAAACGACACCAAAGAAAAAGAAAATCTCAACATTTCTACCGCACTTTACGACATCAATACCGCTAATATTCAAGAAAATTATGATTTTATTCTTTCTACTGTGGTATTTATGTTCTTAAACCGCGAACGCATACCGACAATTATCAAAAATATTCAGGAACATACTAATGCGGGTGGATATAATTTAATTGTCGCCGCCATGTCCACTGATGACGTACCCTGCCCGATGCCTTTTTCCTTCACCTTCAAAGAAAATGAATTGAAAAGTTATTATCAGGGTTGGGAATTGATTAAATACAACGAGGAAATGGGCGAATTGCACAAAACTGATGAAAATGGCAATCGCATTAAAATGAAATTTGTGACAATGTTAGCCAAAAAGAAATAATCATCTGATTGTAAAATAAAAAAACCGCATTTTGTGACAACAAAGTGCGGTTTATTTTTTGAGAGAATTTTTAATTATTCTTCAATAGAGCGTAATAATTCGTTGATACCGACTTTGCCTAAGGTTTTCGCATCCACTTTTTTCACAATAACCGCACAGTAAAGACTGTATTTACCACATTTTGATGGAAGACTACCTGAAACCACTACCGATCCTGCCGGTACACGACCATAATAGATTTCACCGGTTTCACGATCATAAATTTTAGTGGATTGACCAATGAATACGCCCATTGAAATCACACAACCGTCCTCAACAATCACCCCTTCAACCACTTCAGAACGTGCCCCGATAAAGCAGTTGTCACCAATGATGGTTGGGTTGGCTTGTAACGGTTCTAATACTCCACCGATTCCTACACCACCGGATAAATGAACGTTTTTACCGATTTGTGCGCACGATCCAACCGTAGCCCAAGTATCCACCATTGTGCCTTCGCCCACATAAGCACCGATATTGACATAAGAAGGCATTAACACACAGTTTTTAGAAATATATGCCCCTTTACGCACAGTGGCAGACGGCACCACACGGAAGCCTTCTTGTTGGAAACGCGCTTCTGTGTAATCAGCAAATTTTAATGCCACTTTGTCGTAATATTTGGTTTCTGCACCGTCGATAATTTCGTTGTCATTGATGCGGAATGAAAGCAATACCGCTTTTTTTAACCATTGGTGGGTGACCCACTCACCATCAATTTTTTCTGCCACACGATATTTACCGCTATCTAATCCTTCGATCACTTCTTCGATAGCCGCACGGGTTTCTGCATCTACGGTTTTTGGCGTAATATCCGCACGTTTTTCAAAAGCAGACTCAATAATTGCTTGTAAATTTGCCATTGTACTTCCTATTTAGTTAATGAATAAAACGGCGTTAGTTTTACCATATTTTTAATTTTCAAGCAAAACACACCGAAAAAAATCACCGCACTTTGCAAACCCAAAGTGCGGTGATGATAAAGCCCATCTTAATTAAAAGATAGAAAGTGTTAAGCCAACAATAAAAGACATACTTAACACAACTGCAATCATCGCATAACCAAAATCACTCATATTTTCTCCTTAAATTAACGTTGAAGCATTGCCATTCTAGCAAGAAAAAGAAAAAAAACGACCTTTTTTAAAAAATTTTTGTTATCCACTTAACTATTCTTAAACAATCCTTATAATGGGAAAAATTTTTTTAGAGAAAATCAAATTATGGCAACAATTAAAGATGTGGCAAAAATGGCTGGTGTATCGACTACTACCGTTTCCCATGTAATTAATAAAACCCGATTCGTAGCAAAAGAAACGGAAGAAGCCGTACAGCACGCAATTAAAACTTTAAAATACTCACCTAGTGCAGTTGCCAGAAGTTTAAAAGTCAATACCACAAAATCTATCGGTATGATCGTCACCACCAGTGAAGCCCCCTACTTTGCCGAAATTATTCACGCCGTGGAAGAACATTGTTACCGTCAAGGCTATTCACTCTTTTTGTGTAATACACAAAATGATCCTGAAAAAGTGAAAAATCACCTAGAAATGTTGGCAAAAAAACGGGTGGACGGCTTACTTGTGATGTGTTCCGAATACACCCAAACCTCGCTTAATTTACTCGCTAATTTCTCCACTGTTCCAATGGTTGTCATGGATTGGGGTCCCAATGGCGACACCGATATTATCGATGATAACAGCTTTACCGGTGGTTATTTGGCGACAAAACATTTAATTGATTGTGGTCATAAAGAAATTGGGATTATCGCCGGTGAACTCACTAAGACCACAGCGAGAACCCGTTATGAAGGTTTTGAAAAAGCAATGAAAGATGCGGGTTTGATCATTAATAAAAATTGGGTAATGGAAGGCTATTTTGAACCGGAAGACGGTTATGAATGTATGAATAAAATTCTTACTCAAACAAACTTACCCACAGCCGTATTCTGCTGTAATGATGTGATGGCATTAGGTGCGATTTCTGCTATTACAGAGAAAGGCTTGCGTGTGCCGGATGATATTTCAATTATTGGTTATGATAATATTCATTCATCGCGTTTTTATGCACCACCATTGACTACTATTCACCAATCTAAATCTCGATTAGGCGCACAAGCGGTAAATTTGTTATTTGAACGCATTTCACAAAAAGATAAAGATGATTTATCACAAACTCAAAGCCGAATTGATATTCATCCCGAGCTGGTTGTGAGAAAATCCGTTAAAATCATTTCATAAAATTCACTAAAAAATGACCGCACTTTTTACATAATATATAGAAAGTGCGGTCATTTTTTGAGAGAAATTTATTTTTCCTGTTTTTCATCAATCTTTTCTCTAATAAGGTTTGACCAAGCACCTATTTTTAGTTATATCTACGCCTAGTTTTATTTTTACTTTAATTTTAGGAGTTTGTATGACACAAGAGTATGCTACTCTACGTAATAACATCAATATGTTAGGACGTTTTCTCGGAGAAACCATTAACGATGCACAAGGCGCCGATATTCTTGAACTTATCGAAAATATCCGCAAGCTATCCCGTGATTCTCGGGCGGGGGATGACAATGCACGTCAAGCCTTGCTCGAAACGCTGGCGAATATTTCAACGGATAATATCATTCCTGTGGCACGAGCATTCAGTCAATTTTTAAACCTAACAAATATTGCCGAACAATATCAAGCCATCTCCCGTGAACATTCACAAAAAGCCCCTTCAGAACGCTCTTTACACGCCCTATTTACCCGTTTAAAAGCGGAAAATGCGTCAAAAGAAGAGGTTTATAAAACCATTGAAAAACTCTTAATCGAACTGGTATTAACGGCGCACCCGACAGAAACCACCCGCCGTTCACTCATTCATAAACACGTTGAAATCAACAAATGTTTAAGCAAATTGGAACATGCTGATCTGACATCAAAAGAACGCAGCGTAATTGAACGTCTGCTCCTTCGTTTAATTGCCGAAGCCTGGCATACCAATGAAATTCGCACCGTTCGCCCCACCCCTTTTGATGAAGCGAAATGGGGCTTTGCCATGTTGGAAAATAGCCTCTGGCAAGCCGTTCCGGAGTTTCTTCGCCAATTAAATGAAAATGCCCGTGAATTTTTAGGCTATGATTTACCGGTCGGTTTAAAACCGGTACGCATTTCTTCTTGGATGGGGGGCGACCGTGACGGCAACCCATTTGTGACCGCTCAAATTAGCCAAAAAGTATTGAATTTTGCCCGTTGGAAAGCGGCAGATTTATTCCTTCAAGACATCTGCAAACTGGCCGATGAACTTTCGATGGTGAAATGTACCGATGAATTTCGAGCAAAATATGGCGATCATTTAGAGCCTTATCGTGTCGTAGTAAAAGGCTTACGCACAAAACTCACGACCACCCTCGCATACTTTGACGATCTCCTTGCCGATCGCCTGCCTCGTGTCACAGAAAATGACATCATTTTAGAGGATAACCAACTTTGGGACCCCCTTTACGATTGTTATCAATCCCTTATGGCATGCGGTATGCGTATTATTGCAAACGGTTCATTACTCGATATTTTACATCGTATCCGTTGCTTTGGCGTCACCTTGTCACAAATGGATATTCGTCAAGAAAGTACCCGTCATACTGATGCCATTGCAGAAATCACCCGCTATATCGGTTTAGGTGATTATTCCCAATGGACAGAGGAGGACAAACAAGCCTTCTTAATTCGTGAATTAAGTTCACGTCGTCCACTCATTCCTCAAAATTGGACACCTTCCGCCGAAACACAAGAAATTCTTGATACCTGTCAGGTGGTTGCGGCGCAAAAACAAGGGGTGATTGCTTGTTATGTGATTTCTATGGCACGTAGTGCTTCTGATGTACTTGCCGTCCACTTATTGCTAAAAGAAGCCGGAGTGCCTCACCATATCCCTGTAGTGCCACTGTTTGAAACCTTGGATGACTTGGATGCGGCAGAAGAAGTGATGACCCAACTATTCAATATCGGTTGGTATCGAGGTATCATCAACAACCGCCAAATGGTGATGATCGGCTATTCGGATTCCGCTAAAGATGCGGGCATGATGGCTGCTTCATGGGCGCAATATCGTGCCCAAGAAGCCTTGGTGAATTTAACGGAAAAACTCGGCATTGAACTCACCTTATTCCACGGACGTGGCGGCACAATCGGTCGTGGCGGTGCACCGGCCCATGCCGCCCTACTTTCTCAACCACCACGCTCATTGAAAAATGGCTTACGTGTCACGGAACAAGGGGAAATGATCCGCTTCAAACTCGGTTTACCGGCGGTAGCAGTGGAAACTTTCGATCTTTACGCCAGCGCAATTTTAGAAGCCAATCTCTTGCCACCACCGGAACCTAAATTGGAATGGCGTGCCATCATGGATGAGCTTTCCAGCATTTCTTGCAAAATCTATCGTGATGTGGTGCGGGGCGATAAAGACTTTGTGCCTTACTTCCGCAGTGCTACACCGGAACAAGAGCTCTCTAAATTACCACTGGGTTCCCGCCCGGCAAAACGCAATCCGAGCGGCGGGGTTGAAAGCCTTCGAGCCATTCCTTGGATCTTCGCTTGGATGCAAAACCGTTTAATGTTACCGGCATGGCTAGGAGCGGGGGCTTCTGTGCGTCAAGTCATTGAAAATGGCAAAAGTGAGATTATTGAAGAAATGTGCCAAACCTGGCCGTTTTTCTCTACCCGAATTGGTATGTTGGAAATGGTGTTCAGCAAAGCAGACCTCTGGCTTTCACAACAATATGATCAACGGTTGGTGAAAAAAGAGCTGTGGTATTTAGGCGAAAACTTACGCCAACAATTGACAGCGGATATCCAAACGGTGCTTTCCCTTTCTCACCGTAATGAACTGATGTCCGATTTACAATGGATTGCCGAATCCATTGCACTACGCAATATCTACACCGATCCGCTCAATCTTCTCCAAGTGGAGCTCCTCCACCGTTTCCGTGAAAATCCGGATCAGCCAAATCCTGATGTAGAACAAGCCTTGATGATCACTATCACAGGTATTGCCGCAGGAATGCGTAATACGGGTTAATCGAGAAAAAAGTGCGGTCAAAAACACCAATGAATTTGACCGCACTTTTTATTTCAGTATCATACCGCTCATAACTGAACAAGAGGCTAAATTATGACAACAGAACTTCAAAAACTCGATCCCGATGCCGCCATTGATATTGCCTATGATATTTTCTTGGAAATGGCAGGGGAAAATTTAGATCCGGCGGATGTAATGCTATTTAATCTTCAATTTGAAGAACGTGGTGCAGTAGAATTTGTGGAAACCGCTGAAGATTGGGAACAGGAAATTGGGGTATTGATCGACCCGGATGCCTTTGCTGAAGTCTGGATTGGTTTAGTTAATGATAAAGATGAAATGGATGATGTCTTTGCCAAATTTCTCATTTCTCACCGTGAAGAAGATCGTGAATTTCACGTAATTTGGAAAAAATAATTCCTGTAAAAAAGGGGAAAATTCATGATTTTCCCCTTATCTTTTCTATTTTTTTGTCAATTTACGTACCAAAATGGTTAAGCCGAAGGTGAACGCAATAACAGGAACAGTGACCCCTAATTCGGTTTCCCATTCTTGCCACATTAAAACACGGTAAATGATAAAACCGATAAACCAAACGCCTAAGCCTATCACATCAATGCTTCTCTGAGGTTCGCTTTGCTTAAATACAAAGAAATCGGCAATCAACACCCCAATCATAGGAGCGAATACCGAACCGATAAAAAAGAGAAAATGTTCATATTGCGTAACCGGCAACATTGTTGCAAGAATAATTCCGGTCACCACCGTGAGAATTGAAACCCATTTCACACTCAATTTAGCGTAAATATTATTTAAACTCATCCCTGTGGAATGCGCCGGTAATGCGGTATTGATCATGGTGGAGGTAACAACAATCATCACACCAACAATACTCACACCCGACAATGCTAAAATTTGGGCGATTTCCGATTTTCCGCTCACGAGCGCAGCCCCTAATCCAATGGAATACATCCAACAACTTGTGACTGTATAAGCGAGAGTAGAAAGTGCGGTTGTTTTTAGTGGGGTTTTTGTGTGTTTCGTATGATCGGAAACAACCGGAAGCCAAGATAACGGCATAATCGCGGCAATCTCTACGGCTGTGCCGAATTTAATCTGATGTTCTCCCACCGGAGGCATAAAGTCACGACTGATAATTTGTAATGTCAACCAAAGCATCAGTAAAAACATCGTCACCAAAGAAAGACTTTTTATTACACCAAGATTGCTAAAGCCCATTAACAACCAAACGATAATGAGCACACCTAATCCCACGGTAAATAACGGGAAAAATGCATTTTGTGCCTCTTGTTGATTCAAAATAGAGATCACTTCTGCGCCCATATAAATCATCACAGCAGTCCAACCGATAAGCTGCATCGCATTAAGTACGGAAAAAAGCACCGAACCTTTTTGCCCAAAAGAAATCTGTACAGTTTGCATGGCACTTTTTTGTGTTTTGGCACCGATAAACCCTGCACAAAAGAACATTACACCGCCAATAATATGTCCGAGTAAAATTGCGATAATCCCTTGTTTCCAACCGAGAGGCGCAAACCAAGTTCCGGTTAAAATTTCTGCCATAGAGATGGCTGCGGTAAACCACACAAGACTGGCGGCAAGATTTGAATGTTTTTGTTGCATTTTTATTCCTTAGGGTTAAATGTTGTTAATTAAAATAATATAAATAATTCAATGGGATAAAATTAGATAGGAATACCTGAGAATAAAACTAATAAAACAGGCGGAAGAATATTTGTAACAACCCCGAAAGAAATTGCGATAGGTGTCACTTCTATTCCCCCCGATTTTTGAATAATAGGCAAAGTACAGTCCAACGCTGTTGCCCCGGTGATACCAATCGCTGTTGAGCGAAAATGTTGTATAAAAATCGGAACGATAAATAAACTAATAATCTCTCGAGATAAATCATTAAAAAATGCAATACTTCCCTGTATCGGTCCCCATGCATTTGTCAGTACCACACTTGATAAAGAATACCAGCCCATTCCCGAAGCAAATGCTAAACCTTGGGTGATCGGCATAGTTAAAACCAATGCCGCCACAATCCCTCCAAGTAAGGAAGTGACAGTAAATACCATACCGGTTTGAAAACCACGTTTATTAAACAATGCTTCTTTTAGAGAAATTCCATTGTTCCGTAGCTGGATACCCACGAAAAAAATCAAGGCAATCAACACATAAAGATTAATCCCCGTAGGTAAAACAAGATAAGCGTTAAATAGCCAACCGCATAACGTCCCTAAAACAACGGTTCCGGAAAGTTTGAAAGAATCAACTAATGAGTGCCAACGAGAGGGGATTTTTCCTTGAGATTTGAGTAATGGTGCAGGATTAAAACGATCATAAATCATTAATCCAATCATATTTGAGGTTAGAATAATCGCCGAAAGTGCCGCAGCGGTTTTACCTATAATCGGGAGTTTTGTTTCTAGATCATCAAGCTGACCAAGTAAATACCCCATTAAAAACAAGATAACATACAACAAAAACATCACAATTTGATTAATTTTGATGATATGTTTTTTATTTTTTACTTTCAATAAATAGCCTAACAGCATAGGCACTAGCACAACTAATAATCCGTTTATCACGTCTTGCATGATTGTTTTCCTTTGGGTAGACATTACATCTACCCTGTTACTAAAAAACTTATCTCAACGCTTTCTCAATCTTCTCAAATAAATCTTTGGAAAGATTTTCGACAGTGCTTAAACGCTCCAATGCCCGTTTCATGAGGGTTTGACGTTGGGCATCGTAGCGGGCGAAACGGATTAGCGGTTCGATCAGACGAGCGGCAACTTGTGGGTTGCTGTCATTAAGTCGAATTAACACATCCGTTAAGAAACGATAACCTGAACCGCTGATTTCGTGGAAAGCCTTAAGGTTTTGATTGGCAAAACTCCCCACCAAAGCACGTAAACGATTCGGATTGTTGAAATTAAAACTTGGATGATCCATCAGATGATTCACAATTTCTAACACATTTTCATCCGGTCGGGTGGCTTGTAAGGCAAACCATTTATCCATCACTAAACCGTCGTGCTGCCACTTTTGCTCAAAATCAGCAAGTAAGGTATCACGGCACGGGAGAGAGGCTTTGGTTGCTGCCGTAAGTGCCGCAAGGGTGTCCGTCATATTATTTGCCCCATTGTAATGCTTATGAACAAGGTTATTACCAAGGGAGGTGTAAGCCAGATAATTTAAGCAAAGGTTACGCATTGCACGCAGGGCTATATCCTGCTGAGTGATACGGTATGCTTCCAAACGAATATGATTATAGATTTTAAGCAAGGGTTCTTTGAGATATTCGGCAATGGCTCGCACGATAAATTCTCGCGCTGCGACAATGCCATCGGGATCAATGGTTTTGAAACTTTCGGCAAATTCAATTTCTCTTGGTAAGGTAAGAATCAACGTCGCCAATTCAATATCTGCTTCATAATTTTCCAACACTTGTGAAAGTGCGGTCAAAATTTGAGGCGAAATTTCAAAATCTTCTCCTTGTTGGAAATGGGCAACGTTACGACGTAACTCGTTCGTCAATAACATCTGTGCTGCGTCCCAACGCACAAAGGCATTATTGGCAAATTTTAACAAAGTGAGAAGTTGGTCCGTGGTGTAATCATAGTCCAATTTCACCGGTGCAGAAAAATCTTTCAATAAAGCAGGAACCGGGCGACCATAAATACCGTGAAATTCAAATACTTGATCTTTTTCCGTGATATTTAACACGCCATTTAATGCCTCGCCGTCATATTGAAGCATTTGTTTTGTGCCGTCTTGCGCATATAACGCCATTTTAAGCGGAATGTGTAAATTCACTTTTTCCATTTGATCCGCTGTCGGCGGGGTCGTTTGAGAAACGGTTAAACGATAAGTGTGAGTCTGTTCATCATAAGCATCGCTAATTAACAATTCCGGTGTGCCGGATTGACTATACCAGCGGCGGAATTGGCTTAAATCCAGCGCATTGGCACGTTCCATAGCGGAAACAAAATCTTCACAGGTGGCGGCTTTGCCGTCATTTTCCGCAATATATAATGCCATACCTTTTTGGAAACCCTCCTCGCCCAACAAGGTATGCAACATACGGATCACTTCTGCCCCTTTTTCATACACCGTCACCGTGTAAAAGTTATTCATTTCAATCACTTTTTCCGGACGAATCGGGTGTGCCATTGGGCCGGCATCTTCGGCAAATTGCGTGGTGCGTAAGAATTTCACATTATTGATACGATTTACCGCACGAGAGCCGGTATCAGAAGAAAATTCTTGATCACGGAATACGGTTAATCCTTCTTTTAGACTTAATTGGAACCAATCACGGCAAGTAACACGGTTACCCGTCCAGTTATGGAAATATTCGTGAGCAATCACACTTTCGATAGCGAGATAATCCTCGTCCGTTGCGGTTTGCGGGTTCGCCAACACAAACTTAGAATTGAAAATATTCAATCCCTTGTTTTCCATTGCCCCCATATTGAAGAAATCCACCGCCACGATCATATAAATGTCTAAGTCGTATTCCAGATTAAAGCGATCTTCATCCCACTTCATGGATTTTTTCAGACTTTCCATTGCCCAACCGGCACGATCAAGATTACCGCGATCCACATAGAGCTCTAACGCCACTTCCCGACCGCTTTTGGTGATGAATTTATCTTGTAATAAATCAAAATCCCCTGCTACTAAGGCAAACAAATAGCTTGGTTTTGGAAACGGATCATGCCATTCAACCCAATGACGCCCCTTGTCTAGCTCGCCTTCAGCGATACGATTTCCGTTGGAAAGCAAGTAAGGATATTTCGTTTTATCTGCGGTGATTTTGGTGGTGTAACGAGCTAACACATCAGGGCGATCCAGCATATAAGTAATTTGACGGAAACCTTCCGCTTCACACTGAGTACAAATGCCTTCACCCGATTGATACAAACCTTGTAATGAGGTATTTTTTGCCGGAACCAGAATGGTGACAATTTCTAGCTCAAATTCAACAGCACTTTTATCGCTCAAATTCAAGGTTAAACCTTCGCCATCCTGCTGATAATCGGTGAAAGATGCGCCGTTAAATTTAATGGAGGAAAATTGGAAACTATGACCGTCTAAACGCAAACTTGTTGCTTGATCATTTAATCGTTGGAATTTTGTGGTTGCGGTAACCACCGTGTGATCCGGATCTAACTGAAAGTCTAAATAAATGTCCGTCACAGTAAAATCCGGTTTTTTATAATCTTTGCGATATTTTGCTTTAGCTAACATAATCGGCTCTTTTTTAAGAAAAAATCGCCCATTAGAATATGATTTTACGGCAAAAGTTGCAATGGAATTTTCTCTCACAACAACTGAGCAAACGTTTGCCTAGCCTTGTAAAATTATGCTATTCTACGCACCGTTTTTATTTTTAATTGGGATCAAAAAATGTCCACAAAACAAGCACAAATTGCCATTGTGATGGGTTCTAAAAGCGATTGGGCAACCATGCAAGAAAGCACACAAATTTTAGATGAACTCAATGTGCCTTATCATGTTGAAATTGTTTCCGCCCACCGAACCCCCGATAAACTGTTTAGCTTTGCCGAAAATGCGCAAAAAAACGGCTATAAAGTGATTATTGCCGGTGCAGGCGGTGCAGCACATTTACCGGGTATGATCGCCGCAAAAACCTTAGTTCCCGTGCTGGGTGTACCGGTGAAAAGTTCCATGTTAAGCGGTGTGGATAGCCTTCATTCTATCGTGCAAATGCCAAAAGGTATTCCAGTAGGAACACTTGCTATCGGCCCTGCCGGTGCAGCAAATGCCGCATTACTTGCTGCACAAATTTTGGCGGCGTGGGATCAGGATTTGCTCTCACGTTTACAAGCATTCCGCGAAAAACAAACTCAAGCGGTGTTGGATAATCCCGATCCGCGCGTATAAAACGCAAGAAAACTTGACCGCACTTTATTAAAAGTGCGGTTGTTTTTTCGATTATTTTTTGATGAGAAATAACATGCAACAATCCTCCCTCTACCCTACGGTTTATGTGCTTGGTAACGGTCAATTAGGCAGAATGCTTCGCTATGCTGGTGCACCTTTAGATATTCAGGTGGAACCTTTAGCCTTCAATGCGCCCGTTTTTGATTTGCCGACAAATGCGGTGATCACCGCAGAAATTGAACGTTGGGAAAAAACACCTCTCACCGAATTACTCGGCAACCACCCTCATTTTGTCAATCAACCTATTTTTGGCTTGTTGGCAGATCGTTTAACACAAAAATCCCTTTTGGATGAACTTGAGCTTTCCACTTCGCCTTGGCGCTTGTTAGAAAATAAAGAACAATGGCAAGAAGTTTTCCAAAACATAGGTGAAAAAGTCGTGGTGAAACGCCGTACCGGCGGCTATGACGGACGTGGACAATGGATTATCACGAATGAAAATCAAAGCGAGATTACCGATGATTTATTCGGTGAAGTGATTGCGGAGAAATTTATTCCTTTTGATTATGAGGTATCGATTGTTGGCGCACGTTTCAAAAATGCTGAAAAACGCTTCTATCCTGTGACACACAATCTTCAACAAAATGGAATTTTACGTTATAGCGTGATGGATACCGCTTTCCCTCAACAATCTCATCAACAGGCACAAGCGGAAGCCATGTTGGGTAAAATTATGGATAGGCTCAATTATGTAGGGGTCATGGCGATGGAATGTTTTGTGGTGGGTGATAAATTGCTAATCAATGAACTTGCCCCACGTGTACACAACAGCGGTCACTGGACACAACTTGGTTGTTCCATTAGCCAATTTGAATTGCATCTGCGTGCATTACTGAATTTGCCGACACCAAATTTGGAAACTTTTGCGCCGAGTGTGATGGTAAATTTAATTGGCACAGATCATAATCCACAATGGTTAAATATCCCTTTTGCCCAGCTTCATTGGTATGGCAAAGAAGTTCGCCCGGGGCGGAAAGTGGGTCATATTAATCTTTCTCACCCGGATAAATCCGTTATCGTTCAGCAACTGGAAAAACTTCGTCATACTTTACCGGAAGATTATCAATCCGGATTGAACTGGACGATCGCACAATTAAAATAAATTCATTTTTAACCGCACTTTTTGATGTAATCAGCAAAACACAAAAGTGCGGTTAATTTTTGTGGTGTTTTTACTTGCTAAACATAAAAGCTTGCAGTATAAAGAGACCGATTATCCCCCCATCAAAAAAGGAAAATGCTATGTTTGAAAATATCAAAGCCGCACCTGCCGATCCAATTCTTGGCTTAGGCGAAGCATTCAAATCTGAAACCCGTGCAAATAAAATTAACCTTGGTATTGGCGTATATAAAGATGCACAAGGTGCAACCCCCATTATGCGGGCTGTAAAAGAAGCAGAAAAACGCTTACTTGATAAAGAAAATACCAAAAATTATCTCACCATTGACGGTATCGCAGAATACAATCGTTTAACCCAAGAACTACTTTTTGGCGCAGACAGTAACATTGTAAAACAACAGCGAGCCAGAACCGTTCAAAGCCTTGGTGGAACCGGTGCACTACGCATTGCAGCTGAATTTATCAAACGCCAAACTAAAGCGCAAAACGTCTGGATTAGCACACCGACTTGGCCAAACCACAATGCGATTTTCAATGCTGTAGGGATAACAATTCGTGAATACCGTTACTATGATGCGGAAAACAAAACTTTAGACTGGGATAATTTAATCGCCGATTTAAGCAACGCAAACGCAGGTGATGTCGTGCTTCTCCACGGTTGCTGCCATAATCCGACCGGTATTGATCCAACACCGGAACAATGGCAACAACTGGCAGAACTTTCTGCAAAAAACGGTTGGCTCCCCCTATTCGATTTTGCTTACCAAGGTTTAGCAAACGGCCTAGATGAAGATGCCCTTGGCTTACGCACCTTTGCCGAAAATCATAAAGAATTGCTTGTTGCCAGCTCTTTCTCTAAAAACTTCGGTTTATATAATGAACGGGTAGGTGCATTTACTTTAGTGGCGGAAAATTCAGAGATTGCTTCAACCGCATTGACTCAAGTGAAATCCATTATTCGTACGCTCTACTCCAACCCTGCCTCTCACGGCGCAGCAACGGTGGTACAAGTGTTAAGCTCCCCACTGCTTCGCCAATCTTGGGATGATGAACTCACCGAAATGCGTGAACGAATCAAGAAAATGCGTCATTTATTTGTGCAGTTATTAAAAGAGTACGGCGCACAACAAGATTTCAGTTTTATTATCGAACAAAACGGTATGTTCTCCTTCAGTGGTTTAACAGCAGAACAAGTAGATCGCTTAAAAGAAGAATTCGCTATTTATGCGGTGCGTTCAGGTCGTATTAACGTAGCAGGTATTACAGAAGATAACATCCGTTATTTATGTGAAAGTATTGTAAAAGTCCTTTAATCTCTATCCATTACTTATAGTAAAAAGCGCATCATGTATGCGCTTTTTGTTTCAAAATAAAAACACAAATGAAAATATGCGATTTCATTCAATTTAACATAGCAAAAAGTAGCATTTCCTTTTATACTACGCACTGTCATCCTAGATAGAAAATCAAATCAATCATCCCAACCGAAATTCTAAAAACTTGGCTATTTATCCCGATCCAAGTCGTTTTTAATTAAGGAAATAAAAATGCATTTAACATCAAGAGAACAAGAAAAGCTGATGCTTTTTCTTGCCGGTGAGCTTGCAGCAAAACGCAAGGCTCGCGGTGTAAAATTAAACTATCCGGAATCCATCGCCTACATTGCCAGCCACTTACAGGAAGCCGCTCGTGACGGTATGACAGTTGCAGAAGTAATGCAATATGGAGCAACCCTTTTAACTGTCGATGATGTTATGGAAGGTATCCCTGAAATGGTACATGAAGTGCAAATTGAAGCTACCTTTCCCGATGGCACAAAATTAGTAACGGTACATAACCCGATTAGATAAATTAGGATTTAATCAAATGATTCCAGGTGAATACAAATTAGCAAACGGTGATATCCAAGCCAATATTGGGCGGAAAACCGTAAAAATTGATGTGATAAATAAAGGCGATCGTCCAATCCAAGTCGGCTCCCACTATCACTTTTTTGAAACCAATAATGCCCTTGAATTTGACCGCACTTTAGCTCGTGGTATGCGTTTAAACGTCCCCTCAGGAAATGCGGTGCGTTTTGAACCCGGCGAAGCTAAAACCGTAGAATTAGTAGAATTTGGCGGAAACAAAATCATTTATGGTTTTCATAACAAAATTGACGGCAAATTATAAGGAATAGCACAATGACATTAACCATTCCAAGATCTCAATATGTTGCCACTTTCGGCCCCACCGTGGGCGATAGCGTGCGTTTAGGCGATACTGATTTATGGGCAACCATTGAACAAGATTTAGTCACCAAAGGTGATGAATGTAAATTTGGCGGTGGCAAAAGTGTGCGTGATGGTATGGCTCAATCCGGCACCGAAACCCGTGATAATCCTAATGTACTAGATTTTGTTATCACCAATGTGATGATTATTGATGCGAAACTTGGCATTATCAAAGCGGATATTGGTATTCGTGATGGACGAATCGTGGGTATCGGTCAGGCTGGTAATCCCGACACAATGGACGGCGTTACCCCAAATATGATTATCGGCGTGAGTACCGAAGTGCATAATGGTGCAAACCTAATCGCCACTGCAGGCGGAATTGATACACATATCCACTTTATCTGCCCGCAACAAGCACAACACGCCCTGGAAAACGGAACAACCACATTAATTGGTGGTGGTACAGGTCCGGCGGATGGTACGCATGCTACTACTTGTACACCGGGAGCTTGGAATTTACAACGAATGTTCCAAGCCGCAGAGGCACTGCCTGTCAATGTGGGCTTTTTTGGTAAAGGTAACTGCTCTACCCTTGAACCTTTAAGAGAACAAATCCGTGCCGGTGCACTCGGTTTAAAAATCCACGAAGATTGGGGGGCAACACCTGCGGTTATTGATGCGGCATTAAAAGTGGCAGATGAAATGGATGTGCAAGTGGCAATCCATACTGATACCCTCAACGAAAGTGGTTTCTTAGAAGATACCATGAAAGCCATTGACGGACGTGTTATCCATACTTTCCACACTGAAGGCGCAGGCGGTGGACATGCTCCAGACATTATCAAAGCAGCAATGTATCCGAACGTGCTACCGGCTTCTACCAACCCAACTCGCCCGTTCACAGTGAACACTATTGACGAGCATTTGGATATGTTGATGGTTTGCCATCATTTAGACAAACGTGTGCCTGAAGATGTGGCATTCGCCGACAGCCGTATCCGCCCAGAAACCATTGCTGCAGAAGATATTTTACACGATATTGGGGTATTTTCCATTATGAGTTCCGACTCGCAAGCCATGGGGCGTATCGGTGAAGTGGTAACACGCACTTGGCAAACAGCGGACAAAATGAAAGCACAACGAGGTGAATTAGGCACTAAAGGCAACGATAACTTCCGTATTAAACGCTATATTGCGAAATACACCATCAACCCGGCTATTGCTCACGGTATCGCTGATCATGTCGGTTCATTGGAAGTGGGCAAAATCGCTGATATTGTGCTGTGGAAACCCATGTTTTTTGGTGTGAAACCTAAAACAGTGATCAAAAAAGGCTTTATCAGTTATGCCAAAATGGGCGACCCAAATGCCTCGATCCCAACACCACAACCGGTATTCTACCGCCCAATGTTTGGCAACCAAGGCAAAGCTACCACTGAAACTGCTGTAGTATTTGTGTCGGAAGCCGCTCAACAAGCGGATATTCAAACTCAATATGGCTTAGAAAAAGAACTCATTGCTGTGAAAGGTTGCCGTAATATTGGTAAAAAAGACTTAGTTCATAATGATGCCACACCTGAAATCACCGTCGATCCTGAGCGTTACGAAGTGCGGGTAAATGGTGAGCTTATCACTTGTGAACCGGCAGAAAAAGTGCCACTGGCGCAGCGGTATTTTATGTTCTAACGACACCTCAACCCCAAAGGGGCTGAATTATTCGTAATCCTAGGGTAACTTGTTACTCTGGACGAAAGTTTGTGATCTCACTCGAAAAAATAAAAGGTTTTTCTGATTTCGAATCGGGCTTTTATTAGGATGTTGAATTGTTTTACATTTAAAAAGGAATAAAAATGGATCCTCAATTACAGCTATTACAATCAACATTAGAAAATCTTGTTCAACGACTAGATCAACATATTGAGTTTTGGTATGCCCGTGACCTTCAAACACATCTCGGATATAGTCGTTGGGAAAACTTTAAAGTGGCCATTCACCGAGCGATTGATTCCTGTGAAGCCAGTGGCTATAAGGCTTCAGACCATTTTCGTGGCGTCACGAAAATGGTCGAGTTAGGCAGTGGTAGTAAACGTAACATTGATGATTTTATGCTCACACGTTACGCCTGCTATTTAATCGCTCAAAATGGCGATCCAAGAAAGCCTGAAATTGCTTTTGCACAAAGCTATTTTGCAGTGCAAACAAGAAAACAGGAATTGATTGAAGAGAGAATGCAGCTGCATACTCGTTTAGAGGCGCGTGAACGCTTAAGAGAATCCGAAAAAATCCTTTCACAAATTCTTTATGAACGGGGGGTTGACGATGTCGGATTTGGTCGAATTCGTTCAAAAGGCGATTATGCCCTGTTTGGCGGATTTTCCACTCAGGTGATGAAAGAAAAATATGAAATACCGAAAGGAAGAGCATTAGCCGATTTCTTACCAACACTAACCATTGCCGCTAAGCAACTTGCGACAGAGATGACAAATCACAATACGCAACAAGCTAATTTACAAGGTGAAAATGAGATTACGATTGAACATGTACAAAACAATAAAACTATTCGGAAAATGCTTGGACAGCGAGGCATAAAACCAGAAGAATTGCCTGCCGAACCTGATTTACAAAAACTAGAACGGAAAGTAAAACGAACAGAAAAACAATTAGCCGAAAAGGTTAAAACATTACCTAAAATAGAAGACAAAAATGAAAATTCTTAACCCAATCCTCCCCATTATGAATACCATATTGGGCAATTTAACCGAACTTCGAGATGAAGGCAAAATCACAACACAAACCATTGAACGTGTGCCATTGCAATGGTATGAAAGCGAACGCAATATCCTTCGCAAAACCACTAATACAGGGCGTGAAGTGGCATTTCGTTTGCTCAAGGAAGGGCAACGTTTAAAACATGATGACGTGGTGTTTATAAGTGACGAACTGGTGATCGCCATCGAAATTTTACCTAGTGAAGTCATTGTCCTTTCACCGAAAACTCTACCTGAAATGGCACGAGCCTGCTATGAAATCGGTAACAAACATTCACCGCTCTTTTTAGATGGCGATGAGGTGACTTTACCTTACGACAAACCGATGTTTGAATGGTTACAAGCGGCAGGCTTTCATCCGCAAAAAGCCGAACGCCGTTTAAGTCAAGCCTTGCGCGCCAATTCTGCACAAGGGCATTCGCACAGCCATTCACATAGTCACGATCATCACGGCTATCATCACCACGGAGATGGAAATTGGCACCAACATTAAACCGTAGTTTGGCGGATTTAGGCGCTTTGCTCCACTTAGTGGATCCCACTTTACCTATTGGCGGATTTAATCATTCCAACGGCTTGGAAACCTTCGTTCAGCAACGAATTGTGGTAAGTAAAGCGACCCTTGAAGACTATGTGCAAACCCAGCTATTGCAAAACTGGATTTATAACGATGGAGCATACCTTTCCCTCGCTTTCGATGCCATGGAAAGTCATAATTTTGACCGTTTATGCGAATTAGATTGGGAACTTTCCGCTACGAAGATTGCTCGTGAAAGCCGTGAAGGCAGTTTTAAACTCGGTGTGCGGTTGCTCAAAATTTTTATTCGTTATGAAAACCATCCTGTACTGATGGCTTATCAACAGGCAATCAATGAAAAACGCGTGCAAGGCTACTTCCCTATCGTGTTTGCGATGGTTGCACAGGCAATGGGGCTTGCCAAAGCGGATACACTCTATGCCTTTTATTACAATGCGGCGGTGGGGACGATCACCAATGGCGTAAAACTGATTCCCTTAAGCCAAATGGACGGGCAGGATATTTTGTTCAGCTTACGTCAGCCGTTGCAACAAGCGGTCGAATTAAGCCTATCCCCCGATCCGGATTGGCTTGGCGCTGCCACCCTCGCTAACGATATTCGGGCAATGCAACACGAACAGCTTTATACCAGACTTTATATGTCGTAAAAATTATCCTCTCACCCGTTTACGGGAGAGAGACTGATGGAAATTGCGTTCGGCAATTTTCGTCAGAGAGAGGGAAAGTGCGGTCATTTTTCACCAAGATTTTACAATCCCCTCTCCCTCCAAAACCCAAAGAATTTATCCTCCCTTTCCCAGAAATAGAGAGGGAAATCATTAGAAAAAGGAAAAAACAATGCGTAACTACATTAAAATCGGCGTTGCAGGCCCAGTGGGGGCAGGTAAAACAGCGTTAATTGAAAAACTGACTCGTGAAATCGCCAGCAAATATAGCGTGGCAGTGATCACCAATGATATTTACACCCAAGAAGATGCGGAATTTTTGACGAAAAATAGTCTGCTTCCTCCAGAGCGGATTATGGGAGTAGAAACCGGCGGCTGCCCTCATACCGCCATTCGTGAAGATGCCTCAATGAACTTGGAGGCAGTCGATGAAATGGTGGCTCGTTTTCCTGATGTGGAAATCGTCTTTATCGAATCGGGCGGTGATAATCTTTCAGCCACCTTTAGCCCCGATTTAGCGGATGTGACGATTTTCGTCATTGATGTGGCACAAGGAGAAAAAATTCCACGCAAAGGCGGCCCCGGTATTACTCGTTCGGATTTATTGGTGATTAATAAAACCGACCTCGCCCCATTTGTGGGAGCGGATTTAAGCGTTATGGAACGTGATGCTCGCCGTATGCGCAATGGTCAGCCTTTCATTTTCACTAACCTCATGAAAAAAGAAAATTTAGAGGGTGTGATTGGTTGGATTGAAAAATATGCTCTGTTGAAAAATGTGGAAGAGCCTGCTTCATTAGTGAGATAGTTTTTAAAAACAATGAACAGTAAACTCAAACTTTCCACCAAGCTCGCCCAAAACGGTAAAACCCAACTTGCCGACTATTTTGCCACGCCGCCCTTTAAAGTCATGGTGCTGCCTCATTATTCGGGTATTTGGCAGCGGGGATTGAATGCCATGCAGATGTCCTCTTCACCCGGTGTGCTGGCTGGCGATCTGTTAGACATTCAAATTTCACTGGCAAAATCAACCGCACTTTCACTTCATACTCAGGCATTCACCCGTGTGCAAACCATGAATGAAAACGAGAGTGCCGAACAAATCACGCAAATTAACTTGGCAGAAGGAAGCCGTTTATTCTATTTACCCCATCCGTTGGTGCTACACAAAGATTCTGCTTTCAAACAAAAAACGCTCATTGAAATGCAGCCAAACAGCGAGCTGATTTACGGTGAGATTGTTGCCATAGGGCGTGTATTAAATAATGAACGTTTTGCTTTCCGCCAATTTTCATCCCATGTGAAAATTAATAAGTTACAACATGACGGCAAAAAATATCCGCTTGTATCAGATTGTATTCAGTGGTTGCCTTCCTCAATGCATCTCACAGCATTGAGCCAAATGGAAAACTATTCCCATCAAGGATCATTAGTCTATCTAAACCTTGCTAAAAGTGCGGTCGAATTAAAGGGGATTTTACAAGCCATTCACGCACATATTGCGGAGGAAAAAACCATGCTGGTTGGCGCTTCTCTTTTAAACAGAGATGGGATTATCGTACGCGTACTTGGACACCGAGCCAACCAAATTCAAGATCTGTTTTACCATCTTGCCAAATATTTCCAACAAGAAAGTCAATAAAAGGGGCAGATTTCTCTGCCCTGCTTTTTATAGTTTTACATATTCTAAAACGGGTAGATTTAATGCCCGTAAAAGTTGCTCTGTCATTGATTTATGGCTCAATTTTAGCGGTTTTTCCACCATCACTATCCGCTCAATATCCGTTAATTTTTTGTCATTCAAATAGGCAAAATTCAATGCGGTTTGTAATGCCGGTAAACTTGGATTAAAGGCGGCATTTTCCGCATATCGTCCGGTAATAACTTCCCCATTTTTAAACAACATCGCTATGCCGTGTGGGCTTTCGGAATAAGGGCAATGGGATTGGTTCGCCGCTAAAATCCCTTGATTAATCAACTCATCAGAATGATTGGCAACCAAATGATGTGCTTCTTTTGCCAATAAATGCACTGTAATATCAAGATCTTTTGGCCCAAAAGAATCCGGTAAATAATAATGTAATAGACTATTTAAACGATGGGGAAGATGAATCTGCAATTCTTCAGCGCCTTGTAATTCATTCATAAATTGACGGCAATGTCCACAAGGCGTGTAATTCACCACCACATGGGCAATCTGACTTTCACCCCGCAACCATGCGTGGCTAATCGCACTTTGTTCCGCATGAATGGTTTGCTGAATTTCTACATTTGCAAATTCTTGGTTCGCCCCAAAATAGAAATCACCGTTTTGGCCAATGGCCACCGCACCGACATTAAAATGGGAAACGGCGGTATGACTATAACAAGCGGCGATAGGAAGTAGATGTATGGCTAATTGTACGGGAGTTAATGTAAAATCCGAACAAAGCTCTTCCACTTGTTGAGCGCTCAAAAAGCCGGCCCAATTCCCTGCTTCCAATTCTTGGACAATAGCCTGATTCAATGGCACATTCTGTGGCAATGTATTTCTGATTAATTCTTGCATTTGTTTTCCTTAAAAAATATCTAAAAATTTAACCGCACTTATTGTAGATCAAAACTAAACTCATCAATCGACTATTTATAAAATCTGTGAAAAAGATCACAAGTTAGTCTATGCAGATATTTTTTAATCAATCGTTAAATCTTTTAAAAGAATTTAATTTCGATACAAATAATCTATCAATTCTATCTAATAAAGTGGCTTTATTCCCTACTTTTATTATGTATAATAAGCATACTTGAAGCCAAATAGCTTCTGTCTCTAAAAAC
Source organism: Rodentibacter ratti (assembly GCF_002000485.1). Lineage (GTDB taxonomy): Bacteria > Pseudomonadota > Gammaproteobacteria > Enterobacterales > Pasteurellaceae > Rodentibacter > Rodentibacter ratti. The sequence goes on along the minus strand of NZ_MLAJ01000005.1, from coordinate 264,892 downwards.
TCACCAACAATGTAAAGGAGAACATCATGTCAAAAACATCTATCGGCTTAGATAAAGAACAATCCGCGGAATTGGCAAACAAATTAAACGATTTACTCGCCAGTTACCAAATTTTCTACACCAATGTGCGTGGTTATCACTGGAATATTAAAGGGGTAAACTTCTTTGAATTACATGCAAAATTTGAGGAAATTTATACGGATTTAATCACTAAAATCGATGAACTTGCAGAGCGTATCCTCACCTTAGGCCATACCCCAAACAACGCTTACAGCCAATATTTAAAAGTTTCTCGTATTCAAGAAGATATCGCCGTAAGCGGTGCACAAGAATGTTTATCCGGTACATTATCCGGTTTAAAAGTATTACTTGAGCAACAACGTGAAATTCTTGCCCTTGCAGGCGATGCCGATGATGAAGGTACGGCTTCTCAAATGAGCGACTACATCAAAGAGCAAGAAAAATTAGTATGGATGTTCCAAGCCTCAGCAGCTTGCCAAAGTTGCCATGCATAATGAAAGATGATAAAAAAACCTGCCAATCGGCAGGTTTTTTTGTGTTTAAATCGCCTTATCAAAATACAAATTCACACCACTTTGTTCAGACATTTTCTCTAAATATGCCGCCACTTCCGGTGGGAATTGAATATCACGTACACACGTTAAATTACGTAACATTGGGAAAACAATAATATCTTCCAAAGAAAGCTTACCATTCAATGCGAGATCTGATTGAATCAACGGTACAAGATTTTCAAGATCTTGATGTAATCGAACAAGGTAATTTGCCGTTTCATCTAAATTCTGCTGAAAATCCCCGATGGATTCGGTTTTCTTTTTAGTGAAATAATCCACCGCACTTTGGCTTTTAAATTCCGCCAAATCCATTTTTACAAAACGTGGAATAAGCAAGTGATTATAATAACGGCCAACCGTTTTTACCCATTCCTCAACTTCAGGACGAAGTTGCTCAGAAAGTATTTTTTCACCGAAATGCTCGTCCACATAACGGACAATATCCAAACTTTCCGGCATTGCCGTGCCATCTTCTTTAACCAAAATCGGGACGACTTTTTTCCCCACTAAACCGATCGGTGTCTTTTCATCATCATTGCCTAACATCACTAATTCAAAAGGCAGATTTTTTAACCCAAAGATCATTCTTGCACGCACACAAAACGGACAATGATCATAAGCATATAATTTCATATTAGTCTCCTGTTTGAGTGAAATTTTCTAATAATTTGCCTAACCCACTCTGCCGTTTTACTGTTTGGCGTACTGCCATTTTCCAGATTTTCTCATCGGCAAAAACACTGAGTGATTTTTTCGCTCGGGTCACACCGGTAAACACCAATTCACGGGAAAGTATCGGGTTAGGCTCTGTCGGTAATACCATTAAGGTGTGATCAAATTCCGATCCTTGCGATTTATGAATCGTCATAATAAATGCCGGTTCATGGGCGGGAATACGGCTGGTTAGCACCTCACGATTACCAAACCACACTTTGCCATTTGCCAAACACAAGCCAATATCCCCATTGTATAAACGCACATTATGATCATTTTCTGTAATCATGATTGGCTTACCAAGGTACCAATCTTGCTCATTTCTAAACCAAAGCAAATGCTCCCGCCGCAATGCTAACGCGATTTCTTTATTCAGGTTTTCCACACCCAGTGGACTATTACGAAGTGCGGTCAAAAATCGGATTGAATTAAAACGGGCTTGAATCGCCTCTGCATAGGTTTTGCCTTCTTCATTCAATTGATTGAAATCCACGCCCTGCCTTTGTAATTCCCGCAATTCCATTAAATAAAGGCGATAATTTTCAACCGCACTTTGTACCACTTGTTGTACCCAATCGGCTTCAGTTTGTTCGGCATTAAACGGATTAAAATATAATTCCTGAGGAAAAGATGAAAATAGCTTAAGGCTTTCTTCCCCATTGCCACGTTGGATTTGCTCGGCAAGTTTACCAATGCCGGAATTTTTATCAAAGCGGCGACTGAAGGTGAGGTGACACAAACTATCACGCATCGGATTGGCAAGCGCTACACTCGGCACACTATACCCTGTGGTTTGGCGTAAATAATTCGCTTGTTCTTCGCTATAAGGTTCTTCTCCCCATTGTGCCAGTTCGCCTAGCACCGCTCCTGCTTCCACAGAAGCAAGCTGTGCTTGATCGCCCAATAAAATCAAACGGGTTTCCGGTTTGAGGGCATTGATTAATTTTGCCATTAGAGGGAGATCGATCATTGAGGTTTCATCCACCACCAAAACATCAAGCTGTAATGGATTTCTTTCATTGTGATGACAACGATCATTAAAGGCATTCACCCCCAGCAAACGGTGTAAGGTTTCGGCTTTTTGCGGAATAGATTGTAGCAATGCTTCGGATAATCCCATGGATTGTTGTAAAAATCCTAAAGCATTTTGGAGGGATTCTTCCAACCTTGAGGCGGCTTTGCCCGTCGGCGCCACGAGTTTAATGTGTAATTGATGTTGGTATAATTCTTGCAAGACCAATAATAGCCTTGTCACCGTGGTAGTTTTTCCTGTGCCCGGTCCGCCGGTAATCGCCGTAAATGGACTTTTAATCGCCGTTGCCACCGCCACTTTTTGCCAATCAATCTCTGTCGATTTTTGAGGAAAATACAGGGCTAATTTTTCTCGAATTTCATCAGGAGAAAAAGCCAAAGTGCGGTGATTTTTTAAGGTGTTTTTAATATATTGTGCCACACGGTATTCATCTTGCCAGATACGATAAAAATACAGGGCATTAAATTGAAAAACCAAGGGGGCGATATGTGAAATCGGCTCTTGTGTAAAGGCGGAATGCCCTTGCAAATGAGATTGCCATTGCGCCACCGGTAAAAAGTCTATTTTTTGTTGAATTTCAGTTAAATAATCCTGCTCGGTGGCACGATAGCCCAAACCAAATAAATTTCGCGCCAATGGCTTATCTAATTCAACGCAGGTGTTCCCCTGAGCATAGTGCCAACTACAAAGTGCCGCCAGTAAAACCGCTAAATTTTTAGTGGATTCAGGAAGATCTTCCGCCTGTTTATCTGCGATCAATTTTGCAAAATAATAATCGCCTAAACTGATAATGTTTTGCTCATTCAATGATTGTAAAAGCCTTAGCATTAAAACACCTCCTCTAATTCATTGATGAGCTGTGCACTTGGGCGATCAAAAAACACACCTGATTGGGGCTCGCCATTCATCCCCCTTAAGAAAAGATAAAATACGCCACCAAAATCATGTTCATAGTCATAATAGCTATCCACGCTTTTTAAATAACGGTGTAATGCCAAGGTATAAAGCAAATATTGCCAATCATAGTGATGATGTAACACCGCCTTTTCTAAGCACTGAGGTGCATAATCCGCCCAAGTTTCCCCCAGAAAATTCGATTTATAATCCAACAAATAATATTTGCCTTGATGGCGAAAAACCAAGTCGATTGTGCCACGAATCATGCCTTGAATATCCTCAAATTGTAGCCTTTCACTTGGCAAATGATGATGGGCTTGCAAAGCCTGATTAAAGCCTTCCACATCAAAATGTTCCTGAATGGATAAATAAAAAGACATCTCTTTGATACAATCGGATTTTGCCAGCTCAATCAATTTGATCCCATGAGATTGCGATAAAGGCGTTTGCACGATTTTCTCGAACCATTGTTGTAATAGGGGGATCAATTCCACATCCAGCTGTAATTCTTGACAAAGTTTTTCGACGGTAGCCTCATGAGTCAGAGTAGTAAAATCATTTTTTTCTAAATAGCGATGGAGTAATGTCCCTACTTGTGTCCCCCGAGGAAGTGCGGTGATAATCTGTTCTTCTTCAGGAGAAAGTGCGGTCAATATTTCCGAAGGATTTTGTGGTATCGCTTGACTATCGTAATCTTTTGCCTCATCAAAAACAGCGGATTTTTTTACCGCACTTTCATTGAGGTAGTGCATCCAACGATGTTTTTGTTCAATGCCGGTAAAACTGGTGATATGCCAATTTTGTTCAATATGCCCCTGAAATTTCGCCGCACAAAGCACATCTTGTGACGAAGAAAAAGCGAGAGGAGGCAATTCAATTAATTGTGCAGCCGGTTCAATGCTGACACTCGTTCCATCTGCTACATTCGCTTTAAACTCATTAAGGAGTGAGTGCGTTGAATAGGTTTGTGACAACGTTAAATTTTTGCCAATTTCCCCACGGCTAAGCACATACAGCAACGGATTCCATTTTTTATCAAATTCTGCCGGCAAGGCAAATGCCATTTGGTATTTCGCCCGGGTTAATGCCACATAAAGCAAGCGTAATTCTTCCGCAAAGGTTTCTTCTGTCAATTTATCTAAATGGAGATTTTCCATATCCCATAAAACCTTATCGTCATCCTTTGAATAGTAGAGGTTAATGTGAGCAGATTGATTGGGATCACGGCTTGGCACGGCTAAAAACGGTAACCACACTAAATCATATTCCAATCCTTTGGATTTATGAATGGTGACAATTTTGACTAACTGACGCTCGCTTTCCAAGCGAATTTGCGCTTCTTGTCTGCCCTCTCCCTGAATTTGTTTTTCAAACCAGCTCAGTAACGCAGCTTCACTGTTATTCAAGGTGGAGGCTTGTTGTAAAATTTCGGCAAGGTGTAAAAAATCCGTTAAGTCACGCTCACCACTCGCCAAACTTAATAAACGCTCGGCAATACCCTGTTCAAGTAAAAGCCGGTGCAACATAGGCAATACCCCTTGTCGTTGCCAAGTTTGCTGATATTGTGCAAAGCTATCCGCCCAACTTTGCCAATCCTGTTCATTATGATGAATTTGGTGAATTTCTGCTGCCGTCAAACCGAAAAGTGCAGTGGCTATGGCATTTAAAATAGGACGTTCCGCCACATTCAAACATGCTTTCAAAACCAGCACCAATTCCTTCGCAATCCGGCTATCAAACACGCTGCTTTGATCGGAAAGAAACACCGAAGCAATGCCCCGTTGCTGTAATGCGGTCTTCACTGATGCGGCTTCATATCTATCACGCACCAACACAGCAATATTGGCAGCCTGTAAGGCTTGGCTATCCTTATCGCCCTGAAAAATCGTCTGATTTTCAGCCGCACTTTTTAACCAATGTTGAATAGAAATCGCACAAGTTTGAGCCAGCGCCGTTTTATCTAATTTTCCGTCCTTTTCTTCCGTCAAATAAAAGCGATAAGCCGGTTCCTGTTCGCCCTTCAAATAAAATTGGCGATGATCCGTTCTTGCTCCAACCGGCATAAATTCAATACTGTCATAAATAAACGGTGATTGAGGAAAATCGAATAATTGATTTACGCCCTCCACCAGCCGTTGTTCAGAACGATAGTTTTTCATTAAATTAAAACGTTGATCCGCCTGACCTGCAGCTTTCAGATAGGTAAAAATATCCGCCCCCCGGAAACGATAAATCGCCTGTTTAGGATCTCCAATCATAATAAAACCGGTATTATTCCCCTGATTTTCTCGGTAAATTTTGGAGAAAATCCCATACTGCTGTGCATCCGTATCCTGAAATTCATCGATCATCGCAAAAGGATATTGAAAGCGGATCATTTCTGCCAGTTGATCGCCCTGTTCATTTTTTAAGGCTTCGCAAAGTAATCGCAATAAATCGTCAAAAGATTTTTCTTGGTGATTGCGTTTATATTCAAGCAGTTTTTGTTGGATACCTTGGCGGTAATAATAGAGAATAAGTTTGCTAAGTAATTCGGGTTTAATTAATTCATTCACCCGTTTTTCTAATTCAACAAAAATAGGCGCATAAAAAGGTTTAGCGGCTTTTTTCTCATTTTTACTGTTTTTTCTCGGTTTTTCGTATTTTTGAGCGATAGAAGATTGAAGAAAAAATCCCTTTAATGTTGGATGAATTTTATAATCTCTTGAATTATTTGCCCACATATTAACTTGCTTTATCCAATCGGCAAGCCGTTCTATACTATAGCTACTGCGACTTAAAGATCGATAGGTATCGTTCGGGTACTCTCTTGTAATTTCTTCAGTAATGATTGCCGAAATATTCTCTACATTTTGTAACCAAAACATTTTCAATTCCTGCACATCTTGAAAATATCCGTTAAGGTTTTGATCTAAAAATTTATCAAGACTTGGAGGCAAAATTTGTTGGTTACTGAACTCGAGTTCCACATTTTTACCTAAACTCGCCTTTAAAATCGACAACACCTCATCCGGCGATTTCAATTCTTGTGCAATAAAATTCGCCATTTCAAAAGGTAAGGGATAAAAATGCTCACGCCAGAACTCATTGGTAAATTGTTTGAGCAAATCCGACTGGTCTTTCATTAATTCCAAATTGAAATGCACACCGGAATGGAAGGCATATTGCATCAACATTCGGCGACAAAAACCATGAATGGTAAAAATAGCGGCAAGATCCATATTTTGTTCTGCCAATTTTAATCGCTGAATGGCAAGGGGAATATCCTCAATATGCCGAGAAAGTGCGGTCAGAAACTCATCATTTTTAAAAGCACTACCCGATTGTGTTTCCGCATAAGCAGATAATTTTTGAATGGCATCCGTAATGCGTTCACGGATTTTTTGCTTTAACTCTTCTGTCGCCATCTCCGTGAAAGTGACCACCAAAATTTCTTCTACATTTAACGGGCGCGAAAAATTCTTTTCTCCAGCTTGTAATAAGAGGCGAAGATAGAGAGAACCAATGGTATAAGTTTTCCCTGTTCCGGCGGAGGCTTCGATCAAACTCACTTGATTTAAAGGTAATTCGACTGGATTAAGCGGCGTTGATTTTGTCATAGTTTCGCAAATGAGGGATTCAATAGACTCTATTTTAGGGGGGAATTGCTGCTTTGGCTATGCATTAAAGTGATTTTTTAACGGCAATTATTTCGTTACAATAAACCGTTACAAAAACAAGATAATTGAGGAAATATGCGAAAGGGTCGCTGTTGTGCCTTGTTGGCGTTGATGCTTTTAATCGGAACAATTTCTTTACCATGGTGGATCGCACCAAAACAAATTGAACGGGTGGTAAACTATTTCCTTGCGCCGAATTATTCTGTACAACTCGCCGATAATTGGACGATAAATACGAAAGGATTAACCCTCCCTATTTTGCAAGTCAATTCAGCAAAATGTACGTTGGCAGATCTCCATAATATTCAGCTTAGCGGTTGGTTTTCACCCCATTTAACGGTTGGAAATGCCATAATCGATTATGCCTGTATTCAAACCATGCCAAGTAGTCACGATAAAACACCGCTAAAATTGACCGCACTTTTTGCGACAATACCGACCTTTGAAATGAATATTAAGCAATTTCAAGTTTCAAATGGTAACAATCTTGTTCCGCCCGTTTTTCAGGACATTCTCAATGCCGATATTTCCGCAACGGTAAATCGTAACCGGGATCAATTTCAGCTGAATTTATCCGCCCAAAATGACAAAGGATTAATATTACATCATCAATCCACCTTCTCCCCTCAAGACAATCACTTTATTTGGCAAGGAACACTTCATTATCAACCGGAAGAAAAGCAATCTTATCAATCACATTTTAATGTTCAATTAAATGATGAAATTCTACAAATTCAGCCAAAAGGTGAGATCGCTCTCAGCTGGCAAAACCCTCATTTTTCCGTCAATCACGGGGAGGCAACCTTGTCTTGGGAAGGTGAAAATGGCGTCATTAAAGCACAAGATCTCACCAGAAAATCACCATTATTAGACATACCCTTTATTTTTACTCAGAACGGACTGGAAATTTCTTGGGGAACATTTTATTGGACCTTTGACGGTTATCAGCCTATTAAAGGCTTTTTGGGATTATCTTTACGTACTCCGCCCAAAGGTTGGTTTCCCTTTGGGATTGATACTAACATCATCGTGCAAACCTTCGGTGAGTATGGTAAAGGTGAGATTGTGATTTCCGGTGAAAATGGCGAAATTGGCGGGGGAGAAAAACAAGATCAGATCCATTTTAATTTAAAAACGCGCGGTGATTTGCGCTATAACAATACGGTTGCACACACGAATTTAACCTATCATCTCGGGGGTTCATTTAATGACCCTTTACTTCGTTTTAACAAAGATTCCATTTTCAAAATGGATAATCAACAGCAAGACACTAATATTCACGTCCGTCTGCCACTCGATCATATCCAAATTGGTAAATACGGGTTAAACGGTCGGCTACAAGCGACCCTGAAAGGTTTCACAGCACAATTTTCCGCTATTGATGTGAAATTGAATGGACTGGCTGATGAATTTATTGCCGGGATCAAAACCGTTTTTGAATTACGTGATCCACAACAGAGATTACAAAATGCTGAAAGCAATGCCAATAACCGCTGGGATTGGACAATTCAAGGCAACGCTTATTGGAATACCTTAAAAACTCCGGTCAAACTACAAGGTGTCGGATTTTGGCAAGGGGATCATATTGAATTAAATCAACTCACCGCCCATTCCGATAAAATTCAAACAAACGGCATAACTATGTCGCCTCTCTCGTTAGAATTAAAAGATCATTTACGCTGGGATTATGAAAAATCTCATATTCGCGGTTTGTTACAAATCAAAAGTGAACGAATTGCCTTTGATTACGGCGGCGCTTTTACCCAGCCTGTTTTTGGTGTCGGTATTGATGGGGAAAGTATCGAACGTTTTAATATCGCCGGTGATTTAAAAGCGGGAACACTCGGTCCGATCGATCTGCGAGCCCGTTATAAAAATCAAAAACTAACAGGAAAAATCAGTTGGCAAAAACAATCGGCAAATGTATTCCAATCCCTTTTTCCACAACAATGGGGCTGGTTAATTCATAATGGGCATATTAAAGGGGCTAGCAATTTTAATATTGATCATAAAGGGATTAAGATGAAAGGGGACGTGCACCTTTACAATGCCGGACTTTCCTTTCCTGATGGTGAAATTGAAGATTTAGACATTCGTTTCCCAGTTAATTATCAGAATAATGCTTTACAAAATTCAACTAAAAATCCAATTAAGGTTTCTGTTCGTAATATGCGTAAAGGCGCATTATTCCTGAATGATGCAGCCTTTAATTTATCCGGTACTTATCCGAACTCTAAGGCAAAACCAATTACCCTAAGTCATGTAAGAATCGGTTTATTTGACGGTGAATTAACCATAGACAAACTGAATTTTCCGCAAGATAAAATCGCCACGCTAAAATTCCGTAATATAGATCTCCAACGGGTGATGACAATGGCACAATATAATCAAGTTCATTTGGAAGGGCGTATCAATGCAACCTTACCTTTTTGGCTCAATCATTCTGCCTGTTTAATTTGTGACGGAACATTACAACAAGCCGATAAAATGCGAATTAAATTAAATGATGAGGTTGCCAAAGGGCTAAAAAAAGGCGGTTTAACCGAAAGCATTCTAGTTGATTTATTAAAAGAAATGGATCTCCAAAACACTCATGCCAATATTCATCTCGCTCCAAACGGACAAATGAATTTACGAGCCACTATCAAAGGTTTCAATGTCAATAATCCCAATCATGCCCCGATTACATTAAATTATCATCATCAAGAAAATATGTTTGAATTATGGAATATGATTGACTACGGTGCACAATTTGAACAAAATTTACAATATCAGCTTTATCAAAATTTAGAACATGAAAAAACACCTTAAAAATCAAGCACACTTTTTTGTGGCGTTATTTTCCCTTAACTTATTGGCAGGCTGCACCCCGACTATCCAGCTTGATACACCCAAAGAAGGCATCACTATAAATATGAATGTGGTGGTGGATCATAATATTAATGTCACGATGGATGAAAAAACCAAAGCTGCGATAGAAAATAAAAAATAAAGAAAAAATAATGGCTTACCTTTGTAAGCCATTTCATTTCTTAAAAATTTAATACCTTATCCGCTTCTACCGTCCAATCGGCAAGCTCTACCAATGTGCCGATTTCCACCCCTTCCGCTAAAGGTAAATCCGTGATCCCTCGTGCGTTAGTACAGGTTTTGCAAAGTTTTACCGTTGCTCCTTGAGCCGTTAAAATCTCCAGCATTTGTTGTAAATGATACCCTTCCGTCGGATTTTGTTTTGCCAATCCACCGCTTACCGCATCGGACATTAAAAAGAGTTTCAAATTAACCGCACTTTTATGCTGTTCTTGCAATTGTAATGCCAAACGTAACGCACTAAAAAAATGTTCATCCCCATAAGGTGAGGAATGAATAATAAAAAGAATGTTTTGCATAATATATCCTCTTTTCTTTGAATGTAAAAAAGGCGAACCTTAGGCTCGCCCCTGTGATTAACCCACCCACACGAATTTCGCAATAAATAAAAGGGAAACGACCCAAACCGGTGCGTTGATTTCTTTAATGCGGCCGGTGCAGGCTTTCATAATGCAATAACTGATAAAGCCGAAGGCGATCCCTTCCGTGATGGAATAAGTGAAAGGCATCATAGCTGCGGTAATAAATGCCGGTGCCGCCTCCGTTAAATCCTCCCACGACACACGAATTAAGCTGGATGCCATTAAAATTCCCACATAAACCAATGCCCCGGCTGTCGCATAAGCCGGCACAACGGCGGTGAGCGGCGAGAAGAAAATCGTCAGTAAAAATAACACGCCCACGGTTACTGCCGTTAAACCTGTGCGTCCTCCCACGGAAACACCTGCCCCACTTTCGATGTAGGTACTGATTGCCGAAGTACCGATATAAGCACCGCCCACCGCACTCATACTATCCACCAGTAAAGCTTGTTTCATTTTTGGGAAACGCCCTTTTTCATCGCTGATACCGGCCTTGTCCGTCACGCCTAATAAGGTGCCGGAAGAATCGAATAAATTGACTAATAAAAATGAAAAAATAATGCCAAGCAATGCGGTATCTAACGCACCGGCAATATCCACTTTGCCCACCACGGTATCTAATGCAGGCGGCATAGAAATAATACCGTGGAACATCACCGTATCATCTAACCAAAGGGCAAGCCCCGTGACCACTGCAATGGAAATCAATACACCGGAAAAAATATTGCGCGCCGCTAATACTACGATAATGAAAAAGCCCAGTACACCAAGGAGCACTTTAGGATCATGCAAATCACCCAGCGCCACTAATGTGGCAGGGTTTGCCACCACAAGCCCCATATTTTTAAAACCAATCAATGCGATGAAAAAGCCAATCCCTGCACCAATTCCCACACGAATACTCAATGGGATAGACGCCATTAACCAATAACGCACTTGCAACAGGGTAAGCACCAATAATCCTACGGAGCCCCAGAAAATCGTCCCCATTCCAATTTCCCATGAATAACCTAATTTACCCACCACCACATAAGCAAAAAAGGCATTCAGCCCCATTGCCGGTGCGAGGGCGATAGGCAGATTACTGAAAAGTCCCATCGCCATCGTACCAATGCTGGCAATTAAACAGGTGGTGACAAATACAACCTGCTTGTCCATCCCTGCATCCCCCAAAATTGACGGGTTCACAAAGACAATATAAACCATAGTAAAAAAGGTGGTGATACCGGCGATAATTTCGGTTTTCGTGTTCGAGCCTTTTTCACGCAATTTGAAAAGTCGTTCTAACATAATTGTTCCTTAAAATTAATAACCTTGATGATAAATCGCTTCGAGTAATTTTACGGAAAGATGAGCGAGATTAAAACGCTGCTCGTCTGCTACCGTCCAGAATTCAATCCCATTTTCGAGCGTACTTAATGAATTGATATGTAATTTTACTTCTGCTTCACCACTTTCTTTTTCACCATTTATTACTGGTGTAATGCTTGTATCATGATATTGTACAAACTCATTATCTTGCGCTTGGAAATTTGCTTCATAGTCCCAAAGTGCGATCACTTTTTGTGCCATTCCGTAAAACACCGGCACCTGCACAGCATGAAATATCACCGAATGACATTGAGGAAAAATCTTTTGAAATTGCGCTGATAAAGCCATTGTTTGTTGTGGATAGACATCAAATGCCAAACGAGTTTCCTCGTCATCTAACGGAATGCCATTCAACAAACGAGCCGTTTGCCCTGCAAGTTTATTGACAGTTTCGCCATTTTGATAAGAGGCCGGAAGTAAAGATGTGGTGAAAATTTGAGTCAGGTTCGTCTGTTGTAATAAAGGATGAATTGCCAATGCAAGTTGGCTGACTTGAGGATCAGGTAAGCTGACAATGTGACGTTGTCTTAATTCGACGAGATCCGATTCATTAATACTTGGTACCACCACAGGCACATCCGAAAGAGTGCTACATACCCCTTTCATATCAATCACTACGCAACCCTGCTCTGCCGCATCAGCGATATAGGAGGCTTGTTCTACGGTGCCTGCGAAAAAGAGGTAATCTGCCTCATTCCAATCCATTTCTTTTAGTGAACATTGCGCAACACTTTTATTTTTAAAACGAATCCCTTGTTCTTCCTCAAAAGGATAAATTTCAACCACTGTCACTTTCGCAATATTAAGTTCACTTTGTTCCAGTGCTTCAACAATTTTTTCACACAATTCAAATTCTGCCGCAATGGCGATATTTAGGCTTGCATCCATTTTTTTCTCCGCTATAAAATAAGCGATCCATTCTACAAAAAAAGGGCTAGAAATAAAATGACACCGGCAATCGATTTACTCAAAAAACAGAAAATTCCTTTTATTCCTCATACTTATGAGCATGATCCCAACAATCCCCATTTTGGCGATGAGGCGGCTGAAAAACTGGGCATTGATCCCCATCGTTCTTTTAAAACCTTACTGGTGGCTGAAAACGGCGATCAAAAAAAGCTGGCTTGTTTCGTTTTACCAACAGCAAATATGCTAAATCTAAAAAAAGCTGCCAAAGCCATCGAGACCAAAAAAGTGGAAATGGCAGATAAAGATTTTGCCCAAAAAAGTACGGGATATTTAGTTGGAGGAATTAGCCCTCTCGGGCAAAAGAAACGGCTAAAAACAGTGATAAATTCAACCGCACTTGAATTTGAGACGATCTATGTTTCCGGAGGAAAACGAGGGTTAAGTGTAGAACTGGCTCCTAAAGACTTGGCAATCTTATTGAATGCTAAGTTTCTGGATGTGATTGATGAAGAATAAGAACAATAAAAAGAGACAGGCAATCAGCCTGTCCCAAAAATCCATTAAGTATATCTGTTTTTAATTGTCAGGATTAAAATTTTTATCCTGCCAATCATTAAAAAGCAGAAGTATCTTGAAACAATCCGACTTTCAAATCCGTAGCGGTATAAATAACGCGTCCATCGACTTCGACTTCCCCATCAGCCATTCCCATGACTAATTTACGGTTAATTACCCGCTTCATATTAATACGGTAAATTACTTTTTTTGCTGTGGGTAAAATCTGACCGGTAAATTTGACTTCTCCAACCCCTAACGCACGACCTTTTCCTTTACCACCGATCCAACCTAGAAAAAAGCCTACTAATTGCCACATAGCGTCTAAGCCTAAACATCCCGGCATCACCGGATCGCCAATAAAATGGCAACCAAAAAAAGGTAAATTCGGATTAATATCCAATTCCGCCTCAATATAGCCTTTTCCAAAAGTACCGCCGTCTTCCGTCATTTTAACAATACGATCCATCATTAGCATTGTCGGAGCGGGAAGCTGAGGCCCTTCAGCACCAAATAGTTCACCGCGACCGGACGCAAGTAAATCTTCATAGCTGTAACTTTCTTTCTTATTTGGTGTACAAGTGTTTTGCATTTTTTCTTCCTATAATTTATTTTATTCCAGTGAACCACTGATATTAAGCATTTTAAAAGGAATAAAAAACACTGTAAATAGAAAACACTTGTTAGCTGAACTTGTCCGATCAGTTTTGCAATGATTGAACCATAGACATCATGTAAAAAAGAAGAGCGAACATTTGTTCGCTCTTTAACTTGTAACTATCTGAAAAAATTAAACAAGCCTTTCTTCGGTGGCTCTGCACGAAAATCAATTCGCCGCTGGATAAGGCGAGAAATCGGCGTTTTGCTATCTTCGTAAATTTGATTTTCTTCTTCTAATAGATCCCGTTGGAAAATCAATTCACAGGTTTGATAAATATCTTCTACCGGAAAAATAAAAAATTCACCATTTTTGACCGCACTTACTACTTCATCAGAAAGGCTCAATTGCTGAATGGTTGTTGCCGGAATAATGACGCCTTGCTTTCCGGTAAGCCCTCTTCGTTGGCAAATGGTGAAAAAGCCCTCAATTTTATCATTCACACCGCCTACTGCATGTACAAGTCCAAATTGATCAATTGAACCGGTTACTGCAATATGTTGTGGCAAAGGCAATTCAGCCAATGCACTGACAAGCACGCAAAAAATAGCTAACGATGCACTATCTCCATCAATTTCACCGTAAGATTGCTCAAAAACCAGGGAGGCGGAAAAAGGGAGTTGTGAAGGTAATTCCAAAATATTCGACAAACAGGCTTGCGCAATCATCATTCCTTTACCGTGTAAATTTCCGGCAAGTTCATTTTTACGTTCTACGTCCACCACTTCCCCTTCACCAAATTGCACCACGCAACTAATACGTGAAGGCTCACCAAAGACCACTGGTGTACCGGGGTATTCAATCACGGATAAACCATTAATTTGTCCGACAATTTCACCTGCTGTTTCCACATAAACCTGTTCATTGAGAATATCGGCATAGGTTTGTTCTTTTAAAAAGCCGTGTTGTAGCCTTTGCTGTTGAAAAAATGCCTCAAAATCAACCGCACTTAGTGATGTTTTTTGTGCAAGTGTCGCGGTATTAAGTAGTATATTTTTCAATATTGCAGGAGAAGCATTAATTAAAAATCGATTCTCACTTTTTCTTACAAGAAATTGATACAATTTATTCAATGCTGAAAAATCCAACGCGAGCTGATTTTCTTCCGCTACACCTTGAACATAGCCAACCCAATTTTTTTGCTCATCAATATCGGTTACTGAAAGATAGCTTTCAATTTCGGCATAATCCGAAAAATTGTATAAATTTTCTTCCAGTTCCCCCAATGTGGCAAGTTCTGTGCGATTGCCTAGCACGATCACTTTGACATCAAGCAGATAACTTGGAATTTCGCAAGATAGTGTTTTAAAGGGATGAGCAGAATACCAATCGAAGTGTTTGGTTTGTAAAATGTGTTTTAAGCGTTGCCATAAATCAAATTGTGCCAATAATGTTGAAGCGCTCAAAATCAACACGCCCCCATTAGCACGGTGAACTAGTCCCGGATGAAGTTGAATATCTTGTGAACTCGGATGTAGTTTCACACTACCAAAGAGTTGAAATTGATCACAATATAATGCACTTAGCACTTCGCCTGCAGCAGCGAAATTATCTTCCAAAGATTTTGCCGGCTCTACCACTATTCGAGGAAATGAAAAAGAATCCCCCTGTTTCACAATATAATTTACCCCAAAAATCGACCGCACTTGGGGTAGCATTTTCCGTACTAACGGCGTAAGCAAGTCTGCATAATCGCTCTGATCATCTGCTTTTAGCACGATAAGGGAACGATTTGGATTACGTAAAAACAAAGAAAGGGCATTTTTGGCATTCGGCTGTAAGGCCCAAAAATCAAGGGGTTGAGTAGGTTGTTCAGTATAGTTTAATTGGGGCTGTAGCGATTCCCAATTAAGGGATTGTTCTTGAAAGAAAGATGAACTCACTGGCGATTTCTCATTAGTAAAATTGCCCGCATTATCTCATATTTATGTACATTGTAAAAATCAGCTGGAAAAATTAATTTAAAACACGTATATTAAACGAGTTACCACGTCACTAAATATTATATGTCATGAAATATCAAAAGTTAGAAAACCAAGAAGCTAATTGGAAATGGATTTACCTCATTCGAAAATATCGTGAAGGTGAAAATATCACTCGGTACGAAGAAAAAAGCCTGCGAGAATCCATTGTAGCAGAATTATTGGAAAGCCAAAATTATCCGGAAAAGATTGAGAATTGGATTAAGCAGCATCTTTCTACGGCATTGCCAATTAAATTGGATCAAGCTATTCGGGCAAGACGCAAACGTTTTTTCAATGGGGAAAAGCAATCTACCAAAAAAAAATCTATTGATTTGGAATATGCCGTTTGGCTACGTCTTTCAAAATACTCACGTAAAATGAAGATGACACTTTCAGAAACGATCACTTATATGATCGATGAACGTGAAAGTAAAGCCCTATATGAAAGCCAAATGTCGGCAATGAAAGATAGCCTTAAAAATTTATTAAAATAAAAAGACAAGGTGGTAAGCCCTGTCTTTTGAATTAAACTAAATAGAGAAATTTAAGAACGCGGTTTGATTCACGCCCTTACTTTATTCCACGATTGGAATAATTTTTGTGGCATGAGATCCTTTATCGCCGTGAATCACTTCAAACTGCACTTTTTGTCCTGCTTTTAATGAACGATAACCATCCATTTCAATTACAGAGTAATGTGCGAAGATATCAGCATCCACGCCTTCTGCGGAAATAAAACCAAATCCTTTTGCGTTATTAAACCACTTAACAATACCAATTTCCATTATTGACCTCTTATAGGGCTTCGCCTATACAACCATAAAACAAATAAGACGTATGCCTTATCACCTTAAGTGGTCACTATATTTAAATATTTTGATTTCTTATGCAACAAGCAATATTAAAAAGTGTTATAGAGATCACAAAATATTTTTACTTTTCAATGTTTTTTTCTGATTTTTCATATAATTCGCGCAATTCTCTTGCCACAATTTGAATTGCTTCACCACTATTTATACCTTTTGCCATTAATTCCTGAATTTTTTCAACCGCTCTTTGCTGTTCTTCATGTGTTAATTGAATATCTAACATAAATTTACCAACCCAATTTTGCCATTAAATCTTGCCATTGCTCATCCAATGGTGCTCGAATTATGATTTCTTCCTGTGAAATAGGATGTATAAAACATAGCATTTCTGAATGTAACAATAAACGTTTACAACTCATATTTTCTGTCAAAGCCCGATTTTGGTGTAAATCGCCGTATTGAGTGTCTCCTAGTATAGGATGAAAAATATGTTTGCAATGCCTGCGTAACTGATGCTTTCTTCCTGTATGCGGAATTAAGCGTACCAAAGAATAGCGTGACGTGTTATAACGCCCCACCGCATAAGGCATTTCTACGGTTTTCAGGCATTCATAATCCGTGATCGCTTCTTGTGCCGTTTTGTCCTCTTGTGCAAATTTATCGGCAATTTTATCAAGCTGAATTTTCAACGGATACTCAATTCGACCTCTTCCCTCCAGATAACCACGCAACACCGCTAAATAGGACTTTTTTACCTTTTTTTGCTCAAATTGGCAACACATCAAGTTTGCAATTTCACTGCTTAAGGCAAATAGTAACACGCCGGATGTAGGACGATCTAAACGGTGAATAGGAAAGACATGCTGCCCGATTTGATCACGTAGCGTTTGCATAATAAATTGTGTCTCGTGGGGATCTAACCAACTACGGTGCACTAACATTCCGGCTGGTTTATTCACGGCAACCAGCCATTTATCTTGATATAAAATCTCTAGGATCATTGATTCTGTAATATGTCTTCTAAGGCAATTAAAGGGACAAGCAATGAAGCAAGATCATCAAACTCTTTCATGGCTTCTTCAATATAGGGAGAAATCGCAATTTGGCTTGGTAGTGGCGCGCCACTATCTAACAAAGCGTACATACGTGGAATAAACACCCATTGCAACCATTCTTCCGGAGCCATAGTATCAAGAGAAAAAGGTTCTTCGCTCAAAAATGCCTCCTGTGCCGGAGGTACAGACTGCCACAAATTCAAACGTTGCATGGTTTGTTGAAGTTGTTCAAGATGAAGCTTAGTTTGATTACGCATAATCCTCCTTATAATGAAACTCGCAACTTAGAAAATTGCTGTATTCTACGTAAAACCGAGTGGCTAGGCAAAAAGTGCGGTCATTTTTAACCATGAATCACCGAAAAATCTTCAGCTGAAATTTCTTTATGAATAGTCGCCATCACTCGCTCAACTTTTGCCGTTCTAGGACCTAACTTTAGCCATTGTTCAAAAGCCTCTAACTGCTCTTCGCTCCCCTGTGCAATGGCTTCCACCGAACCGTCAGCTCGATTTTTGACTGAGCCTTTAATCCCTAATTTTTTCGCTTCTTTCCAAGTAAAATAACGAAATCCTACGCCTTGTACTCGCCCATAAATGAAAAATTGTTTTGTCATATAATCCCTCAAACCAACTCTTACTAGGTATTTTCCTTGATTTTGATCATCATTTTATCAAGAAATAAAATTCCAGGCTTTCTATTTTCCACAAAATACCCTACTATTTTTATCGGATTTATTTGGCTTAAATGGAGTGCTTATTATGTCTTTTGCTCAACAAAAACTTAGTGAATTAGCCGTTGCAATTCCTGGTGCAACAAAAATTTTCCGTGAATATAATCTTGATTTCTGTTGTGGTGGTTCTGCTCTTTTGGAAGTAGCAGCACAGCAAAAAAATCTTAATCTCGCTGAAATTGAAGCACGTTTGGCAAATCTACAACAGCAAGAAAATAGGGAAAAAAATTGGTCAGATGCACCTTACAATGAACTGATTGAACATATTATAGAACGTTTCCACAATCGCCATCGCGAACAATTACCCGAACTCATTACATTAGCAGAAAAAGTAGAAAATGTGCATGCTGATCGCGAAGATTGCCCCGTTGGAACAGCCGCATTATTAGAAAAAATCCATGCAGAATTAAGTCAGCATATGATGAAAGAAGAAAACATTCTTTTCCCAATGATTAAAATGGGCAATTATGCAATGGCGGCAATGCCAATTCGAGTAATGGAAATGGAACATGATGAGGCGGGACAAGATGTAGAAGTGTTGAAATCCATTACAAATCACCTTATACCGCCGGAAGATGCCTGTTTTAGTTGGCGTGCGCTTTATAGCGGTATTAACGCCTTTATTGACGATTTAATGCACCACATTCATTTAGAAAATAATATTTTGTTCCCAAGCGTATTAAACGAAAAATAAATACGATAAACAGAACAAAGTGCGGTCAAAATTTTAGATATTATGCAGTAGTGGCACAAAAATTTGTGCCAACTGAAAACGATAAAACCTCAGCATATCGTTACTCTGATGATGAATGTTTTACATTCCGTTTTGCTGTCGTGGCAAAGATAATTTTATCAGGGCGATAACTAATACTACCATACTGAAACGGACGTCCATCCTCTAAATAAGTTGTACTGGTTACATTAACAACCATCTCATATTCTCCAAGATCTAAGGTGTTTTTTTCTTCCTCATTAGCATAACGAAAGACAATTTTCCGTTGTGAATGACTAATGTTCAAACCTAATTCGTTTTCTAAATAATGATAAATAGATTGCTCTGCAATATCACGACTAATAAAAGGCACGATACGACGATCAAAATAAGAGAGTTCGTATTCAACATTTTCTCCATCAATTTCACGTATTCGGCCTATACGGTAAAAATCAATTTGTTCATTTACATTGAAGACATGCATTAATTCCTCCTCCCCTTGCACAATATATAAACTCGTGAGCATTGTTTTCACTTGATGAGTTGAAGAATAATCCAATTCTCTCTGTGTTTTAATTTCAGAAAGCATCTGAGGTTTTAACCTCTCTTGTTCTAAGACGATAGAATTTCTTCCCTGTTGCTTTTGAATATAGCCGTCCATTTCGAGTAATAAAAGAGCTTTACGGATAGTGTCTTTAGAAAAACCATAATGCTGCATTAACTCATTTTCACTGGGCAACTCCTGATTTTTCGTTAAAACATTTTTGTTAATTTTAGTTTTTATATCATTGTAGACGTTTTTATATTTGCTCATTCTTCGTTCCATGCTACCTACTTAGCCAATAGGATAACACAAATCACCTAAGCTATACGTATAAATTGTGATTCAAATCACACTTTTACGTTAATGATAAAACTTTTACGTAAAAGATATTGCGTAACGAGAAATTTTAGCTAAAATTGGCGACAGTTTTTGTTTCCATAAGGAAAAATTATGCTTACTCGTTCAAGCGGTGTTTTAATGCACATCACCTCATTACCTAATTCATTCGGAATCGGTAGTTTTGGACAATCCGCCTATGATTTTGTCGATTTTTTGGTTGAAACTAAGCAAACCTACTGGCAAATCCTTCCATTAACCACAACAAGCTACGGCGATTCTCCTTATCAATCTTTCTCAGCCATTGCCGGTAATACCCATCTCATTGATTTTGATTTATTGACACAAATGGGACTTTTAAAAGAAAAAGACTACATCTCTGTCAATTTTGGCGATGACCCGACACAAGTTGATTATGAGCGTATTTTTTATGCCAGACGCCCGATTTTAGAAACGGCGGTAAAAAATTTTGTTGCGAATGATAAGTTACAGCCTGAATTTGAAAACTTTGCAGAAAATAACCGCACTTGGTTGACGGATTATGCGGAATTTATGGCAATTAAAGAACATTTTGGCAATCAAGCATTGCAAAAATGGGAAGACAAACAAGCCATCGCCCGTGTGCCAGAGGCGTTGGAAAAATACCGCGCAATGTTGGCAGAGCAAATTCAGTATTTCAAAGTGACCCAATACTTTTTCTTCCAACAATGGCAAGCGCTGAAAGATTATGCTAACCAAAAAGGCATTAAAATTATCGGTGATATGCCGATTTATGTCTCCTCCGATAGTGTGGAAGTATGGACAAAACCGGAACTCTTTCAATTGGATGCAGAACGTAATCCCCTATTTGTAGCCGGGGTTCCTGCCGATCAATTCAGTGCGACGGGGCAACTTTGGGGTAACCCGCTTTATGATTGGGACGAACATAAAAAACAAGGCTATGCTTGGTGGATTTATCGTATCGCGGAAAGCTTTAAAATTTACGATGTACTGCGTATCGACCATTTCAAAGGTTTTTCAGATTACTGGCAAGTGGACGGCAAGGCAGACATTGCCAAGTACGGTAGCTGGCAACCGGGTCCCGGCTACGAATTATTTGAAGCGGTAAAAGAACAATTAGGTGACTTACCAATTATCGCTGAAGATCTGGGTAATATTGATGATAAGGCGAAAAAACTGTTAGCGGATTGCGGTTATCCCGGTATGAAAATTTTACAATTCGGTTTTGAAGATACCACCGGCGCAAGTTTTGATAGCCCACATCATTGCATCCCTCATTGTATTGCCTACACCGGCACACACGACAATGATGTCATTAATGGTTGGTATGACAATTTAACCTCAGAACAACAACAATATGTCAATGATTATACCCATCGTGGTGCTGATGAATCTATTTGTCAGGCAGTAATTCGTCAATTATTCGCCACGGTCAGTAATACGGCGATTGCCACGATGCAAGATATTTTAGACTTGCCGACCCGCTCAAGAACGAATATTCCTTCTACTATTGGCGGAAATTGGCAATGGCGGATGCAAACCACTGATTTAACTCAAGACAAAAAAGATTTCTTAACGAAAATAACCACGTTATATCAAAGAGCAAATAAGGAAAAAACAATGATTAAATTTAGTAATTTTGTGCAAGCCAGTACAAACAAGCCTCTTGAAGAATTAAATGATCAGGCTATTTATGCACAGTTATTAAACTATATAAAAACCCTTTCTGCGGATAAACCAAAAAATACCGGAAAACGGAAAGTTTATTATATTTCTGCTGAATTTTTGATTGGTAAATTATTATCTAACAATCTCATTAATCTTGGGATATATCAAGAAGTTAAAGATGAATTGACACAAGCCGGAAAATCATTAAGCCATATTGAAGATATTGAACCTGAACCCTCTTTAGGAAATGGCGGTCTAGGGCGTTTAGCCTCCTGTTTTATTGACTCAATGGCGACGCTTGGCTTAAATGCCGAAGGAGTGGGTTTGAACTATCATTGCGGCTTATTTAAACAAGTCTTTAAACGCAATGAACAAAAAACCGAACCGAATTATTGGATCGAAGAAAATTCTTGGCTAATACCAACAAATATTAGCTATGAAGTGCCATTTAAATCTTTTACTTTAACTTCAAGATTAGACCGTATTGATATCTTGGGTTATAAAAAATCAACTAAAAATTACCTCAATTTATTTGATATTGAATCGGTGAATTATCACTTAATCAAAGATGGGATTAACTTCGATAAAACGAACATTAAAGAAAATTTAACTTTATTTCTTTATCCCGATGACTCTGATAAAAATGGAGAATTACTGCGCATTTACCAACAATATTTTATGGTCTCCAATGCCGCACAATTATTAATTGATGAAGCCCTTGAACGTGGTAGTAATTTATACGATTTGGCGGATTATGCTTATGTACAAATTAATGATACCCATCCTTCTATGGTGATTCCTGAATTAATTCGCTTACTTACTGAAAAACACCATCTTAAATTTTCAGAAGCGGTAGAAATCGTGCGCAATATGGTGGGTTATACCAACCACACAATTCTTGCCGAAGCTTTAGAGAAATGGCCGCTTGCTTATTTAAAGAAAGTCGTACCACATTTAGTCGTCATCATTAAAAAATTAGATAAATTAGTGCGTAGCGAATATAAAGATCCTTCCGTACAAATTATTGATGAAGACAATCGTGTCCATATGGCACACATGGATATCCATTTTTCAAACTCGGTCAATGGCGTTGCAGCGTTACATACAGACATTTTGAAAAATGCGGAACTCAAAGCATTTTATGCCCTTTATCCGGAGAAATTTAATAATAAAACCAACGGGATCACTTTCCGTCGTTGGTTAGAGTTTTCCAACCAAGAATTAGCGGCTTACCTCAAACAACTCATTGGGGATAGTTATTTACAAGACGCCACACAATTAGAAAAATTACTGGCTTTTGCTGATGATAAACAAGTGCATCAAAAACTGGCTGAAATTAAGTTTAAAAACAAATTGGCCTTAAAAACCTATCTTAAAGAAAATAAAGGCATTGAATTAGATGAAAATTCAATTATTGATACACAAATTAAACGTTTCCATGAATACAAACGTCAGCAAATGAATGCACTTTATGTGATTCATAAATATCTTGAAATTAAGGCAGGTAAATTACCTCAACGTAAAATTACCGTTATCTTTGGCGGTAAAGCTGCACCGGCTTATGTAATTGCACAAGATATTATTCATTTAATTCTTTGTTTATCCGAACTTATTAATAACGATCCTGAAGTAAACAAATATTTAAATGTTTATTTAGTAGAAAACTATAATGTGAGCGTGGCTGAAAAATTAATCCCGGCTACGGATATTTCAGAGCAAATATCTCTTGCCTCAAAAGAAGCCTCCGGCACAGGTAATATGAAGTTTATGCTTAATGGTGCATTAACGCTGGGAACAATGGACGGTGCGAATGTTGAGATTGCCGAGCTTGCGGGTGCAGAGAATATTTACACCTTTGGTAAAGATTCACAAAGTATTATTAAACTTTATGAAACGGCGGGCTATGTTTCAAAAGATTACTACGCCAATGATGAACATATTAAACGTGCCGTAGATTTTATTGTGAATCCGACATTAGTAAAACTCGGTAATTCGGTACGTTTAAAACGCCTCTATAATGAATTATTGAACAAAGACTGGTTTATGACCTTAATTGACTTCAACGCTTATGTCAAAGCTAAAGAGCAAATTTTAGCAGATTATGAAGATCAAGATAGTTGGAATAAAAAAGTCATTCAAAATATCGCAAAAGCAGGTTTCTTCTCCTCAGATCGAACCATTGCACAATATAACGCGGATATTTGGCATTGTGAGGGCTAAGGGAGGGGCAATGAAACTACTGACCCTAAACGTACATGCTTGGTTAGAAGATAACCAAGCAGAAAAAATTGCAATTCTTGCTCAAACAATAGTGGAAAAAGGTTACGACGTTATTGCATTACAGGAAGTAAACCAACTCATGGCAACTCCTGCAGTTACTCAAGCCTTAAAACAGGATAATTATGGCGTAATATTATTACGCCAAATTAACCGACAAGTTGAGCAAAAATATTCATTATTTTGGAGCAATTCACATATTGGCTATGATAAATATGATGAAGGTATCGCTTTTTTAACCCGCCTACCTGTTTATGAAGTCGATCCTTTCTATTGTAGTCAGCATCAACGTCTTGATTCCATTCTTTCACGTAAAATAATGGGATTAACCGTAGAATACCAAAATCAACTTATCGATTGTTATTCCTGCCATATCAATTTACCTGATTGCGAAGGTGAAAATCAGCTCGATAATATTCGAAATATCGTCGAACGTAGTCAAAGTGAAAATTTAAAAATCCTCATGGGGGATTTTAATACCGATGCAATCAGCAATCCGCAAGCTTACCAGCAAATTAAATCATTAGGTTTGCTTGATAGCTACGAGCTTGCCGAACAAAAAGATTCAGGCATTACGGTGGAAAAAGCTATTGATGGTTGGCGTGGTCATAGCGAAGAGAAGCGTTTAGATTATATTTTTTTAAATCAAGCAAAAAGGGTGTTATCCAGTCAGGTAATTTTTAACGGCAAAAATAAACCTGTGGTTTCCGACCATTTTGGCTTAGAAGTGGATGTCATACTGTAGGAGAAAACAAATGAAAAAGTTGCTAAGTTTTGAATTTTGGCAAAAATTTGGCAAGTGCCTGATGGTGGTAATTGCTGTCATGCCGGCTGCCGGATTAATGGTCAGTATTGGTAACTCGTTGCCTTTGCTTAGTGATGCCGAATGGGTCGCCCGTATCGGTAATATTATCGCCCAAATAGGTTGGGGTATCATAGGAAACCTCCATCTGTTATTCGCTTTAGCGATTGGTGGGAGCTGGGCAAATGAACGTGCAGGCGGTGCATTTGCAGCAGGTTTAGCTTTTATTTTGATTAACTTAATCACCGGACACTTTTTCGGTGTAAAAATTGAAATGTTGGCGGATCCCAATGCCCATGTTAGCACATTACTTGCCGGTGAAATTCCTGTAGCGAACTATTTTGTCAATATACTCGGCCAACCGGCATTAAATATGGGGGTGTTTGTCGGGATCATTGCCGGTTTTGTTGGCGCAACAACCTTCAATCGCTACTACAACTTCCGCAAATTGCCTGAAGTCCTCACCTTCTTTAACGGTAAACGTTTTGTCCCTTTTGTCGTCATTTATCGTTCCGTATTGGTCGCATTAATCCTTGCCGTATTCTGGCCTTTAGTACAGTCGGGAATCAACCACTTCGGTCAATGGATTGCCAGCTCACAAAATACCGCCCCAGTCCTTGCACCGTTTATCTACGGTACATTAGAGCGTCTTTTATTACCTTTCGGATTGCACCATATGCTGACTATCCCGATGAACTACACTTCATTAGGCGGAACCTATGAATTCCTAACCGGTGCTCAAAAAGGTGCGCAAGTATTTGGACAAGACCCATTATGGTTAGCTTGGATCTCTGATTTAATTAATTTAAAAGATGCGGGTAATTTAGCACAATATAACGATTTACTCTCAACCGTCACTCCTGCTCGCTTTAAAGTGGGACAAATGATTGGTTCAAGCGGTATCTTGATGGGTATCACTCTTGCTATGTATGTGAATGTGGATGAGGATAAGAAAAAACTCTACAAAGGGATTTTCCTTTCTTCTGCCCTTGCGGTTTTCCTAACCGGTGTAACCGAACCGATTGAATATATGTTTATGTTTGCAGCAATGCCACTTTACATTGTGTATGCCTTAGTTCAAGGTGCGGCATTCGCTATGGCGGATATCGTCAATCTACGCATGCATTCCTTTGGTAACATTGAGTTTTTAACTCGTACCCCAATGGCGATCAAAGCCGGTATTGGCATGGATGTAATCAACTTTATTTGGGTATCCATTCTCTTTGCTGTGGCAATGTTCCTCATTGCGAATTTTATGATTAAAAAATTCAACCTCGCAACAGCAGGACGTAACGGTAACTATGATGCGAAAAGTGCCGACGAAAGCGCCTCTAATGAACCCAAAGTCGCTAACGCCAGCGCACAAGTGGTACAAATTGTGAATTTACTTGGCGGACGCAATAATATCGCCAATGTGGATGCCTGTATGACACGCTTACGCATTTCCGTACATAACGCTGATTTGGTTGGTGACGAAGCCGGCTGGAAACAGGCTGGTGCGATGGGGATTATTATCAAAGGTACAGGTGTTCAGGCCATTTATGGGCCAAAAGCCGATGTACTGAAATCAGATATTCAAGATTTACTTGCCTCCGGAGCTGAAATTCCGAAAGTCTAAGTTATATAATATAAAGTGCGGTTAATTTTGACCGCACTTTTTTATTATTCAGGACACACGCAGTGTGTCCCTATTTTTATTGAAATTATCCTATAACTCTGAAAACTTTTTCATTTTTAACCGCACTTTTCTATTTTCATTTTGTAGAAATTAGCATAGCATAAGCAACGAATCTTATTTTCGTCATAATAAAAGGAGTAATCATGAAATTACGTACGGTTGCACTCAGTATCGTAACATTATTTGCCAGCACTGCCAGTTTTGCCGGTATGGTTTCCAGCTCATCAAATATTGATTTTTTAGCTATTGATGGTCAAAAAGCCAGCAAATCCCTTCTAAAGAAAAGTAATTCATTCAATATAAATGATACCAAGGCTCATCAAGTGGTAGTGCGAGTGGGCGAAATCGTTGGTAGCGGTTCAAGTCAATCCCTTTTTGAATCCAACCCGATTATTGTTACATTTCAGGGTTCAAACGAAGATATTGTAATTTCCTCTCCGACTATTCGCACTAAAGCAGAGGCAGAAAAATTCAACGCAGCGCCGGTTATTAATGTGAAAACAACATCCGGTCAGGAAATTCCGGCAAAGATAGATACGTTAAAGCAAGAAGGTCTATTTCCATCTGCAAATATTGTGAGTGATTTAGCAGACTATAACGCTTCAGGCGCAACTGCAGCAGTTCCGGCATTAGCTACCATGCAACCGATGATGGGTATGGTTCCTGCAGCAAACGGCAAGGCAACCAAAGGTAAAGTCGTCGTTCAAGGCGAAAACGTCGCTGAACAGCAATTACAATATTGGTTCCAGCAAGCGGATAAAGAAACCCAAACCCGTTTCTTAAACTGGGCAAAATCCCATAAATAATGACCGCACTTTATAACGGAGAGTGAGCTTTCAAGCTCACTTTTCTATTTTGATAAGGATTCAAAATGAATAACTGGTTAAACGCAAAAGTCATCGCTGCTATTCCAATATTTATCAGCGTTAATCTCGCCGCTTTCGGTGTTTGGTTCTTTGATATTTCCAGTCAATCCATGCCATTAATTTTAGGGATTATTGCAGGTGGATTAGTGGACTTGGATAATCGTTTGACCGGTCGTTTAAAAAATATTTTTTACACATTAATTGCTTTTGCCATTTCTTCTTTTGTAGTTCAACTAAATATCGGCAAACCGGTTCAATACATTGCGTTAATGACCTCGCTTACCTTCATTTTTACCATGATAGGGGCTGTCGGACAACGTTACAGCACTATCGCCTTTGGAACACTCGTTATTGCCCTTTACACCACGCTGACTTATACCCCTAATGCCTCGGACAGTTGGTTTATCAACCCCATTATGATTTTACTCGGCACGCTCTTGTATAGTGTGGTAACTTTAATCGTTCATCTTTTTTTCCCCAACCGCCCCGTGCAAGAAAGCGTTGCTAAAGCCTTTTGTGCTTTAGGGGAGTATTTAGATGCCAAATCTATGTTTTTTGATCCCGATGAAATTGATGAGATCGAGAAAAAGCACCTCAATTTTGCCTTGAAAAATGCTAATGTCATTAATGCTTTTAATCTTGCCCGAACAGCGCTGTTCTACCGTATTAGAGGGCAACATCGCCATATCCGCACACAAAAAATGGTGCGCTATTATTTTGCTGCGCAAGAAATCCACGAACGTGCCAATTCCACCCATTTTGACTATCAACAAATTGCCGAAAAACTCAAAAATACGGATCTGATTTTTCGTATTCAGCGATTGTTAGAATTACAGGCCCAAGCCTGTCAAGAGATTAAAGAAAGTTTACGCCATAACCGCCCTTACCATTATAATCAACGAGTAGAAAAAGCCCTTCTCGGCACATTACAATCTTTTGAGTTATACCGTCAAAAATCCCCCGATAACAAAGATTTGATTATCGATATTCAGGGTTTATTGGATAATTTGCAAAACATTAATTGGCAAATGAATCAGTTAGAGCAAGAATCCAACGTCAATGAACCACTTGCCCAAATTCATACCGTGCAAGTGACAGGGTTAAAAAATATCCTTTCCACTATTGCCGGACATTTTACTTTTGAATCACAATTATTTCGTCATGCTGTACGGCTATCTATCGTGGTTTTCCTTTGCTGTACTATTGTGGATTTCTTTCAATTCAATTTGGGTTATTGGATCTTACTCACAGCAATTTTTGTTTGCCAACCCAATTATTCCGCAACAAAAGCCCGCCTACGCCAACGTATTATCGGCACAATTTTAGGGGTAATTGTGGGATCATTACTGCCTTATTTAAACCCAACGCTTGAACTCAAACTTGGCTTAATCGTGCTAACCTGCACACTCTTTTTCTTTTTCCGCAGCAATAATTACAGCTTTTCCACTTTCTTTATTACCCTACAAGTTTTACTCAGTTTTGATGTGATGGGATTTAGTACAGAAGCAGCACTACTTCCCCGCTTACTTGATACCCTACTTGGTGCAGCCATCGCTTGGTTTGCGGTGTCGTATTTATGGCCGGATTGGAAATACTTACAACTGGATAAAGTCAGCCGATTGGCTATTAAAAGTGATGCTCAGTATTTGTTACATATCACCAGTCAGCTACAATTTAGCAAAAGCGATGATCTCAAATATCGTATTGCCCGCCGTAATGCACACGAATACAACGCCGCACTCAGTACGACCATTTCAAATATGAATAGCGAGCCGATGAAATATCAAACGCATTTACAAGAAGGCTTTGATTTACTCAAAATCAATTATTCTTTACTAAGCTATATCTCCGCATTGGGCTCATACCGCTATAAAATGCGCGAATTACAACAAACCACAGGATTCTTATCCGGTTTCTACCCAACCGCCAAGAAAATTATCTATACTCTTGAAAATATCGAAAAACTCACACCAGAGGTTTTTGCTAAATTATTTGAAAATATCGAATCCAGTTTGAAAGAGATTCAAGTCTCTGAAAATACGGCGTTTATTCTCCCCTATCAGCAATTAAATTTAATTGCGCAACTCTTACCGCAAATTTATGATTATTTTCATAAAACACTCAATAATGATGTAAATATGCTGATTGAGAAAAAATAGGATTTTTTTGACCGCACTTATTTTTGGGTAGGTTTCTACCCTAAATTTCTTATTGTTCTTCTGCCCATAAATGGGGATAATAACGCCCTATTTATAAAGGCAGGCAGTAATGACACATTATATTTTATTGATTATTGGTACCGCATTGATTAACAACTTCGTATTAGTGAAGTTTCTTGGGCTCTGTCCCTTTATGGGCGTATCAAAAAAAATTGAAACCGCAATCGGTATGGGATTGGCGACTATGTTTGTTTTAACCGTTGCGTCGCTTTCTGCCTATTTGGTTGAATACTATATTTTATTGCCTCTAAATGCGACTTTTTTACGTACCCTTGTGTTTATTCTGGTGATTGCCGTTGTTGTTCAATTTACTGAAATGGCGATCAATAAAACCAGCCCAACACTTTACCGCCTACTTGGTATTTTTTTACCACTGATCACGACAAACTGTGCAGTTCTCGGTGTGGCATTACTCAATGTTAATCTTGCCCATAATTTAACCGAATCTGTCATTTATGGTTTTGGTGCATCACTGGGCTTTTCCTTAGTATTGGTTTTATTTGCTGCACTGCGTGAACGCTTGGTCGCCGCAGATGTCCCCAATACATTTCAGGGCGCATCCATTGCTTTAATCACAGCGGGTTTAATGTCGCTTGCTTTTATGGGATTTGCCGGACTCATTAAATAACTCATTGTTGACTATGATCTACTTTTTAATGGTAATTACCCTGTTAATTTTATTAATTGGGTTCTATCAAAGATTTTCAGGAAAAACCAAGAAATAATGACTATTTTACTCATTGTTATCACACTGCTTGCGCTCATATTTGGTGCAATTTTGGGAATAGCATCCTTAAAACTCAAAGTGGAAGCCGATCCCATTGTTGAAAAAATTGATGCTATATTGCCACAAAGCCAATGTGGTCAATGTGGCTATCCCGGCTGTAAACCCTATGCGGAAGCAATTTGCAACGGTGATGAGATCACAAAATGCGTACCGGGTGGGCGAGAAACTGTCGTGAAAATTTCTGAAATTCTCGGGGTTGATGTACCAACAGTTGATGGTATGGAAGAGCCTGTTGAAATAGTAGCGTTTATTGATGAAAATATGTGTATCGGCTGCACCAAATGTATTCAAGCTTGCCCGGTAGATGCCATCATCGGGACAAATAAAATGATGCACACTATTCTCCCTGATCTTTGCACCGGCTGTGAACTTTGCGTTGCACCTTGCCCGACCGACTGTATTTCGATGATTCCGGTAAAAAAAGATATTGATAATTGGAATT
Source organism: Rodentibacter ratti (assembly GCF_002000485.1). Taxonomy (GTDB): domain Bacteria; phylum Pseudomonadota; class Gammaproteobacteria; order Enterobacterales; family Pasteurellaceae; genus Rodentibacter; species Rodentibacter ratti. Next base: position 234,180 of record NZ_MLAJ01000005.1, on the reverse strand, counting down.
GGAAATTTGACGCGAAATTAGTTATTCCCGTGGTGAATGTGAATGGTAGCGAAAAAAAATTGGTTGTGGGGGAATAAATGGTGGACGTTTTATCTCGTTTTAATTCCGGTAAATTATGGGATTTCAAAGGAGGCATTCATCCTCCCGAAATGAAAGATCAATCTAACCATCAACCGATCAAAACACTTCCGCTAAGCAAGGATTTTTATATTCCGCTCAAACAGCATACAGGTCTGGCGGGTCATATTTTAGTAAAAGTTGGTGATTATGTTTTAAAAGGGCAGCCTTTAACACAAGGAGATGGTTTACGCGTACTCCCTGTTCATGCGCCGACCTCCGGTACAATTAAAAATATTGCACCTTATGTCGCAGCCCATCCCTCAGGGCTTGATGAAATGGCTATTCATTTACAGGCAGATGGGTTGGATCAAAGCATTGAGCCGCACCCTATTGACGATTTTCTTAGTCTTACAGCTGAACAACTTATCGAAAAAATTTATCTAGCCGGTGTTGCGGGCTTGGGTGGCGCTATCTTCCCTACTGCTGCGAAAATCCAATCGGCAGATAAAAAAGTTAAATTATTGATTATCAACGGGGCTGAATGTGAACCCTACATCACTTGTGATGATCGTCTAATGCGTGAATGTGCTGATGAAATTATTGAAGGCATCCGCATTTTACGCTATATCCTACGCCCAGAAAAAGTCGTTATTGCCATTGAAGATAACAAACCTCAAGCCATTGAAGCGATCAATACGGCATTACATGGTGCAAATGATATTGAGGTTCGTGTCATTCCAACCAAATATCCTTCCGGCGCGGCAAAACAGCTGATTTATTTACTTACCGGTATGGAAGTGCCAAGCGGCTCCCGTTCCTCCTCTATCGGCGTTTTAATGCATAATGTGGGAACCGCTTTTGCGATCAAAAGAGCGGTTATAAATGACGAACCTTTAATCGAACGTGTAATCACCCTAACCGGCGATAAAATTCAACAAAAAGGCAATTATCGGATACCTCTCGGTACGCCAATTTACTATGTCTTAACGCACACAGGTTATCAGTTTGATGAACGTTTCCCGGTCTTTGTCGGTGGCCCCATGATGGGATTAGAATTGCCGGATTTAAATGCACCGGTAACTAAAATCGTCAACTGCTTACTCGCACCGGATCATTTTGAATATACCGAGCCTGAGCCAGAACAAGCCTGTATTCGTTGTTCAAACTGTTCGGATGCCTGCCCGGTGAATTTAATGCCACAGCAATTATATTGGTTCGCACGCAGTGAAGATCACAAAAAATCGGAAGAATACGCATTAAAAGATTGTATTGAATGTGGCGTATGTGCTTACGTCTGTCCAAGTCACATCCCACTTATTCAGTATTTCCGCCAAGAAAAAGCGAAAATTTGGCAAATCAAAGAGAAACAGAAAAAATCGGAAGAAGCAAAAATTCGTTTTGAAGCAAAACAAGCCCGTATGGAACGCGAAGAACAGGAACGTAAAGCCCGTTCTCAACGTGCTGCGGAAGCGCGCCGCGAAGAATTAGCTAAAACAAAAGGTGAGGATCCGGTAAAAGCGGCATTAGCACGCCTCAAAGCTAAAAAAGTCGGTGCAGAAGAAACCAATCAACAAAAAATATTAACAACAGAAAAAGGTGAAGTTTTACCGGATAATAGCGATATGATGGCACTGCGTAAAGCCCGCCGTTTAGCCCGCCAACAAGCGGAAGTAAAAATAGAAGAGCTTGAAAATAATCTCGAAGAAACCTCATCGACAGATCCGAAAAAGGCAGCTGTAGCTGCGGCTATTGCCCGTGCAAAAGCAAAAAAATTAGCGCAAACCAACGCTGATAACAACATAGCAACGGAAAAGGTGGAAGAAAAAACCGATGAAAATTCGACCGCACTTGATCCGAAAAAAGCGGCTGTGGCTGCCGCTATTGCCCGTGCAAAAGCAAAAAAATTAGCGCAGGCTAATACTGATAACGACATAGCAACGGAAAAGGTGGAAGAAAAAACCGATGAAAATTCAACCGCACTTGACCCGAAAAAAGCGGCTGTGGCTGCTGCTATTGCCCGTGCAAAAGCTAAAAAATTAGCGCAAGCCAACGCTGATAACAACATAGCAAAGGAAAAGGTGGAAGAAAAAACCGATGAAAATTCAACCGCACTTGATCCGAAAAAAGCGGCTGTAGCTGCGGCTATCGCCCGTGCAAAAGCAAAAAAATTAGCGCAAACCAACACTGATAACAACATAGCAACGGAAAAGGTGGAAGAAAAAACCGATGAAAATTCAACCGCACTTGATCCGAAAAAAGCGGCGGTGGCTGCGGCTATCGCCCGTGCAAAAGCAAAAAAATTAGCGCAAACTAAACAACAATCAGGCAAATCTCAGGAATAAATAATGTTTAAAATGGCCAGTTCTCCTCACACTCACTCGGGGAAATTAACAGCACGTATTATGCTTTGGGTTATCTTAGCCATGATACCGGCTTTCTTTACACAAATTTATTATTTTGGTTTTGGTGTACTTATTCAATCGGCATTAGCAATCACCATTGCGTTACTTGCTGAATTTTTAGCAATAAAATTACGTGGAAAAAAACCATTATCCGCACTTTCTGATTTTAGTGTGGTATTAACCGCATTGATTTTAGCTATGGCAATTCCCCCCTATGCGCCTTACTGGATCATTATTATCGGTACACTCTGTGCGGTACTATTAGGTAAACAGGTTTATGGCGGTCTAGGGCAAAATCCATTTAATCCGGCAATGGTGGGCTATGTCGTATTATTGATTTCCTTCCCATTGCAAATGACAACTTGGCTACCACCCATTCATTTATTACAAGAACCTCCAACATTCTCTGACGCGAGCGCATTAATTTTTTCCGGATTAACTACTGATGGGTTTACCCTGTCACAACTTACGCATAGTATTGATGGTATAGCACAGGCTACACCATTAGACAGTGCAAAGATCTTTTATTCTAGTCACAAAGAATTCGCAGATTTCTATGAACTCGTCAAAATGCCAATTTTTATGGGTAACGGTACAGATTTCGCACAGGGTTGGTGGCAAGTCAATCTCGCCTTTTTACTTGGCGGTATATTCCTAATATTAAAACGCACAATTCATTGGCAAATTCCGGTCGCAATGCTCGTGACGTTTTTCTGCTTAGCCACCCTCACCGCCCTTGCCGGTGGAACACATTTAAGTGCCATCAGTCAAATGCTGAGTGGAGGGATGATGTTTGGTGCATTTTTCATTGCAACCGACCCTGTCACCGCTTCCATTACACCACGTGGCAAAATTGTTTTTGGCGCATTGGTTGGGCTTTTAGTCTATCTCATTCGCTATCATGGTAATTTCCCTGATGGGGTGGCATTTGCCATTTTATTAAGTAACATTTGTGTGCCGCTTATTGATCATTACACTCGGCCTCGAGTGACCGGTTATCACTTACAAGGAAGAAAATAATGGGCATTGTTAAAATCACCTCACGCTATGGGATTATTTTAGGATTAGTCGCCTTAATCTGCACCGCCATTTCCTCGGGCATTTTTTTCCTCACAAAAGAAAAAATTGATGAAACCATGGCGGCACAACAACGAGAACAGCTATTACAAGTGGTTCCCCATGATTATTTTGATAATAATTTAGTGGAAAGTGCGGTCATTCCAACACATGAAAATTTAAAAGGCATTCAAAAAATTTATTTTGCTAAACAGGGGCAAAAAATTTCTGCTTACGCCTATGAAACCACCGCACCGGATGGCTATTCCGGTGATATCCGCTTACTTGTAGGGTTAACCCCCGAAGGAGAAATACTCGGTGTGCGAGTTATTGAACATCACGAAACCCCGGGATTAGGCGATAAAATCGAATTACGCATTTCTAATTGGATCTTAAGTTTCAACAATAAACCGATTAATGAAACCAATTTAAATGATTGGGCAGTGAAAAAAGACGGCGGGAAATTTGATCAATTTTCCGGTGCAACCATTACGCCTCGCGCCATTGTCAATCAAGTAAAACGCTCTGCTTTAGTGATGCTTAATAATCAGGCAACACTACAACAACTCGCTATCCAATAAGGACTGTGATATGACAAATTTAACCGAAAAAACGACCGCACTTTTGGAAGATGAGCCTTCTCAACAGGCGGTTGAAACGCAAATAAAATCATCCGAATGGAAAGCCATTTTTACTCAAGGTATTTGGAAAAATAACCCTGCTATTGTTCAACTACTCGGACTTTGTCCTCTATTGGCGGTTTCCAGTACAGCGACCAATGCTCTCGGTTTAGGGCTGGCAACCATGTTGGTTTTAACTTGTACCAACACGGTCATTTCTTTATTTCGGAAACGAATCCCCCATGAAATTCGCATTCCTATTTATGTGATGATTATTGCAACTACGGTTACCGTGGTGCAATTATTGATGAATGCTTACACCTATACGCTCTATCAATCCTTGGGCATTTTTATTCCGCTCATTGTGACAAATTGTATTGTGATTGGCCGTGCGGAAGCCTTTGCCTCAAAAAATCCTCTTTTGCATTCTGTATGGGACGGTTTTTCTATGGGATGTGGTATGGCATTAAGCCTTACCGTACTAGGTGCGATCCGTGAAATTCTCGGACAAGGCACTCTTTTTACAGGAATTGAACATCTTTTTGGTGAGCAGGCAAAATTTCTCACTGTCCATATTTACCAAACGGACAGCAGCTTTTTACTCTTTATCCTGCCACCAGGGGCTTTCATTGGATTAGGACTCCTCCTTGCCCTAAAAAACAGAATTGATAGCCATCAGAAAGTGAAAAAGTAACCCTTTAGGCTCCATCTAATTTGCCTGAACGACTTAGGATTTTTAGGAAAATTTTTCCTGTCTGAACGAAGCGAGTTAAAAATTTTCCGTTAAGAAAATCCTAACCAAGTGAAGAAAAGCAAATTAGTTGGAGTGTGTTCTTTGCTACTTTCTTGCACAAGCAAGAAAGTAGAAGGAAATAAAATTATGAACCAAAAGAAAAGAATCGAAATACTCACCCGTTTACGGGATCAAAACCCTCACCCTACCACCGAATTACAGTATAATTCCCCTTTCGAATTATTGATCGCGGTGATTTTATCGGCACAAACCACCGATAAAGGGGTGAATAAAGCGACAGAAAAACTGTTCCCTGTTGCCAACACACCACAAGCCATTTTGGATTTAGGTCTAGATGGTTTAAAAAGTTACATTAAAACCATCGGGCTTTATAATAGTAAAGCAGAAAATATCATCAAAACCTGTCGAGATCTCGTCGAAAAACACAAGGGTGAAGTGCCTGAAAACCGTGAAGCCTTAGAGGCCCTTGCCGGTGTTGGACGAAAAACAGCGAATGTGGTGCTAAATACCGCCTTTGGACACCCCACAATTGCCGTCGATACCCACATTTTTCGGGTGTGCAATCGCACCAATTTTGCCCCGGGTAAAGATGTCGTCAAAGTGGAAGAAAAACTGTTAAAAGTGGTGCCTGATGAATTTAAAGTGGATGTGCATCATTGGCTCATTTTACATGGACGCTATACCTGTGTGGCAAGAAAGCCCCGCTGTGGTTCCTGTATTATTGAGGATCTCTGCGAATATAAAGAAAAAACTGATTATTAAAAATTATTCCTTTTTTGACCGCTCTTTTATTAATAGGAAAAACAATGACAACAAATAAACAACAACGTCAAACTTGGTCGAGTCGATTAACCTATGTGATGACCGTTGCCGGTGCAACCGTAGGCTTTGGTGCAACTTGGCGATTCCCTTATCTTGTGGGTGAAAATGGTGGCGGTGCCTATGTACTGCTTTTTTGCCTTGCGATGATTGTCATCGGCATTCCCATGATTTTAGTGGAAAATGTGATTGGCCGCCGTTTACGAGTCAATTCCATTGATGCTTTCGGCGATAAGCTTCAAGACAAGGGCAAGCACATTTCTAAATATTGGAAAATCATCGGTTATATGGGGTTGCTAGGCGCTTTTGGCATTATGGCTTATTACATGGTGCTGGGCGGCTGGGTGATTTCCTATATCGTTAGTTTAATCAGCGGTACGCTTGATATTTCAACCCCCATTACAAAAGATGTTGCAAAAAATTTCTATGATCTGCATATCGGCAATAGTCCTTATGAAATTATGCTCTACACCTTCCTCTTTGTAGTGGTGAATTATATTATTTTGACAAAAGGTATCATTGGCGGCATTGAGCGCTCGGTGAAATATTTAATGCCATTGCTCTTTATTTTCCTAATCGGTATGGTGATCCGCAATATCACCTTACCGGGGGCAATGGAAGGGATTACTTTCTACTTAAAACCGGACTTCAGCAAAATCACCCCTCAACTTTTTATTTTTGTATTAGGGCAAGTGTTCTTTGCATTAAGTCTTGGTTTTGGTGTGTTAATCACCCTTTCAAGTTATCTTAATAAAGAAGAAAATCTCATTCAAACGGCAGTAATTACCGGTTTTACTAATACCATCATTGCCGTCCTTGCGGGCTTTATGATTTTTCCTTCTTTGTTTACTTTTGGTATCGAACCCAATGCGGGACCAACCTTAGTTTTCCAAAGTTTACCCATCGTCTTTTCCCATTTATGGGCAGGTAAATTCTTTGCGATTATTTTCTTTAGTTTATTATTAATCGCCGCCCTCACTACTTCCATTACGATTTATGAAGTGCTCATCACCGCCTTACAAGAAAAGCTTCGTATGCGTCGTGGAAAAGCAATTGCACTGGTTTTAGGGGGAATTTTCCTACTTGGGAATATTCCGGCTATTTTAGGCGACAATATTTGGAAAAATGTCACCATTTTCGGTAAAAGTATTTTTGATTTCTATGATTATGCGAGCGGCAATATTTTATTTATGCTCACTGCGTTAGGTTGTGCCATTTTCGTGGGCTTTGTGCTGGAAGATGAAGCGAAAAAAGAGCTTTCTCCTACACCGAACTCGACTTTCACCAAAATTTGGTTTAACTATGTCAAATTTGTTGTACCAGTGATTATTATTGTGATTTTTATCAGCAACTTATTCTAACCTATAAAAAACCGAGCCAAGGCTCGGTTTTTCTTTTATCACTGACTCTCTGCAATGTTTTTTTTCTCTTCCAATTCTTCCCAGCGCAAAAAGGTTTGTTCAAGAAGCGCTTCCATATCCGCCAATTCTTTTAGTTTCCCATCGGTGATTTCATAGGACTGTTGGAAAAAGCTAGGCTCGCTCACCTCTGCCTGAAGTGCGGTCAATTTTTCCTCTAATTCTTCCAATTGCAGTGGAAGTTGCTCCAACTCACGCTGTTCTTTATAAGATAGTTTAATGGATTTTGGCTTAGCTGTGCGCTCAGTTTTAGCGATATTTTCTTGCAGTTTCGGAGGCAATTTCTTCGTTGCATCCTGTTCAGCTTTGCTTGCCCAAAAGTTGGCTTGCTGCTGTTTCGCATCAAAGAAGCCGCCTACGTATTTATTGACGATACCCTTCCCTTCAAATAAATAACATTCCATTGCGGTATTATCGATAAATTGACGGTCATGGCTCACGATCAATAGGGTGCCTTGATAATCCGTCAAAATTTCTTCGAGTAATTCTAAAGTTTCCACATCTAAATCATTAGTGGGTTCATCAAGAATCAGCAAATTATTCGGTTTAAGCAACAGTTTCGCCAACAACAAACGGTTACGTTCCCCACCTGATAAGGCTTTCACCGGTGTCATCGCCCGTTTAGGCGGGAATAAGAAATCTTGCAAATAACCTAACACATGGCGTTTTACGCCGTTCACTTCGATATCTTGCTTGCCATCGGCAACGTTATCCATTACCGTTTTTTCCGGATCAAGATCCGCACGGTATTGATCAAAATAAGCGATCTCTAATTTTGTTCCTGTTCGAATTTTTCCACTTGTTGGTTGGATTTCACCGAGGAGCAACTTGATAAACGTGGTTTTGCCACAGCCATTTGACCCAACTAAGGCTATTTTATCCCCCCGTAAAATCGTGGTGCTGAAATCTTTTAATAATTGCTTACCCGCCACCTCATAACTCACATTTTCCATTTCAAACACGATTTTTCCGGAACGGGTTGAGGTATCAAGTTGTAATTTTGCCGTCCCCATCACATCACGACGTTGACGGCGTTCCTCACGCATGGCCTTTAACGCTCGAACACGCCCTTCATTACGGGTACGACGTGCTTTTATACCTTGGCGAATCCATACTTCTTCCTGCGCCAGTCGCTTATCAAACAGCTCATTTTGAAGGGCTTCGACACGGAGATTTTCTTCTTTTGTCGTGAGATATAAATCATAGTTGCCTGGATAGGAAACAAGCTGTCCGCGATCTAAATCCACAATACGGGTCGCCATTTTGCGAATGAAAGAACGGTCGTGGGAAATAAACACAATACTACCGCTAAACTCTAAAAGAAAATTTTCCAGCCATTCAATCGCTTCTACATCCAAATGGTTCGTCGGTTCATCAAGTAATAACACATCAGGATCGCAAACTAAGGCTCGTGCTAATGCCGCTTTACGCAACCAACCGCCGGAAAGTGCGGTCAGTTTTGTATTAGGATTTAAGCTTAATTTAAGTAGCACTTCATTAATTTTATTTTCAAATCGCCAACCGTCAGCATGCTCTAATTTTGCTTGAATTTGCTCAAGCTGGCCTAAGGTTTGCTCCGTATAGTGATTTTCAAGTTCAAGAGAAATTCGGTGATATTCTTTTAATAAATCCGTTAAATGACCAATACCTTCTGCCACATAATCAAAGACATTACCCGAGGTATTGCGGGGTGGATCTTGCTCAAGACGGGATACCACCAAATCTTTTTCATATTGGATCTTACCGTCATCCAACAATACATCACCAGCAATAATTTTGAGTAATGTTGATTTCCCTGCTCCATTTCGCCCAACCAAACAAACACGTTCGTTAGGCTCAATATGAAGTTCGGTATGATCTAATAATGGAGCATCGCTAAAAGAAAGATAGCCATTTGTTAAGCTAATTAATGCCACGATAACCTCGTAAAATTTGATTAAAATTATTCATCAATCACTAAAGTGATTTATTCACTCCTTTGGAGCCGCTAGCAAAGCCAACGTTCAAAAAACCTTGTTTTTTGTGACCGCACTATTTTATACGTTTTGGAAAGAAAAGCGAAAAAACGGATAAGAAAAAAGGACGCTTTTCAGCGTCCTCATTCTCTAAACTTTAAAAAATTAAAGTGCAGATTTTGCTTTCTCAACTAATGCAGCGAACGCCACTTTGTCGAATACAGCGATATCAGCAAGGATCTTACGATCGATTTCAACAGAAGCTTTTTTCAAGCCATTGATGAATTTGCTGTAAGATAAACCATTTTGACGAGCCGCTGCGTTGATACGTGCAATCCATAATTGACGGAATTGACGTTTACGTTGGCGACGGTCACGATATGCATATTGACCGGCTTTGATCACCGCTTGGAAAGCAACGCGATACACGCGTGAACGTGCACCATAATAACCTTTAGCAGCCTTAAGAACTTTCTTATGGCGTGCTCTTGCAATAACACCACGTTTTACACGAGCCATTATTTAATCTCCTATGTCTATTTTCTACTAAATGAACTAATCGTACGTTTTGCTTAAATAACGGCTTATGCGTATGGTAAGCAGGCTACGACTAAAACTTGGTCTGCTTTCGCAACCATGGATTTATGACGTAAATGACGTTTACGCTTAGTTGTTTTTTTAGTCAAAATGTGACGTAAGTGAGATTGTTTACGCTTGAAACCGCCGGAAGCAGTTTTTTTGAAACGCTTAGCTGCGCCGCGTACTGTTTTGATTTTAGGCATTGTTAAAATAACTCCGCATTTTTCGTTTAAAACAACATAATCAGGCGAACTTGAAAAGTTACTTGGAGGCACTGATCATTTCCATCATAAGGCAAATTAACTTGCCTTTTCTCAAAGTAGTTAGGCTGCGTAGTCTGCCCAACTTACAATGACTTCTCACCTAAGTGAAAAGATTTTTGCCAAGATCTCGATCTCAACAAAAAATTCCTATTTTTTCTTCGGTGCTAACACCATTACAGCTTGGCGCCCTTCTAATTTACCCGGTGCGGATTCAACTACTGAAATTTCAGCCAAGTCGTTTTTCACCCGCTCCAACACTTCTAAACCGATGTCTTGGTGTGCCATTTCACGACCACGGAAACGCACGGTAATCTTTGCTTTATCGCCATCTTCCAAGAAACGGATAAGGCTGCGTAATTTAACTTGGTAATCACCTTCGTCGGTACCCGGACGGAATTTAATTTCCTTCACTTGTACGACTTTTTGTTTTTTCTTCTGCTCTTTTGCGGTTTTGCTTTTTTCGTAGAGGAATTTGCCGTAATTCATAATACGGCAAACCGGCGGCTCTGCATTTGGACTAATTTCAACAAGATCAAGCTCCGCTTGCTCCGCCATTTCTAAGGCTTGTTGAATGGAAACAATACCTAATTGTTCACCATCTTGGTCAATCAAACGAACTTCTTTTACACGAATTTCATCATTAATGCGATTCGGGCGATTTACTGCCGGCGCTTTTTTTACGGTTTTAATAATCGTATTCCTTCTATTGGTTTATGCAAAAACCTTTCACAACACGCAAAAGATTCCAAATTCTCTCACTGATAAAAATGAGTAAAACGGGCGGATTTTATAGTATCCACCAATTTTATGCAACAAAATTTAGCCATTCACACAAATTTCTACACCGACACTTTCGCCATATTCTAATAAATGATCAATTCTTGCGGTTTCTAAGCAAAGCATACGTTGATAGGCTTGCTCACTCATCGCACTTGTGGATTTATCCCACGGATTCCAAAGTACAAGCTGGCTTGCATTATGATGATGTAATCCAATGGTGCGCTTCAATGCCTTATCAACAATTTGATTTTGTGTTTTCTCCGCAGCATAAATACAATCTACGTTTTCTGTAATAAAACGTGGTGACGGCACATTTTCTTGTTGCTGAGTCAATGCGTTAAAGCAGGTTTCAGGCAAATTGCTCACTTCAACTTGGGTAATATCCCCAACATTAAAATAACTATGTAAGGCGACCTGTGCCGGCTGCTCACCATAATGAGTGAAGGTGATGTGGCACTTATCCGTAAAAATCATCTCCACTTTCGCTTCAATAATATTCAAATCTGAAAATAACGAAAATTCTAACCGCACTTTATCTTTCGCCAAATCATAATGGCTTAATTGCCATAAACGAATTCGAGCCGTGCCATGAGGCGGTTGTTTTGCCCCACCAAACCACGGATAACAAATCGGTACGCCACCACGAATCGCCGTACCTAACTCGAAAGGTTCAATTTCACTTAGCCACAATACATCCTGTGTACTCCCTTTGGGTTGCCAGCTCAACAATTGCGCCCCTTGTAGTGCAATTTGAGCGGTGCCAATTGAGTGTTTTAAGTGCAACACCGGAATATCATTTTGCAGAATTAAACTAAGTTCGGGCGTTAAGGTTTTGAGTAGGGTCATTTTCATTTTTTATCCTTATTATAATTTCATCATAAAAGAACGTACGGATACAATTTTAACTATTCTAATTAAACCGAATAGATAAAACATCGTCAATAATTTAATACCGGTTTCCTATGTAAAAGAAATTTGAATAAACTTGATTACTAATATGCTGGTTTATTTCTACTCTCTGTCAACCCAATAAGTATTTCAATTAAAAAAGCATTTTGAATCCAAAATGCTTTTTCTATTTATAAGCTGTGTGTGAATAAGGGGATACTTCCCCTTATTGAATTATAAACTCTGCCCGTATTTTTCCCACAAAGCATTTTGTAGGCTAAAAGGGATTTCGTTTTCTGTTGGAACGATTTGTTGATAACTGCCATCGGGCTGCATTTCCCATGCTTTTGTATTATCTTTTAGTGCCATCGTGAGCCCTTCTTCAATAACACGGGCTTTGAGTTCTGCGGATTCAATCGGCGTAGCAGTTTCAATTCGGCGGAAGAAATTACGCCCCATCCAATCCGCACTAGAAATATAGGTATTTTCAGCTCCATTATTGTAGAAGTAATACACGCGAGAGTGTTCAAGTTGACGACCCACAATAGAACGCACACGGATATTCTCGGAAAGCCCCTCTACCCCCGGACGCAACGTACACATTCCCCGAACAATGAGATCAATTTGTACACCAGCTTGACTAGCTTCGTATAAGGCATTGATAACACCGGTATCCACCAGAGAATTCATTTTTGCAATAATTCGTCCTGTTCGACCCGCTTGTGCATTCAGCGTTTCTTGTTTGATATGCGCTAAAATTTCCTGATGTAATGTGAAAGGGCTTTGGTAAAGTTTGTTTAATTTTACCGGTCTGCCTAATCCTGTAATTTCCATAAATAAGGTATTGACATCATAGGTAATCTGTTCATCGGCGGTAATTAAGCCGAAATCGGTATAAATGCGGGACGTTCCTTGATGATAGTTCCCCGTGCCTAAATGTGCATAGCGTTTAAGTAAACCTTGTTCACGGCGAATAATCAGCACCATTTTGGCGTGTACTTTATACCCAAAAACACCGTAAACAACATGTGCCCCCGCATCTTCAAGTTGTTGCGCCCAGTTGACATTATTTGCTTCATCAAAACGCGCCATTAACTCAACAACAACGGTTACTTGCTTGCCAGATAATGCGGCTTGCATTAACGCATTGACCAGTTCTGAACGGCTTCCTGTGCGATAGATGGTCATTTTAATCGCTAATACCGAAGGATCATTTGCGGCTTCACTGATCATTTGAACCACGGGATCAAACGATTGATAAGGGTGATGCAATAAGATAGGCGCTTGCCTGACATAATTCAAAATGGAATCAATTTTTGTTTGTTTGGATAGTGAGCTAGGTGTCACAGGCGGGAATTTTAAATCAGGTCGATCGACTAAATCGGGAATGGCATTCAAACGGATAAGGTTGACAGGGCCTTTTACCCGATAGAGTTCATTTGTACTAAGCTTAAATTGCGCCAAAAGAAAATCATAGATGTGCGAAGGGCAAAGTTCAGAAACCTCTAAACGCACGCCATCACCATATTCACGGTAATGTAATTCGCTTTGAATGGCAGTGCGTAAATCATCCAACTGTTCTCTATCCGATTCCACACACAGATCACTGTCCCGAGTAAGGCGAAATTGGTGGCAGCCTTTCACCGTCATACCCAGAAATAATTTATGCACGTTGGCATGTAAAATAGAAGAAAGAAAAACAAAACCATCATCGCCTTGACAAATGTCAGAGGGCATTTTGACTACACGCGGTAAGATGCGTGGTGCTTGCACGATTGCCATACTAGAAGGTCTGCCAAAGGCATCGTTGCCGTCAAGTTCTACCGCAAAATTCAATGATTTATTTAATAGACGTGGAAAAGGATGGGAAGGATCAAGCCCTATCGGCGTTAATATCGGCAGTAATTCACGATCAAAATACTGACTCACCCACTCACTTTGTGCTTCCGTCCAGCTTCGACGACGATAAAAATGAATACCTTCTTTTGCTAGCTCCGGTTGAAGTACATCATTAAACAAAGCATATTGCTCATTAATTAAATTACGGGCATCCTTTGAAACAACGGCAATCGTTTCCTCTGCAGTTTTACCACAGTCTAACAACGCATAAGGATATAATTTACTTTCACGTTTCAGCCCAGCAATACGCACCTCAAAAAATTCATCTAAATTTGATGAAACAATACACAAAAAACGTAGGCGTTCTAACAAGGGTGTATTCGGATCTTGTGCTTGTGCTAAAACCCGACGGTTAAAAGCCAGTAGGCTCATCTCTCGACAGAGAAAACGATTATTATCAGTCATTGTAATATCCCTATTTTTACCATTACATTTCGAATGGGAAAAATAACCGATAAAAATGACAGGAACGTGACAGAAATATTAATACTCTTTGTTTTCCCTCATATTTTTGTTTATACTTTCATCGCTTTAACAGCATATTCATTCATATATCGCAAGTTTGTGTATAGGAAATGGACAAATCTGATTGTATTCTCAATTCTGTTTTTCATCATATACCTTCGCTTGCAAATCATTAACTTTCTTAAGGATTTAGGAACTATGTTAGAGATTTGGCAACAATTTAAACAAAACTATCTCATTAAATATTGGAATCCTGTCGCTGCGGTGATAGCTGCAGGTTTGCTTTCCGCTTATTATTTTGGTGTAACCGGCACTTACTGGGCGGTAACAGGGGAATTCACACGTTGGGGCGGACATGCATTACAAGCCCTCGGCATCGATGTGAGCGAATGGAGCTATTATAAAATCATTGGAATGGAAGGAACCATTTTTACCCGTATTGACGGTGTGATGATTTTAGGGATGTTCGCCGGCTGTATTTCCGCTGCTTTATGGGCAAATAACGTAAAATGGCGTAATCAACCGCATAAACGCCGTATTGTTCAAGCCTTAATCGGCGGTGCGTTAGCCGGTTTCGGTGCACGTCTTGCTATGGGGTGTAATCTTGCTTCTCTTTTCACCGGCATTCCACAATTCTCTGTTCATGCTTGGTTTTTCACGCTTGCCACGGCAATAGGTACTTATTTTGGTGTGAAATTCACTTTACTCCCGATGTTCCGTGTTAAGCTTGAACTTAAAAAAGGGGCAGCAAAATTAAAAGAAACCGATCCGAAACAAGCCTCCCGCCGTTTTTGGATTGGCATGCTGATTTTCTTTGCCTATCTTATCGCATCACTTTATGTGATGACCCAATCCATAAAATTAGGTTTCGCAATGTTTTGCGGCTTAGCTTTCGGTTTATTAATTGAACGTGCACAAATTTGCTTTACCTCTGCTTTCCGTGATTTATGGGTAACCGGTCGCGCTTATATGGCGAAAGCGATTATTTTCGGCATTATGGTGGGGACAATTGGTGTTTTCTCCTATATTCAATTAGGCGTTTCGCCAAAAATTATGTGGGCGGGTCCAAATGCCATTGTCGGCGGATTATTATTCGGTTTTGGTATCGTATTGGCTGGCGGCTGCGAAACCGGTTGGATGTATCGTTCAATGGAAGGGCAAGTTCACTTTATGTGGGTAGGGCTAGGCAACGTCATCGGTTCCACTTATCTTGCCTATGCTTGGGACGACATCGCCCCCACTCTCGCCTTAGATTATGAAAAACTCAACCTACTGAAATCCTTCGGTCCGGTGGGGGGATTATTAGTAAACTACGGTTTATTAATTCTCTGCTTAATTGCGGTGATTTGGTGGGAACGCCGTTTCCTCGCCAAAGCCAAAGCAAAAATCGCTGCAAGTGTACAACCATCTTGCGGTTGTTAATTCTTATTCATTCAAAAGAGGAAATTATTATGGCATTTACCGTTGTGCAAAAATTAGATAAAGATCCGAAAGACATTACCCCAGATTATACCTTAGACACCCTAGGCGAACCCTGCCCTTACCCGGCAATTGTGATGCTTGAAACCATGCCACAATTACAAAAAGGGGAAATTTTGGAATTATTAAGTGACTGTGCCCAATCCATCAACAACATTCCGGTGGATACCAAAAACCACGGTTACACATTGTTAAGTGTAGAGCAAGACGGCACAAAATTACGTTATTTGATTCAACGTTAATCTCAAGAGAAAAGTGCGGTCAAAATTGACCGCACTTTTTATACATCAGTCTAAATGAAAAAGTATATAATGTTCGCCTAAAAACTCATGACATTTTAACCGCACTTTAATTAAGGAATATTATGCAACTTCCCTCTCTTCAATCTGCAAAATTGATCCGCCGTTATAAACGTTTCCTTGCCGATATTGAATTACCCAATGGTGAAGTGATGACCATTCACTGCGCCAACACAGGGGCGATGACAGGCTGTGGAGAGAAAGGAGATACCGTTTGGTATTCCCATTCCGATAGTCAAACTAGGAAATATCCTCACTCTTGGGAACTCACCCAACTAGCCAATGGACAACTTTGCTGTATTAACACTCATCGTTCCAATCAACTTGTGTTGGAAGCACTACAAAACAAACAAATTAAAGAACTGGCGATGTATGATGAAATTTATCCTGAAGTCAAATACGGCGAAGAAAATAGCCGCATTGATTTTTTACTTAAAAGCGAAGGACTGCCCGATTGCTATGTGGAGGTAAAATCTATCACTTTGGTGAAAGGTAATCTTGGTATGTTTCCCGATGCCGTCACCACACGTGGTCAAAAACACGTGCGAGAATTATTAGCAATGAAAAAACAAGGACATCGGGCAGTCGTACTTTTTGCTGGCCTGCATAATGGATTTGATCGTTTCAAAATCGCTGAATATATCGATCCCGAGTATGATAGATTGTTAAAAGATGCGATAGAACAAGGTGTAGAGGCTTATGCCTATGCCGGTGAATTTGAAATTTCAGGGGGAATTCCTACCGCACTTTCATTGACAGAATCTGTGCCTTATATTAAATAATAATTTTTTGATAATTATTTTCATCTATTTATTGACAAGATTATTGATAACGATTATCATCTAATCCATTCCAATAACAAGCTGGTTTTCAATTAAAACACTCAGCGATAATCACTCCAACATTCCTGCCTATTTCCCCACAAATAGGCGTTTTTTTTGTTCACAAATCTTTTAGATTCCCTATAATAAACCACCTCAAAATAATAATTAGGAAATAAACAATGACTGATATTAATACTGTTCTCGCAGAACTTAAGCGTGGCACGGATGAAATTCTTTCCGAAGCGGATTTAATTGAAAAACTCAAAGAAAATCGCCCTTTAAAAGTAAAATTAGGCGCAGACCCTACCGCACCGGATATTCACTTAGGGCATACCGTGGTGCTCAACAAATTACGCCAATTCCAACAGCTTGGTCATGATGTTTATTTCTTAATTGGTGATTTTACCGGTATGGTAGGCGATCCTTCCGGCAAAAACACCACCCGTCCTCCTCTTAGTCGTGAAGATGTATTACGCAACGCGGAAACCTATAAAGAACAAATTTTCAAGATTCTTGATCCGCAAAAAACCAAAATCGTCTTCAATTCCGAGTGGTTAGGCCAATTAGGTACGGAAGGGATGATTCGCCTTGCAAGCAATTATACTGTTGCCCGTATGCTTGAGCGTGATGATTTCAAAAAACGCTTTACCAATAACCAACCCATTGCGATTCACGAATTTATTTATCCTCTATTACAAGGATATGATTCCGTGGCATTAGAAGCGGATGTCGAGCTTGGCGGTACTGACCAAAAATTCAATTTATTAGTGGGTCGTGAATTACAAAAATCAGCCGGTAAAAAACCACAAGTGGCGATCACCATGCCATTGCTTGTAGGCTTGGACGGTGAGAAAAAAATGTCAAAATCTCTCGGTAACTATATCGGTGTGACTGATGCGCCAAATGATATGTTCGGTAAAGTGATGTCAATTTCCGATGAGTTAATGTGGGATTGGTATAATCTGCTTTCATTCCGTCCTTTGAGTGAAATTGAACAACTAAAAGTCGATGTGAAAAATGGCAAAAACCCACGTGATGTAAAAATTTTACTGGCGAAAGAATTAATTGCCCGCTTCCATGATGAAACAGCTGCGAATGCGGCAGAACAAGAATTTATTAATCGTTTCCAAAAAGGCGCAATGCCGGACGAAATGCCTGAGTTTACCTTTAATGGTGAAATAGGTTTAGCAACCTTGTTAAAAGAAGCGGGATTAGTGCCTTCCACTTCTGAAGCGATTCGTTCCGCCCAACAAGGAGGCGTGAAAATCAATGGTGAAAAAATTGAGAATATAAAAGAAAACGCACCAAAAGGTACCAATGTTTATCAAGTGGGTAAACGTAAATTTGCCCGTGTGACAGTGGAATAATAAACTCTACGAAAAATAACCGCACTTTTTAAAGTGCGGTTATTTTCTAAAATGAATGAATAAAGGGCGAAAACCCATAAACAATTTATGCCCTGATATACTATATAAGGAAGATGACCATGATCCATAAGATTTGGGTAACCGGTGATGCTGTGGTGGATCTTATCCCAGACGGTGAAAATCATTATTTACGCTGTGCTGGTGGCGCACCGGCGAATGTCGCTGTGGGTGTTTCACGTTTAGGAAGCGAAAGCGCCTTTATTGGTCGTGTAGGAAAAGATCCGCTCGGTCAATTTATGCAAGAAACCTTAAATACCGAAGGTGTGGATACCACCCATATGATTTTAGATCCACAACATCGCACTTCAACTGTGGTTGTCGGGCTCGACAACGGTGAACGCAGTTTTACTTTTATGGTAAACCCAAGTGCCGATCAATTTCTGCAAACCAGTGATCTACCGCCATTTCAAGCCGGCGAATGGTTGCATTGCTGCTCTATTGCACTCATTAATAACCCATCACGGGAAGCGACCTTTGAAGCCATTCGCCGTATTAAAGTTGCAGGGGGATTTTTCTCTTTCGATCCAAATTTGCGTGAATCGCTATGGTCTAGCCTAGAGGAAATGAAAACTGTTGTAATGGAAGCTGTCGCATTAGCCGATGTATTGAAATTTTCCGAGGAAGAACTCACTCTTTTAACCAATACAGATAGCCTTGAAAAAGCCTTTGAAAAAATCATCGCACTTTATCCGGAGAAACTGATTATCGTCACCCTTGGCAAAGACGGGGCGTTGTATCACCTTGCCGGCAAAAAAGATATTGTTTCGGGTAAAGCTTTAAAACCCGTTGATACCACCGGGGCTGGCGATGCCTTTGTGGGCGGATTATTAGCCGGTCTTTCTCAACATGAAAATTGGAAAGACAACGATGTGTTGGTGAAAATTATACGCCAAGCGAATGCTTGTGGTGCGTTGGCAACAACGGCAAAAGGTGCGATGTCAGCTTTGCCAAATAAAACACAATTGGCTGAATTTTTGGCAAACTAATCCTAAGGTGTGTGAACTTATCTCACTCACCTTCTGTTAAAGTGCGGTCATAAACGGAGATATTTTTATGAAACTATGGTATTCCGATTCCAGCCCTTACGCTCGAAAAGTACGCAGTGTGATTCATTATCACCAATTACAAAATCAAATTGAATTTCTACAAGCGACAAGCGGAATGGATAAGCATTCGCCACACAATCAAGATAACCCTCTTGGGCGCTTGCCTGCACTCCAAATGGCAAACAGCGAATGGTTATATAACAGTTCGCTGATTGCCGAATATCTCGATCATTTAGGTTCACAACCTTCACTTTATGGTAGTGGAGAGCAACGTTGGCAAATTCTCCGCTTACATTATTTAGCCGATGGTGTTTTAGAAAACGAAATATCCGTTATACCTGAAAAACGCCTACGCCCCCAATCAGAATGGTGGTTAGAACGCCATCAACAAATTTTTCAACGAACAGAACAAAGCCTTATAGCGATTCAAAAATCCATTGATTTATTCGGTGAAGAGCTCAATATCGGTACGTTAAATACGGTTTGTGTCATTGATTTTCTACTATTCCGTAATGATTGGACTTACGCCACCAAACATTCCGCGATGGAATCATTAAAATCATGGGCGGAAAAAATGAATGCTCGCTACGCTTGTTTAAATGAAACTTATCCAAAATAGGACAACGATGATTATCTTCAACAACGGCAAATACAAAAGTCTTCTCGCTGCAGAACAAGGCGAACTTGACAGCATACGCAAAACAGTGGAAAGCGATAAAGATTTCTATCCCACTTACCATCTTACGCCACCCACAGGGCTATTAAATGACCCAAATGGACTGATTTTTGACGGTGAAAAGTATCACCTTTTTTATCAATGGTTTCCTTTCGATGCCATACACGGAATGAAACATTGGAAGCACTTCATCACTCATGATTTCCAAACCTATCAAGCCGCCGATGATTTAATTCCCTGTGAATTATTTGAATCTCATGGCTGCTACTCCGGTGGGGCATTAAAAGTCGGCGACCAATTAGCCATGTTCTATACAGGTAATACCCGTCGTGCAAGTGATAACCAACGTGTGCCTTATCAAAATCTGGCAATTTTTGATTTAAACGGAAAATTACTAAGCAAACGTCCGTTAATAGAAAATGCCCCAAAAGGTTATACGGAACACGTGCGAGATCCGAAACCTTACCTGACAAAAGAAGGAAAAATCCGTTTTATTTGTGGTGCACAACGTGAAAATTTGACCGGCACCGCCATTATTTTTGAAATGGATCATTTGGATGAAACGCCACGCTTAATCGGTGAATTGTCTGTTCCGGCTTTTAATAATCAAAATGTGTTTATGTGGGAATGTCCGGATTTATTGAAATTGGGCGACAACGATATTTTCGTCTGGTCACCACAGGGCAAAAATCGTGAGGTACATCAATTCCAAAATAACGATCACGCTACTTATGCTATTGGGCAATTAAACGACAATATACTGGAAGCGAAACACATTGCCGAACTCGATCAAGGCTTTGATTTCTATGCTCCTCAAACCTTTGGCGGTTTAGAAAATAAAACAAACACCATCATGTTTGGCTGGATTGGCTTGCCGGATTTAACTTATCCAACGGATAAATTCAAATGGCATTCTGCCCTCACCATGCCACGAGAAGTGCATATTGAGAATAATCGGCTCTATCAACGCCCGATTGCCAAAATTTATGAAAATATGACCGCACTTTCCACACAAATGCTGCAAGAAAAAACCACGATTGCTCATTTAGATCGTGCCTATTTAAAATTTGATGCAGAAAATCAGCCTTTCAAATTTTCTTTCTTCACCAATGAAGAAGGTGAAACGCTGACTTTATCCTATGAAAACGGCTTAGTCTGTTTGGATCGCAGCCAATCGGCACAAACGGAATTAATGAAGAAATTTGGTGAACAACGCTATTGTGAAATCGATGATCTTCGTACAGTAGAGATTTTCTTTGATCGTTCGATTGTGGAAATTTTCTTGAATAATGGCGAAAAAGCAATGACATCAAGATTTTTTATTACAAATCGAGAGAATGTGATTGTAACAAACCGTACTTTAAATATTGAACTTGGCTTTCCAAAAGCAATCAACTATGTTTAACCAACATTAAGTCAAAATAGAAAAATAGACGGCGATATTCCGTTTTGTCTAAAAAATAGCATTGAATGGAAAAACTGAAAAGAGAGGAAAATATGATAAAACTTACTGCTCAAAACATTATTGAATTATTCAATCAACGTAGTTCAACCCGTTATTACGATCCAAGTAAAAAAATCAGTGATGAAGATTTCCACGCCATTTTAGAATGTGCCCGTCTTTCACCAAGCTCTGTAGGATCAGAGCCTTGGAAAATATTAGTCATTCAAAACAAAGCCTTACGGGACAAAATCAAACCCTTTAGTTGGGGAATGATGAATCAGTTGGATAATTGTAGTCATGTGGTGGTCTTGCTTGCGAAGAAAAACGCCCGTTATGATAGCCCGTTTTTCGTGGATGTGATGACGAGAAAAGGGCTGACGGAAGAACAGCAACAACAAGCCTTGGCAAAATACAAAACGCTGCAAGAAAACGATATGAAATTGTTGGAAAGTGACCGCACTTTATTCGATTGGTGTAGTAAACAAACCTATATCGCCCTTGCTAATATGCTGACCGGTGCGGCAGCGATGGGAATTGATTCTTGCCCGATTGAAGGTTTCCATTATGATTTGATGAATCGAACCCTTGCCGAGGAAGGATTATTTGACCCGAATGAATACGGTGTATCTGTTGCTGCCACATTCGGCTACCGTGCCCGTGATATTGCGAAGAAATCCCGTAAAGCGATGGATGAAATTGTCACTTGGGTGAAATAAAGCAGCCCCAAGGGGCTCTATTATGATAAACCTAGGGTAACTTGTTACCCTAGGTTTCATCAATTCAACTGTTTACTATCATCCATCAAACTATCACACTCCCAACCAATATAATCGCCCATAAATTGTTGAGCCAATTTTTCAAATCTTTCCACTTGTTCAAAAATTTCGCCATTATCGAGGGAAAGTTCTTGCTCCATTTTCACCAGATAGTAAGGCTCATCATCCTCGTTAAATTGAATAGGTTGTGCGGAATATTGCAACGTCGAAAAGGAATAATCCCCCAAACTCAACTCATCCATAAAAGAAAACATTTTTTGTTCTTCATCAAAGTGAAAACTGTGTTCGACCAAATAAGTATCCGCTAAATCACGTCCTTTACTTTGCAATAAACCAAGCAGTTCTTCCGTAGCATTGATCTTGATTTCAAGGGGAGAGGCAAGTAAAAAATCAAAATAAGTATCCCAATTCGGATCATCTTGAACACTCACCTCCTCCACAAAATCAATTTGCGATAAGGTTTCAAGTAAAATTTCCGAATGTTCACAATAGAAATGCATTTTCGCCTGTCCGTTACAGATAAAATGCCCGGCAAAAAATACATTCGGAAGTGCGGTCAATTGTGCCAAAATTTTAAAAATACGATTAATAAGTTTATCGTACTCCCCTTCTGACGGAAGCCCGCTCTCATCACCGTCATAATTAATGGCAAATTGCACAATTTTATTGCAATTTTTACCATGAAATTGATCGATATTTTCAATATTTGCGGTAAAGACGGCAGGCATATCATTCACCATAGAACGATAATTCTGCCAATTTGCCATATCCATTTTTTTGTCCTATTTAAATTCTGCCCAAATCGGTGCGTGATCAGACGGTTTTTCCATTGCCCGTATATCTAAAGCAATACCAACATCGACACAACGCTCCGCTAAGGCATGATTCACCAAAATATGATCAATGCGTAAGCCACGATTATCATCAAAGCCTTTTGAACGGTAATCAAACCACGAGAATTGATCATTTGTGGTTGGATTCAATTTGCGGAAGCTGTCTTCCAATCCATAATCATATAAACGTTGATACCATTCACGTTCTTCAGGTAAGAAAGAGCATTTGCCGGTACGCAACCAACGTTTACGGTTTTCTTCCCCAATACCAATATCCAAATCACTTGGGCTAATATTCATATCCCCCATAATTAAAATGGGGTTGGCTTTATCATGGTCTTGTTCTAAATAACGCTGTAAATCGGCGTAAAATTTTTCTTTTGCCGGAAATTTTGTTTCGTGGCTACGACTCTCGCCTTGTGGGAAATAGCCGTTAATCACCGTCAGCAAACCAAAATCCGTTTCCAAATCCGCCATAATAATGCGTTTTTGCGCATCCTCAGCATCCGTTGGAAAGCCACGGCGAACGGCTTTGGGTTCTTGTTTGGTTAATAACGCCACGCCGTAATGCCCTTTTTGTCCATGGTGGAACACGTGATAGCCTAAATTTTCCGTGATTTCATAAGGAAAAGCCTCATCCGCCACTTTAATTTCCTGCAAACCAATCACATCCGGTTGGTATTTTTCAATCACTGCCTCCAATTGATGGGGACGGGCTCGCAAACCATTAATATTAAAAGAGATAAATTTCATTGAAGTTCCTAGTTGTAAAAATTGCGAGTATTATACAGGGATTTTGCCCTTTCCGAAAAAAGGGTTTTCATTTATTTTTGCGATCACACTTTCCTTTTGCCACCATTCCCCCTCTTTCGGCATTGCCTTTATATCAAATTTCTCGCCATGAAATTCAAATTCAAGCCTTGCGGCATGCAAATAAGTGCGGTCAACTTCAGCACTGTTTTTGCCATAGAGCACATCCCCTAAAATCGGGCTGCCAAGGCTTTTCATCGCCACACGTAATTGATGGGTTTTACCGGTTTGGGGTTTGAGGAAAAACAGGCGTAAATGCGGTTCGCAGCTGACGCTTTCAAATCTTGTGATTGCCGGATTTTCTTTGCTTTGGCAAAGTTTCCACGCACCGTTACGGGCTTTTTTCATATCGCCGATAATCAAACCTTGTTTCTTTTTTGGCTTTTGATGGCTCAAGGCAAGATAGGTTTTGTGAATCTGATGTTCAGCAAAAAGTCGTGAAAATTCAGCCGCACTTTCTGCATTTAAGGCAAGAATTAATAACCCTGAGGTGATTTTATCCAATCGGTGAACCAACCACACTTGCGCGACACCAAGTTGATTTGCCAAGTGTGTGGTTAAACCAATGGTTTCCTGATCTTTGTGCACGCTCACGCCACAAGGTTTATAAATAATGATAAAATCACGATGTTGATAAAGAATGTCGAATTCCATAAGTGCGGTTAAAATTTCATGAGTTTTGAACATATTATACTGGTTTATGTTGTCCCGATGATAGTTTGGGTATCGGTGATTTCTGTTACTTTACGTTTGCTTGTAAAAAAACAGGCGGTTTCCGCTACCCTTTCTTGGTTAATGATCATTTATTTGGTGCCGGTTATCGGTGTCATTGCTTACTTAGTTTTTGGCGAGATAAAATTGGGTACAAAACGCGCCAATGCATTCAAAACATTACACCCGAAATATAGTGAATGGCTGACTCATTTATCACAACAATCCTCCCTTGTCAGCATACCCAAAAATCTACAATATCGACCGCTCTTTGATCTGAACTATCAACGCCTTGGTATTCCTTGTATCAAAAGTAATGAATTGCATATTCTAGACACGCCGGAAAGCATCATTCACAGCATTATCAAAGATATTCAACAAGCTCAATACTCCATTAATATGGTGTTTTATATTTGGTCGAATAAAGGTCTGGTGGAAAAAGTCAGTCAAGCCTTGTTGGATGCCAAACAACGTGGTGTGGAAATTCGAATTTTATTGGATTCCGTAGGCAGCCGCCCTTTTCTCAAAAGCAAAGCCTGTCGGGATTTACGCAAACAGGGGATCGAAATTGTCGAAACGCTGTATGTGAATCTCTTTCGGATGTTTTTTAGTCGGATTGATTTACGCCAACATCGGAAAATCATTGTCATTGATAACCAAATATCCTACACAGGCAGTATGAATATGGTGGACCCTGCCTTTTTTAAACAAAATAGCAACGTGGGAAATTGGGTAGATATTATGGTGCGGGTCAATGGTGCAGTGTCTGCCGTGTTAAACAGCCTGCACGCTTGGGATTGGGAAATTGAAACCGGCGTAGAATTACCCTTATTTTTACCCAATTGTCCGATTGTCCCCATTGATGATTATGACACCCACTCCGTTCAAGTTATCGCCACAGGGCCGGCATTCCCGGACGATCTGGCACCACAAAGTTTGGCGTTGGCAATCTATTCTGCGAGAGAAAGCATTGTCATCACCTCGCCCTATTTCGTTCCAAGCCACAGTATTGCCGAAGCACTGCGCATTGCCGCTCTACGAGGCGTAGAAATCTCTATTATTCTACCGAAGAAAAATGATTCTCTCATGGTAGGCTGGGCAAGCCGCACCTTTTTTGACGATCTCCTTGCTGCCGGTGTGAAGATCTATGAATTTAAAGCCGGTTTACTCCACACAAAAAGCGTGTTGGTTGATAACAAACTCGCCCTCGTCGGCACAATGAATATGGATTTACGCAGCTTTTTCTTAAATTTTGAACTGGCGCTTGCCGTAGAAGATCTCGCCTTTGCCAATGAAGTGGCTATTTTACACGAGGGCTATATCGCCAACTCAGACCGCCTAGACAGTGAAAAATGGCTCTCCCGCCCATTCTATAACCGCATTATTGAACGTATGTTCTTTTTGTTTAGCCCATTGCTGTGAGTTTATATAGCCAGATTTGAAATAAGAATAATTTTCATATAAAATCAAGCTTAATTTTAGTGTTTTATTTTTGACTAATTTGTGTTTCAACTTCAGCAAGTTTCATTTTCTATTCCTCAGCGTACTTTGCTCTACCCCACAAGCCTTTCTTTTGAAAGTGGTAAAGTTTACGGACTAATCGGGCATAATGGTTCAGGTAAATCAACATTAATCAAACTGATGGCACGACAACAGCCTTTCTCTCATGGTGATATTTTGTTGAATAATCGTTCCATTCAAAGCTGGAAAAATCGGGATTTTGCTAAACAGGTGGCTTACCTACCCCAACATTTACCACAAACCACGAATATGACGGCAAAAGAACTCATCGCTATGGGACGTTATGCGTGGAACGGTTTATTCGGACGTGAAACAGAGGCGGATAAACAAGCAATCGCACGAGCGTTACAACTTACCCACACTGAAAAATTTGCCGATCAATTAGTCGATACCCTTTCCGGCGGAGAACGCTCAAGAATTTGGCTTGCCATGTTGATGGCACAAGAAAGTCGATTTTTATTACTTGATGAGCCTTTGGCTGCCTTAGATATTGCTCATCAGGTGGAAGTGATGCAACTTATCCACAGCCTGAGTCGTGAATTAAACCTAGGTGTGATAATTGTGATTCACGATATCAACCTTGCCGCCCGTTTTTGTGATCATTTAGTAGCATTGCACAGCGGAAAATTATTAGCACAAGGCAATGCACACGATATTGTCAATACCCCTTCATTACAAAAAATTTATGGCATTGAACTCAATGTCATTGAACACCCTGATACCCATCGTCCTGTGAGTTTTTATTAAAATGTTATACCGTTTCTTTAAAAATTCACTGCTTATTTTTACCACACTTTTTAGCCTGAAAACCTGGGCGGACGAACCACAAGCCGCTTATGCCACAGTGGATTGGTCGGTTGCCGAAACCCTCATTGCGCTTGAACATCCTCCCATTGCCGTAGGCGATGTGAAAAGTTACCAAACTTGGGTGATGGAGCCCCAACTGCCTAACAATACGATTGATTTAGGCGTTCGTTTACAGCCTAACACTGAGCGTATTGCTATGCTTTCTCATTCCGTAAATCCACTGTCATTGACCTTTATTCACAGCCAATTCTACGCCTCGCTCAATGAAAAATTATCCTCCTATGGAAAAGTGTATAACGTTGAGTTTTATAAAGAAGGCAAGGCATGGGAAAACGTGGTTTCCGCTACCCAAGAAATCGGCAATATCATTGGTAAACCGCAAGCGGTGCAACAATTACTCGCCAACTATGAACAAGACATCGCCCACTACCGTCCATTATTACAGGGTTTCACAGATCGCCCTATTGCCTTGGTACAATTTATCGATACCCGTCATTTACGTATTTACGGCGAAAATAGTTTGCTTGGTGCGGTTATCCGCCAACTAGGTTTTAACAATGCCTATTTGCTGGAAGTGAACGCTTGGGGTTTCCAGAATATTGAAATCACCGAATTGGCAAAATTGCCTCAAAATACCCGTTTTGTGGTGATAAAACCTTATCCCACCAATATTGCCACCGCTCTCACCCACAATACCTTGTGGCAACATCTGCCGCTTGCCAAAGAACCCTTGATTTTGCCGGCAGTTTGGACATTTGGGGCAATTCCTTCCGCCCAACGTTTTGTACATATTTTTGCCAACGGATTATTACAGGGAGGCGAAACATGGTAAACCGCACTTCGTTATTATTTGTGGTTTTAGGCGGATTATTTTTCCTCTTTGCGGGATATTTATTAGCGCTACAACTGCCTGAAAATACACATATTTTCGCTTTATTTCAAGCCACCGATAATCTTGATTTATTATTGTTACAAAGCTACACCCTGCCCCGTATCAGTATTGCCTTGCTTGCTGGAGGAACACTGGCTTTTGCCAGCCTGTTATTACAACAAGTGATGGGCAATCCGCTCGCTTCCGACAGCACCCTCGGCATTAATAGCGGCGCACAATTCAGCCTGTTTTTAGTCGCCATTTTCGCTCCGCAGCTGTTGCAGTACAGTTCAAGTTTGATTGCGCTGGTCGGTGCGGCATTAAGCCTATTGTTAGTCCTTGCACTGGCAATGCGTAAAACTCTATCGCCTTTATTGCTGATCCTCGCCGGCTTGGTGGTTAATCTTTATTTTGGCGCTTTCACCGCAATGATGATGTTATTTTACCCCGAAGAATCAAGGGGATTAACCCAATGGGGGGCAGGCTCATTAGTGCAAGAAAGCTGGCGCGATAGCCAAATTTTAGCGATACAAAGTGCGGTCAGTTTTGCCTTGATTTTTTTATTACGCCGTCCACTCGGCATTCTCGCCCTCAACGATAGCAACGCCCAAAGTTTAGGCGTGCCGGTGGGGAAACTTCGTTTTATCGGCATTGTTATCAGTGCCTATTTGATCGCATCCGTTGTCAGTGCTGTGGGAATGATTGGCTTTATCGGTTTAGCCGCCGCAACCATAGTGCGCCAATTGGAGATTCGCACCCTCACTTGGCAACTCGTGGCTTCGCTCATTCTTGGCGCGTTATTGCTTGCCATTATGGATTTAATATTACAATTCATCAACCTTTATTATCAGATAAGTCTGCCTACCGGTGCGGTTACTGCCTTGCTCGGCACGCCTTTATTGCTTTGGTTGATGTTCCGTGCATTGCCGCAAAGCGGACGTTTAACCGACACGGCATTACAAAAAGTCCGCCAATATCGACCGCACTTTACTTGGTTGATTATCGCTGTCTTTGCGATCAGTTTTGTTATGCCTCTCGGTTTGGGGAAAACTGCTGATCAAACTTGGCAAATATTTACGCCTGATAATGGCTTTAATTTAGACATTCTCGCCTTACGTTACCCCCGTATGCTGATTGCCATTTGCGCCGGGATTTTGCTTTCCGTGGCGGGCGTGTTATTACAACGTTTGACCCTTAACCCAATGGCAAGCCCGGAGTTACTAGGCGTGTCCTCCGGTGCAAGTATGGGAATTTTAGTGTTACTTTTTGTCTTTTCCCCACAAGATCCTCTATGGTTTTGGCTTGCCGGTATCGGCGGCGCATTGCTTGCTTTGATAATGCTTGCCGCTATTAACCAACGCAACGGGATGTTACCGGAAAAAGTGTTGCTCACAGGGATCAGCCTTTCTGCTCTCTTTGATACGCTCCAACGTATCGCCATTGCCAGTGGAGATCCCCGTGCGAATCAGCTCATCAGTTGGACATCGGGTTCAACCCAATCCCTTGATCCAAGTCTTGCCATTCCCTTTACTTTATTGGCGTTAATTTTATTAATGAGTAGTTTGGCATTTAGTCGATGGTTAGATTTACTCCGCTTACAATCCCCTATGGCACAAGCGCTAGGCTTAAATATTCCGCGCACTCGTTGGATTTTGATTATTTTTAGTGCGATTTTGACCGCTCTTGCTACGTTAATGATCGGTCCGTTAAGTTTTATCGGCTTGCTCGTGCCCCATTTAACCCATTTTTTAGGCGTGCATAAAGCACGACAACAGTTGCTCATCTCCGCCCTATTAGGAAGCACTATTATGCTGGTTGCCGATTGGATCGGACGGCAAATTTTGTTCCCCTACGAAATCCCCGCTGGCTTAGTGGCGACCTTAGTAGGCGGCAGTTATTTTTTACTGATGATGCGAAAAGTGTAGCAAGGGCATTTCCACGAAAAGTCAAAATATCCTTGCTTATTTTATTAACCTCAACCTTAAAATTAGGAACATAAAATGAAGAAAACCTTTGTTTACAGCGCACTGGCAAGTGCGGTCGCTTTTGCGATGAATTCTGCTTATGCCGACGAGCAAAAAGTGGAAGAATTGGATGAAATTACCGTTACCGGCGGTTCAATGTTTCGTATGGGCGAAGTACCCTTCGATCAAGCGAAATCTACCGTAGCGATTAGCAGTGAAACACTTACTCGTGAAGGTGTGACAAAAGCTGATGAGCTTGGACGTTACCAATCCGGTTTCACTAATCAAGCTTTTGGTAACGATACTAACACCAACTGGTTCCGCATTCGTGGAGCAGAAGCGACACAAGCGGTAGATGGAATGCCTTCTGTCTCTTATGGTTTCTTTACACCACATACCAACGTATTCGGTTTAGAAGCGGTTGAAATCACAAAAGGGGCTGATTCATTAACCTTTGGCGCAGCCCATTCAGGCGGTTTGATTAACTACGTTAGCAAACGTCCGCATAAGGAACAGGTTGGTAAAGGCGAGTTTAGAACTCAATTAGGCAATCATAATCAATATGGCGTTGGCATTGATTATACCGGTGCATTCAATGCTGAAGAAACCGCACGCTATCGTTTTGTGGCAAATTATTTTGCAACAGACGGTGAAATTGATAAAACCGATAATAAAACCTACAACATTGCACCAAGTTTTGAATTTGATCTTACGCCGAAAACCCGTTTGACACTTTTAACCAGTTTCCAACGTGATCACGGTACACCAAGCTCTAACTTTTTCCCACAAGACAGCACGCTTGTCTCCACAGCTAAAGGCAAAATTAACCGTAAAACCAATTTAGGCGATCCGGTGAATGATACGGAAACAAACCGCCAATATAGCTTGGGTTATGAATTAGAACATGATTTTGATAACGGCTTCCGAGTAAACAGCAGTTATCGTTATGCCTATGTTGATAACTATCATCGTGGTTCTTATGCTTATCCTGCACCTTATAATGCAAGTTGGACCCCAATTTCTTTTGCTGATGCTGGAAGCTATTCGCTCTCTCGCGGTGTAGTATTTAATGATGGTACAGCACGTTCTCATACCTTAGATAATCACCTAAGTTATGATTTCCAAAATGATCTGATCAAAAATACTCTTGTTGCCGGTTTTGATTATCGTCATCAAAAAGTTAATGCACGTTACACGCTATTTGGTGGAACATCAGCAACCGATGTATTTAATCCTCATGTGGGTTATAACCAAACTCAGGATGTCAGTGCAGCACCTAATACTCATATAAAATCCCGTCAATTAGGCTTGTATCTACAAGATAGTTTAACCATCAAAGATACCGTAAAATTAGGTTTCGGTATTCGTCATGATAAAGCAAGAAATGATGAACACAGCAGCTCACAATCAGTCAAAGCGAATGAAACCTCTTATTCCGGTTCTGCTATGTATTTATCGCCTATCGGCTTAAATCCATATTACAGCTATACGGAATCCTTCCGTTTGCCGACCGGGTTAAGCGGAAATCAAACGCTCTATAAACCGAATACAACAAAACAACATGAAGTGGGAGTTAAATATCTTCCGACTTGGTTAGACGGTACAATCTCCGTGGCTTATTTCCATGCTAAAGATAAAGGTGCATTAATTTATAACGGAACAGGTGCAACGGTAAGCAGTGTTGATCCAATTAAACGTCGTAGTGTAGAAGTGCAAGTTGATGCTCAAATCACGCCAAATATCTCAGCGATCTTGGCTTATACTTACTTGAAAGTAGAAAGGGACACGGCAAACGGTCATATCCGTCAAGAGCTTTTCCCTAGACACAGTTTTTCCGCTGCTGCTAACTATGCTTTCACCGAGGGTGCTTTGGAAGGTTTAACATTAGGTGCCGGCGTTCGCTACATGGGTAGTAGTGTAACTGCGCCACAATATGGCGTGTATAATAGTGTAAGAGTTCCATCAGCAACCGTTGTTGATCTCATGGCAAATTATGCGATTAATAAAAACTGGAACGCACAAGTTAATGTTCAAAACGTAGGTGACAGAAAATTCTTATCCGGATGTGATACTTATTGTTACTATGGGGCAAGCCGCAATATTTTGGCAACAGTCTCTTACAAATGGTAAGTTAATCAAAAAAATGCGCGTTATTCCCAACGCGCATTATTTTTTACACCAACTCTTTTTCCTTTACCTTTTTATTCAATACCACATCTTTTATTGTGGTTAAAAGTTCTTTTTGAATATGAGACAATTTTGGCTTTTCAGCCGATTGAAAGGCAAGAGGGCGGCAAAATTCCATCGCTTTTACGCCTAAACGGGCTGTCAGTAAACCCACACCGATCCCCTGTGCCGCACGGGCAGAGAGTTTTGCCGTAATATCTTGCGAAAGCCAATCCATACCGATTTCTTGTACCACTTCAGTGACACCGGCAAAGGCGATATTCACCAACACCATACGTAATAAACGAATACGGGCAAAATAACCCAGTTCAATCCCATAAATATCTGCGATTTTGTTGATTAATCGAATATTCCGCCAAGCGACAAAAAACATATCCACTAAGGAAAGTGGACTAATCGCCACCACCACAGCTGATTCTGCCGCCATTTTGCTGATCAATTTTTTCGCTTTTAAATCAAAAGGTTTAAGGACATTTTGGCTAAATAATTGTGCTACCTCTTGGGCTGAATAGGCTTCATTTAGCTGGTTTTGCCATTGAACTATGGCGGGCGATTGCTCGTCTAATTTCAAACTTTTTGCCATTTCTAAACAAAGTTTTTTACCTTGTTCACCCTCTGCATCAAAAACATTGTCATTTTTGACCGCACTTTTTTGCCAAAGCAAACGGCTTTTTTGTTGTAATTGCTCACGTTTTTTCAAACGCACCAAACGCTGCCATTCCGCCACAATTTCTTTCACGCCGAATAACACAACAACCAAACTCACAAGGGAAAACGCCAAGTAGATCCATTGCTGATTTTGGAAACTATCCCAAATCCATTGTACCGACTGCGCAACAGTTGCCACACCAAATAATAGTGCGGTCAATTTTAGTGCCGTTTTCCAACCGCTTGATTGAGGCTTCATGACCTGTTCAAATTGCTCATCAAGCCATTCCCCTTCTAAAGGCTCATCTTCAATGGTTTCCACATCAGTAAACTCTTGTTTCGGCTGAAAGTGCTCTGCCGCAGGTTCATCATATTGGTTGAAAATTTGTTTTTCCATTATAAAATAAGCCTCATTTTTATTTTCTACCGTCACACAAGGGTGACTTTTTAACTAATATAGTATTCAATTCAAAATGGCAGTACCAACGAATATTTCCTTTCCAACTTATGTTCAAATGTATCCTTATTCAAAAGATCGTCCACTCACCAAACAGTTACGCGAGAGAATTCGTTATTATGCCTATACTTTTATTTATAAAAAACAATGCCATGAGCTTATTCATTTTTTAAATAATTTTCCTCAGTGGCAGACTCTTTTTACACAAGACTATTATCGTTTTAATCCATTACTGACAACTTATTGCGATAAACGTTTTTCTGCTCCACAACGCTTGACAGCAATCAAACAACATTTACAACTTGCCGAAGAAAAATGGGGATTACAGTTCTGTTCTACATTGCTTAAAGAACAAGTTATCCAATTAAGTCAATTAACCGAGGATCTTTCCCTGAATTTAAGCCTCAATTTTATTGATCCTTTTGAGGGGTATTTTGCTATCAATATTCGTAATCAAAATAATGAACGAATTTATGATGCCTCTTTTACCTTTTTATCGCCAAATAAATTGTTGATTGCCTCTATGCAAGGCCCCTATTACGAAAATGCCCAAGAACTTATCAAAAAGGCGACAAAAGATTTACACGGCATTCGCCCAATGTTTATGCTGATGCACGTATTCCGAGAATTGGCGAAACATTGGCAATGTGATTTAATCGGGATACCCCATAAATCTCAAGGTAAATACCGTCTTTCTGCCCGTAGTAAAATACAATTCAATTACGATGAATTTTGGCAAGAAAACCAAGGCATTTATCAAAATTTTTATTGGCAACTTCCCCTTGATATTGAACGTAAACCCTTAGAGGAAATCGCCAGTAAAAAACGTTCAATGTACCGTAAACGTTACGAGATGCTGGATCGACTCACAAGCGAAATCGCCAGTCGCTTTCGCTAATTTAATCAAACCGATCACCCAACAAAAACTGCAGCACTGCATCCATACGCAAGTGAGGGATCGCCTCGCCCTGTTCAAGAGGTTGTGGTTCAAAGCTGTCGAACTCAAAATGTACCGTCTTTCCTTCATTTTCCGTCAAGTGCGGTTGTTTTTGCCAAAATTCTTGGCTCGGTAATTTGCTCGGCACCGAGCCCGGATAAAGAGTCATCAAACGCTTATCTTTGCTGCGTACGCCCTGAATCGCTTTAATTTGTTTGCCGTTTTGATTCACGATCACTTGCTTCGTGGCTCGAATGGCGGCAATTGCCGTGTATTCTGTTTCTATGCCCTCAAATTCTACATGACGACCGCCTTCTTGCACCAATTGTCGCATTAGGCTCACTAAATTCGGTATTTGATCACTGGTGATATGATCCGTCTTCGTAGCAATAAACATGAGCTTATCAATACGTGGGGAAAACAAACGGTTCAGAAAATTCCGTTTGCCATAATGAAAATTTTTGAATAACTGATTCAACCCTGTTTGCATATCTAAAAATGCTTGTCGGCTATGATTCAGAGGCGTTAAACAATCGGCCAAAATCACTTGACGATCAAAGGTCGAAAAATAATTTTCATAAAATCCTTTCACAATTTTATTGCGATAATAGTCATAGCGTTTATTCAACACGGCAAAATAACTGTTTGGTTTTGCCTCTTTTTTAAGGCTTTTCCATTGTGCCTGTGTGAGATGAGTCAATGGGAAAAACTGTAATGCCGGTGCGCCCTCTAATTCCCCCGGTAACACAAATCGTCCCGGCTGAATAAACTGCATACCCTGCGCCTTACATTGATGAAGATATGCCGTATAAGTATTGGCAAGTTTAGCTAAAACATCTTCATTTACGACCGCACTTAAGTCTAATTTTTTCATTTCATCCAACCAAGGTTGGGCAAGCTCTGCCCGCATTCCTTGATGAATTTGCTCTTGCTCTAACGACCATTGTTCAAAATCCAAATGGAGTAAAGGCAAATCAAGCAGCCACTCACCCGGGTAATCAACAATCTCTAAATACAATGTTCCCCGTTCTTTCACATGGCGAAGTAAACCGGTTTGACGCTGAAAACGAATGGCCAGACGTGTTTCACTCACTCCTCGAGTCGATTGACACCATTGTGGCGGTTGTTGGGAAAGGGCATTAATATTCGATTCGTAATCAAAACGCGGCACACTCAAATCTTGTTGCGGAACACGTTTGACAGCGATAATGGTGCCGTTTTTTGCTGCTTCAAATAGAGGTAAATGATTCCGCGAGGTTTGATTAACGGATAACAGTTGATTAATGAGACTGGTAATAAAGGCTGTTTTACCACTACGACTTAGCCCGGTTACCGCAAGGCGTAAAGTGCGGTCAAATCCGCGATTAATTATTTGATTGAGTTCTTTTGGGAATATGTTAAACATTCAATAGCCTAGCCATTTTTACCAATATATCTTACAATTTGTAGCATAATTTACCATAACGCACACAGTATGTTACGCCGAAATCTGACATTTTTTTGCCTTCTGCTAAATATGGGCTTGTTTATACAAGTTCAAGCCGCACCGCGTGTGCCAGAAAGTTTAACAGAAAATGGATTGATTTATTGCACCAATGTATCGGGTTTTTCTTTCAATCCACAAACGGCAGATGCCGGTACGAGTATGAATGTGGTAACGGAACAAATTTATAATAAGCTGTTTGAAATCAAAAATCACAGTGCAACGGTTACCCCCTCTCTAGCGGTGTCTTATTCCACTTCAGCCGATGGTAAGGAGATTTTAATTAATCTCCGTAAAGGGGTAAAATTTCACCATACGCCATGGTTTACACCAACTCGTGATTTTAATGCGGAAGATGTAGTATTTTCCATTAACCGTGTACTCGGACATGACACCTATTTACCTATTTTAGATCAAGAGAATTCTGAGTATGATAAAAATCCACAATATCGCATATTTCATGAGCAAGCAAAAAGAGTACGCTTTCCTTATTTTGATAGCATAAAATTAAACCAAAAAATAAAATCCATTACTGCGGTTAATCCTTACCAAGTTAAAATCGAACTATTTGAGCCAGACTCCTCTATCTTGTCGCATCTTGCCAGCCAATATGCGATTATTTTCTCACAAGAATATGCCTATCAATTAAATGCCGACAATAATATCACACAATTGGATACCCACCCTGTCGGCACAGGACCTTATCAGGTTCAAAACTATGTATATAATCAATATGTTAGACTATCACGCAATGATAATTATTGGAACAAAGATGCCAAAATTAAACATATTTTGGTTGATTTATCCACCGAACGCACAACTCGGCTTATTAAATTTTTCAACAATGAATGCCAAATTGCGGCTTATCCGGAAGTGAGTCAATTAGGTTTGTTACACGATAATGACGAACGCTATTATTTACAATCGACAGACGGAATGAATCTTTCCTATCTTGCGTTTAATTTTAATAAACCGATTATGCAAAATGAGCAAATTCGCCAAGCAATTTCTCAGAGCATTAACCGAGCACGCATTGTACGCAATATCTATCACAACACAGCTACCGTAGCGAATAATATTATTCCTAATGTTTCTTGGGCATCTACTGTAAATACACCGGAATTTGAATTTGATTATTCCCCCAAACAGGCGAAAAATATCCTATCCAATAAAAATCTTCATCTGAATATGTGGGTATTAAATGAAGAACAGGTATACAATCCTTCCCCATTAAAAACGGCGGAACTGATTAAATGGGATTTAGCTCAAGCCGGTGTAAAAGTAAAAGTGCGGTCGGTTACTCGAGTATTTTTACTCGATCAACTGGCGAAAAAAACCGAGGATTACGATATGATCCTTACCGGTTGGCTTACCGGAAATTTAGATCCAGATGGTTTTATGCGCCCAATTTTAAGCTGTGATACCAAAGATGACATCACAAACTTATCTAATTGGTGCAATCCTAAATTTAATCAACTCATGGATAATGCACTTTCCAACACAAGATTACAAGAACGCGCTAAAAACTATAATCTTGCACAGGACTTAGTATTACGAGAGTTACCTATTATCCCGATTGCCAATGCAAAACGCTTTTTAGTGGCAAATAAAAATGTAAAGGGTGTACAAATGAGCCCATTTGGCAGCATGAATTTTTCGACACTCTATTTCGCTAAGGAGAAAAAATAATGTTGTGGTCAGTACTACGTCATCTCCTTTGGGTCAGCTTATTGTTATTTATTTTAACTTTACTTAGCTTTGCGATTTTAATGCGTGATCCGCTTAATGCTGCCCTTATTACAAATAACATTTATAGTGCTTATTTTCACTATCTTAGCTCGTTGTTACAGGGAGATTTTGGTATTACTTACAATGGCGGTCAATCTTTAAAATCACTGATTTTTACCGTATTACCGCCCACATTAGAACTCTGTTTTACTGCGCTTTTACTTGCCTTTATTTTAAGTATTCCGCTTGGTATTCTAAGTGCGATTAACAATCAGAGCATTTTTTCAAAAAGCCTACAAACCCTCTCTTACATAGGTTTATCGATCCCTGTTTTCTGGCTTGCGCCAATTTTGCTTTATGCCGCAGCGATTTATGGCTGGGAAATCTCCGCTACGGGACAGTATAATTTACTTTATGAAATTAAGCCGATTAGCGGCTTTCCGGTGATTGATGTATGGTTCGTGGATGAGCCTTATCGAATAAAAATTGTGCAAAGCGTATTACAACATTTAGCTTTGCCTACGCTGATTTTATGTATTTTACCTACGATGGAAATTATCCGTATTATTCAGCAGCGCGCAGAATACATCTTGCAACAAAATTATACAAAAGCTGCTCTCACCCGTGGTTGGTCAAAATGGAAGATTTTGCGAAAATATGTTTTCCGCAATACCTTTCCTTTATTAGTGCCACAGATTACACGCGTATTCACATTAGTGATCACACAATGTATGTTGGTAGAAACTGTCCTTGGCTGGCCTGGTATAGGACGTTGGTTGATTGATGCAGTAAGCAATCAAGACTACAACAGTATTTCAGCCGGTGTGATTGCCTTGGGAATTTGTATAATCACTCTTGATACATTGGCAAAAACGCTGATGTTTATTCTCGATCCATTTAATAAGAAAGGTTGGTATGCTAGATAAAGAACCTGATGAATTTCGTGAAAGCACATCAATTTATCAAATTTGGTTACAGTTTCGTAAAAACCGTATCGCCTTATTCAGTTTTTACTTATTTTTTCTATTAATTTTAACCGCTCTTTTCGCCCCTTTTATCGCACCTTATAGCGATAGTATGGAGTTTGTCGGACAGGAATTGATGCCACCTTCTTGGGTAGAAAAAGGACAAATTGCCTTTTTCTTCGGAACCGATGATCTCGCTCGAGATGTATTAAGTCGAGTTATTATGGGAACTCGTTATACTCTCGGCTCTTCGCTCATTGTCGTATTTCTCGTAGCCATTATCGGTGGGGCATTAGGAATTCTAGCCGGTATGTCAGAGGGCATTAAAGCACGTTTCCTCGGACATATTTTTGATGCATTCCTATCACTCCCTATTTTGCTCATTGCTATCATTATTTCGACCTTTATGGAACCCAGTTTAATGAATGCAATGGTATCAACCATATTGGCGGTGCTACCTTACTTTATCCACACCATTTACCAAGCCATTCAACAAGAACTAAAAAAAGAATATGTGATCATGCTAAAACTTGATGGTATTTCCAATATTGAATTGTTGCGTAGCACTATTTTGCCCAATATTACCGTCACTTACATTCAAGAAATTTCACGTGCATTTGTCATTGCTATTTTAGATATTACAGCGTTAAGCTTTATCTCACTTGGTGCACAACGACCAATGCCTGAATGGGGCGCAATGATTAAAGATTCACTGGAACTTATCTATCTCGCACCTTGGGCGGTATTACTGCCCGGTTTTTCAATTATTATCACTATTTTATTAAGTATTTTATTTACTAACGGCTTATGTAAAGCCATTAACCAATATTATCAATAATTATGGTACTGCTAGATATTCGCAATCTAAACATTGAAATTAAAACACCAAACGGACAAATTAGAATCGTTGACGGCGTGAATTTGACCCTAAATTCAGGTGAGATTTTAGGGTTAGTGGGTGAATCCGGTTCGGGAAAAAGTTTGATTGCAAAAGTCATTGCCAATTCAATAAAAGAAGATTGGATTATCACCGCAGATCGTTTTCGTTTTAATGATGTAGAACTCTTAAAGCTATCACCGACCGAGCGCAGAAAACTCATAGGGAAAGAAGTTTCTATGGTTTTTCAAGATCCGCTTACTTGTTTAGACCCTAGCAGAAAGATTGGAAAACAACTGATTCAAAGTATTCCCAACTGGACATTCAGAGGAAAATGGTGGAATTGGTTCGGCTGGAAAAAACGACGAGCCATTGAACTATTACATCGTGTCGGAATTAAAGATCACCAAGAAATTATGGCAAGCTATCCTAATGATCTCACAGAAGGCGAAGGGCAAAAAGTGATGATCGCAATTGCGGTGGCTAACCAACCCCGCTTATTAATTGCTGATGAACCGACCAATACTTTAGAATCTATCACTGCGCGCCAAGTTTTTCGTTTACTTTCCAGTATGAATCAAAATCAAGGAACCAGTATTCTTTTAGCAAGTAATGACATTCGTAGTATTAGCGATCTCTGTCACACAATGTCTGTGCTATATTGTGGTCAAAACGCCGAGTCGGCGCCTACTCAAACATTGTTGGAATCGCCTCATCATCCTTATACCCAAGCACTGATTTATTCTGTACCGGATTTTACTGAACCTCTTGGTTTTAAAACAAAATTAGGAACATTAGAAGGCACAGTACCACTTTTAGAACAGATGCCGATGGGCTGCCGTTTTGGACCTCGTTGCCCCTTTTCACAAAAAGAATGTATGCAAAAGCCTACTCGTCACCGCATTAAGCAACATGAGTTTTCTTGTCATTTTCCAATTAATCTTAGAGAAAAACGTTTAAAGGAAACATTAGCCAATTCACCTTTAACTTTATCCGCTGAGCTACACAAGGAATAATTTATGCCATTATTGGAAGTCATTGAATTGTCTAAAACCTTTAATGATCCTGCCCGTTGGTTTGGTTCAAATGCCTTTAAGGCCGTAGAAAACGTGAGTTTTAATCTTGAACAAAAACAGACTCTCGCTATTATCGGTAAAAACGGTTCGGGCAAATCGACTTTGGTCAAAATGATTGCAGGTATGACAAAGCCCACCTCAGGTGAAATAAAATTTAACGGTGCGACGCTTAATTTTGAAGATTCACACTATCGAACTCAGCATATTCGGATGGTATTCCAAGATGTGAATTCTGCATTTAATCCTCGTCAAAATATTGGGCAAATCTTAGATACTCCCCTTCGCTTAACCACAAATTGGGATGAAGAAACCCGTAATCAAAAAATTTTTGAAACCCTCCAAATGGTAGGGCTTTATCCTGATTATACTAATTTAAAAATTAATAATCTTTCCGCCAGTCAAAAGCAACGGGTTGCACTGGCTCGTGCATTTATCTTAGAGCCGGAAATTATCATAATAGATGATACTTTCAGTATGCTTGATTCATCTGTTCGTGCTCAACTAATGAATCTTTCCCTCGATCTACAAGCCCACCTTGGTGTTTCCTATATTTATGTAGGACAAGATTTAGGGTTGATTAAACATATTTCAGATAATGTATTAGTGATGGATGAAGGGAAAATGATTGAATATGGTAATCCTAAAGATCTCTTTTGCCAGCCTCAAACTACCATAACAAAACGTTTAGTAGAAAGTCATTTTGGTAGATTGCTCGATGAAAACTCATGGGTTCGTTCTAGTATGGATGATTGATTTGAAAGAAAAACACCTTTAGAATCGACTTCTCTTTTATTTACATTACAATAAGGAAAATCCATGCAAGCACTGCTTAAATTAACTCAATTTGTCAGCAAAACTTTTGCTTTATGGGCAATTGTTTTTGCCGTTCTCGCGTTCTTATTCCCTGCCGAATTTAAAGTTTTTGCGCCCTACATTCCATACTTGCTCGGTTTAGTTATGTTTGGTATGGGGATTACACTCACTTTCAAAGATTTTAGTGAAGTTGCAAAACATCCTAAAGCTGTATTTATCGGGGTTGCCGGACAATTTATTATTATGCCGGCTATTGCATTCTTACTTGCTAAAGTATTTAATCTGCCTTCAGATTTAGCAGTGGGTGTAATCCTAGTAGGTTCTTGTCCGGGCGGAACCTCCTCTAATGTAATGACCTATCTTGCAAAAGGGAATACTGCCCTTTCTGTAGCCTGTACTACAATTTCAACATTACTTTCTCCACTGATTACTCCGGCAATTTTCTATGTATTGGCAAGCCAGTGGCTAGATATTAATGCCTCAGCAATGTTTATGTCGGTATTAAAAATGGTCCTTTTCCCGATTTTCTTAGGTTTAGTCGTTCGTGCTTTATTTAAAGATATGACGCTACAAGCAAGCAAAATTACACCGCTTATTTCCGTTATTTCAATTGTCTTAATTTTGGCCGCTGTCGTTGCTGTAAGCAAAGATAAAATTGTCGAATCAGGTCTATTGATCTTCAGTGTCGTTGTTTTACACAACTGCTTAGGTTATTTAATCGGTTTCTTAGCTGCAAGACTCTTCAAGCTGAATACTGCGGACAGTAAAGCAATTGCTATTGAAGTAGGAATGCAAAATTCCGGTCTAGGTGCGGCACTCGCTGCGGCACATTTCAATCCAATCGCCGCTGTACCTAGTGCATTATTCAGTTTCTGGCATAATGTATCCGGTCCGATTCTTGCGAATATTTTCTCAAATATGAAAAACCAAAAATAACGTATAAATTGACCGCACTTAAAGAAAAAGCAGGGAATCCCCTGCTTTTTCGTTAGACTAAATTATTTCACTCCACCACAATTCAAACAATACAAATATTGCCCTTTCGGATCATTAAATTTATTCAGTTGGTTTAAATGCTGTTTGAGTTGTTGAATAGGTTTTGGTAAATCAAGCCAAGTTAACATAAGTTGTCGGGCGTTATATTTGAGATCCCGAAACAATTTACCGATCATGCTGCTATCCTCTTCTGTCATCCATTCCACCGTAAAATTTTCAATGACAGTTTCACGATGAAGATTCATTAATTCAGCAGCTTTTTCTACAGCGCGATCAAAATCTCCCAATTCGTCCACAAGATTGTATTTAAAAGCGTCCGTACCTAACCATACTTGCCCCTGTGCTATTTTATCTACTGCTGTTTTTGATATTTGGCGACCACGACTCACCAAATCTAAAAATTTATCATAACCGTGTTCTATTTCTAATTGATAAACATCTTGCGTATTTTTAGAAAGTGGGCTGAAAACAGAAGTTTCTGCTAGCTCAGTTGTACTAATTCCATCAGTGCTCACTCCGATTTTTTTAATTGCATTTTCAAAAGTCGGCAACATCGCAAAAATGCCGATAGAGCCGGTGATGGTATTTTTATCCGCAATAATATAATCGGAGGTTGCGGAAATCCAATAACCGCCCGAAGCAGCCATTGCACCCATAGAGACCACCACAGGTTTACCTATTTTTTGTAAATTATCCACTTCTTGGCGAATTAATTCCGAAGCAAAAGCACTCCCACCTGGTGAATTTACGCGTAAAACTACCGCTTTTACCCGTGTATCCTCATAAGCTTTACGTAGCAGGCGTACAACATGGTCTCCACCTACCTCGTCTTCTATACTTTCACCATCAATAATTGCGCCCTCAACGTTTATCACGGCTATTTTATTTTCATCTATCGATGAAGCCATTCGATCTTCAAAACCGGATAAATAATCTGAAAAATGAATCATATTTGCCTCACCTTCCAAATTTTTACCAAAAAGTGCGGTCAATTTTTTATTCAATTCAAGATTGCCGGCAATATCCGTCACCAATTTTCGCTGTTTTGTATAAGCCGTACTATCGCCCTTTAATGCCTTCAGTTCAGCCAAATATTGTTTGGCTCCCGGTAATAACATTTCCGCCGAAATACGACGATTTCCGCTCACCGTTTGCACATAGTTATTCCACATTCCGTTTAACCATTGATTCATATTTTCTTTGGCCTCCGGCGACATATCATTACGTAAAAAAGGTTCTACGGCAGATTTGTAAGTTCCGACACGAAAAACATGTGGTGTAACGGCGATCTTATCCAATAAATCTTTATAATAGAGATTTTCTTGCGCTAACCCTCGAATGGACACTTGACCAATGGGATTTAAATAAATTTGATCCGCAAAACTTGCTAAGAAATATTGTCCTTGGGAATAATTGTTAGCAAACGCAATGACAGGTTTCTCTGAGGTTTTAAAATCTTGAATAGCTTTCCCAATATAATTCATTGCGGGTAAATCACCACCTGAAAAATAATTAAGATCCAATACTAAACCACGAATATTCTCATCTTCTTTTGCTAAATTAATGGCATACACGACATCAAAGGTAGAAATTTTAGTCGGAATACGATCGCTATTTAATTCACGCAATACCTGTTGCCAACCAAATGTATCATCACGATTATCAGCTAAATAACCGTCTAAATTGAGTAATAATGCGCCTTTGTCCACATTTAAATTTATTGCGCTTTTTTTGGTATTCGCCGTAATACTGAAAATGGTCATCAGCAACAAAATGAAAATTAAAAAGAAGAAATTCATCACTAAATCACGAATAAAATTTAGTGTATGCCAACAAAATTTAATGACTCGAAAAATTGGGTTCATAAAGGCTTGAG
This sequence comes from Rodentibacter ratti, assembly GCF_002000485.1. Classification (GTDB taxonomy): domain Bacteria; phylum Pseudomonadota; class Gammaproteobacteria; order Enterobacterales; family Pasteurellaceae; genus Rodentibacter; species Rodentibacter ratti. The sequence continues at coordinate 190,691 of NZ_MLAJ01000005.1, read as the reverse complement.
GAGATTGAAAAAATTGTGGCTAGCGTAACATAAACTCAGTCTAAAAACTATGCTATAATCCACCGCACTTTTATTTATTCTATGAAATCAAATGGATACATTAACCCTTTTAACCACAAGACGTTCAAATAAAAAGCTGACTTCACCGGCCCCCAGTAAGAGCCAACTTGAGCAAATTTTTCAGGCAGCACTTCGCACGCCGGATCATGGAAAATTGCAGCCTTATCATTTCATTGTGATAGAAAATGAAGGATTGAATAAATTAGAAAATTTACTCAAAGAAGCAGCTTGCGAACTCAACCTTGGCGAAGAAGGCTTAAAAAAAGCTGAAAGACTTGCTCATCGTGCACCGATGGTAATAACTGTTGTTGCAAAAATTAACCCAGATGTGGAAAAAGTGCCTACTTGGGAACAATTGGTTACGGCAGGTTGTGCCGCCTATGGCATCCAACTTGCCGCTAATGCACAAGGATTTGATAATGTTTGGATCACAGGGAAATGGATCAACAGCAGTGCATTACGACACGCACTTGGCTGCCGTGAACAAGATGAAATTGTCGCCTTATTAATGCTTGGTACAGCAGCAGAAAAACCTGAACGCGAATCTCGAACAGGAAATATTGATGAATTTGTGAGCTACCTATAAAAAGTGCGGTAATTTTTACCGCACTTTTCAATTTTTACCTGCCAAACCTTCACAAATCCATTTATCAAATCCATCATAATCCACTAAAAAAGCATCATGCCCATAAACCGATGGAAACTCGTGAAAAACTAAGGAAACATTACTTTGTTCTAAAAGCTGTTTGGTTTTCTGTAAATCAGTGGATTTGAAAAGTTGATCCGTTGTCACAGAAATTAACGTATAGTGTGCTTTAATACGTGAAAGTGCCGTTTGAACATCAGCATACCCCAAGCTCGGATCATACATATCCAATGCACGTAATAAATGCAAATAACTATTAGCATCGAAGCGTTCAAGAAATTTTTTACCTTGATAAGTCAGATAGGATTCCACTTGGAAATAATCACCCCAAAAATGCCCTTCCGATTTAGTGGCTCGACCAAATGCTTTAGCAAGCTGAACATCAGTGCGATAAGTCAGCATACCCAACATACGGGCAATGGATAATCCTTGTTCAGGCGGTGTGCCATCATAATAATCTCCTCCATTAAAATTGGGATCATTAATCACAGCTTGACGCATAACATGATTAAATCCGATGGCTTCTGCACTGAAAAAAAGTGATGAACAAAGATTAACAATATTATCAACAAAATCCGGATATTCGATTCCCCACTGGGTCGCTTGCATTCCGCCAAAAGATCCGCCAATCACGGCTTTTAAATGTGTTATGCCTAAATGATCGAGCAAAGCCTTTTGTACATGTACAATATCCTGCACAGTAATCTTTGGAAATTGGCTACCGTAAGGCTTACCCGTTTTAGGATTAATGGATGCCGGTCCTGTCGTGCCCTTACATCCCCCCAATACATTCGAGCAGATGAAAAAATAGCGGGAAGTATCCAGTGCCAGACCATCACCCATAAAATTCTGCCACCACCCGTTTTTTTCTTTATCTGAAAAATAAGGCTGCGCATCACCTGTTAAGGCATGACAAATAAGCACAATATTACTTTTGTCCGTATTCAATGTCCCATAAGTTTGATAAGCCACATTAATCGGTGAAATTTCACCGCCCAACACAAGCTGTAGCGGATTATCTTGAAAAAGCACCACATTTTCGACAGACGACATTGAAAACCTACTGCATGAAATAAAAGAGATGTTTTAAATTATCAACAGCTTATTCTCTTTGTCAAGAAATTTTAGCCGTCTAAACGGCTAAACTAAAGTATAGTGCAATGAATACAAAATTCAGCTTGAACTTACTTCACGTTTTCATTATTTTAATTACCATGATTGATTCAAAGACATCTCTCAAAATGACCGCACTTTCCCTTTGGCATCGCTTTCATTTAAAAAAAATGATTCGTTGGATGTACTATGGGAGTGTGTCTTTTCTTTTAGTTTGTCTGATAATCGACCAATCTATCAGTTTTTATGTGCGTGATAGGGTATTCGAAGATGTGGATAAATTACCTTATCACCCTTACGGTGTTGTACTTGGCACATCAAAATATGTCGCCACAGGTAAAACCAACGATTATTACACCAATCGTCTTGCTGCAGCTAAAACACTTATTGATCATCAAAAAGTAAGCTATCTTCTCCTCAGCGGCGATAATCGGACATCACAATACAATGAGCCACGCACAATGCTAAGGGATTTACGAAAAATGGATATCCCAAGAGATCGCCTTTTTCAGGATTTTGCAGGCTTTCGCACATTAGATTCTGTAGTGCGAGCCAATAAAGTATTCCAAGTCCCGTCATATACTATTATCAGCCAGAAATTTCATTGCGAACGCGCTTTGTTTATCGCCAAACATTATAATATTGATGCGGTTTGTTTCGCGGCAAAACAACCTGATACTTATTTGGGTACGCGTATTCGGGAAACCTTTGCCCGTGTAAAAGCAATTTTTGATTTAGTGATCGGCATCCAACCTTATTTTTTAGGCGATCCTGAACCGCTTCCCCTCCCCGATAACGAATAAAAAAATCTAATCGATTTTTGATGAAATCTATTTGACAATTTTTTACTAAATCGTTATTTCTATAACCTTGCAAACACAATACTTAAAACATCCATTTAACTTAACAGGAGAATATATTATGTCTCATTTATCGGTCGCTAAATTTGGTGGCACTTCCGTTGCTAACTACACTGCAATGACAGCCTGTGCAAAAATTATTATTGACGATCCCAATACCCGCGTTGTCGTACTCTCCGCTTCTGCCGGCGTCACAAATCTTTTAGTGGAACTCGCAAAGGGTGTAGAAGCGGAAGAACGAAGAAGATTAGTTGGTGAAGTACGCCAAATTCAAGAAAATATCTTAAATGAACTAAAAGACGATTCTCTTGTTCGTCCAATCATTGAAAAATACATTGAAAATATCGAATATCTTTCCGAAGCCGCAAGTCTCGCAACTTCAACGGCGTTAACGGACGAATTAATCAGCCACGGCGAAATGATGTCCACACAAATTTTTATTGAAATTTTACGTGAGCACAATACCAGTGCAACTTGGATAGATGTGCGCAATATTGTGGCAACCAATAATCATTTTGGCAAAGCCGTACCGGATGATGAAAAAACTCAAAATAATAGTGACCATATTTTAAAGCCGTTAATTGATCGTGGTGAATTAATCATTACTCAAGGTTTTATCGGTCGTGAACCGACCGGGAAAACAACGACATTAGGGCGTGGAGGTAGCGACTACTCTGCGGCCTTATTAGCTGAAGTATTAAATGCAAAAGATGTATTGATTTGGACCGATGTTGCCGGCATTTACACCACAGATCCCCGCATTGTCCCGGTAGCACAACGCATTGATACGATGAGTTTTGCAGAAGCTGCAGAAATGGCAACTTTCGGCGCAAAAGTTCTTCATCCGGCAACATTATTACCCGCAGTTCGAAGTAACATTCCTGTATATGTAGGCTCCAGTAAAGCACCACAAGAAGGAGGAACTTGGGTCACCCGTGATCCGCAACCTCGACCGACTTTCCGAGCTATCGCATTGCGTCGAGACCAAACATTATTGACTCTTTCCAGCTTGAGTATGTTACATGCTCAAGGTTTCTTGGCTAACGTATTCAGTATTTTGGCAAAACACAAAATTTCTGTGGATACTATTACCACATCTGAAATCAGTATTGCTTTAACCCTGGATAAAACAGGTTCAAGCTCATCCGGTACGCATTTACTCTCAAATGAATTATTGGAAGAATTAAGCCAATATTGCACGGTAAAAGTGGATACCGGTCTATCTCTTGTTGCACTGATCGGAAATGACCTGCATATTGCATCAGGCATAGCAAAACGTATTTTTGAAACACTGGAAGCTTACAATATCCGCATGATCAGCTATGGCGCCAGTACAAACAATGTTTGTATGTTGGTACAAAGCGAGCATGCTGATGAAATTGTTCGCTCCTTACACAAATCATTGTTTGAGTAAAAATCCTAAAAGTGCGGTTATTTTTAGCCGCACTTTTTTATTAATAACATTGAGATTATAGCCAAAAAAGAGTAAAGTAACCGGCTGTTCATTTGACTAATTAACCGAATCTAAAAGGCGGAAATTATGGGAAAAAATGTTGTTATCTTGGGCGCACAATGGGGCGATGAAGGTAAAGGCAAAATCGTTGATTTATTAACGGATCGGGTAAAATACGTTGTGCGCTACCAAGGTGGTCACAATGCCGGACATACACTTATCATTAACGGCGAAAAAACCGTATTACGTTTAATTCCATCCGGCATATTACGCCCAAATGTTACCTGTTTGATTGGTAACGGTGTGGTACTTTCACCTGCTGCATTAATGCAAGAAATGGGAGAACTTGAAAATCGAGGCGTTAAAGTACGTGATCGTTTATTCATTTCTGAAGCTTGCCCATTAATTTTACCTTACCATGTTGCGATGGATCACGCCCGTGAAGCCGCACTGGGTAAAAAAGCAATTGGTACAACCGGTCGTGGTATCGGTCCGGCTTATGAAGATAAAGTCGCCCGCCGTGGTTTACGGGTCAGCGATTTATTTGACAAAAAGGCCTTTGCTGAAAAACTTAAAAACATCCTTGAATACTATAATTTCCAATTAGTAAACTACTACAAAGTTGAGCCGGTTGATTATCAACAAACATTAGATGATGTGATGGCGGTAGCAGATATTATTACCGGTATGGTAGCAGATGTTACGACGATTTTAGATACTGCACGTAAAAATGGCGATAATATCCTATTTGAAGGTGCACAAGGAACAATGTTAGACATTGACCACGGAACTTACCCGTTTGTAACGAGCTCAAACACAACGGCGGGAGGCGTTGCAACCGGTTCCGGCTTCGGTCCTCGTAATTTGGATTATGTACTAGGCATTATTAAAGCTTATTGTACTCGCGTAGGCGGCGGCCCATTCACTACTGAATTATTCGATGAAGTCGGCGCTGAAATTGCACGTAAAGGGAATGAATTTGGTGCAGTAACCGGTCGCCCACGCCGTTGCGGTTGGTTTGATGCCGTAGCAATTCGTCGGGCAATTCAACTTAACTCTATTTCCGGTTTCTGTATGACGAAATTGGATGTATTAGATGGCTTTGATGAAATTAAAATCTGTGTGGCCTATAAAATGCCAAATGGTGAAATTGTAGAATACGCCCCACTTTCAGCAAAAGATTGGGAAGGCATTGAGCCAATTTATGAAACCTTACCGGGCTGGAAAGAAAATACATTCCGTGTCACTGATGTGAATAAATTACCGCAAAACTGCCTTAACTATATTAAGCGTATTGAAGAAGTCACCGGCGTACCGGTCGATATTCTGTCAACCGGTCCTGATCGTGTTGAAACTATGATTTTACGTGACCCTTTTGCAGAATAATTTTCTTCTTATTCTCCGACCGCACTCAAAAGTGCGGTCTTTTTTTCTTCCGTTTTGAATAACACATTATGAACGAACAAGACATTATTCATTACCTTGAAAGCCATCCCGATTTCTTTACCCGACACCCTTCACTCTTAAGAAATCTGACTTTTCATCATCCGCAAAAAGGCACGATTTCACTCATTGAAGCTCAATTAACCCAATACCGTCAAGAGATTAGCGCACTCACCTCACAACTTGAAAAATTTCACCAACTGGCAATCCAAGAAGCTGATATTTTCTTTGCCTTAATCCCGCTCCAAAAGAAATTATTTCAGGCGCAAGATTTTCTTTCTGTGGAAAAGAAACTCGATCAGTGGGCAAAATCTTACGAATTAGACGGTGCCAAAATTCTCCTTTTTACCGATAGCTGGAAAAAAACGGAAAATATCCCCCCAAATAATTGGATCGATCGTAAAGCCTTTGAAATTATTCGCTTGGAACGTTTAGGTTTACGCCAATTTTATTTAGGTGAATTAACTGGTAAAGAAAAATCTTTAATGTTTTTACCGGAAGAGTTTCCCATCGGTTCTGTGGCTTGCTGCCTGCTTGGCACAAAAGAGACGCATAAACCCACCGCAATTTTGCTCTTTCGCTCACGTGAAACACAACGTTTTCATAACGGGCAAGACGTTTCTTTTCTCAAACATTTAGTCGATATTGTGGATATTCATTTAGAAAAACATCTTAGCCAATAATAACTTACACTCTATTACTGGGATACCTTACCCTACTCTAAACATGTAAAATTTTTGTGATCGAGATCTCATTATTGCAAATTGTCTTTTTTGTGAAAATTCTAAATAGCTTATAATTCTCATAAGCTTTGTTAAAAGGAAACATTATGAAAACATTAAGTGAATTTATTGTGGAACGCCAGGCAGAATATCCGAATGCCAAAGGGGAATTAAGTGGGATTTTGTCATCGATCCGTTTATTAGCGAAAATTATTCATCGCGATATCAATAAAGCCGGTCTGACTAATATTTTAGGTCAATCCGGTCTTGAAAATGTGCAAGGTGAAAGCCAAATGAAGCTCGATCTCTTTGCTCACAATACGATGAAAGCCGCTCTAATGGCACGCGAAGAAGTGGCTGGTTTCGCCTCTGAAGAAGAGGAAAGTTTTATTGCCTTTGATACGGAACGCGGACGTAATGCAAAATATGTGATTTTAACCGATCCTCTTGATGGCTCATCCAATATTGATGTAAACGTATCCGTAGGGACTATTTTCTCTATTTATCGCCGCATCTCTCCTATTGGTACACCGGTAACCATGGAAGATTTCCTTCAACCCGGCAATAAACAAGTGGCCGCCGGCTATATTGTATACGGTTCATCCACTATGTTGGTCTATACCACAGGACATGGTGTAAACGGATTCACCTACGATCCTTCTATCGGCACGTTTTGTCTTTCCCATGAAAATATGAAAATGCCGAAAGAGGGACGTATTTATTCCATTAACGAGGGACAATATCTCAAATTCCCACAAGGTGTGAAAAAATACATTAAATATTGCCAAGAGGAAGATAAAACGACACAACGCCCTTATGCTTCACGTTATATTGGTTCTCTTGTTGCCGATTTCCACCGCAATTTATTAAAAGGTGGAATCTACATTTATCCTAGCGCGACAAACTATCCAAAAGGAAAATTGCGTTTACTTTATGAGGGCAACCCGATGGCATTTTTGGCTGAACAAGCCGGGGGATTAGCCACTGATGGTTACCGTCGAATTCTAGACATCGAACCGAAAGAATTACACGAACGCGTGCCATTATTTGTCGGTTCTGAAGAAATGGTGAAAAAAGCGGAAGAAATGATGCTGACCTTTAAAGACGAGTAATTAACAAAAGTGCGGTCAGTTTTAAAGGAATTTTAAACCCCTTCAAAACTGACCGCACTTTTTCTATACAAAAATTAATCCCGTTTTCGGCTCAATAACCACCAAATAATCGTAATAAACAATAAGCTTGGAATCAAAGCACCAAATATTGCCGGCATATTATAAACCACGCTCATTTGACCAAAAATCTCATTTACTACATAAAATAAGAAGCCAAAACAGATTCCCGTCACAATTCTCGCACCAGCCGTTACGCTTCGCAATGATCCGAAAATAAAGGATAAAGCCAACATCATCATCACACCCACAGAAAGTGGTTGAAAAATCTTACGCCAAAACGTTAATTCAAAGCGTCGTGTATCTTGTCCCGTTTCTTTTAAAAAGTGGATATATTCATATAATCCGCTGATGGATAATGAAGTTGGACGCAATGAAACAGCGCCTAACTTATCCGGTGTTAAATTCGTTTCCCAAGATTCAGTTAAACGATTTGTCGTTGTAATCGTTTCTTTTTGGATAGTTGAATTGTTTACCTGATGAAGTTTCCATTTATTTTCTTCTAAGGAATACGTCGCCTGATTGGCATGTTTTAACTGTGTTAAATTGCGATTGTCATCAAAAGTGTAAATATAAACATCATTTAATTTCACGTTATCGGTAACACGACGCACAAAAACAAAGCGCTGACCATCTTTTGCCCACACCCCATTTTTTATTGAAAGCATTGAGCCACCTGAGATTGCACGAGCTCTCATATCACGGGCGAATTGTTCCGTTTGAGGAATACCCCATTCACCAATCACCATTGTCAAAATAACCAATGGTAGAGCGGTTTTCATCACCGCCAATCCAATTTTAAAACGTGAAAAACCGGCGGATTGCATGACCACCAATTCACTACGACTGGCTAAATTACCAAGGGCAATCAACGCCCCCAATAATGCCGCCATAGGAAAAAAAGTTTCCACATCTTTGGGGATGGTTAAAAAAGTATAACTAACTGCCTGCAATACATCATAAGTTCCTTTACCCACACTACGAAACTGCTCGACAAATTTAATGATTGCAGATAACCCCACAAGGGTGAGCAAGGTTGCAAAAATCGCCCCTAAAATGCTTTTACCAATATAACGGTCTAAAGTATTCATCATAATTTGACTTACCCTTTTCGGCTAAAAAGATGACGGAATCTATACATCAGTGCGCTATCCCAGCTATTCAATATAATCCCAAATAATAGGAAAATAACATTCACGGCAGGCATAAAAATTGCAGCATCTAATTTTCCTGCCGAACCGGCAGACTTAAATGAGCTTTGCAATAAAAAATAAATAAGATAGAGTAATAATGCAGGCAAAATCTTCGCAAAACGCCCTTGTCTTGGATTCACACGGCTTAATGGCACCGCAATTAATGCCATTAACGGTACGGCTAAAATAAGGCTAATCCGCCAGTGTAATTCAGCTTTTGCTGCGATGCTATTTTGTTTCACTAATTCTTCAGAAGAAAGGGCTGCGGCTTCGTCAGATTTATTATCTGTGGCTTGAAATCCCAGATAAGCCTGATAATCGTCAAAATGGGTGATACGAAAATCCGGCAATGCTGCTGTACCTTCCACCCGTTGTGTATTTTGCAAATTCAGTACTTGATCGCCATTTGGTAGGACTTTTAATTCCCCTTTTTCCGCAGTAATGACGGAAGGTTTTGTCTGCCCTTTCGGTGCCGTTTGGAATAAATAAACCTCGTTTATTTGGTTGCCTTTAATATTATCGATAAATAACACAAAGTTATTATTTCCGGACATAAACTGACCGGAAGAAAGTGCTCCCATCGTTGGATTTGCTTTCGCATCTTCGACAAGCGTGCTTTGTTTTTGAATCGCCCAAGGGGAAAGCCATAACGCATTATAGGCTGCCAAGCCCGCCGTGAACAAAGACAGCATGAGTGCTACACGTACTAAAATCCGCTGACCAATACCACAAGCACGCATCACGGTAATTTCACTTTCAGCATACAAACGCCCAAATGTCAGTAAAATGGCAATAAACAAGCACAACGGCAACATTAATTGCGCCATGGTTGGCATTCCCAGTCCAAGTAAAGAAAAAACCAAGTCTGCCGGTACATTACCATTTGCCGCAGAACCAAGTACACGCACAAGTTGCTGGCAGAAAAAAATCAACAGCAAAATGAACAAAATCGCCACTTGGCTCTTGAACACTTCTTTCGTTAAATATCGCGTTAAAATCATCTTATTTCGTTATTGTTTATCGTTAAAAATGAAGGGGAAAACTGGATAAAATTGACCGTGTATGATACCTTATTTTGACTGATTTAAATAGTCAAAAAATAAGGAAATCATATGAAATATCAGGCAAAATTGACCGCACTTTCACAACCTACCGAATGTATTGTAATCGGTGTGTATGAGAACAATGAATTTTCAAAAAGTTTCAATGAAATCGATCTTGCAACACAAGGTTATCTCAGCGGTCTGATAAAATCCGGTGAAATCACCGGAAAATTAGGGCAAACCTTATTACTACGGGATCTCAATGGCATTGCAGCAAAACGACTGTTAATTATCGGCTGTGGTAAAAAAGGCGAACTCAACGAACGCCAATATAAGCAACTCATTCAAAATCTTTTAAAAAGTCTAAAAGAAACAAATATTCGGGAAGTTGTGTCTTATTTAACGGAAATTGAGCTGAAAAATCGTGATCTCTACTGGAATATTCGTTTTGCCATTGAAACCATTGAACATACCAACTATCAATTCGATCAATTCAAATCTAAAAAATCGGAAAACATCCGCTTAGAAGATTTTATTTTCAATAGCGATTGCAAACAGGCGCAACAAGCCATTATGCACGCTCAAGCCACGGCTGCCGGAGTAAAAGCCGCTCGGGATATTGCCAATATGCCACCGAACGAATGTAACCCGGCTTATCTTGTTGATCAAGCGAAAAATTTAACAGAGAAATTCACCGCACTTTCCCTTGAAGTGATTGATGAGAAAATGATGGCGGAGCTGGGTATGAATGCCTATCTTGCGGTTTCCCGCGGTTCGGCAAACCCGGCTTATATGTCGATTCTCCACTTCAATAATGCGCCGGATAAAAACACTAAACCGATTGTGCTTGTCGGTAAAGGATTAACCTTTGATGCCGGTGGCATTTCCTTAAAGCCGGCAGCCGATATGGATGAAATGAAATATGATATGGGCGGTGCGGCTTCCGTATTCGGAACAATGAAAGCCATTGCCGAACTTAATTTACCTTTAAATGTCATCGGCGTACTTGCCGGTTGCGAAAACCTACCGGACGGCAATGCCTATCGCCCGGGGGATATTCTCACCACCATGAACGGCTTAACCGTGGAAGTATTAAATACCGATGCGGAAGGCCGCCTTGTGCTATGTGATGCACTTACCTATGTGGAACGCTTTGAACCTGAATTGGTGATTGACGTAGCGACCCTAACCGGCGCGTGCGTAGTGGCGTTGGGGCAACACAACAGCGGCTTAATGTCAGAAGATGAAAATCTTGCAAACGAATTACTCAACGCCGCTCAACAAACCACGGATAAAGCTTGGCGTTTACCGTTAAGCGAAGAATACCAAGAACAGCTCAAATCACCCTTTGCCGATCTCGCCAATATTGGCGGACGTTGGGGCGGAGCAAGCACAGCCGGTGCATTTTTGGCTAACTTTACCAAAAACTATCGTTGGGCACATTTAGACATCGCCGGCACTGCATGGTTACAAGGTGCAAACAAAGGCGCAACCGGCCGCCCAGTTTCTTTGCTCACGCAATTTTTAATAAATCAAGTGAAATAAAACCGAAATAAAATTGACCGCACTTTTCGTTATCACAACAAAGTACGGTCAGTTTTTAGGCATTATTTTCCCTCACGGTATGCCTTATCCATTGCCATAATCACTTCTCTCACGGCTTTTTTCTACTCTTGCGGTAAATGCAAAAAGAGCTGAGAAAGCGTCTGATCTTGATAGCTTGCTACTCTTTCCCAAAGATCCGGATTCAGTTCTTTTCGTTTTTATGAACATCACAAACTGATAATTTCATCCGCCAATCCATCAATAAACCCTTGATGATGTGAAGATATGAGCATAGGTAACCCTAGTTCTTGCAAAAGTGCGGTCAGTTTTTCGATATTTTTACGATCTAGTCCATTCGTGGGCTCATCCAATAATAAAATTTGGGGCTGCATAGCAAGCACACCGGCAAGTGCGGTAAAATTTTTCTCACCACCGGAAAGGGTATGCACCGTACGATCCTTTAAATGAGCGATTCCCAAACGTTCAAGTTGCTGTTCCGCAAGTTGATAGGCATATTCACGGGAATGTCGTTGGTTCAGCGGGCCAAAAGCCACATCGTCCAACACGGTAGGTCCAAACAGTTGCTCATCAGCATTTTGAAAACAAATTCCCACTCGACCTCGGAAAGGGGCAAAATCTTTTTCTTTTTGACAAATTTGATCAAACATTCTGATCTCACCTTTCGAGATAGGCACAAAACCGAGCAATGCAAGCAATAAAGTGGTTTTCCCCGAGCCAATATCTCCCTGAACAAATAAACGTGTTTGCCCCTCAAGGTGAAAAGTTAAATCCTCAATAATCGTTTTATTATTACGTTCAATACAAAGATTTTTAACGCTTATCATCTTCTTTCCTTTTGCCAAATTGAAAACCACGACATTTCAGAGCAATTTGTGCCATTTCCGCTTTTAACAACGCATGAACTAATAATAATGCGACACTTTGTGCCGTAACATAAAAGGTTCGAGCATTAAATTTCGGTTGATACCCTCTGGCACGCATTGCTCTATCCATTTTTTGTCGTAATTCACCTAAAAGAGCGATGTAACGCACTGTTAACACAAATAGTTGAATTAATTTTTCAGGCAATGGCAATTTACCCAGTGCCTGTATCAAAACAGTTTCATTGATATTCCATAAAAAAAGCCAAACGGAAAACAGTAAAAGGTTCATCCGAAGGCTCAATATTTTGGCAAGTTGAATTCCCTGAGGGTAAAACTCAATCCTATTTTCCCCGATTCGCCAACTTAATGTTGCCCACATTAAAACAATGAAAAGTGAGAGCGGGATCCAACGTCGAAAATAAGGGAAAAAGGATTGTTTTCTCACTGAAATAAGCAAGATAAAGATAAATATGACGCTGATATTTAGCGTGATGAGCCAAGTAATCTCTTGTAAACCACTGATAATAAATCCCCAGATAAAGAGATAAATTAATCGAAAGTGCGGTTGGAATAACGCATGAATTTTCATGAAGCAATCCGTGCTATGGGGTTGAGTGCATCCGGATACATTTTGCCAAGTAGAGAAATCACACCAACACTAATTACGCTGTCTAAAATAAACACGGGAAGATGAGAAACAAGCAATAACCAAATAAGATCAATGTAATTTTTTCCGCCATCAAGCACTAATGCTAGAGAAGCCAAGGCTGCTGCGCCACCAACGCCAATTACCCCGGCACCTATGCCGGTTAAAAGACAGCGCTTTAAGCTCATTTGAGGGCGTAGAAAAGAACGGAAAAGATAATGAACAAGAATAGCCGGTGTTGCCATAATGCAGAGATTCACACCTAAAACGGCAAATCCGCCAAAAGAAAAGAACAATACTTGTAGCAGCAAGGCAATGAGAAACGCCGGAAATACCGCCCATCCAAGAAATAGCCCTGCCATACCGTTTAAGATCAAATGTACACTGCCAATTCCTACCGGAATATGAATCGTGCTTGCGACAAAAAAGGCGGCGGCAAATAAGGCGGTAATCGGTAAACGTTCGTGCTCTAATCTGCGAAGCCCAACTGCTACACCAACAGCAGCAAGCACTGCGCCCGATAATAAAATGGGGGTATGCAACACCCCTTCAGATAAATGCATTATTTAAATCCCTGTTTCATTTTTCGGGCGTTCAACCAAGCGATGAATCCGGCAATCCCCACAATGTAGCCAATCCCGCCTAAAATATCGTGCAAATAAATTTTATCTTTTAAATGTGCAATATCTTCACGGAGTAACATAAAATTCTCGCCACTATTATGTGTATTTGTCGCAATCATACGATCGGCTACCACCGCGACTTTATGCCCCTCTTCACCTTCTACCACCACCTTTAATGTGCTGTTCGCCACATCCGGTATGGCAATATTAAACGCGCCCAATGCATCTGTTTTGCCGGTTAAAATAGGATCTTCAATGCCTGAACGAAATACTTCCAAATAGGTTGCTGCAGCCGGTGTCATATCGGAATAATAGGATTTACCCGCAAGAATTTGCCCATCATACTGAGCAAAGACATAAAGTGCATGAGCATTGGCATTCGGTAAATAGAATGCAGCGAAAAGCGCCGTTAAAAGTGCGGTAAAAAAAGACTTAATTTTCATCATTATCCTGTTTTATTCTGCATTAAACGTCAGCATATACTCAATAGAACGGCGGTCATAATCGGGATTCCCCGTCACATTTTCTTCAAACTCCGCCCAGGCTTTGTTATAGCCCTTAACCGGGGTAAATTCAGCAATACCTCTTTCATTGGTTACATTAAACGGCGCATCTTCACCTACGCCTACTTTGATCCCTTGAAGCGGTTTACCTTGATGCAACACGAGAATAGCAAGTTTTTTTCCCGCTTCTGCTTTCTCTTGCGGAATCAATTCATAAGCCACATTATGCGCATTAAAAGATTGTTCATCCCATTTTAAAATGGCTTTTCCCATCTTCATCGGATTGGTCGTAAATTCCGCAGAAGGAGCTTCACGTTTGGTTTTCTCCACATATTTGCCGCTAGGTAATTTTGACCATACACCGTTATTAAATACCATAAACACTATGCTCGCGTTCGGCATAATATAAGCCTCACCCTCTTTAAATTTATAATCAAGTGCGGTTAATTTTCCTTGAGAATTTAAGACTTGGAAAGATTGGATTTTATGTTGAGGATAGGATTCCGTTTCGGTATGACCAAATTTCATCACATACTCACCTTGTGATGAAGTGGGTTCAAGCCATACATTATGTGCATTTGCCATAGATTGCGCGAAAAGTGCGGCTAATCCCACCATCAGTTTTTTGAATTTCATTTGTTTGTCTCCTCATGTATTTAATTATTAAAAAAGTGGGGCTAATGATAAAATATGAAGTCACTTCAGAGTCAAGCAAATTTTTAAAGGAAATCATGAAAATAGGTCAGCTTGCCAAAGCCTTAAATTGCACGGTCGAAACCATTCGTTTTTATGAAAAACAAGGGTTACTTCCTCCTCCACAACGCAGCAGTGGAAATTTTCGGAAATATAATGAAACCCACCTTCAACGCCTTTCGTTTATTTGCCATTGCCGTAGTTTGGATCTTTCCCTCAATGAAATCAAAACCCTGATCGCCCTTGAACACCAGAGCGAACAACGCACGGAAGAAATGAATAAACTGCTGGATCGCCATATCAAAGATATCGCCAAACGTATTCACGAGCTTGCACATTTGCGGATGAAACTCATCGAACTGAGAAAAAAAAGCGCCATCACCGATGAAGATCCGATGAAATTACTCTTACAACATAGTGGTGTACGGTTTGTTAGGTGGTAAATCCCTGTATATTGCAGGATCAATTCTTGCAAAGAGAAACATTTCGGCTATACTATTAATGTCTTGCATTGAAATACATCATCTACAAGGAGTTCATTATGGCGATAACACAAAATACATCATTTAGTTTTCGATTAGCGGATAGTCTAAAACAAGAGGCTTTTCAAGTTATTGAAAATTACGGATTTACCCCTTCACAAGTATTTAATTTATTTTTAACTGAAATTGCCAAAACAAAAACAATTCCGGTCAATCTTTCTTATTTAAAGCCAAATGCTGAAACATTAAGAGCAATGCAAGAAGCTGAAAATAGTGATCTTGATATCATCAGCCCTGCGAAGTCGCAGGAAAGCATCATGGAATCCTTAATCAAAAAATAATGAGGGGACAAGATTGCCTAACTCACTTTCAACTTTAAAAGTCACCGCGACAAAAGCCTTTCAACGTGATGCAAAAAGATTATCGCCTAAACAACTCTTTTCTGTAGAAATGACAGAAGTGATGTACCTTCTACAAAGAAATCAGCCATTACCAAGAAAATATCTCGATCACGCATTACGCGGTGAAATGGAAGGATTCCGAGATTGCCACATTTTTAATGATTTGGTTCTCATCTATCAACTTGTTGATAATGCGGAATTGAAACTTATTCGGTTAGGCTCTCATTCCGAAATTTTTTAGTAAAAATAAACGCTCATAAGCAACTTGACAAAAAATACCGCACTTTAGCTTCCCAAAGTGCGGTTATTTTTTTACGGTGTTTTTAAAGGGGCTTTAAAGCGCTTTTAAAATATCTTCAACACGATCTTTTGCATCGCCAAAGAGCATTTGGGTATTTTCTTTGAAGAATAATGGATTTTGCACGCCGGCATATCCTACCGCCATAGAGCGTTTGAATACGATGACATTTTGTGCTTTCCATACTTCTAATACCGGCATACCCGCAATTGGGCTGTTTGGATCTTCCATTGCCGCCGGATTAACCGTATCGTTTGCACCGATAACCAATACTACATCGGTATCAGCGAAATCTTCATTGATTTCGTCCATTTCAAGCACCACGTCATAAGGCACTTTTGCTTCCGCTAAAAGCACGTTCATATGGCCCGGTAAACGACCGGCAACAGGGTGAATACCAAAACGGACATTCACACCACGCTCACGTAATTTTGCCGTAATATCCGCCACCGGATATTGTGCTTGTGCGACCGCCATACCGTATCCCGGTGTGATAATCACAGAACTTGCATTTTTCAATAATTCCGCCACTTCCTCTGCGGTAGTTTCACGATGCTCGCCTTGTTCTTCATCGGAAGACACTTGAACATCATTACCAAAACCACCGGCGATCACGCTGATAAATGAGCGGTTCATCGCTTTACACATAATGTAAGAAAGGATCGCACCGGAAGAACCTACCAATGCACCGGTTACGATTAATAGGTCATTGCTCAGCATAAAACCTGCGGCCGCCGCTGCCCAACCGGAATAGGAGTTAAGCATAGAGACCACCACCGGCATATCTGCACCACCGATAGAAGCCACTAAATGCCAGCCGAATGCCAGTGCGATTGCAGTCATTAACAATACAGGGAAAATATTACCCGGATTATTTAAGAATGCCACCATCAATAAGGCAGAAACTACCAGTGCTGCTAAATTTAATTTATGACGGTGAGGTAACATTAAGGCTTTTGAGTTGATTTTGCCACTGAGTTTCCCGAACGCCACCACAGAACCGGTGAAAGTAACCGCACCGATAAAGATACCGAGGAAGACTTCCACATTGTGGATGGTTGCCAAGGTAGCTTGCTCTGCAAGGAACTGTGCCTGTTGCACTTCATCCAAACTATTAGGCATGGTTGGAATATCATGCAAACCATAGCTGTTAAAGCCTACAAGCACGGCTGCCAAGCCCACAAAGCTATGAAGGATTGCCACAAGTTCCGGCATTTCCGTCATTTCCACTTTTAATGCACGTTGAACACCAATCACACCACCAATAATCATCGCAATGATGATCCAGAATGTTCCCTCTGAATGAGGTCCGAAAATCGTTGCCACTAAGGCGATTGTCATCCCGACAATGCCAAACCAACAACCGGCTTTAGCAGTTTCGTGTTTAGAAAGTCCCGCTAAGCTCATAATGAAAAGTAATGCTGCAACAATATACGCAGCCTGTACTAAACCTTCAGACATTGCGATCTCCTTAACCTTTTCTAAACATTGCTAACATACGTTGTGTGACACGGAAGCCACCAAAAATATTGATGCTTGCCACTAAAATTGCCACAAAGGCGAGCGCATCAATAAAGAGGTTGCCTGACGGCTGACGAATTTGTAATAACGCCCCCACAATAATGATGCCTGAAATGGCATTAGTAACCGCCATTAATGGGGTATGAAGGGCATGGCTGACATTCCAAACCACATAATAGCCCACCACGCACGCCAATACGAACACGGTAAAATGCGATAAAAATGCCGCCGGTGCAACAGAAGCCAGCCAGAGGAATAATACGCCGACACCTGCCATCACACCGTATTTCACTCGAGGATCAGTCGGTTTCGCTTCTTTTTTCTCCGCAACAGGCGCCGCTTTTGCCTCTTGTTTTGGCTGTGCAGATACTTGAATTTGTGCCGGTGGAATTTCTTCCCCATCACGCACCACGGTTACACCACGTAACACCACATCCTCAAAATCAATATTGATATTGCCGTCTTTCTCTTTGCATAACAATTTCAACAAATTGACAAGGTTTGTGCCGTAAAGTTGGGAAGATTGGGTTGGTAAACGGCTTGGGAAATCCGTATAACCAATCACTTTCACTTGATTTTCCGTGGTCACCACTTTACCCGCTTCGGTATATTCGCAGTTACCGCCTGTTGCGGCAGCTAAGTCCACAATCACCGAGCCCGGTTTCATTGAATCCACCATTTCTTTGGTAATTAAACGTGGTGCCGGTTTACCCGGGATCGCCGCTGTTGTAATGATAATATCTACTTCTTTGGCTTGTTCAGCGTAAAGTTCCATCGCACGGCGGTTAAACTCATCGGACATTACTTTCGCATAGCCATCGCCGCTACCGCCCTCTTCTTTGAAGTCAATTTCTAAGAAACTAGCGCCCATACTTTGCACTTGTTCTTTTACTTCAGGACGAGAGTCAAACGCTCGAACAATAGCACCAAGGCTGTTAGCCGCACCAATCGCAGCCAAACCGGCTACACCCGCACCAATCACCAATACTTTCGCCGGCGGGACTTTACCGGCTGCGGTAATTTGTCCGGTGAAGAAACTACCAAACTCGTGTGCCGCTTCAATCACCGCACGGTAGCCGGAAATATTCGCCATCGAACTGAGTGCATCCAAGGCTTGTGCACGTGAAATACGCGGAACCGCATCCATTGCAAGTACATTGATTTTTTTCGCCGTTAATTTTTGCATTAACTCAGGATTTTGCGCACGCCAAATGAAACTCACCAGCGTTGCCCCTTCTTTCATTTGTGCGATTTCGTCATCGGTTGGCGGATTCACTTTAAAAATGATATCCGATTGCCAAATCTCGGCTGCCGTGCCGATTTTTGCGCCTGCCTCTACAAATGCCTGATCCTCAAAACTTGCTTTAAAGCCTGCATCGTGTTCTACGATCACCTCAAAGCCCAATTTCAGGATTTGCTGAACCGTTTTCGGCGTTGCCGCCACACGCGCTTCATTATCAAGCAGTTCTCTTGGTACACCAATTAACATACTGTTTCCCTCTGTTTGATGATTGGGTTGATGATTTTGTTGAATGAATTTAGCTTCATTCTTCCGATAAATGACAAAAAGTCAGATCTCGCTAACTGTATCATTTTTCAATTAAAATGAGATATATTTTTTAACTGTTTTTACAATATATTGTGATAGGGATCACAAAAAATAAACAAAAAAGTGCGGTTGATTTTCAGAGTGTTTTTTCGCTACTAAATCGTATGCTGATACCTGCTTCCACTATTTTGGAATTAATTCAACCCAAATCGGTGAATGATCAGATGTGGTGACTTTTTTCGACTTTGCTGTCAAGACTTTCATTCCCCGAACAAATACATAATCAAGCGGATAATGAAAAAATCGTACCCGTTCATCCTGAGGAAAAGACACTTCACTTAACCCCTTTTTCACAATAAATTCATCTAAAATCCGTTTCCTCTCCGCATTCCACGCATTAAAATCGCCTGCCAAAATAACCGCACTTTGATAGGAAGGAATGAGAGAAAATATCCGTTCTAACTGCTCACGGTAGGCTTTGACGCCCCACTCAAAATTGATTAAATGGGCGTTGATAACAAATAATTCATTGCCATTATTCAATGGAAATGACATCACACTAGCAACTTTTGGAATGCGAATCCAAGGTTCAGGCTGCGAAATGCCGCAATAGCTTTTCGGCACAAATTGACTGAACGTTTTCACACCTGATTGCTGCCCTTTATAAGCAAAACTTGAAATAGAAAGTGCGGTGGAAAACGAAGGTAAATTTTGTTCGGGCGTAGCTTCTTGCAAAAGTACAAAATCTTGATTTTGTGAAAAACTGACTAAATCTTGCTGCCAGCCTTTATCCACCCCTTTATGAATATTCCAACTTAATAATCGAATATGTTTTTTTTCTAAGCCGGGCATGGATTCCTTACGGGAAAAACAAAATGTATTTATAGGAGTAAAAGAAAATTGAGAGGGCGTTTTTAAATTAATTTGGAGTGATTCAAAAATACGAAATTGACTAAAAATATAAATTCCAAATGCAATACCTACCACGAGTAAAAACGCAAAAATTTTATTAATCTCTTTCATTATTTTATTTCTCTCAATCCAAACTTTATAAATGATAGCAGTTTGCTTATACTAGACAAACACTTAATTTAATCATGCCTATTATTCTTAGTTTGGAACTAAACCATGAATATTTACACCTATCTCTGTTTTCTTGCCACTATCGCCATTTTAATTAGTTTTATTACACGAAAGATCAACGATAATATTCAATACACTATTGCGATTACTGCGACTTCTATGCTGGGCTCTTTAATATTGGTTTTATTAGGATATTTAAATTGGTTTAATTTAGATGAGATTGCAACAAAAGTCGTTGAACGAATTAATTTTAAAGATTTCTTATTAAACGGTATTCTCGGTTTCTTACTTTTTGCCGGTGCATTAGGCATTAAACTCCCGGTATTAAAAAACCAAAAATGGGAAATCACTACCTTCGCTCTCTTTTCTACCTTTGCTTCTACTTTTTTTATCGGTTTTATGCTTTATGGTCTCTGTCAATTATTCGGTTGGCATATTGATTTAATCTACTGCATTTTATTCGGTGCATTAATCTCCCCTGACGACCCCATCGCCGTACTCGCCATTATTAAAAACTTAAAAGCACCAAAACGTTTAGCGATGCAGGTTGAAGGTGAATCTTTATTTAATGATGGGATCGGACTAGTGATTTTTACTACTGTTTTTGCTGTTGCCTTCGGAGGGCAAGAACCAACTGCCGGCGGTGTATTACATCTCTTTTTTAAAGAGGCCCTAGGTGGTATTGCTTTTGGTTTTGTTCTCGGCTTACTTGCGCATTATTTAATTTCTGCAACCGATGACGGCTCCTTAGAAATTTTGTTGACACTGACAATCCCCACTGCCGGTTTTATGTTAGCGAATTTACTTCATGTTTCCGGTGCACTTGCGATGGTGGTTGCCGGTATTTTAATCGGTAACTGGACACGTTACACCGGATTTTCAAAACAAAGCCGGCATTATTTCAATCATTTCTGGGAAATGATCGATCACTTCTTAAATTCACTTTTATTTATTTTAATCGGCTTAGCCATTCTCCTGATTCATGTGTCATGGCAAGGTTTGATTTTGATCCTCCTCGCCATTCCGGTTTGTTTGATTTGCCGTTACATCAGTGTATGGCTTCCTTTCCAAGTGATGAAACGCTATCGCAAATACAATCCTTATACCCTACGAGTGCTGACTTGGGGGGCATTACGCGGTGGATTGGCGCTGGCAATGGCACTTTCTATTCCTATGGGACAATCTTACATTGAAGGTTTAGATATGGATGTACGCGATCTCATTTTGGGAATGACCTACGCCGTAGTGACCTTCTCTATCCTCGTGCAAGGGATGACTATCGAAAGCATGATACGTAAATCAAAAGAAGTAATAATGCGTGAACGTGGCTATGTTGGCGTAGGTTTAGCGAAAAATAATAAAGAATAATCCCTAAAAGTGCGGTTAAAAATTCGGTTAAACGGTTGCATAACACCAATTTAAAAAAATAAGGTAGCGTTTAAAGGTTTATAATATGCGAGTTTCAATAATTTTACCTCTAAGTTTCCCCTCATCTTTTGGGCAACAACCAAACTTCCGTTTATACTCTCGGCTAAACTGACTCGCACTTTCGTATCCCACCTGAAATGCCGCTTCACTGGCTAGGCGATTTTCCTGCACAATCAATCGCTTGGCCTCCATTAAACGCAAAGATTTTTGATATTGAAGTGGCGACATGGTTGTTATTTTTTTGAAATGGCTGTGAAAGCCGGAAACCGACATGCCACATAATGTTGCAAGCGTCTCAATCGTAACGATTTCTTGCAAATGTTGGCGTAAATACTCCGTTGCTCTCGCAATTTTATGGGTATTTGAATCAACACTTGCCATTTGTTTGAGCTTTTGATCTTGTTCACCCGTTAACAAACGATAGTAAATTTCTTGTTGAATTAAAGGTGCAAGAAAATCAATATCTCTTGGATTTTCATGCAAGAGCAAAAGCCGTTCAAAAGCCTGCCCTAAATTTTGATCAAGTTTCCATTTTCCAAAGCCGTCCTTGCTTTCATTTTTTGAGATAGGCAGCGCAGTTTGCTCCCAAAGAATTTTTTGAACCATTGGAATATCTATTTTCAGTGACATCACTAAAAACGGCTCATTTACCGTTGCCTGTTTAATTTCACCACACATGGGTACATTTACGGGGCAAAACATATAGTGTTGGCTATTAAATTGGTAACATTGATCGCCAAGTTGAACCTCTCTTTCACCCGTTAATACAATGCAAATACTGGGTTCTTGGATAATCCCCTCATAAGAAAAAGGTCGATCAGAATGACGAATAATCAAGCCTTTAATTGGAGAAATATAACTATCATTATGAGGAATAACATTTAAAACACGTTGAATAAATGAGCGTGAAAACATAAGAATTTGTAGAAATAGGCAAGTGTTTTGCAGAAATATTATACCACTTCAAATTTAAACTCAATAAAATAACCCTATCTTAAGTAACTTAACAAAGAGGAAAAACGATGAAAATCTTTTATAAAACTTCAGCAACTGCAACGGGTGGACGTGATGGGCATACTCAAGTCGATGACCATTCAATCGGGTTTGATTTGGTTGGATTTCAAAACGAAAACGGTAAGCAAGGCACGAACCCAGAACAACTTTTTGCAATGGGCTATGCGGCGTGCTTTGATAGTGCAATGAATCACGTTGCGCCAACGTTAGGCTTAAAACCAACTAAATCTTCGACCAATGTTACCGTGGGAATTGGTCAGAAGGTAGATGGTGCATTTGGCTTAGATTTAGACATTACCATTACCGTTGCAGGGTTAAATGAGGAGGAGGCTCGTACGTTAATCCAACGAGCCCATGAGGTTTGCCCTTATTCTAATGCGATTCGTGGTAATGTTGAGGTTCGCTTGCATGTAAATTTAATTCAAACTTTTGATTTATAAAGTTGTGATAGTGGGCTTTGATGCCCACTATTTGTTACCCATCACTTTACTTATTTTCATCTCCTGTTTGATACAAGCGATTTTTGTATAGATAACTTCCCAACAAAGCATAGGCTAGTGCTTCTTTTTTCATTTCTTCCGATACACTTTTGGCAGTCAATGTGTCTGTGGCTTTATCATAATAATAACCTTGTGCGGTTTTGTTTGGCATTTGAATCACCACATCACGATTTCCTTTCATTAAAGCTTGAGTTTGATCAAATTGCATAATGGCACGATCAGGATTGACATTTTGCGTTAAATCATAACCTATCATCGGATAATTACCGCTCACACCTGCTAAAGATAATAATGTTGTCGGCATATCAATTTGGCTAACTAAACGATTATCACGGCGTGGTTCAATTCCCTCACCTAAAATCAATGCGGGAATATGGAAGTTTTTAATTGGTACTAATGAGGCACCGGCGGCTCTTGAATCATGATCGGCAATTACTAAGAAAATCGTATCTTTCCAATAATTGGATTTTTTCGCTAAATTGAAAAAATGTCCAACGGCATAATCCGCATATTTTGCGCTATTATTTCGTGTCGCCTTTGGTTGCTCATATAATTCAATTTTTCCATCGGGAAATTCAAAAGGATCGTGATTACTAGAACTAAATACCAGACTGAAAAAAGGTTTTCCCTCATTTTGCAGTTTTGTAAACGTTTCATCCGCTTTATCAAACAAATCTTCATCACTCACACCCCAAGTGGCGGTGAATTTCGGATTTTGATAGTCTTGCTGATCAATAATCGTTTTAAATCCATTGCCATAGAAAAAACTTGCCATGTTATCAAAGTGCTTTTCACCGCCATAAATAAATGAGGTTTCATAGCCTTGTTTAGCTAAAAAATCGGCAATGGTGAAAAAATTACTTTGTGCATTATTGAGTTTGACCACTGCACGTGCCGGCGTTGGCGTAAAGCCCGTAGTTACCGCTTCAATACCTCGCACAGAACGGGTTCCCGTAGCATAGATATTTTCAAATAACCAGCCTTCTTTAGCCAATCTATCAATATTTGGTGAAAGAGGTTTACCGCCTAGGGTACCGATAAACTGTGCACCAAGGCTTTCTTGTAATATGATGACAATATTTTTAGGTTTACCTTGATAGGTTGCGATATTTTTAGTTAATGTCGGGAATTTTTCAGAAATATAATCACTCACTGCTCTACCACGAGCAGTTTTCACCATGTGTAACATTTCATCTGTATCCATTTTACCGTATATTTCAGAGGATTTTTCTTCATCCTTGAATTGCTGTGCGGCATAAACTACTGAATAACCGGAATTTAATACTAAAGAATTCACTAATGCATCGGAAGAAAATGCCACCATAGCAGGGTTAATCCCTCGGTGCTGAAGGCTTGAACGTGCGCCGATAAAACTCACCGCTATCACCAACAGTGCCACAATCGGGCGGAATTTCCAGCTCATCGGGCGTAAATTTTTCACCACCCAACCGGATATTTTCCAATAAATCAGTGTAGCTAAGGCAGTAAAAACGAGGCTAAAAATGACCGCACTTAGATGCCCTTCCATCAGCATTGAAAAAACTTCTTTAGGGTAAATTAAGTACTCAATAAACAGGCGGTTTGGTCGATAATCGTAGGTTTCAATAAATGCCGGCGTCGCAATTTCCATAAAAATAATGAAAACACTACTAAATGTCAGCCAAATTCGCAGGATCTTTTTCCATAAATCACTGGTGTGGAAAAACACCGTGAATAATGCCGGTACGCCAAATAAGTAGCATAATGCCACAATGTCAATACGTAATCCCTGTAAGAATAATTCTCCCCATCCATTTACAGCGGAAACACGTTCCATTTGCCATAAAGATAAACCCAAACGGGACAAAGAAAAAATAATGAGGTTGATAAATACAAAAACGACGATTGGAAATAAGGGAAAACGTGTTTTTTTCATAAAAAAATATTCTTATTGTTAGGGATATTATGCTCAGTAAAGATTCCTTAATCTTTGCTCAGCTGCTTGCTTGATTTCATTCGGCATACCGTTTGAAACCAAAATCTCACGATAAATTAATGCCGCAAGAGGTTTATTCATTGAAGTACCAATACCTTTTTCGTAGTAAATACCCAAACGTAATTTGGCATCAGGATTCTCTAAATCCGAAGCTTTTTTAACCCATTCAAAGGATTTTGCTCCGTCTTTTTGCTTAAGATAAATTTCAGCCAACATCATCATGGCATCCAAATCTTTGGCTTTTGCCGTAGTTTCAAATAATTTTATGGCTTGTGGAATATCCTTTTTCACATAATCACCACTGTAATACATCATCGCCAAATTATTAATGGCTCGGATACTTCCCATCTCTGCGGCTTCACTAAACCACCAATAAGCTTTTTCTTTATCTTTCTCCACGCCACGACCAAGATTATAAAGCATCCCTAAATTGCCCTGCGCTTGGACATTTCCTTCTAGTGCGAGAGGACGCATAATTTCAAATACAGCCCGCCAATCTTGTTTATTGGCAAAATCCTGTGCGATATTCATACGTTGTTGATCCGTTAATTTGTCTTTCATTTTCGCTTCTTCGGCATAGCTCGAAAAAGTGCTTGAAAGCCCCAAAAGTGCGGTAAAAATAACGAGTGATTTTTTCATTAAATTATCCTGTTAATGTGCCGAGTAAAAGAAATACAAAGAAAATAGCCGTTATTACGAATTCCGTTAGACCGATTTGTTTAACAGAAAGTTTCTTATGCGGTAAATAAATTGCACGGAGCCAACCGATAAAAAATGCTGATGCAAGATAAAATTGCCCCGTTCCGACAAAATATGCGACGAGGAAAGAGTGAAAAAGAATAGATGCGCGTAAATATTTCCGATTTTTCCGTTCACGCATCATTGATTTCACATAAATTGTTGTACCGATGAAAAACAATGAAGGATAAATGGCAACCCAGCAAATTTTCATATCAAAAGTACGCTCAGGAAAATAATATGCGCCCATTCCGGCAAGAGCAAAAATGGCAATTCCGGCAAGATCATTCAATAAATTACGTTCATCTTTTTGCTTAATGTAATAGATATTCACTAAAACAAAAGGCAACATTGCCACGATAAAACAAAGAATTTGCCAGTTATAAAACAATGCAGGAAGGGAGAAAATGAGTGTTGCCAGCCCATAAATGAGAGTCCATTTTCGATATTGCTCGACATTTTTACCTTTGAACAAATTTAAAAAAGGATAAGACATCAAATAAAGCGAGAACCATGCAATCAATAAAAAGGCATGCGCCCACACAGGACTGCTAAGCAACATTCCGTAAAAGAAAGGTAGTAATGCCATGACAACGGCACCATGTTGATTAGAAATTAACAGCTTCATATTAACCTAAAGTGAGAATAATTCTCGAACATTCTACTCCTGTAAACTCGAATTTACAAAGCGTCAGCCACCCTTTAGAATACAATTGGTTTATTTTTAAAGGAAAATATTATGACGATCAAACGAATTCATTCCAGCGAGCGTTTTTGCGAAGTTTCTATTTATAATGGTATTGCCTATTTCGCCGGACAAGTGCCGGAAGCAACCCTGGAAAAAAACGCTTACGAACAAACGAAAGAAGTGCTTTCCCTTATTGATAAATTGCTTGCAGAAATAGGATCTCACAAGGGCAATATTCTCAATGCGCAAATCTTTCTTGCCGATATGCAAGATTATGCACAATTAAACCAAGCCTGGGATGAATGGGTCGATCGTTCAAATCCACCAAGCCGGGCAACTGTTGAAGCAAAATTGGCCGTACCGGAATGGAAAGTGGAAATTGTGATTACAGCGGCAATTTAAATATTAAATTTGTGATCCATAGCAAAGAAATTTTTTTTCATTTTTATTACAATTAAAACATCTTCATAAACAAGTATAGGGAGTAAACTATGCAAGCGTGGACAACTGAAATGTGGCAAGCTGCCGGTATCGGTTTGGTAGTGGGCGTTATCCTCGGCTATTTAATTTTACGTTTAACCAAAGGATCGGTGAAACAACAAGTTCAAACGGAAACTGAGCTAAAAGCGGTGAAAGCCCGACTTGAAACTCAAAACGAACAGCTCGAAAAACATTTCGCAGAGAGTGCGGAATTGTTTAAAACCCTCATCAGCGATTACCAAAAACTCTATCGCCATTATGCTAACTCTTCTAATACTTTATTAGGGGAAAATCCGAAAGGTTTATTCACTCAACAATTAATCACTGCCACGGATAAACCACAAAGTGAACCTCCACTTGATTATTCTGAAGGCTCGTCAGGGCTACTTAAAACAGAAAAAGAAAATCATTAAACAATCCTAAATGCGGTCAGAAAAAACAATTTCAATTCTGACCGCACTTTTTTTAATTTTTTTCTCAACTCCCTTGTTTTTCTTGAACATTTCACTTATTCCTTTGTCTGATGAAACACCATTTAGGTATGAACCTTTCTCTTTCACAAGAAAGATAGTTTTACTTGGAGATTCTATGAAAAAAAGACATTTTATATTAAGTAGTATTGCATTAGGTTTAGGCGTTTTAGGCACATCTATGAGTGCGCAGGCGGACTTGCCAAGTATTGTTATCCAACAAAATAGCCTTGCCCCAATGCTTGAAAAAGTGCAGCCTGCAGTGGTCACAATTTCAGTGGAAGGCAAAGCAAAAAATAGCGGTCGTTCTTTCCTACCCGATGATATTCCTGAAGAATTTAAATTTTTCTTTGGAGATCAGTTTGCCGAACAATTTGGCAACCGTGGGAATGGTCGCAACTTTCGCGGCTTAGGATCCGGTGTAGTGATTGATGCGGATAAAGGTTATGTATTAACTAATAACCATGTGATTAATGATGCCGATAAAATCAACGTAACCTTACAAGACGGGCGTGAATTTAAGGCAAAATTAGTCGGGAAAGATGAACAGTCGGATATTGCGTTAATTCAAATTGAAAAACCATCAAATTTAACCGCACTTAAATTTGCTGACTCCGACAAATTGCGTGTAGGTGATTTCACTGTTGCTATCGGTAACCCATTTGGGTTGGGACAAACCGTCACTTCCGGTATTGTTTCCGCTCTCGGGCGCTCAACAGGCTCTGACAGTGGCGCTTATGAAAACTACATCCAAACTGATGCGGCAGTGAATCGTGGGAATTCCGGTGGTGCGTTGGTGAACTTGAACGGAGAGTTAATCGGAATCAATACGGCAATTATTTCTCCAAGCGGTGGGAATGCCGGGATTGCCTTCGCCATTCCAAGTAACCAAGCCAATAATATCGTTCAACAAATTTTAGAATTTGGTGAAGTACGCCGTGGATTATTAGGGATCAAAGGTGGTGAATTAAATGCTGATTTAGCCAAAGCATTTAATGTAAATGCACAACAGGGAGCCTTTGTGAGCGAAGTATTGCCTAATTCAGCCGCAGAAAAAGCGGGAATCAAAGCTGGTGATGTGATTACTGCAATGAATGGTCAAAAAATCTCAAGCTTTGCGGAAATGCGCGCTAAAATAGCCACTTCCGGAGCGGGTAAAGAAATTGAGCTCACTTATTTGCGTGATGGCAAATCACAGGATGTGAAAGTGAAATTGCAAGCGGATGACGGTAAAGGTCAAAGCGCAAGCAGCATTGAATTGCGAGCCTTAGACGGTGCGGAATTAAACAACTATAATGCGAAAGGGATAAAAGGGATTGAAATCAGTAAAGTTCAACCTAACTCCCTTGCCGCTCAACGTGGTTTGAAAGCCGGTGATATTATTATTGGTGTCAACCGTCAAGCCGTAGAATCAACCCAAGATTTACGTAAGATTTTGGAAGGAAAACCTTCCGCTGTGGCACTAAATATCTTGCGCGGGGAAAATAATTTCTATTTATTGGTACAATAGATTTAAAAGTGCAGTCTGTTTGAACGCAATTTTACTAAAACGGTGTTTTATCAAAGATAAGCACCGTTTTTTCATGGGAAAAACTAGGGAAAAATCCTCTCTTATGCTATAATTCCTACAATTTTTTGATCAAAAAAGGAATACTCATGACGGATTCAATCCAATCCTCAATTACCCCTGTCAATATTGAAGAAGAACTCAAATCCTCCTACCTTGACTATGCGATGTCCGTGATTGTCGGACGTGCCCTACCTGATGTACGTGACGGTTTAAAACCCGTACACCGCCGTGTGTTGTTTTCGATGGATCGTGAAGGCAATACGGCAAATAAAAAATATGTCAAATCTGCACGTGTGGTCGGGGATGTAATCGGTAAATATCACCCTCATGGTGATTCAGCTGTCTATGACACCATCGTCCGTATGGCGCAGCCGTTCTCTCTTCGTTATATGTTGGTGGACGGGCAAGGTAACTTTGGTTCGATTGATGGCGATGCACCGGCGGCAATGCGTTATACCGAAGTACGTATGCAAAAAATCACCCAAGCGTTGCTCACGGATTTAGATAAAGAAACCGTCAATTTCTCGCCAAACTATGATGGCGAATTAATGATTCCTGATGTATTGCCTACCCGTATTCCGGCACTGCTTGCCAACGGCTCATCCGGTATTGCGGTAGGGATGGCAACCAATATTCCACCACATAACCTCAATGAAGTATTAAATGGTTGCTTAGCCTATATTGATAATAACGAAATTACCATTGATGAATTAATGCAGCATATTCCAGGGCCAGACTTCCCTACTGCCGCATTGATCAATGGTCGTAAAGGTATTGAAGAAGCCTATCGTACCGGTCGTGGTAAAGTGTATGTTCGTGCACGTGCAACCGTTGAAACCAACGATAAAGGTCGTGAACAAATTATCGTGTCGGAATTGCCTTACCAAGTCAATAAGGCAAAATTAGTGGAGAAAATTGCTGAACTTATTCGCGAGAAAAAAATTGAAGGGATCAGCAATATTACCGACCTTTCAAACAAAGAAGGGATCCGCATTGAGATCGATATTAAACGTGATGCGGTAGGTGAAGTAGTATTAAATCATCTTTATTCGCTTACCCAAATGCAAGTAACCTTCGGGATCAATATGGTGGCGTTGGATCACGGTCAGCCACGCTTATTTAATCTAAAAGAAATCATTGAAGCCTTTGTGTTACACCGCCGTGAGGTTGTGACTCGTCGCTCGATCTTTGAACTTCGTAAAGCCCGTGAGCGTACCCATATTTTAGAAGGTTTAGCGGTCGCGCGTTCTAATATTGATGAAATGATCGCCATCATTCGCAATTCTAAAAACCGAGACGAAGCCGCTAGCACCATTAGTTCACGCCCTTGGACATTACACTCGGATATTATCAATTTACTTGATATCACCGCCCGTCCGGATGATCTTGAGGAAGGGTTGGGTATTCAAGGCGAACAATATTATTTATCGCCGGCACAGGTCAATGCGATTTTAGAACTTCGCTTACACCGTTTAACCGGCATCGCTTTTGAAGAAGTGGTGAAAGAATACCAAGAATTATTGGTGAAAATTGCCGATCTTCTCCATATTTTAGGAAGCCCTGAACGTTTAATGGAAGTAATTCGTGAAGAATTGGAAGAAGTGAAATCACAATTTGGTGATGAACGTTTAACAGAAATTACCACGGCGTCAGGAGATATTGATTTAGAAGATCTTATCGCCCAAGAAGATGTGGTTGTGACGCTTTCCCATGAAGGTTATGTGAAATATCAACCGCTAACCGACTATGAAGCACAACGCCGTGGTGGGAAAGGAAAATCAGCCACGAAGATGAAAGAAGAAGATTTCATCGAGAAACTCTTGGTTGCCAATACCCACGACACCATTCTCTGCTTCTCAAGCCGTGGGCGTTTGTATTGGTTGAAAGTGTATCAACTTCCACAAGCCAGCCGCGGCGCACGTGGCCGTCCAATCGTAAACATTCTGCCATTACAAGAAAATGAACGTATCACCGCTATCTTACCGGTTTCCGCTTATGAAGAAGATAAATTTGTGGTGATGGCAACGGCAGGCGGTATCGTGAAGAAAATTGCCCTCACCGAATTTAGCCGTCCACGTTCCAGCGGTATCATCGCGTTGAATTTGCGTGATGAAGATGAGCTTATCGGTGTGGATATTACTGACGGTAGCAATGAAATTATGTTGTTCTCCTCTCAAGGTCGTGTTGTGCGTTTCGCTGAAACCGCCGTACGAGCAATGGGACGTTTAGCCACCGGGGTTCGAGGTATAAAACTCGCCTTAACCAACGATATGTCTGAAGATGAAAGTGCGGTCGAAATTGAAGAAATTTCTGATGAAAATGCAGAAGATTCCTTAGATCTCAATATCGACAAAGTGGTCTCCTTAGTTATTCCAAAAGGCGAAGGCGCAATCTTGACCGCAACCCAAAACGGTTACGGTAAACGCACACAATTAAGCGAATATCCAACCAAATCCCGCAATACCAAAGGGGTGATTTCCATTAAGGTGAGTGAGCGTAATGGTAAAGTTGTAGCAGCGACCCAAGTGGAAGAAACCGATCAAATTATGCTGATCACCGATGCCGGTACGTTGGTTCGCACCCGTGTGAGTGAAGTGAGTATTGTCGGTCGTAACACACAAGGCGTTCGTTTAATCCGCACTGCAGAAAATGAAAATGTTGTCAGTCTTGAACGTGTCTGTGATGTCGATGAAGAAGAAATGTCGGAAGATGTCGGTTCTGAAGAATAATTTCTAATATAAAAAGTGCGGTTAAAATTAACCGCACTTTTTTAATGTTTTCCTTAACGATTCACGCCCCAATGACGGGTGTCTTTATCAAATTTCATCCCGGAATGAGATCCTTCCGAACCATTAAAATACACGTCTTTATTGGCACAAGCAGAAATAAGCAATGCTCCCACAACAACGAATAATAATTTCTTCATGACATCTACCTTTGTTTACTATGATTAAATCGCCTCAAATTATAACATAACCCAACGACTTTCAAGCAATAATAATGATTTCCCCTCGAGTACTTTTATTTACATCAAAAATGATAAGCCCCTTGATAAAGTCTATTATCCCTTTTACAATGCCCACCCTTATGTAGTTCGCAAACCTCCTACACAAAAAAACTAGGTACAATCATGAATATTTCAAACCCAAACCGCAATCGAAAAGCGATTGTGATCTTTTCAGGCGGACAAGATTCCACCACCTGTTTATTCCAAGCCATCGCCGATTACGGCAAAGAAAATGTCGAAGCGATCACCTTTCAATACGGTCAGCGTCACGCTATTGAACTAGAAAAAGCACAGTGGATCGCCCAAGATCTTGGCATCAAACAAACTTTAATCGATACCTCCGTCATCAAAGCCATTACCCACAACGCATTAATGGATGAGCAGGCGAAAATCGAACAAAAAAATAACGAAATCCCCAATACCTTTGTCGATGGCCGAAATGCACTATTTTTACTTTATGCAGCGATTTATGCGAAAGGACAAGGTATTCAAGATATCATCACAGGCGTATGCGAAACGGACTTTAGCGGCTATCCGGATTGCCGTGATGTGTTCATCAAGTCGATGAATGTCACCCTCAACCTTGCCATGGATTATCCCTTCACGATTAAAACGCCCCTAATGTATCTCACCAAAACCCAAACCTGGCAGCTCGCCGATGAATTAGGCGTATTAGATTATGTACGCCACCACACCCACACCTGCTATGAAGGCGTAGAAGGCGGCTGCGGGCAATGTCCAAGTTGTCGATTACGCAATCAAGGCTTATCGGAATATCTCGCACAAAAAGGCGGTAACAATGTTTAAAATTTCCAAAGAGTTTAGTTTTGATATGGCGCATTTGTTGGACGGTCACGATGGAAAATGTCAGAACCTGCACGGTCACACTTATAAATTACAGGTAGAAATTATGGGCGATTTGTCTCCACTTGGTGCAAAAAAATCCATGGTGATTGATTTTTCCGATCTCAAAACTATTGTAAAAAAAGCTATTTTAGAACCGATGGATCACGCCTTTATTTATGATGAAACCAACGAGCGTGAAAACAAAATCGCCAAACTATTACAATCACTTGATTCCAAAACTTTTGGCGTACCTTTCCGCACCACTGCAGAAGAACTCGCACGTTTTATTTTCAATCGCTTGAAATACGATGAAAAACTGGCTGTTTCTACGATTCGCTTATGGGAAACGCCAACTTCTTTTTGTGAATACTCGGAGTAAAGTGCGGTGAAAAATCAAAGAGTTTTAGAACCGCATTTTAATATCGTGGAAATTTTTGAAAGCCTGCAAGGGGAAGGCTTCAATACGGGTATGCCGAGTATTTTCGTGCGTTTTGGCAAATGCAATCTCACCTGCCCTTGGTGCGATACCGCCTATAACCAATTTGAACGCCAATCCGCTTCGCAAATTCTGGCAAAAGTGCGGTCATTTTCCGCAAAGAATATTATCATCACCGGTGGCGAACCCACTATCGTGCCGCATATTGAATACTTACTCGAACAATTCAAACAGGCAGGCTATTTTCTTGCCATTGAAACGAACGGATTAAAACCCGTTCCCCCGCAAATTGATTACATCGCCACTAGCCCCAAAGGACTTTATGCACACAAATACGAAAAACAATGTATTGCCTCTGCCAATGAGGTGCGTATTGTGGTGGATGAAAATATCCTGCCTTTTTGTGAGCTGATCGAACAGAAAATTCAGGCCGAGCATTACTATCTTTCCCCTTGTGAAAGAGAAGGGAAAATGAATTTACTGGAAACCATCACCCAGTTAGGCAAACTCAATCAACGCTCTCATACCCACAAATGGAAGCCCAAATGGCAACTGAGTTTACAAACCCATAAATTAGTGGGAATTGAATAAAGCAGTAAATGGCTAACAAAGCAAGCGCAATATGCTCAATCAATGTTTTGGGCTAGCCATTTTTTATTAAATTTCGTACTATACGCTATCTTTTTCTCATTTCTCTTTGACAATGAATAATCTTGAACTTGAACAACTTCTTAACCAAACCCTCAATTCAAACCAAATTTCCGACTATGCGCCAAACGGTTTACAAGTCGAAGGCAAAGCAAATATCAAGAAAATCATTACCGGCGTCACTGCCAGCCAAGCGTTAATTGATTATGCGGTCAGCCAGCAAGCAGACGCCCTACTCGTCCATCACGGCTATTTTTGGAAAAATGAAACGCCTTGTATTCGGGGAATGAAAGGCAAACGGATAAAAACCCTGTTAATCAATGACATTAATTTATATGGCTATCACCTGCCTTTAGATGTGCATCCCGAATTAGGTAACAATGCACAACTTGCCAAACTTTTAGGTATTGAAAACTTACGCCCTCTCGAAAATAACACTCCAAGCATTCCTGTTTGGGGCGAATTAAATCAACCGGTAACGGCGGAGGAATTTGCTTTACGCATTGAACAAGTCCTTCACCGTAAACCGTTAATTTGCACGGAAAACGGACCGCACTTGATCCGTAAAATCGGCATTTGCACCGGAGGGGGGCAAAGCTATATCGACTTAGCCGCCGCACAAGGTTGTGATGCCTTTATTACAGGCGAAGTGTCAGAACAAACCATTCATTCCGCCCGTGAACAAGGCATCCATTTTTTTGCCGCCGGTCATCACGCTACCGAACGTTACGGCATTAAAGCCTTAGGCGAATGGCTAGCTAAAGAATATGGTTTTGATGTGGAATTTAAGGATATTGATAATCCGGCGTAATATACTGGTTCAACCAAAAAGCCGTTTCATTGCTCAAAATTGGCAAAACAGGTATAATCCACACAATTTTTCATTCAACCAATAGGAAAAAATATGGGTTTCTTAACAGGTAAACGAATTTTAGTCACAGGTCTTGCAAGCAATCGTTCTATTGCTTACGGGATTGCAAAATCAATGAAAGAACAAGGCGCAGAGCTTGCGTTCACTTATTTAAACGAAAAATTACAACCGCGTGTAGAAGAATTTGCTAAAGAATTTGGTTCTGACATCGTGCTTCCTTTAGATGTGGCGACCGATGAAAGTATTCAAAACTGCTTTGCAGAATTAAGCAAACATTGGGATAAATTTGACGGTTTCGTACACGCTATTGCCTTTGCACCGGGCGATCAATTAGACGGTGATTATGTGAATGCCGCTACCCGTGAGGGCTATCGTATTGCGCACGATATCAGTGCGTACAGCTTTGTGGCAATGGCACAAGCCGCACGTCCTTATTTAAATCCAAATGCGGCATTACTGACCCTTTCTTACTTAGGGGCAGAACGTGCTATCCCGAACTATAATGTGATGTGTTTGGCTAAAGCCTCATTAGAAGCGGCCACTCGTGTAATGGCGGCTGATTTAGGTAAAGAAGGTATTCGTGTCAATGCCATTTCTGCAGGTCCGATCCGCACATTAGCGGCATCAGGCATTAAAAACTTCAAGAAAATGCTTTCAGCCTTTGAGAAAACCGCCGCATTACGCCGTACTGTTACCATCGAAGATGTCGGTAATTCCGCTGCGTTTTTATGTTCTGATCTCGCTTCAGGGATTACCGGTGAAATCGTTCATGTGGATGCCGGCTTCAGCATCACCGCAATGGGCGAATTGGGTGAAGAATAATTTTTCTTATGATTTATTTCCAGGCAGACTTTTTGGTCTGCCTTTTCTCTTTTTTAAGATATAACTATGTTCCAAGATAATCCACTACTCGCACAACTCAAACAACAAATTCACGAAAGCAAAGAACGTGTAGAAGGTGTAGTAAAAAGTACCGATAAAGCCTATGGTTTTTTAGAATGTGATAAAAAAACTTA
The DNA here is from genome assembly GCF_002000485.1 of Rodentibacter ratti. Taxonomy (GTDB): domain Bacteria; phylum Pseudomonadota; class Gammaproteobacteria; order Enterobacterales; family Pasteurellaceae; genus Rodentibacter; species Rodentibacter ratti. The sequence goes on along the minus strand of NZ_MLAJ01000005.1, from coordinate 155,074 downwards.
TTTTATTGCTCCACCTGCCATGAAAAAAGTGATGCACGGCGATAAAATTACCGCCACCATTGAAAAACAAGGCGATAAAGAACAAGCGGAGCCGGAATCCTTAATTGAGCCGATGTTGACTCGCTTTATTGCCAAAGTGCGGTTCAATAAAGACAAGAAATTACAAGTATTGGTGGATCATCCAAGCATTAATCAACCTATTGGTGCACAACAAGCCAAATCGGTAAAAGAAGAATTGCAAGAAGGGGATTGGGTAGTGGCCAATTTGAAAACTCACCCATTACGAGATGATCGCTTTTTCTACGCCACCATTAACCAATTTATTTGCCGTGCTGAAGATGAATTCGCCCCTTGGTGGGTCACCCTCGCTCGCCACGAACAATCCCGTTATCCGGTGCAAGGGGCAGATCACTATGAAATGCTTGATCAACAAACTCGTGAAGATCTGACCGCACTTCATTTTGTGACCATTGACAGCGAAAGCACACAAGATATGGACGATGCGCTCTATATCGAACCTGTGGCGCAAAATGGGGAGCAGACCGGTTGGAAATTAGTAGTAGCGATTGCCGATCCTACCGCCTACATCGCTCTTGATTCACAAATTGAAAAAGATGCGAAACAACGTTGTTTCACCAACTACCTCCCCGGTTTTAATATCCCAATGTTGCCACGGGAACTTTCCGATGAACTCTGCTCTTTAATGGAAAATGAAACCCGCCCTGCCCTAGTTTGCTATATTGAAACGGATTTACAGGGCAATATCACCGCCAAACCGCATTTTGTTTCGGCTTATGTTCAATCTAAAGCCAAACTTGCCTATAACAAAGTGTCTGATTATTTGGAACAAGCACCCGATGCGTGGCAACCGGAAACCGCTGAAATCAACGAGCAAATTCAGCGTTTACACCAATTCACCCTCGCCCGTATCAACTGGCGTAAAACCCATTCATTGTTATTCAAAGAAAAACCGGACTATTCTTTTATACTGGCTGAAAATGGCAAAGTGCAAGAGATCAAAGCGGAACACCGCCGCATTGCTAATCAAATTGTGGAAGAATCTATGATTATTGCCAACATTTGTGCGGCAAAATTCTTAAACGAGCAAGCTCACACCGGGATTTTCAACACCCATAGCGGTTTTGATAAAAAATTCGTGGAAAACGCTCACCAATTCTTAATGGCAAATTTAGCCAATGAAGAAAACCAAGCAGAACTGAATGAGCGTTATTCGGTGGAAAATTTATCCACCCTAAGCGGTTATTGCCAAATGCGTCACGATATTGAACCCATTGAAGGGGATTATTTAGAGTTACGCTTACGCCGCTATTTAACCTTCGCTGAATTTAAAGCGGAACTCGCCCCGCACTTTGGTTTAGGCTTGGAAGGCTATGCCACTTGGACATCACCAATTCGTAAATACTCCGATATGGTAAACCACCGCTTAATCAAAGCCGTGCTCACCCAACAACTTTGTGAAAAACCACAAGATGAGGTATTGGCACGACTACAAGAAGCTCGCCGCCAAAATCGCCTTGTAGAGCGTGATATTGCCGATTGGTTATATTGCCGCTATCTTGCCGACAAAGTGGATGAAAATGCCGAGTTTGATGCGGAAGTGCAAGATGTTATGAGAGGCGGATTACGGGTACAATTATTAGAAAATGGCGCATCCATGTTTGTTCCTGTCTCAGCCCTGCACAACAATAAAGAGGAAATCCAAGTGAATTACGATGAACTCGCCCTTTATATTAAAGGTGAACGCACCTACAAAATCGGGGATATTGTAAGAGTGAAACTCACGGAAGTGAAAGAAAGTACAAGAAGTATTGTGGGTTCTGTGGTGATGTAATATAAGTTCCAGCATAAAAAATGGCGTTTTTAAACGCCATTTTTGTTTGGAAAACTAACCTCACTTTTCTCTCAATCACAATGCAATCTCATCCAAAGATCGCCCGAAACTTGGCATAAATACTTGTAAGAAATAATCCATTTCTTGGCTGTGCCATTGCTGCATTAGGGTTTCTAATCTTGTTTTGGCGGTTTTAAATTCTTGATTGCCGTTATCCAGTTCAAACTGGGCTTTGACATAGGCGCAGATGAGGTCGGCTTGTTTGACGAGGTGTTTTTCCTCTTCAGAAAAGGTTTCGCTATCTAAATAGGGGGCAAAATCCTCTTGTAATTCTTGCGGTAAAAGGCTGATTAAATGAAGCTCTGCCGCACTCTCAATTTGTTTATAGGCTTGGGTAATTTCAGGGTTGAAATATTTGATAGGGGTAGGTAAATCACCGGTAAAAATTTCGGATGTATCGTGATACATCGCCATCACCGCAATACGTTCCGGGTTCACTTTTCCGCCAAAAAATTTATTTTTAATAATCGCCAAGGCTTGCGCCACAAAGGCGACTTGCAGGCTATGTTCCGCAAGATTTTCTTTTTCAATATTACGCATCAACGACCAACGTTGAATCAAACGCAAGCGATCCAAACAAGCAAAAAAATGGCTGGTTTTAATTTCCATACAACCTCTAGTTAGACGGTAATTCTTCCACCATCACAGACAAATCAAACACTCGTCCTAAACGCATCACAGTCACCGTCACTTTTGTATTCGGCTTAGTATTAGAGATAATTTGCATCATTTCACGGGTTGAAATTCCCTCTTGATTATTAAGCTTTAAAATGACATCACCCACTTGAATACCGGCTTTTGATGCAGGGCTATTAGGCGTAACGCCTGTAATCAAAATTCCCGGTTCCGAACTGGAATTAAGTTCACTTTGTACACCAAAATAGCCTCGAATTACCCGACCATCACGAATAATTTTATTCAATACATCATTTGCGATATCCATTGGAATAGCAAAATTCAAGCCTTCGGCAATTTCAGTTGAAGTCTTACCAATACTCAATGTACTAATACCAACTAATTCACCGGCGGAATTAATCAATGCCCCACCTGAATTACCACGATTAATTGAAGCATCCGTTTGAATAAAATTCTGTCTGCCAAGGGAATCCCCCACTGCACTTCGACCTACGGCACTAATAATCCCCTGAGAGACACTTTGCCCAAGATTATAAGGATTACCAATCGCCAAAGCGACATCTCCAACATGAACTTGACGCTCTGCGTTTTGTGGAATAGTCGTCAGATTATCCGCTCGGATTTTTAGCACGGCAAGATCCGTCAAATTATCAGATCCAATGAGGTTTGCTTCATAAATATTGCCATTTTGGAGCGCTACAACGATTTGATCCGCATTTTGAATCACATGTTTATTGGTGAGAATGTAACCGTCTTTACTCATGATCACCCCAGACCCCAAATTATTCACTTGCAGTTGATCATTATCGTTAATACTGGCGGAGGAAAAAGATCGGTTATAAACATTGACGACAGCTGGCGATGCGATACGTACCGCATTTTTAAAAGAAACAATGTCATCAGAAGTAAAAATGTTGTTGCTATTTATTCTTGGCACCGCAAAGAGAATTATTCCGGCAGCGGCTAATCCCCAAAGGGCGGAATAAAAAAGTTTTCTAAGCATTTAAGATCCTTTTGGTGTGTAAAGTAATTTTATGTCATCACCAATTTGTTGAATTTCGTCAAGTTGCCACAAAGGAGCATCGGATAATTGTGTTAAAGGCAAGCTGCATAGACCACGGGCTTTTTCGCCTAATAATTTCGGAGCAATATAAAGGATCAACTCGTCCACCAATTTTTGTTCAATCAAGCTACCGGCTAAATTTTTGCCTGCCTCAATCCAAAGGCTATTAATTTGACGTTTGCCTAATTCAACCATTAATTCGGATAAGAGATTCTCTTTAGGTAAAATAATTTGTTCACAAAAATCGGGAAAATTCGCAAGATCGCGCGCTTCACTTGAAACCAACCACACCGGGGCATCTGTTTCAAACAATTTATGGCTTGGCTGAATACGATGTTGCGAATCTAAAATAACCCGTACAGGCTGACGAACCTTTTCTTTCACATATTCTTTTTTAAGATCATTGGGAAAATCTTCCCAACGCACATTTAAACTAGGATTATCGGCTAAAACAGTAGCAGATGTGGATAAAAGTGCGGATGATTTTGCCCGCATTTTTTGCACGTCTGCACGTGAGGCTACCCCGGTAATCCACTTACTTTCTCCGCTTGCCATGGCAGTTCTACCATCAAGGCTCATAGCTAATTTAAGTTGTATAAGAGGGGTGCCCTTCCGCATACGTTTTAAAAAACCTTTGTTGAGTTTTTCTGTAGAATCACTCAATAAATTGACCGCACTTTCAATGCCCGCTTCAGCGATCATTTTCAAGCCCTTACCCGCCACCTGTGGATTCGGATCTTGCATTGCAGCGATAACTTTCCCGACACCGGCTTCAATTAAACCTAATGCACAAGGCGGTGTGCGACCATAATGGGAGCAAGGTTCCAAAGTCACATAAGCGGTGGCTCCTTTTGCATTTTCACCAGCTTGTGCAAGAGCAACTCGTTCCGCATGAGGCTGCCCCGCTTTAAAATGAAAGCCTTCTCCCACTATCTCACCATTCTTAACCAAAACACAGCCCACAGCGGGATTCGGCGTAGTGGTATAAACGCCTTTTGCCGCTAAATCCAAAGCGCGTTGCATAAATTGGTAGTCTTGAGCGGTAAATTGATCCGACATAATTAATCCTTCAGGCTTTCAATTTCTTTGGTAAATTGGTTGATATTATCAAAACTCAAATATACCGAAGCGAAGCGAATATAGGCGACTTTATCTATTTCTTTTAATTCATTCATTGCCAATTTACCGACTAATTGGCTCGCCACTTCACGCTCACCGGTAGCGCGTAATTGCAAAATAATATGACTAATCGCTTTTTCCACATCATCCGAACTTACCGGACGTTTTTCCAAAGCATGCTGAATACCGCTACGAAGCTTATCTTCATTAAAAGGCTCTCTTGAGCCATCACTTTTAATAATTTTAGGTATAACCAATTCGGCAGTTTCAAACGTAGTAAAACGCTCGTGACAATGACCGCACTCACGACGGCGGCGAACTTGATAACCATCCGAGACTAATCGGCTATCAATGACCTTTGTTTCTTCAGTGGAACAAAATGGGCAGTGCATAGGGGTATCCTCCTAAAAATGGGTATCTATCTTAGCAAAAAAAGTCTATTTTGACGATTCACTTCATGCCTTTATTCAAGGATTTTGCATCATTTTTTTGCAAATAATACGCCAAACCAATCCGTCGTTTGTTTTAGTAATGCCAGCAAATTTTCCCGATTTTCAAATTCCGTAGTTTGCGCCAACAAACGCGCCCAATAAGGATCTGCTTTTTTGGTATAGTTATTCCGTTTTTCATCTTCCGCCAATTTTTGTAATTTCACCAAAACGCCCTCAAAATCAACCGCACTTTCATCTTTTATAATGAAATCCGATATTTTCCCTATAGTGGGTATTGGCTGAATTTCCAGCTGACTTTGTAAATAAGCCTGCACATAGATTTGCAACTGTACCAATGCGATTTCAGGTGATACCGGTGGAAATTCAATGGTTTGATCTTTGGTAATTAATTTTGGCGGTATCGCTGTTTCTTGTGTCACACATTGGATCAAATAATAAAGCCAAGGGCGAATACGATAGCGATCTTTGTAGCCGGCAAAATGCCATTCAATCACCTGTTGTGTATCATTGAAAAGATTATCCATATAACCAAACAAGCGAATAGTCTGTTCTTTTTCTTGCCAAATCACATTCAGTGTAAAATCAACCGAACGATGAGCCGACTCGCCGAGATCAACAATTTTTTCCTTAAATTCCAGCACTATATTACGGGTATTTTCCGCCGCCACTCGCCCAAATTGAGCACGAGGTAGCACACCTTTTACTGCGGATTTTGCGAAATATTCATCAAATTGTTGTTCATCGGCATACACCAAATCATTATTGAGCCTATAGTTATCCAATCCGTCCAAAGTGAAATTCTCGCTATCGGCAATGCGATCATCTTCATCACGGAAATACACGCCAAGTTGTTTTTCAAAGAAAAATTTTACAGGGTTTTCCACAAATCCAACGAAACGATCCAGTTCAATTTCCGTTATCTTTTCTTGATGTTCCATTAAAGAGGCGAACTCTTTTGGCTCAGCCTTCCCACCATTTTTTGCCATAGGTAACCATTTCGTGGCAAAAGAGCGGTTGAAATTATCCTCATTTTTGAAATTGCTCGGGCTGAATGCCGTCATTGCATGCTGCAGCACTTGGAGTTTTCGATCATCCTCTTTCTCTTGATTGATATAATCAATCAGTTGGCTCACCAACACGGAAGGTTCTCTCTCTTGATTATCAATAATAGAACGCCCGATATAGCTGATATAACAATAATCCCGTGCGGCAAGCAGAGCTTCAAGGAATAAATAACGATCATCATCACGGCGCACACGATCGCCTTTTTGATGATGATATTGCATTAAATCAAAACTGTTTGGCGTTTGGCTGCGCGGATAGTCTGCCTCATTCATTCCCAATAAACAAACTACTTTAAAAGGCACTGCCCGCATAGGTAGTAAGGTACAAAAATTCACTTTACCGGCTAAAAATTTCAAACTATTCGGAGATTCTTCCAATTTGTCAGTCATTACATCGGCTATCACGTCCACTTGCAGAGGCAAATCAAAATGAAGTGAAGAAAGCTGCTGCGCTATCTCGTTAATTTTCTCTTGAATGTAAAAGAGGGTGTCATGGGTTTCTTCGTTTTGTGCAAAGAAATCTGCCAAAAGTGCGGTCAATATTTCATGCCATTTTTCTATGGGATGGGCTTGTTGGAGCGTTTCATGCCAATGAGAAAGCACGGTGAAAAAACGTGATAAATTCCCTGCCAGTAAACCTTTTAAACCATAACTACTATCAAACCCTAGACTCTCTTGCCAAATTCCATGTTCTTCACGCATCGCATAGCCTAATACCATCCGCTCTAAACCTGCCTGCCATGAGTTGAAATTAATGCCTTCCCGGTTTTTCTGCAAACCAAAACGAATGCCCGCATCCGCCACCCACTCTCGCACTAAAGGAAGCTCAGAAAGGGAAATCTCAAAACGCTCACGCAATGCCGGAATATCTAATAAAGTGAGTATTTCTTCTGCACTAAAGGGACTTTCTTTTAAACGCAACAAGGTTAAATAGCAAGAAACCAGCACGTCGCTTTCTGATAATTTATTATCAGAAATAGAGAAAGGAATTAGTGGTGCTTCACCATTTCTCTGACCGAAAACCGCTTGAATATAAGGGCTATATTGGTTAATGTCCGCCACCATCACGACCACGTCTTTCGGTGTGAGTGTCGGATCTTGGTTGAATAAATGCAACAAATAATCTTGCAACACTTCCACTTCCCGCATCGCACTATGGCAAGCATGCACAGTCAAAGAGCGGTCATTTTTTTCAATATTTAAGGGCTGATTTTCTAAATGCAAAATATGAGATTGTAATTGCCCAAGCAAGGTAGAGGCTGAAATCTCTTCATAAGCATTCACCGAATAAGTGGGAATCCGCTCTTCATCCCGAATCAATGTGTAAAGGAAATCACGTCCCATTTTTCCCCAAGCTGCCAATAACGGGTTACCCACTTGCAAATGTTCATTATGATAAGTGATTTCAACTAATCCTTGCATTAAAGCGACATATTGCTCTTCTGAAAAGAGCGGTTGAATTTCAGCCTGTTTTTGATGGTTTCGACGTGTACGGTTAGTAAGATAATCCACCTTCAAATCACGAATATCCCCCCAATATTCTTGGCTGGGATTGTTAAAAAATAGGTGAATATCAATCTCCGATGACATGGCTTGCAAAATAGACAGATAAGCAGTCGGCAATGCCGGAATACCAAAAATAAAAAGTCGATTGGGTAATTTTTTCGGTTGGTTTTTATTATTTAATAAGGCAAGAAACTGCTCGTGTAAGGCGGCACGGTGAGTGGCATTTTCTCCCACATCGGCTTTAATCTCCGCAACCAAAGCTCGCCATAATTCCCCTTGCCACGCCACATTGCCGAGAATTTGTTGTAGCAAGGTTTCATTTAAATGAGCCTGTTGTGCCTTAATTTGTGTGGTAATAATCTCATCTTCCCCTTTTTCCCAAGCAAAAATCCATTCAGGGCGATAAACCAAATATTGGTCAAATAAATCCGCAATCTTGCGGCTTAATTGATAGCGTTTATATTGTTCAGAATGAGGCGAGGAAGCCAAATAATGACGTAAAGGGGAAAAAACTTCCCGTTCTAAAAAATCGGGCATCAATTTCATTAAACGCCACATCATGGAATCCTTATCAAAAGGATTTTGTAGGGAAACCGCCGGTAAATTCTCCGCATAAAGTTGCCAAATAAAGGTTGCCGGCATAGGAAAAGCTAAATGGGCGGAAATGCCATTTTTCTTTGCTAATTCCATCTGTAACCATTGTGCCATACCGGGACTTTGTACCAAGATAATATCTTGTTGAAAGGGATCTTCTCGTGGCAGCGTTTTGAACAATTCAGCAAGAATATCTTTTTGTTTTTCAAGTTGATTGGAATAGTAAACGATAAACACAATGGCAACCTATCAAAATAAGCAAAAATGGGGGTCATTTTACCCGTTTTTTACTCATTTTTCAGTGAAAATTCACCTAAAGGAGAGCGAATCACCACTTGATTACCTTGGCATTGTATTTGAAATGCTATGCCATTTTGTTTTACTTGTTGTTCACAAGGTAAACCTAAAAACTGTCGCTGAGCCTGATTTTCCGCAATCTGTAAGGCTTGAAAATCATGATAGATTTTCACCGCACTTTGGCGTTGATTTGCCGTCCAGCGATTAAACACAAGAAACAATGTGCTAAACACCATAAGCGTAAACAACACGGAAGTCAGCGACATTCCCTTATTCACTCGGGGCTTTAAAATCACTCCAACTTTTCTCCGCTAATTGCCATTTACTGTATTGTTGCACCAAAGGCTCAATGATCTTTTTACCATAGGCAACGGTCACACCTTCTAATAGGAGCTTTCCGCCTGTAATCACCGCACCACTCACCCGACCTTTACCACGCAGGGTTAAATCCCCTTCCGCGACCAAAATGCCTTGTACTATGCCATTCACTTCCCATTCGGTTTGCTTTCCTTGAAACCAATATAGCTGTGGCGTTTTATTCGTGACTAAAGGATGGGGAGGCGTTGAAAAGTGCGGGCGAAATTCATCAAGATTTTCTAAGTGAATAAAATTTGCCAACAAACCTTGATTATCACCTTTCGTTGGTGATTTTTTAAATATCGTAGTACGCTGACACCAGAGCGAATACTGAATGGCATCTTCTGTGTCCGCCATATGTATAGAAACCTGTCGAACACGATCCGAATTATCCAAAGGCAATGATAAACAAGCGTTTTCTTTTTCTTGCGATGTCATTTTTTGTAACACTAATGCTCGTTCCACATAATTTTTACGCTGCATTTGCAGTGCACGAAAAAAACTCAGGGTACTATCATCAAAAAGCAAGATCACCGCCAATAATCCTGAAAGAAAGATCAAAATATTGAGTGTTACTATGCCCTTTCTTCCCCTATACAGAATCATTGATTCCACAATGCCACCACCATAGCCGTTTCATATTGAATAGCCGGATAGCTTTTTAAATTGCCGGCAAGCTGAATTTCAACCCCTTTCCCCTCCGCCACCCAATTAAATTGCAAGTGAGTAATTTCATATTCATTTTCATCCAGTAAATCCGTCCAACCTCCCCCGGCATTACAAGCGGTTTGTTGAAGTGCTTTTTGACATTCAGTTGATTGGCACTTGCTATTAATTGCACTTTTATAGGTTTGTTTCGTTTCAATCATTTTACTATTCAATTTATAGCCAAAAAGCTCTTTTTCGATGCTTTTTGCCACATTTTGCCCCCCATTTAAACAAGTATTTTTCGTGAATTTTTCACCGATACATCCGTTTGCATTGAGATCGTAAAAAAATAAAGCACAACTATTTCTCGGTGCATTGTCTGCTTGAGAAATAAACAGTGCCAAGCCTTTTCCGTCTAACTCAAATAAACTGACATTGCTTTCAATTAACTTATTATTTAATGCCCGAAACCCTGCACGACGAAGATCTTTACCGATAAGCTGAATCGTTCGTTGCAATTCCGCCTGAAGTTTCAATCTCAACAGCATCTGTCGATTCTGAACTTGTATATTGGTGTAAAACCGTGACACCACCAACAAAAGTGCGGATGAAATAGCTAATGAAATCATTAACGCCAATAATGTTTGCCCTTTTTTCATCTTATTATCTCGCACAAGCACTGGCTGATTGATTTGGTTTCAATTTCAAACTACCTACATTAAAAAAGGAAAATAAGGTACGTTCCTCGCCTGCTTGCAATAAAAAACAGTTGGAATCAATGGTATTGCGTATGCCATTAAAACGCGCCACTTCCACGGGATAAATCTTCGGACTGATGAGCATGGTTTTCTCCGCAAAATAGGGATAATAAAAGTGGGCATAAACTGCTTTGGGGCAAGCTGTGGGATTCAAACAATCACAGAGTTTGTCATTTTTCACTTGAGCTGTCATACACCAACGCTTCGTTGTGGGATGACGGTTTGCCAAAATAAACCAAATCTCGGAAGAATTTTCCGCCCGCCCCTGGATTTGTCGCAAAAATAAATAAAGGCGATGCTGCTCTTTCGCTAAAATTCTCTTGGGATTATCAGTTTTCCAGAGGGGGACAGTAAAACTCAATGCAATACTGATAATCGCCAAACCGATTAATAATTCAATCAATGTCGCACCTTTTCGCATAAAACTTTCCTCAATTTCGACCGCACTTTAATGACTTTTCTCGCAAGTACAACAGTAATGAATCATTTTTTCGATTCAGATCGCAAAAGCCATAAAAAGATAAGGAAAAAATATTGTTTTATGATTTTCAGCTGGTTATTTTCATAAATGCCGTTATAATGGCGCGGAAATTTTCTGTTCTTTAAAATCTGGTGGAATTATGAATCCAATGTTAAATATCGCCATTCGCGCGGCGCGAAGAGCGGGCAATGTCATTGCTAAAAATTATGAACGCCGTGATACTATCGAAACAACGCAAAAAGGTATTAACGATTATGTGACCAACGTAGATAAACTTGCTGAAGCGGAGATTATTGAGATTATCCGTAAATCTTATCCTGATCACACAATCATCACTGAAGAAACCGGTGCCATTGAAGGGAAAGAAAGCGATATACAATGGATTATCGATCCACTAGACGGCACCCGTAATTTTATGAATGGTTTGCCGCACTTTTCTGTATCAATCGCTATCCGTGTGAAAAACCGAACCGAAGTTGGCGTGGTTTATGATCCTATCCGTAATGAATTATTCACTGCCGTGCGTGGTGAAGGTGCAAAATTAAATGAAGTGCGTTTACGGGTTGATGCAAAACGTGAACTTCAAGGCTCAATTCTTGCCACCGGTTTCCCATTCAAACAACCCAAACTGATGCCAACCCAATTTGCTATAATGAACTCATTAATTGAAAATGTTGCGGATTTCCGCCGTACAGGTTCTGCCGCATTAGATTTATGCTATGTCGCAGCAAGCCGTGTTGACGGTTATTTTGAAATGGGTATCAAAGCCTGGGATTGTGCAGCAGGTGATTTAATTGTACGTGAAGCCGGGGGGTTAGTTTGCGATTTCGAAGCAGGCAACGGCTATTTACGTAGTGGAAATATCATTGCCGCTCCAAGCCGAGTATTAAAAGAGATGATAAACAAAATTCGTCCTTGTTTAGGCGCTGATTTTAAAAACTAAAAAACTTTGAAAAAAACAACCGCACTTTTTATATCTCAAAGTGCGGTTATTTTTTTATCGTTTTTTCAATATCTTTGGAAAAAAAAGATATTCCCCTTTAATTGTTTTTTCCACTCCCCCATCGGATCAAACGTTCAACTAAATCCAATAATTCACTGCGCTTATCATTTTCTAATTCTTGTAATAAACGCTCTAAACGACGGGCTTGATCCATTGATCGATTGCTACTATCAATCACAAGGTCGGCAACCTCACAATGAAAAATCTCTGATAGTTCTACCAAACGAAGAATAGTAGGAACGGTTTTCCCTCGTTCCATTCGCGATACTGCATCATTGCTCATATCTAAAATTTCCGCCAATTGCGCCTGAGTCAACCCAGCTGCCTGACGATATTTAGTAATAGCACGACCAACAGTAAGCATTAATTGTTGTTTCTTGTCCGGCATTGCTTTCCCCTATATTGAAAGCAGCAATAATAAACCTTGACTTTCTCACATAAACAACTTTTAATTCCTTCACTAGACCTGAAAAGTCTAACAAAATCAAAATATTCAGAATAATAAAAAAATTTTTGTTTTCGACACAACCTGACACTTAAAATGAAAAAATTTTTGATAAATTATGTGACATCAATTCACAACGATGTAAAAAATGAAAAAGAATAACCAACTCGCACAACGTTTAGCAAAAATATTAAGCAAACTCAATCAAGGGATTCGCCTTGATATTCACCAATTAACCGAAGAATTTAATGTGTCATTACGCACCATTCAGCGTGATATAAACCGCTTTGATTTTCTTGAATGGGAAGAAAAAGGCGCAAGATACTACAAAATTAACCGTCAAAGACTGGGGTTTCTCACGGAAGAAGATATTCAACGCTTTGCCCTTTTTGTGAGCGTGGCAGATTTATTCCCTAAAATCGACCAACAGTTTTATCAAGAAAAACTGACCCAAAGTGTGCAAGTTAAAGGTTTTCAATATGAAAGCATTCATCATCTTGAAAAAGAATTTAACCAACTGCAACAAGCCATTCAACAACGCAATTTCGTTAGTTTTAAATATAAGAAATTGAATACCGAAGAAGGCAAATATTACAAAATCGCCCCTTATAGCCTGATTAATAAAAATGGTATTTGGTATCTCATCGGGACAGATCAAGATAAACAAAAAACCTTTTGTTTTACCCAACTAAGTGCGGTCGATATTTTAGATGAATTTTTCACGCCTAATCCGCAACTGCTAGAGGAAATCACAAAAAATGACAGCATTTCCCACGGCAACCAATTAAATGAAGTACTTATTAAAGTCTCCGCCTTCGCCGCTCCCTATTTCTTACGCCGAAATTTACTGCCGAATCAAAAATTGGTACATAAATCTGAAAACGGTGAATTGATTCTCGCCAGCGAAAATGTCCACGAACTGGATATTGTACCACTGGTGCAGTATTGGATACCCCATTTGACGATTATTAGTCCCGAAGCACTACAAGCTAAAATGATAGAGAAATTGAGCGTATATGTGGCTAATAATTAGGTAATATAATTGAACACTAAAATTAACTTAAATCTCAAAAAGGAAAATTATGAAACATCATATTCAACTGACCTATAATCCATTTTTAACAGAAAATAAAGCGATTTTTAAAATTGATGGGGTGGAACAAGAGAGAGATTACAGACACCTTAATCTACAATCTTGGATTAGCGACTTTTTTAATACAGAGTCAGAGAGATTAGAGGGTTGTAAATTATTTGACTTTGAATTTACAGGTTTAGAAGTAGATTGTCGGGATATGAGCGAAATAGTGGAAAGAGCTACTAAATCTCAAGGATTTGACATTAACTTTAAAGTAAATGCAATCCCATTTTCAGCTTCTGAGCGTTTAGAGAAGTTAGAAATACTTTTAGAAGACATGAAAGGAGATCCAATTTTTAAAGAGAAAATGGAAAAACACAATTCCTTTAAAACATTGGAAGAAAAGGTATTTGATGTTCTTGTTATTGCTACAATGTCTGCTGGTAAATCAACATTTATTAACACAATGTTAGGCTGTGATTTATTACCTGCTCATAAAAAAGCAACTACTGCAGGAATTACAGAAATTTTACATAATCCTGTGTTAAAACAAGGTGAGTTTATTGTCTCTCGTAAAAATATAAACGGTGAATATCTAGATAAAAATATTCAGTTAGATTTAACTAAACCTGAAAAAGCTCAGGAGGCAAAAGGATTAATAGCTAGTTGGAATAAAGAAATTGATAATGAAGAAATAAGCGAAGATAAAAGAACTGCAACCATTCATTTAGAAGGAAATTTAATAAACATTGATGTTCCATATAAGTTAAAATTACGTTTAAGTGATACACCGGGACCAAATAGTGCTAATAAGCTTAGGCATTCAGATATAATGTTTAAGAAAGTTAAAGATACCCAAAATAATCCTTTAATTGTTTATTTGTTAAACAGTGAAAACCCTGAAGCAAACGATGATGATAAATTATTAAAAGCTATATCGAAAGAAATGAAGAGTAAAGGGAAATTAGCTTCCGATCGTTTTATGTTTGTGCTAAGCAAAATGGATGAATGCTTTACTGACGATGAAGATATAAATCAGACGATTATAGATATGAAGGATTATTTAATTAGGCATGGAATTAAAAACCCTGAAATTTATCCTATCACTGCGGAGTTGGCAAAATTAGCCAGAATTGAAGAGCTGGATATTAAGTTATTAAGTGAAAATCAAAAGCTAAGACTTGATGGCTTAAAAAAATGTATTTTATCAGAAGAACGTTTTGATTTATCAAGATATATGCCAATGAGAACTGACTTAAGAGATCTAGAAGATAGCCTTTTAAAGCGTTCTGGTATACCAGCAGTTGAAATGGCGATTTCGAATTATATTAAAAAATATAATGAACCATATCGTATTATGCAGATGATAAAAGCAATGGAAGAAATAATTTCAGAGATCAAAGCGAATGTTGATACTGATATTTATCTAAAGGGAAAAAGTCTAGATGAACTTAATGAGTTAGCTAAAGGGCTCAAGAACGTTCAAGATAAACTAAAAAAATCTAACTATATTGAGCAAAGAATTGATGAGCTAAAAAAGGATGAAGAAGGACTAGATAATGAGATAGCAAATTTTTTCAATGCAAAGAGCTCCGCAATTTCATCTGAAATTGCGAAGTATCAAGAAAAGCTTAATAAGCAGGAGGACGAATTATCTTTAGATGAAGCTAACAAGTTAATGAGTGAATTGGCTCAAGAATTAAACTATCTAATTTTTGATTTACGTGCTGGAGTAGAAAATTTGGATTCTGAACTTCAAACTAAGACTCTAGAAAGGCTAAATGATGAGTTTGAAAAAATAGTTTCTGATCATTTTGATGATTTATTTGATAATCTTAGTGATACTGAAATAATGAAAAATATCAGTATACAAACTATAAATCTACAACATTATTTACATTTAGATGATGTAGAAATTTATGAAGAAGAAAAGATTGTAGGTAAAAGAAAAAAAAGCGTGTGGGAAAAAATTAAAGGTTTTTTTAAGTTGGATTTTTCTGATTACGAATATATAAAGCGTAATTTTAAATTTGTTGATATATCTAAATTTAAAGAAAAAATAATAAGTATAGACGTTAATTTTTCAAACGAGATTTATAGGTTGAGTGATAATTTAAAACAAAATGCGGCTAATTTAACTGAAAATTATTGTAAGCAATTAGAACAGAATCTTAAAAAGGAATTAAAAAAAATACTTGAAGATACCCAGAATAAAATTGCGATAAAAATTGATGAAAAAGGTGAGGTTCTAGAAAATATCGTTAAATCAATTGAAGCATTGAATAGCAAATTAAATTATTTTATAGAACAATTAGAAAGAAATAAGCATTTACAAGGAGCTTAAAATGAGAAATGAATATATCAATCAATTACTTTCAGATCAAAAAGAAAAATGCAAGGAGAAAATTGCACAATATGCTAAAAATCCAGATTCTAATATTAAAGAAGCCTTAAAAAGTGGGAATGTTAATTTATTGCGTTCAATTATTAAATTGGATTTAAATGAACCTAAATTATCTTTTGAAGAGTTAATGACTAAAACGCTATTTTTAGCTGAACAGGATTTACCTATTTTTATTCCGTTTGAAGTGTCAAAACTTCACTTAGATATTGAGATAGATAAAGAACTCTGGACAGCAGATTACTTCTTAAATCATAAAAGTTACTTAACTGTGAATTTTTCATTAGAAAGAATGATTCATTTAATTGATGTTAAAAGATATTTACAGGGCACTCTAGAAGATGAAAAAATCATTGTTGACCCAATGAAACATCATCCGAAAGGAATGACCGAGAAAATACAAGAAGAATTTGGTAAATTTAGACAAAACCCAACAAAATGGATGAAAGAAAATCCTAAGAAAGCGATTGGTGTTCTCGTAATTTTTGCAATCTTAACTTGGTGTTTATTATAGTATGAGGTTTTTATGTCAAACATAGCTACAAAGTCTGAAAATAACTCGGCTAAAGAGATATTCAATAAGGCAATAGCAATACTAGATATAGGTGAAAACTGGTTAAATAAAAATTACTTATCTGATTTAGAAAAATATAAAGTAAAAGATTTTGATGAAAAACAATTACTTAAATTAGGTATTAGTGATGTTAGCTTATTTCGATTAGAGCGAATAAATCTTGAAAATAAACAATCAATGTTAGAAAGTTTAACTTCGACTTATTATGCGTTAGGTACACAAGGCTATACCGTTTTTCTCCTGCTTGATTGTAAAAATAATGTTACTCAACTTTATTTAGGGGTAAAAAAATCAAAGGGGCAAGGAAAAGAAGGGGGCGATTTACTTAATGCTGTATTAAAAGGTCATTTTGCAGGAAGCCAATATACGAAAGAAGCAAAACCATCGGAAATACTTGAATTGTTGTCGCCTGAGCTTGATTTCTATCGATCAGTGACCAGCTTAACTAGCGTGCCTTCATTAGCTTTAGATGAACGTGAGCATTTTATGCAAGGCTTAGAAAAGTTTATTGATGCAGCAGAGCAACAAGATTTTCAAGCATTATTTTTAGCAGAACCCGTTTCTCTCATTGATTTAAATAGTGCAGAAAAACAATATGCAAATATAGCGACCCAATTATCTCCGTTAATTAAGCAGCAGCTTTCATTTAATGATACTGCAACACAAAGTATTGGTGAAAGCATTAGCAATGCTATTACAGAAAGTTTAACCCAAACTGAAACAACAGGGACTTCCATCACGCTTACCGTAAATGAATCTAAAACTAACAGTATAAACTTGGGAGGTGGAATAAATATAGGACACCCCAAAGTTGGTATAAATTTGAATGGTGGATTAGGTAAGGCCAGTGCTTATGGTGTTGCTAAGGCAGAAGGGGAGAATAGTTCCAGCGCTGTTGGAAGAAGCAAAGGAGAAACTAAAACTCTCGGACAAAATATAGGGTTTAGTGAAAGCACATCTCGTAATGTTGCTTTTGATACGCTCAATAAAGGTATTGAAAGAGTGATGCAATTGGTAGATACACACCTAGAACGTATCCAAGAAGCAAAATCTTACGGTGGTTGGTTAACTGCTACTTACTTTATTAGTCAAACAAAATCTCAAAGCCAAGCACTTGCGAGTATCTATTTAGGGCTTATGCGAGGAGAAAAATCTCATACTGAAATAGCTACCTTTTCAACTTGGCGAGATGAAGATGCAAAAGCTATTTTCAAATGGCTAAGAAATTTAACTCATCCCTGTTTCCATTCAGATTGGTATGATAATGATATTACTCCGGCAACACTTGTTTCTGGAAAAGAGATGGCTGTTCAATTAGGGTTTCCTCGTTGTTCTACTTCTACAGTATCTGTAGTAGAGACACTGCCATTTGGTCGTTCCATTCAAACAACAGGTACAGAAAAAGAAAGGCCAGAAAAATCGGTGCATTTAGGTACGATTTACCACTTATGGCAAGATACAAAACTAGCAGTTAATTTAGATGTAAAAAAATTATCTAGCCATTTATTTGTAACTGGCTCAACAGGCTCAGGAAAAAGTAATACGGTCTATCAACTACTTAATGAATTAGATCAGCATAAAATTCCATTTATGGTGATTGAGCCTGCAAAAGGGGAATACAAACACGTTTTTGGACATTATGAAGATGTTTCAGTATTTGGTACAAACCCTTTACAAGCACAATTACTTAAAATCAACCCATTTAAATTCCCTAATGGGATACATGTTTTAGAGCATATTGACCGATTGATTGAAATTTTTAATGTCTGCTGGCCAATGTATGCGGCAATGCCTGCGATATTAAAAGATGCGATGCTCAATGCTTATGAAACAAGCGGTTGGGATTTAACAACTTCTTGCAACTCAGTGTCAGATAGTCTTTTCCCAAGTTTTATAGATTTATTAGGTGCATTGGAAAAAGTCATCAACTCATCAGCCTATTCTGACGAGATGAAAAGCAATTACATTGGTTCGCTTGTTACACGAGTGCGTTCTTTAACTAATGGCTTAAATGGTCAGATTTTCTCGGCAAATGAGATCGACAATACCGTATTATTTGACTCAAAAGTAATTATTGACCTAAGCCGTGTCGGTTCGCAAGAAACAAAATCTCTGATTATGGGGATTTTAGTGATGCGTTTAAGCGAACATAGAATGTCTAATGCAGATGGCATGAACCAACCACTTAAACATGTCACCGTTTTAGAAGAAGCTCACAATATTTTAAAACGAACCTCGACAGAACAGAGCAGTGAAGGCTCAAATGTTGCAGGTAAAGCAGTGGAAATGCTATCAAATGCTATTGCCGAAATGCGTACTTATGGCGAGGGCTTTATTATTGCAGACCAGTCACCAAGTGCGGTCGATATTTCGGCTATTCGCAATACGAATACTAAAATTATTATGCGTTTGCCTGATGAGGCGGATCGTCAATTAGCTGGGAAATCAGCGGGGGTAAAAGACGAGCAATTGGAAGAAATTGCAAAATTGGCAAAAGGCGTGGCAGTAGTATATCAAAATGATTGGCTAGAGCCTGTGTTGTGTAATATTCATCATTTTAATTCAGACGAAAAACAGTATGAATATAAGCCTGTCAATGAGCTGGAAATGACAAAAAAAGCCTTCAATCAACATATGGCAGACTTATTATTTAGCAAGAAAACAAACAAGCGGTTAGATTTTACTGAAATTTCTCAAAGTATTAGGCAATCTCAATTAGGGGTTGAATATAAAAATTACTTCTTAGAAGTAGTAAATCGCCTTGAGCAAAATGTAGTATCACCTATTTTAGAAAAAGATGATGCTTATTTAATGGATCTCTATCAGCGAATTATTCAACAGCATATTGACAGAGTAAATGTCGATTTATCTGTTGAAGTACAGAAACATTTAGCAAACATTATGTAGAGGTTACTATGTTAGAAAAATTTAATCTTTCAGATGTGCGTCCTTTAAATGAAAGGATAGATGTTGATCCTTTTAAAATGCCAGATATTAGTGAACTACCGTTATTTGATGAGTCTGGATCAAACGAAAAAATGGATTCAATTCCTGATATAAGTACACTTCCCCCATTAGATGCAGAAATCGTTAATAAAACAAGAGATTCGGATATATCTAAAAATGGATATAATACAATCGAATCAGAAACTCAAGATGTAAATGATGATATCAAAAGTATTTCATGTCGAAATGAAGCATTAGCGGGGCTGGCTCACCCAGAAACTGGTGTTATGTTTGAAGAGAAAATTGTAGAAAATGCTGATGGGGAAAAAGTAAAGGGAGTATTTCCTGTTTTTGAGTCTACTTTCGATGCTCAATTAGGTGATGAATTACTTCAGGCATCAGATAAAAAGCAATTTGAAAAATGTAATCAGTATCTTAAAGAGGCAGTTGAAAATAATCCTGATTTGAAATCTAAATTCTCAAAAGAGCAGTTAGAGCAAATTGATAATGGGGATACTCCTGATGGTTATACTTGGCATCATCACGAAGAAAAAGGTAAAATGCAGCTAGTCGATACTGCAATACATAATAAAACAGGACACACAGGTGGCAAAGCCATTTGGGGTGGCGGTTCTGAACATAGATAATAGGAGAAAAGAGTCAT
Source organism: Rodentibacter ratti (assembly GCF_002000485.1). Taxonomy (GTDB): domain Bacteria; phylum Pseudomonadota; class Gammaproteobacteria; order Enterobacterales; family Pasteurellaceae; genus Rodentibacter; species Rodentibacter ratti. The sequence goes on along the minus strand of NZ_MLAJ01000005.1, from coordinate 135,079 downwards.
GACAGAATTAACGTGGAAATATGTTAAACCTATCAAAGATAAAAATGCTTTGATCAATTTTGAAAAAAATGCAGGAATTCAATTTCCTAATGATCTCAAAGAGATTATTTTTAAATTTAATAATGGCAGACCATCAAATAAATATTTTGATACTGTCAGTGAAAAGGAGTGCGAATTTAAAAAATTATTATCACTTAATACCGATGATACTGAAAATATTTATGATTTTTTAGGGCTTGATACACAATTTAAAAGTTTAGTTGCCTTTGCGAGTAATTCTGGGGGTAACCTTATCTGTCTTTATCAAGGGAAAATCGTTTACTGGAAACATGAAAGTGACCAAATTGAGCCTTTAGCGGATACATTCTCCGAATTTTTAGAGAAACTATATTAGTCTAGTAAAATCGACCACAAGTGGTCGATTTTTTTGAATTTTACAATCAATTGAACAATACCATAATAATCGTGAATTTTTACGATACGAGGATTATGTCTATTACTAATAATTTTATTTATTAGGATCTTCTTGATTGTGGTAATGGGATTTCATTTTAAGTGGATTATACACCATGAAAAAATATAGCACTATTCTATCTAATAGAATAAAGTTGATAAATAAGTTTATTCTAGGGTTAATTATTGTTAATGCTATTGTCGTTGGGCTAGATACTTATCCTGCTATTTCTAATAAGATAGGAAATTATTTGACAATAATTAGTAATTTTTGTTTAGCTATATTTGTTTTAGAGATTTTGTTTAAAGTTATTTATACAGGGAGAGTGTTTTTTAAAAGCTGTTGGAATATATTTGATTTAGGGATTGTTTTTATCTCGGTACTTGCTGAGTTTGGTCTGCTATCGGTATTTAGAATTATCCGTGTTATTCGTATATTACGTTTTTTATCTGCGATCCCTAAAATGCGGATTATTACACAGGAGTTATTTAAATCTCTCCATTCTATGCAAGGTGTTGCAGTTTTATTATTTATCGTATTATATATATTTATGCGGTATTAACAACACATTTATATAGTGATGTATACCCTCAATATTTTGGTAGTTTGACGGAGAGCTTTTACACGCTATTTCAAATAATGACTTTTGATAGTTGGTCTTCAGGCATTGTGCGTCCTATATTACAAATAGATCCGTATGCTTGGGTTATTTTTATTAGTTTTTTACTTATTGCTAGCTACATTGTTTTAAATATTGCTATTGGTATTATTGTTGATTGTATTACCGAAATCAAAGAATATGAAATGCATTTAAAAATTCAAGAAAAAGAAGACAAACTATTTGAAAAAATTAATCTATTAGAAAATGAAATAAAAGAATTAAAAGATATCATTCAGAAAAACTATTCTAAACAATGATATTTTAGAGAAAACCTTAACTCCTTATAAAGAACAATAGTTAAAAACACTATTTATCTTGAGAAAGCAATAAATAAAGAACACCCAGACTAGCATAAAAATAAATTTATTGCTTTCTCTTTGGTAACCACCTCTCACATAGAAACGAATATAAACATTATTTTTGTAATATCTACTAAACATCTGAAATATATATAATTAAAATATGATTAATTATTAAAAGTAACCAAACTTAATCATCTAGGACAAATTTTAATATAATGCTATTATCTGTTAGAAATAAATACTAGAGGATAAAGTAACAATGCCTACCGCCCAAACTCTTAAAACCTATTTCCAAGAACATAGAAATATCGACAATTACACCGAGGATTTCCGTTTACGGATTCACCGTGCAATTAGTTGGTTAGAAAAATCTGAAAATGCAAAAGAATTGGATGATTTGGATACACAATTTATTGCATTATGGATTTCATTTAATTCGGCGTATGCAAGGGAGATGGATATTTATCCCGGTGAAAGAAAAGAATTTAATCGCTTTTTACTTTCAATTTGTGAGTGTGATAAATCTCAGCGACTTTATGATCTGATCTGGAATAAATTTGCAAAGGCTATCTGTGTATTAATTGAAAATAAATTTGTCTATCAGACTTTTTGGAATTATCAGAATGGACAAATTTCAAAAAAGCAATTTAAACAGTCTTTCAAGAATAATAGAGAAAAAGCTTATTTGGCTTTAGAAAATGTTGATACCCCCTATATTCTAAGAGTTGTTTTTTCTCGTTTATATACTCTGCGTAATCAAATCCTACATGGTGGAGCAACCTATAATAGCCAAACAAATCGTGGGCAATTAAAAGACGGTTGCCGAGTGTTATCTTTGCTTATCCCTGAAATATTGCAAATCATGATGGAAAATCATCAAGAAATAAATTGGGGGAAACCATACTACCCTGTTGTCAAGGATTAAAATAAGGAAATAAACGAGCCAAACAAATTCTTTTTGGGATAAGGTCAAATCCCTCTTTTAGTTTAGGCAATCCCTATATTTTATAGACCTCCCTACTGCATTCGGTTTCACTCATAAAACCCCGCACTTAGCCTTAAAATAAGCAATACTCAGGTAAAGTGCGGTTATTTTTTTATCGTTTTTTATTCCGGGAAAATCTCCTCCAAAATCAGGGCTAATCCATCCTCATTATTTGTTGCGGTAACACGATTGGCGGCTTGTTTGATCTCTTCGGGAGCATTGCCCATTGCCACACCAAGCCCGACATTTTCCAGCATATCCAAGTCGTTAAAATTATCTCCAAAGGCAACCGTTTCCTCAATTTTGACATGGAAATAATCTTCTAAAAAACGCACTGCATTGCCTTTTGTGGCGGATTGATGCATCACTTCCAAGAAATTTTGGTGAGAACGAAAAATACTTAAATGTGGAAAAGCCGCTTTTAGACGTTTCTCAATCTCAATGATTTCATCTGTTTCACCAATAATTTGAATTTTGTGTGGCGAATAAACCGCACTTTCATCATAAGGATCGATTTGAATCTTCGTCACACTCTTCTCAAAAATGACCCATTTATTATTGACATCACGCGCCACACAATCGTCATTGGTGTAATAATTCACACCTAATTCCGGATACTGTGCCAAAACCTGATTAATTTTTTGAATATCCTCTGAGGAAATATTCACGGAATAAAGTGCGGTCAAATTTCGATCTAAAATCAACGCACCGCTAAATGCCACAATGACATTATAATGTTCTATTTGCTTGGCATAAGGCAAAATACCAAGGGGGGAACGGGCTGAAATAGGAACAAAAGGAATACCATTGCGGGTGATACGTTGAATTGCCGCCAAGGTTCTTGGGGAAATTTTATGATCTGAGGTTAATAGCGTTCCGTCAAAATCGCTGAATACGGCTTTATACATGGTGACTCCAAATCATTTCATTCTTTTTCTAACAAATAGGGATCAGCAAAACCTAAATTTTGCATAATCTGTGTTTCTAGGCTTTCCATTTCTTCGGCCTCCTCATCTTCGATATGATCATAACCTAATAAATGCAAACTGCCGTGCACCACCATATGCGCCCAATGCGCCATGAGTGGTTTTTCTTGCTCGATGGCTTCACGCTCTACCACTTGGCGACAAATCACTAAATCGCCCAATAAAGGCAACTCAACTTCATCAGGACATTCAAAGGGAAAAGAAAGTACATTTGTTGGGCGATCTTTTCCACGATAAGTGAGATTGAGTTCGTGGCTTTCCCCTTCATCTACAATACGCACTGTCATTTCCACGTTATCGATTTCCGGCTGCACAGCTGCAGTTGCCCATTGAGTAATTTGTTGTTCCGTTGGCAAACCTTGCGTATTTTCAGTGGCGATCTGTAAATCAATTAACATATTTCCCATACTATCCTTCTCAATTCTCGGTTAAAACTGACCGCTCTTTTTCCCGCTCCGCTTTGCGTTCTTCGGCTAAGGCTTTACGGCGGATTTCATCTTGGATTTCCCATGCTTCATAGGCTTGTACCACTTTTGCCACCACCGGATGACGCACAATATCTTGACTATCAAAATAATTGAAACTTAGCTCAGGGACACTTTCTAATACTTCAATGGCATGGCGTAAACCTGATTTGGTACTACGCGGTAAATCAATTTGGGTCACATCACCGGTGATCACTGCTTTAGAATTAAAGCCGATACGGGTGAGGAACATTTTCATTTGCTCCACTGTGGTATTTTGACTTTCATCTAAAATGATAAAACTATCATTTAATGTTCGCCCCCGCATATAGGCTAACGGGGCAATTTCAATCACATTACGTTCCATCAGTTTTTGCACACGTTCAAAGCCTAGCATTTCAAATAAAGCATCATAAAGAGGGCGTAAATAAGGTTCGATTTTTTGCCCTAAATCTCCCGGTAAGAAACCGAGTTTTTCTCCAGCCTCAACTGCCGGACGGGTTAATAAGATACGTCGGATCTCTTGCCGCTCAAGGGCTTCCACTGCTGCGGCTACGGCTAAAAAGGTTTTTCCTGTGCCTGCTGGGCCGATACCAAAACTAATATCGTGAGTCAAAATATTATGTAAATATTGAATTTGATTTTCCCCGCGTGGCTTAATCACACCACGTTTGGTTTTAATCGTTGTGCTATAAACCTGACTTTCCGTTCTTGTCGATTCCGATTGAGAAAGCATTCGGCTTTCTTGTAGAGCAATGTGCACATCTTCTAAATCTAATTCATTCACTTTCCCCTTGATCGGCGCAGTTTCCACATATAAATCTTGGATTAATTTAACCGCACTTTGAATGAGTTTTTCGTGGTAGGGTTTGGGGTTATCTTCATTTGATTTAAGGGTAAAAGTGAAATTATTGCGGGCAATGCTCAGATTAAACTCTTTTTCGATCAGTTTGAGATGTTCATCAAATGCACCACAAAGGGATTGAAGGCGTGTATTATCTTGAGGTTCTAGGGTAAATGTTGTCATTAATATTTGATGTTGAGTGATTTAAATTTGGGGCTATTTTAGCTTAATCTGATTCTATTTACATCGGGTTTCACCGATGGCGAAACCCGACATTTTATAAACGCCAACTTTTCCATTGACGATATTATTTCATTTCAGGAAATAACATTTTGAGCACATCCAAGGTGACTCTGCGTGATTGTCCTGCATACGGGAAAATATGCATCATCATCATTGGATTAAAATTGGCTTCAATCACGCCCCAAGATTGGAGATGAGGCTCAGCCGGTTTTGTTAAATCCGGAATAATTAAATCGACACCACATACGGCCGCCCCCATAGCATGAGAAATGTCCACGGCAAGCTGCTTATAACTTTCGTGCATTTGATCCGTCATATCAATGGAATCTCCCCCGGTACTAATATTTGAATTAGCCCGTAATTGCACAATAAGATCCCTTGGGGGTATAGAATCAATCGTCCATCCCTGTTCTTTTAATTGAAGTTTTTCAATATCGCCGAGGACAATTTTCTTCAATGGGGTACGGCTACCATCACCGCGTAATGGGTGATCATTTTTCATTGCCACTAATTCTTTAATTGAATGTACCCCATCACCAACCACATTTGCCGGTACACGTAATAATACAGCTAAAGTTTGATCACCTAACACAAAGAAACGATATTCCGTGCCGACCAAATAATCTTCCACCATAATTTCTTTATCTTCACGGAAAGCAATTTCTACGGCTTTGGCAAAATCATCTCGGTTTTGTACGCCATATTGGAAAATCGTGATACCAAGCCCGAAATTTGTGGATTTTGGTTTAATCACCACCGCCCGATTTTCAAAAAGTGGGAAATTTTTGACCGCACTTTCTATATCGGTAAATTCCACACTTTGCGGCACATTAAAACCGGCTTTTGCCAACACTTTTTTCGTGACGACTTTATTTTCCATAATTAAGGGTGAAATATAACGATCATGTGAAGTCATATTGCCATTTTTCACATATTCAATATGATCGCCATATTGCAGGCTTAAAAACTGATCACGTTCATCTAAAATTTCAACTTTCAAACCTTTTTGAATCGCATCAAACATTAATGCTTGGGTTGAAAGCTCCATATTGTCAAAGGCGGATAAGGCATAAAAACGTTCAAAGGCATTTTTCTTATTACCTTTCGCAATATCCGCCCCCAATTTTTGATAACCCCCAAACTTCTCAATAGCAACGACAACATTGGCACAAAGTGTGTCACGAGGATTAGCAAATTGTGCAAATTTGTCTTTTACGATAGTTTTAATTTCATCACTTGCTTGAAGAGCTTCAAGCATCTTTTGCATCTCAAGTAATACTAATTCCCCTTCCACAGAGTAGGTCGTTGGTGATAAAGGATCTTCCCAAGCCACTTCCGCAAGACGGGTTTTGCCTAATTCTACGTCATCTTGATCAGCCGTGTGCTCCAACCATGCCATCAATAAAATGAAATAATGGATAAATTTCGCATCTTCCAACGTCATACCATAAGGGGCAAAAGGATTGAGATCAAAAAGGCGGAACTCAAGATATTGGATACCGGTTTTGACTAAATCACGGGCTTTATTCGCACCACGCAAACGAACATTAGAATAAAATTCTTTCTCCGCAATCAACTTTCCACTGTTCACCCAATGTTCAAGGCTATCGGCGTAGGATTGTAAGCTTTCAAAAGAGACTTTGATTTCCGGATCGTTTACATAACCAAATTGGCTTGAGCGTAGGCTACGCACATATTGATTGGGTTTAAGTGGGCTACCGTTACGGAAGTAATTTTTATCAACTGTCGGTGTAGCAGAAAATAAATAAAGTAGAATCCATTGATAACGAAGGAAATTTTTCGCAATTTTTAGATATAAATCATTCTGAAAATCTACCGCACTTTTTTGTTCCGTTTGAGCCTCAAATAGCGCTTGCACAAATGCCGGATCAAGTTGGAAGTTATAGTGAATTCCACTCACCATTTGTTTATATTTACCGTAGCTTTTCACCAAATGTTCACGATATGCCACATCTTCCGGATTATCTAATTGTGCAACTTTGATTTGATTTTCCGGTGGCAACCCTGCCGGCATACTAAATGGGAAAATATATTCATCTTCGGGGAGGGTACGTAACGTTACTTCGTGAATAGCGGAAAGCCAACGCATTGCATTTTCTAATGTTTTACTCGGCGGAGTGACCAATTCCAGCTGGCTTTCAGCAAAATCTGTTTGGATATATGGATGAAAACTACGATTACCAAAGGCCTTCGGGTGATCAGTCGTTACAATCGAACCGTCCGCATAGACACGCTGGCTTTCTTTTTCAATACCAAATAAACCTTGTTGGAAAAGTAATTCAAGATGATGTTGTTTAATTATGTTCTGGATATTCATAGTAAGTCCTTTTAGAAAAATGTCCTAGTATTATGGTTGGATTCTTCAGAAAAATAAATAAGAAATTTGAATAGATCAAAAATATTAATTTATATAAAAAATGCGATCATTTTTGACCGCACTTTTTTACTATTTCATTAATTTTCTCATTCTGATATTCAACATTTCCACTACTACGGAAAAGCCCATAGCAAAGTAAATATAGCCTTTTGAGATATGTATATCAAGACTTTCTGCAATGAGGCTGATTCCCACTAGAATTAAAAATGCTAAAGCGAGAATTTTTAAAGTTGGATGGGTATCCACAAAATCACCGATAGGTTTGGCGGCAAACATCATCACCCCTACCGCAATAATAATCGCTAAAACCATCACCGGTAAATGTTCTGCCATACCGACAGCCGTAATCACAGAGTCAAGGGAAAACACAATATCCAGTATGGCTATTTGGATCAATACACCAAGATAACTCACTTTCTTTTGACTTTCATTTTTATGATGTTCTTCAGGATGGAGCGCTTCTTTAATTTCTCCGATACTTTTGACAATTAAGAATAAACCACCCAAGAATAAAATTAAATCCCGTCCGGAAATCTCTTGATTAAACACAGTGAACAACGGATGAGTCAATTTCATCATCCAAGCTAACGACATCAAGAGTAAAACTCGGGTGATCATCGCTAAAGATAAGCCGATAACACGACCGGACTGACGTTGATGCGCCGGTAAACGTCCCACTAAGATACTAATAAAAATAATGTTATCTATCCCCAAAACGATTTCAAGTGCGGTTAGTGTTGCAAGAGAAAGCCAAGCTTCGGGATCACTAAGCCATTCAAACATAATTTGTTCCTATAAAAATTCAAAAAAACGGATCATAATCACTTTATAAAGAAAAGCAATGAGTATTTCACTAGCTTTTCAAAGTTTCATAAATCGTCTCTGCCAATTTCTTTGAAATCCCCGGAACAGAAGCGATTTCGTCCAGGGTGGCATTTTTCACGCCCTGTAAACCACCAAGGTATTTCAATAAGGCTTGACGGCGTTTTGCCCCTACCCCCTCAATGGTTTCCAAACCACTTTGGGTGAAAGCATTTTGGCGTTTTTTACGATGTCCGCTAATGGCGTGATGGTGACTTTCATCACGAATATGCTGGATTAAATGTAAAGCCAAACTGTCATCAGGTAAATGGATTTCACGATTTTGTTTGCTGATAATCAGCACTTCCTGCCCTGCTCGGCGATCTACGCCCTTTGCTACGCCGATTAAGTGCGGTCGATTTTTATCCCATTTTACATTCAAATTCTGAAATACATCCAAAGCACGATTGAGTTGCCCTTTTCCGCCATCAATAAAGATCACATCAGGAATTTTGTCTTCTTCTAAATCACGGTCATAGCGTTTTTTGAGGGCTTGCTCCATTGCCGCATAGTCATCACCACCGGTAATGCCTTCAATATTAAATCGCCGATAATCAGATTTTAACGGACCTTCTTGATTAAACACCACACAAGATGCCACCGTTTGATTCCCCATGGTATGACTAATATCAAAACATTCCATTCGCTTAATTTCCGACATACCGAGTAATTCGCATAATGCCTGATAACGCTCGGACATTCGTGAGGATTGCTTGAGTTGGGTAGCGAGTGCGGCTTTTGCATTCACCTGTGCCAACTGTAAATATTTACTTTTATCCCCTTTCACCGTATCTTGGATCGTCACTTTTCTGCCCGCTTGTTCTGTGAGTAGGGTTTCCAATTCTGCTTTTTCCGTGAGTTTCCGATCCACAATAATACGATTTGGAATACTTCTGCCTTGATGTCCTTGCAAATAAAATTGCCCTACAAAGGTTTCCGTTAACTCGGAAAGATCCGTATTTGCCGGCACTTTGGGGAAATAACTGCGATTGCCCAATACTTTTCCTTGACGGATAAACATCACCTGTACACAAGCAAGACCGTGTTGATAGGCAATGGACATAATATCCATATCGTCTAACCGCTCATTGGAAACAAACTGTTTTTCGATAACCGATCGCACCGCTTGGATTTGATCACGATAACGCGCGGCTTGTTCAAAATCCAAATCCCGACTTGCCTGATCCATTTTGCCAATCAAATAATCCAACACTTGTTGATCTTTGCCTTGTAAAAATAAACGGGCCAATTCCACTTGTTGTGAATATTCTTCATCTGTCACATAGCCAGATACACAAGGCGCAGAACACCGTCCGATCTGATATTGCAAACAAGGGCGTGAGCGATTGCCATAAACGGAGTTTTCACACTGTCGTACCGGAAATAATTTTTGGATCAAGGATAAGGTTTCCCGTACTGCCCCTGCATGGGGATAAGGTCCAAAATATTCGCCGGCAATTTTTTTTGCACCACGATAAGCAGTAATGCGTGGGTGGCGTTCTTTGGTTAATAAAATAAAAGGATAGGATTTATCATCACGCAACAGCACGTTATAACGGGGCTGATAAAGCTTGATGAAATTGTGTTCCAATAATAAAGCTTCTGTTTCGGAAGAAGTGATCGTGGTGTCAATATGATGAATAGACGCCACTAATGCTTCTGTTTTCTTACTGCTGAGATTGGAGCGGAAATAACTCGACAGACGTTTTTTTAAATCCTTGGCTTTGCCCACGTAAATTACCTGATCTTTATCGTCATACATACGATAAACACCGGGTTCGTGAGAAACATCCGTCAGAAATTTTTTCGCATCAAACATCTTAATTCGCCGCTAAAATCGACCGCACTTTTTCTAGATCTTCCGCCGTATCCACGCCCACGGCAGGCACTTCTTTTGCCAGTTCAACGTGGATCCGTTCACCATTCCATAACACACGTAATTGTTCCAGTTTTTCTAAATTTTCCAACTGTGTCGGCGCCCATTGCACATATTTCTTGATAAAACCGGCACGATAAGCATAAAGACCGATATGACGTAAATAAACCTCCGCCAAGGTGGCTTTTGTGATATCTTGCAAGCCCATAAATTGATCTCGATCGTATGGGATGACCGAGCGGGAAAAATACAGCACATAGCCGTCTTTATCCGTTAGCACTTTGACGACATTCGGATTAAACAATTCTTCTGCGTCGTGAATTTTCACGGCAAGAGTTGCCATATTCACCTTAAATTTTGCTAAGTTTTCCGCCACTTGATGAACAATCACGGGCGGAATAAGGGGTTCATCCCCCTGAATATTCACAATAATTTCATCATCGGGAATGGCAAGCTTTTCCACCACTTCCGCTAAACGCTCTGTGCCTGAATTGTGATGTTCGGATGTCATACAGACTTCTGCGCCAAAACCTTGCGCAACCTCTGCCACTTTTTCATTATCGGTGGCAATAATCACTCGGTTTGCGCCTGATTGTTGGGCTTTTTCAAATACATGTTGAATCATTGGTTTCCCGGCAATCTCGGCAAGGGGTTTTCCCGGCAAACGGGAGGAAGCAAAACGAGCAGGGATAATCACAGTAAATGACATAAGATATTCCTTCTTAACTTTAAATTCTGGGGCGGCAGATGTGTAATCACCTAATCCGCAATCTTTTCCGCTTTTTCCGCAGTTAATAGAGGCACGCCATTTTCAATGGGATAAGCCAACTGCTCATAGCGACAAATTAATCGTTGATTTTCAGCATCATATTGCAAACGAGCCAAGCAACGAGGGCAAGCGATCACTTCAAGCAATTTTGGGTTTAATCGCTCAGGCATTTTTATATCGCTCCACGAGCGCCTCTATTTTTTTCCAAAAGTGCGGTAAATTTTCACCTTGTTTTTCCGCTTCCACCATCTCAGCCTCCACCGGCACATACCACCAATTTTCTTTGGCAAAGGCTTGGCATTTTACGGCATCTTTTTCCGTCATAAAGAGCGGTTGATTTTGCGAAAATTTTTCTAGCTGTGTTGCATCAAAATGTTGATGATCTTGGAAACCTTGGGTTTGCACTAAATTTATCTCTAATTTTTCCAACATGGTAAAAAAACGTGGCGGATGACCAATACCGGCAATGGCAGCGCCTGATTGAAAAGCACTCAAAGGGCGTTTTTCATGAGTTTTTAAATTGATCGCATAATGAGGCACTAAGGTCATCACTGCATCGGAATATTGATTTTTACCGCCGTTAGTGATCACAAAATCCACAGTTTTTAACCGGCTTGATAATTCACGTAAAGGACCGGCAGGTAACACAAAGCCATTGCCGAGAGCTCGTTCTGCATCCATCACTACTATTTCCATATCTCGCTGTAATTGATAATGTTGCAATCCGTCATCCGAAATAATAATGTCGCAATCTTTATGCCTTAAGAGTAACTCAATGGCTTGTCGGCGGTTTGGTGAAATCATCACCGGTACACCGGTGCGTTGAGCGATGAGAACCGGCTCGTCTCCGCCTTCATGGGGATTTGTCTCTGCGGTGACGAGTAACGGATAAGTTTTCGCATGGCTACCATACCCACGGGAAATCACCCCTACACGTAATCCACGTTTTTTTATTTCTTCCACCAGCCATACCACTACCGGTGTTTTTCCATTACCACCAACGGATAAATTCCCTACTATCACCACAGGTTTCGGCGCTCGATAAGAGGATTTTAGCCCAAGCCTAAATAAAACTCGGCGAAATTGACTTATCAGCCAAAATAAAAATGAGAATGGCAAAAGAAACCAAGCGAGTTTGGAATTCGAATACCAAAATGGCATAAATGTTCCCTCTAAAAAGTGCGGATAAAATAACGCGAGTTTTTCAACCCGCGTTAAACTTAACCGCTAAACTGCATACTATGGAGTTGTTTGTATACACCCGCTAAAGCAAGCAGTTCATGATGACTACCGCGTTCACGAATTTCGCCGTGTTCAATCACTAAAATTTCATCGGCATTTTCGATGGTTGATAAGCGATGAGCAATGACAAGCACAGTACGGTCTTTTTTCAACTCATCCAGTGCCGATTGAATCGCTCGTTCGGATTCCGTATCAAGGGCAGAGGTCGCTTCGTCTAAAATTAATACCGGAGAATTACGCAGTAAGGCTCTCGCTATCGCTAAACGCTGACGCTGTCCACCGGATAAACTCGCGCCATTCTCGCCGATGACGGTATCAAAACCTTGTGGTAATTTTTCAATAAACTCTAATGCATAAGCTGCTTTGGCGGCAGCAATAATTTCTTCACGGGTGTATTTATCCTTTGCCGCATAAGCGATGTTGTTCGCAATCGTATCGTTAAACAAATGCACCTGTTGAGAAACCACCGCACAATTTTGACGTAAATTGGATAAACGGTAATCCTGAATATTCACTCCATCAAGCAAAATTTCACCTTGTGAAATGTCGTAGAAACGAGTGACGAGATTGGCAATAGTGGATTTACCTGAACCTGAACGCCCTACTAATGCCACGGTTTTTCCAGCCGGAATGTTGAATGAAATATTATTTAAGGCGAGATCATCTTTACCTTGATAAGCAAAACTCACATTTTTAAATTCTAATTCGCCTTTTGCCGGTTCCGCTTTATAGCTACCGTTATCTTTTTCCGGTTCTAAATCTAAAATCGCAAACAATGTTTGGCAAGCCGCCATTCCGCGCTGAAACTGGGAATTGACATTCGTTAAAGATTTAAGCGGACGCATCATGGCAAGCATGGAGGAAAAAACCACAGTAAAAGAACCGGCACTTAAATTATCATCTGCAATCAATGGGGTGGTTGCCAAATAAAGCACCACAGCCAAAGCTAAAGAAGCAATAATCTGCACGACAGGATCGGAAATCGCATCCGCTGTGACCATTTTCATCCCTTTACGGCGCATATCATTACTCACGTGATTGAAACGTTCCTCTTCCACATACTGACCGCCGAAAGATAAGACAACTTTATGCCCTTTTAACATTTGTTCTGTAGTAGAGGTGAGTTCCCCCATAGAATCTTGTAAATTTTTACTGAGTTTACGGAAGATTTTTGACACCATACGAATCAGTATGGCAATAATCGGTCCAATCACAAATAACACTAAGGTTAATTCCCAGCTGGTATAAAACATCACAGCAAGCAAAGAAAGGATATAAGCCCCCTCACGTACAATCGTTACCAATGAGCTAGAAGAGGAACTCGCAATCATTTCAGAATCATAAGTAATACGGGAAAGCAACTTGCCGGAAGGATTACGATCAAAAAAGCTCACCGGCATAAACATCAGATGCTTGAATAAGCGGCGGCGCATTGTCATCACCACTTTGCCGGATACCCAAGCCAAACAATAGCTAGAAATAAAATTACTTACGCCACGTAAAAAAATCATTCCTACCACAACAAAAGCCATCATTTTCAAAAAAGAATGATCGGCTTTACCAAATCCCTCATCAAGTAAGGGTTTTAATAAATAAATTAAACCGGAATCCGCTAAGGCATTAAGTACAAGCGCAACAGCAGCCACTACCAGTCCGGATTTGAACGGTTTAATCATTGGCCACAAACGTTTGAAAGTCTGCATCGTAGATAGGTCTTTATCTTGCATTTTTTGATCCTGCATAGTTATTATCGTCCGAAAAAATTCGTCGCATTGTACCTTTTATTCCGTTGATAATCCAATCGGGCGAGCATACCAAGGAGAAAACGCCTTCCTTTGGCGTGAAACTTTCCATTTGTCACGGTAAAAACTAACACGAATTTGTCCCGAAACCGCCGTATTTTCGACTGCACTTTTATGTTGTTTAAGACGTTTAATGACAGATGGATGAGGAAAATGCCAAGGATTCCAACGTCCGCTTGAAATAATTGCAAGATCCGGCTTGCTGTGTGAAAGTAAAACCTCACTTGTGGAAGTTTTGCTGCCATGATGTCCTATTTGTAGGACATCAATTTTTCCTAAAGTGCGGGCAAAAATCAGCTCGTTTTTTATTTCCGCATCACCGGTAAGCAAGACACGATATTTGCCATCTTCTAGTAAAATGACACAAGAATTCGAATTGCCCGCCCGAGCGACGACTTTCTGCGGTGAAAGAATGCGAAAATGAATTCCCTGCCATTCCCACTCTTTCCCTGCAATACATAGCCCTCGATGAGTTTCACCATAGTTTTTTTCAGATGAGGTGATGAGCTCTACATTCGGATAGTTTTTTAAAATGACTTCTGCACCACCGGAATGATCATTATCATCATGGCTTAAAATAAGTTTATCCAGTATGACTCCCTCTCGTTGTAAATAAGGCAAGATTTCCAGCTCAGTCATTGAACCGCCTTGCCATGACGCCCCCGTATCATACAAAATTCCTCGACCATTCTTGACAATTAGCGTTGCCAAACCTTGCCCTACATCTAAGGTATCCAGCTGCCAAATCGGTTGATGATATTGGCGAATAATGACGATTAATAAGGATAAACCAGCAATGCCGACAGAACCCCAAACAGCTTGTTTTTTCCAAATTATCGGTAATGACCTATTGAGATCGAGTGTAAAATATTTTGCCGTTTTTATTTTCCAATCCTTTTGCGAAAACCTTTTTTCACGATAGATAACAAGGATGATCAGAAGAAAAAACAGGCTGAAAAGTGCGGTTAAAATTAATGATAAATTCAATGAAATGCTAAACCATCTTCCCTGAAAAAGAGTAATAATCTGTGTAATACCCTCTGCCAAATAATTTGCCAATCGCCAAGAATACAATGCACCATCGCTTAACACCGCAAATAAGATCACTGGGACAAGAAAAAAACTGTATAAGGGCACCGCCACCAAATTGGCAAAAAAACCGCTCAGTGATATTCCATTGAATAAAAGAAGTTGTAGCGGTGTAAACAGCATTAATAGACCGAACTGCAAATGAAATAAGCCCAAAATCCACCGCACTTTGGGTGAAAAATGTTGATATTTCCATTGAAATAAAGAAAGCGGGATGTAGCGATACCAAATAATCAGACAACATACTGCCCCTATCGAAAGCCAAAAACTTGTCGAAAGGGGCATAAGAGGGTCACACAATAAAAGGAAGGCGATGATTAAGATAAAAAGTCGGAAAGCTGAATAATAGCGACGTTGTGATTGTATGACTAAAACAAAAAGCAAGGCGGAAATTGCCCGGAAAGTAGGGATACTAAAGCCCGATAGATAAGCATAAAATAAGGCGAAAAAAGCCCCACTCCACAGAGGAAAAACGGGTTGAATATTATTGGTCGGAAAGAAAAATTGTGCGGTTCTAGCCAGTAAAAATCCCATCCCCATGGCCAACCCGATATGTAACCCGGAAATTGCAATTAAATGACCCGTATTCGTCTGCTGATAAATTTGCCATATAGTTCGATCTAACCATGCCCGCTCCCCAAAAGCTAAAGCGATCAGTAAACCTTGTAAAGAAAGAGTTTCCGTTTGTTTTAATGCCCGCCATAATTTTTTCTCCCTCCATGAAAAATCATCACTAATTTTAACCGCACTTTTTAAACTTCCGTTCGCCGTGACGCCTTGCGAGAAATACCATTGTTGACGATCAAAGCCACCCCCATTCAATCTTGCAGAAAGCGGTCGCACAGAAACTTCACCTTGCCATTTTTCCCCTAAAAAAGGTTTTGCTTCTCCCTTCCAATTAAGAAAAATTCGTTGCTCCTCTTTGTTCAATACCGTGCGAGCGATCAGGATTTGATATTCTTGCTGATGTAATAAATTTTCAATTTGTAAAACTAAATTTTGTTTCTCCGGCAACATCTCATCGGCTTGTCGTAATAAATCCAGTGCAAAAGAATGGGTATAGCCGGATGCCAAAATAATGACATTCAAGATACTGAAAAAATGAAACCACCACATTTTTTTGAACCAATAGAATAAGAATGCGGTCAGAGTGAAAATTAAATTACATAGCAGCGTTTGTTTCCAACCGATTAACATAAAATCAGGTAGGAATAGCAACGACAATGAAGCACAAATAAGACTTATTGCCAAAGTAAACAAATTTATAGGCATGAGAATAGCGCAATGAACGAAATGTGCGCACACTATGTATTTTTAAATCAACAAACAATTATTTCTCTTAAATTTTGAGATCTTGATCGCAAAATATAATTTTAGTGAGGAAATTTTGTTTGCTAAAAGGGGCAACATCTGTTATTTATAACGCCCTCAAAAAAACAGGCTTCTCAACACTCAATAAAAGTTGAGAACCAATTATTAATGATAATGACAGGAAGTCGTGAAGTTCACGCTTAAATTCTGTTTGTATTAGGAGTGAGATATGTCAAAAGCAACGTTAAGTTTATTAGAGCTGGCAGGCGTAAAACCATATCAACCAAAAAAAGATGAAGAGTACATGAATGAAAGTCAACTTCTTCATTTTAAAAAAATCTTAACGGCCTGGCACGAACAAATCGTGGAAGAGGCTTCGCGTACCGTTGCTCATATGCAAGATGAAGCGGCTAACTTCCCTGATCCTGCGGATCGTGCAACGCAAGAAGAAGAATTCAGCCTAGAATTACGCAATCGTGATCGTGAGCGTAAGCTAATGAAAAAAATCGAAGCGACATTGAAAAAGTTGGATACCGATGATTTTGGTTACTGTGATTCTTGCGGTGAAGAAATTGGCATTCGTCGTTTAGAAGCCCGTCCAACGGCAGATTTGTGTATTGACTGCAAAACGCTTGCAGAAATTCGCGAAAAACAAGTTGCGGGTTAATTTACCATTCATTTAGAAAAAGTGCGGTCAAAAAAACCGCACTTTTCGCGTTTAAAAAACGGAGTTTATTATTCTTACTTATATTAAAAATTTGTTTGGCAAAAAGAAAAAAGTGCTACAGCAAAAAGCACCCCAAGCAAAAGCTCATTCTAGACGAGTTGAGCAACCTGTTACACAACAATATGCGAATAAAAATACAGCCCATCAATTTCATCGCTATGATAAAAGAGTGATTAAGGCAGCAAATTTTGGCATTCATCCACGTATGTTCAGCCGTAACGCACTTTCCGTGGTTGAAAAATTACAACGCCAAGGATTTGAAGCCTATATTGTTGGCGGTTCCATTCGTGATATGTTACTGGGCAAACATCCAAAAGATTTTGATGTGGCTACCAATGCCCGCCCGGAACAAATTCAAAATATTTTCCAACGCCAATGTCGCTTGGTCGGTCGCCGTTTCCGTCTTGCGCATATTATGTTTGGCCGCGATATTATCGAGGTGGCAACTTTTCGTGCCAATCATAGCGATGCACGTAATGAACGCCAAGCAAAACAAAGCCATGAAGGAATGCTTTTGCGTGATAATGTCTATGGCACTATTGAACAAGATGCGGAACGCCGTGATTTCACAATAAATGCCCTTTATTACAATCCGCAAGATAATACGTTACGCGATTATTTCAATGGTATTGAAGATTTAAAAGCTGGTAAGTTACGCTTAATTGGTGATCCGATAACCCGTTATCAAGAAGATCCCGTACGAATGCTACGTGCAATCCGTTTTATGGCGAAATTGGATATGTTTCTTGAAAAACCAAGCGAACAGCCTATTCACGAGTTAGCCCATTTGCTAAAAAATATTCCACCGGCACGTTTATTTGATGAAAGTTTAAAATTACTACAAACCGGCCATGGCGTAAAAACCTATCGGTTATTACGCCAATACGGCTTATTTGAGCAGCTATTTCCTAGCCTCATACCTTTTTTTACGGAAAAAGAAGATAGTTTTGCCGAGCGTATGATCGTGACTGCGCTTACCTCAACTGACGAACGTGTCGCTGATAAATTACGTATTAATCCTGCATTTTTATTTGCTGCATTTTTCTGGTACCCATTGCGTGAAAAAGTAGAAATATTAAAAAATGAAGGTGGATTAAACAACCATGACGCCTACGCTCTTGCTGGTAATGAAGTTCTGGATTTATTTTGTCAAGCCTTGGCTGCCCCACGCCGCCATACTGCAGTCATTCGTGATATTTGGTTTTTGCAGTTACAATTACTTAAACGTACCGGCTCTGCACCTGTACGGGTAATGGAACATCCTAAATTCCGTGCAGCTTTCGATCTATTAGCAATGCGCGCTGAAGTTGAAGGTGGGGATACCATTGAGCTTGCCAAATGGTGGCATGAATATCAATTCAGTAATAGCGATCAGCGTAACCAGCTTGTAAAAGAGCAACAAACCTTACACCCAAAACCGAAGAAAAAATACTTCCGCTCGCGTAAACGCCGTAAACCAAGACCGATAGAGAATAACCAATGATAACTGCATATATTGCTCTTGGTAGCAATCTAAATACACCGGTAGAACAGCTTAATAGTGCGTTGAAAGCAATAAAAAACTTGCCGCAAACCCAACTTATTGCGGTAAGTTCGTTCTACCAAAGTAAACCGCTTGGTCCGCAAGATCAGCCCGATTATGTCAATGCAGTAGCAAAAATCGAAACGACTCTTCCTCCACTATCGTTGTTGGATGAATTACAACGTATTGAGAATGAACAAGGACGGGTACGCTTACGCCGCTGGGGTGAACGGACATTGGATTTGGATATTCTGCTTTATAGCAATGAAATAATTCAAAATGAACGTCTAACCATACCCCATTATGATATGTATAATCGGGAATTCGTTATTGTACCTTTATTGGAAATTACACCGGATCTTATTTTTCCTGATGGGAAAAAACTCTCTGAATTAGCATCGAATTTTATCGATCATTCAATGAAAAAAATCTAAAAAATAACCGCACTTTAATGCCCTCAAAGTGCGGTTATTTTAACTGAGTTTTTACGCAGTAATGTTTATTTAGATTTTTTCAATAATTCTGCATGAGACTTCTTTTGCTCTTTCATCTTTCCACTGATTTCGCGGCGCTGTGTAGAAAGTTCTGCACTACGAATCGTGTAATCATCAATACGTGCTTCATAGTCATCACGCATGTTTTCAATAATAGCGCGTACATCTTCGATATCCATATCATCACGAATATATTGGTTCAAATTATCAAGTAATAACACGCGTTTTTGGTTGTCACGAATTTTACGGCTGATATCTTCAATATCACGTTTTAGCTTATTTTTTAAACGATACATACGCACATATTCCAATACTTCTTGAAAGGATTGTTTGTTTACGGTTTCCATAATTGCTCTCTCTATTTAGATAAAATAACTGCCCGTAATTTAGCTTTTTTTCCCCCCTTCGTCAAAACCTTAAATTTAAATTTTGTGGCTTAATCAAAAAAAAGCACGGTTTTTTCTAAAAAGCGTTGATTATCCGCTTTTCTAGTGATAAAACGTAACGCATTATTTTTCTAAAAATAAGGAAAGCACAATGTCTCAAGTCTTCAATTTTAGTGCCGGCCCGGCAATGATTTTTCCTGAAGTATTACACCAAGCACAAGCAGAACTGACCAATTGGTTAGGGCAAGGTGTTTCCGTGATGGAAGTCAGCCATCGTGGCAAATATTTTATGGAACTTATCGCTGAAGCAGAAAAAGATCTGCGTGAGGTCTATCACATTCCGGATAACTACCGTGTATTATTTTTACAAGGTGGCGCACGTGGTCAATTTGCTGCATTACCGATGAATTTGATTGGCAAAAAAGGGAAAGCACTTTATTTAAACAGCGGGCATTGGTCTGCCACGGCGGCGAAAGAAGCCCGTAATTTTGCAGAAATTGATGAAATTACCATTGTTGAAAATGGTGATAATACACATATTACCCGATTAGATTTTAGCGATATTGCCGATCAATATGATTATGTGCACTACTGCCCTAACGAAACCATTAGCGGTGTAGAAATTTTTGAGATCCCAAAAGTCGGAAATGCCGTCCTCGTAGCGGATATGTCCTCTAATATTCTGTCTCGTGAAATTGATATTAGTAAATTTGGTGTCATTTATGCCGGGGCGCAAAAAAATCTCGGCCCTGCCGGTATCACACTTGTCATTATTCGTGATGATTTAATCGGTCATGCCCGTAAAGAAACCCCTTCTATTTGGAACTATGCGACGCAATCCGATGCAGACTCGATGATCAATACGCCACCAACTTTCGCTTGGTATCTGTGTTCTTTAGTATTTAAACATATCAAAGCAATGGGCGGCTTAAAAACAATTGCCGAACGAAATCAATTAAAGGCTAAAACCCTTTACGATTACATTGATGCCAGCCAGCTTTACCAAAATGTGGTGGCAAAAGAAAATCGTTCGACAATGAATGTCACTTTTGTGACCGGCGATGCGGAATTAGACGCAAAATTCGTTGCACAAGCAACGGCTGCCGGCTTACAAGCTTTAAAAGGTCATAAGGTGCTGGGTGGTATGCGCGCCTCTATCTACAACGCAATGCCTTTAGACGGTGTGGAAGCATTAATCAAATTTATGAAAAAATTTGAAGAGGAAAATCTCCCACAAGCACAATAAATTCAACCCTCAATATGGGCGTCATCATACGCCCATTAATCTTAATGAATGTAACACTATGCAATATATTAATATCGCCAATCCCGGGGTTAAATCACTCGCCCCTTATCAAGCAGGCAAACCCATTGAAGAACTAGAACGTGAACTCGGCATTACCAATATCGTCAAACTGGCGTCTAACGAAAATCCGTTCGGTTTTCCTGAAAGTGCAAAACAAGCCATTATCAACCAATTGAATCAACTCACCCGCTACCCTGATGCTAATGGTTTTGAGCTAAAACAAGCCATTGCCAAAAAGTTTGGCGTTCAGCCCAATCAGATCACGCTCGGTAACGGTTCAAATGATTTGCTTGAACTTTTCGCCCATACTTTTGCCGGTGAAGAGGATGAAGTCATTTATTCACAATATGCGTTTATCGTCTATCCCCTTGTAACAAAAGCCATTAATGCCATCGCAAAAGAAATTCCTGCCCAATACTGGGGACATCATTTAGAGGGATTTTTGACCGCACTTTCCGATAAAACCAAGCTCATTTTTATCGCAAATCCGAATAATCCCACCGGTAATTTCTTAACCGAGCAAGAGATTGATGCGTTCTTAGCCAAAGTACCTGAAAATATCATTGTGGTATTAGATGAAGCCTATACGGAATTCACACTTCCTGAAGAACGGGTCGATTCTTTCGGTTTATTGAAAAAATACCCTAACCTCATTATTTCCCGTTCTCTCTCAAAAGCCTATGGGTTAGCGGGGCTACGCATTGGCTATGCGGTGTCTAATCCTGAGATTGCCGATTTATTAAACCGAGTTCGTCAGCCATTTAACTGCAATAGTTTGGCGCTTACCTCTGCAATCGCAGTGATGAATGATGATGCTTTTATTCAAAAAGTAGCGGAAAATAACCGAACTGAAATGACCCGCTATGAACAATTCTGCCACCAATACGGTTTGGATTATATTCCGTCTAAAGGCAATTTTATTACCATAGATTTTAAACAACCTGCCGCCCCGGTTTATGAAGCGTTACTGAGAGAAGGGGTGATTGTGCGCCCGCTTGCGGGCTATGGTATGCCGAACCATTTACGCATTAGTATCGGATTACCGTGCGAAAACGACAAATTTTTTACCGCACTGATTAAAGTGCTAAATTTAACCCAAGCTAATTAGGAGCTTTTATGACTACTGTAACCATGATGGGAAATCCCATTGAAATTAAAGGTAATTTTCCACAAAAAGGTGAAAAGATTGATAATCTTATCCTAACCGATAAAGATCTGAACGATGTCACCTTAGAAAATTTTTCAGGTAAACGTAAAGTATTAAATATTTTCCCAAGTATTGATACCGGCGTTTGTGCCACATCAGTTCGTGTATTTAACCAACGTGCAGCGAATTTGGAAAATACCGTTGTATTATGTATTTCAGCGGATCTCCCTTTTGCTCAATCCCGTTTTTGTGGTGCTGAAGGTATTGAAAATGTACAGGTTCTTTCCACTTTCCGCCATAAAGATGTTCATGAGAAATTAGGAGTGGATATTGCCACAGGCCCAATTGCCGGTTTAACTGCGCGTTCTGTGATCGTGCTAGATGAAAACAACCAAGTATTACACAGCGAATTGGTGTCTGAAATTAAAAATGAACCGAATTATGATTCGGCAGTAGCTGTGTTATAAGCAACAAAAAAGTGCGGTTAAAATTGACCGCACTTTTTTCATCGTTATCCCTGTATTATTTACCGATAACCTCTAAGCCCCCCATATACGGACGCAATACTTCCGGTACGGTAATTGAGCCGTCAGCATTCTGGTAATTCTCAAGCACCGCAACTAAGGTGCGCCCTACTGCTAGCCCCGAGCCATTTAAAGTATGCACTAAACGGGTTTTCTTATCCCCTTTTGCTTTGCAACGAGCCTGCATACGGCGGGCTTGGAAATCCCACATATTAGAACAAGATGAAATCTCACGATATGTATTTTGTGCCGGAATCCAAACCTCTAAATCATAAGTTTTGCAAGAACCAAAGCCCATATCACCGGTGCAAAGCAATACTTTGCGATAAGGTAAATTCAATAATTGCAACACTTTTTCCGCATGACCGGTTAATTCTTCAAGGGCTTCCATTGATTTGTCCGGATCCACAATTTGCACCATTTCCACTTTATCAAATTGGTGCATACGAATTAAACCTCGAGTATCTCGGCCATAAGAGCCGGCTTCAGAACGGAAACAAGGCGTATGTGCGGTCATTTTAATCGGCAATTCGCTATCATCTAAAATCACATCACGCACTAAATTCGTTACCGGGACTTCCGCTGTTGGAATTAAGGCGTAAGGCTGTTCCCCTTCTAAAGCGTTAGTGTGGAATAAATCCTCACCAAATTTTGGTAATTGTCCTGTGCCGTAAAGGGTCGCATGGTTCACCAAATAAGGTACATAGGTTTCTAAATAACCATGTTGTTCTGTGTGAAGATCCAACATAAATTGCGCTAAAGCACGATGCAATTTTGCAATTTGCCCTTTCATCACAGCAAAACGTGCGCCCGCCAATTTTGCCCCCGCGGCAAAATCTAATCCGTCTTTTTGCTCGCCTAATGTCACATGATCTTTCACTTCAAAATCAAAGGTTCTCGGCGTTCCCCAACGTAAAATTTCAAGATTTTCCGTATCATCTTTGCCAAGTGGCACTTCATCTGCCGGGAGATTTGGAATACTTAAAGCAATTTGATTAATTTCAGCCAACACTGCATCAAGCTGAGTTTTTGCTTCATTTAATTGTTCCCCCATATTATCCACTTCTGCAAGTAATGGGGCGATATCTTCACCACGAGCTTTTGCCGCACCGATAGCTTTCGAACGACTATTACGCTCGGCTTGCAAGGTTTCGGTTTTAACCTGAAGGGCTTTACGCTGTTCTTCCAACGCAACAAGTTTTTCGGTATCAAGAATGAAGTTACGTTTAATTTTTAGTTTTTCTGCAACGTCCGCCAAATTATTACGGATTAAATTCGGATCAATCATGGAACTTCCTCAGTGTTTGTGAAATGAAAATGACCGTATTCTAGCGCGGATTGATAAAATAAACCAGTTAAAAGCCAATAGGTAACCAGGATTTTATAAAATTAGAAAAATTTTAAACCGTACTTTTTTGCTTTTAAACAAAAAATTTTATTTTGATCCAGCTCACACTTTTATGATTCCACACTATTAATTTTTTATAAAAAGAGTAAAGTGAAGAAAGTTTTTATCACCTCTACCAATTATAGGAGCTTTATATGTTTCCCGAATTCAGAGACTTAATCACTAAACTTAAAAATAATGATGCCTATTTTGAGCGTCTATTTCACAAACATAATGAGCTGGATCAAGATATTAAAAATAAAGAAGAAAACATTCAGCTTGCAACCCATACGGAAATTGAAATCTTAAAGAAAGAAAAACTAAGAATTAAAGATGAGCTTTATGCTTACTTGAAAAAGAAAGCAATAGAATAGAAAACAAAAGTGCGGTTAAAATTAACCGCACTTTTTTAACGTTTCACTGAACCTAAATAAATCGCAAACAAGGTCAAACCCGCACCACTCCATTGGCATAGGTTAATTTCTTTGTGCAAATAAAAATAATCGATAATTAATGCGGCAACGGGTTCGGAAAGTAATAATAGCCCGGTTAATCCCAAAGAAAGTAATGGGATCGCATAAGCAATCATCCCCCAAGCGACACACTGCATAACAGCGCCATAAATAATGATCAAACCCCAATCTTGCCAATTCGTAGGATAGAGTTTGTCAGCGTTAAAGAGTAGAGCAGGAACAATCAGCACCAATGCCCCACTCAAGCTGATGATTAACATTAAAGGGAATAAGGCTGTCGGTTCTTCTTGATGGACTTTTTTCACCATGACCATGGAACCTGCCAACATGATGGCAGAAACCAAGCCAATGATGATGCCATAAATGCCTGCAACATTGTGCTGTAATTCCTCCCCAGCGATCAACACCACGCCAACCACCGCCAAAACAAGGCTGAATAACTGCAATTTGCTCTGTCTTTCTGCAAAGAAAAGAAATCCAATCACAGCTAAAAAGAAAATTTGTAAACTATTTAACAAAGTCGAAATGCCCGGCCCCACGGCGTAAATACTTTCATGCCAAAAAGCCAGATCAAAGGCGAGAAAAACACCGGATAGCGCGGCACAATACCGTGCTTTTCTATTTGTTGGGAAATGTTGGCGTTTTAATTTCATCAAAAACCAAAAAATTCCCGAAGCGATAAGCAAACGCCAAAATGCAATAGCATAACCACCGACAGGGACAAATTTAACAATGATGCTGCCTAAACCAAATAAAATACATCCGAGCACCAGCATTCCCGAGGCATAATGAGATGGCATTTGCCTCATACAAACACCATCCATAATGGCAAACAGCCCGCTATAAAGAGCAAAATAAATAACATATTCACACTGAATGTCCATTTCTGAATACTATACGTAGCTAAAACTGCCGCCATCACCAAATGACAAATAAAGTAAATTGCATAGGCGAAAATACTTTCAGAATTAACCGCACTTTCCAAGCCATTCAACACTAAGAAAATGAAAATGACCAAGGCATTTAGAATCAACAACATAATCATCACTAAGGGCAATAATGCAATAAACCCTTGCAAGCGGCTTTTCGCAATAACAAGAGATAGATGAGCAAGAATCACCCCAGCCAAAATTGGCGCAATCGGGTTATATTCGGCAAAAGCAGCCCAAGGAAGCAGGCTAAGCGATATCACATAACCCAGTACGCCCAAACCGCCAACTAATGTAGCCATCAACAAGAAACTGTTGCGAAGTTTTTCTTCCTTAGGCTGTTTCCAAATAAAATACACTACGGATAAACCGCACAGGCTCATTATATTGGTAAGGGTATGATGATAATCGGGTAAAATGCTCACAACCATCCATACGCTCCAATATAATGCAAAGGCTAAATTCACTTTAACCAGTCGCCCTCGTTGTCCGGGGCAAATTTCACCTTTATAAAATACCAGTAAAGAAAGTAATTGTGCCACCAACACCGCTAACCCCAAATGAGGAATCCCTTGTGTTTGAGGTTTTAACGCAAAGATAAAAAGATCAACAGCCAGTACCATACAAATAGTAAGTATAGAAAGTAGCGGTAAGGCAGATTTGGAGGATTGTTCTGACATAATTGAAAAATATAGAAAAATAATGCGTCATTATGCTAAAAATCCGCAATGTTTTAAAGTAGAATGAACGGGATTTTGACCGCACTTTAGGAACTCAAATGTTACTTAGCATCTTATATATTATCGGTATTACAGCCGAAGGCATGACCGGTGCATTGGCTGCCGGTAGAGAAAAAATGGATATTTTCGGGGTGATTATTATTGCCTCAGTAACCGCTATTGGAGGCGGTTCTGTGCGTGATGTGTTATTAGGTCATTATCCATTAGGCTGGGTTAAACACCCGGAATATTTTTTAATTGTTGCAACCGCAGCGGTGATAACTGTTTATGTTGCACCTTTTATTAATCATTTTATGCGCTACTTCCGCACGATTTTCTTGGTGTTAGATGCTATGGGATTAGTCGTATTTTCTATCATCGGCGCACAAATCGCTATGGATATGGGGTACAGTCTCACGATTGTCTGTATCGCAGGTTGTATTACCGGTGCATTTGGTGGTGTATTACGTGATTTACTCTGCAATCGCATCCCTCTTGTTTTCCAAAAAGAACTTTATGCCAGTGTCTCGCTTTTTGCTACCCTCACTTACTACGCACTTAGCACTCTCAAAATAGAACACACTATTGCGGTCTTAATCACTTTAATCACGAGTTTTACATTAAGGGTTTTAGCGATTCGTTTTGAATGGGGACTTCCGGTATTTAACTACCAAGAATTGTCGCAAGAAGAACAAGATAAATTACCAAAGAAAACAAAATAATTACAGCATCTGTAAATTATCTTTCGCAAACGCTTGCTATCCCAAAAACGCTTGGACCTATTGAGAAATAGGTCCAATTTTGTCTCCGTAAAACCGACACAATCATTCTTATCAACTCAACCGGAAATTGAAAAATAAGAATTTTATCCAAATCCCGCTTGCCTCTGGAGTTTATGAACAAAAAATAGGTTATTTTTTACCGCACTTGTCTCTTTTCTATTACGCCACAAACAGCAAATTCAAAAAATCTGTAAGAAATGAAAACTTGCCTCGTCTAAAACAATATAACTTGAATATTGAAGGAGGACCCATGATGAAATTTTCAAAAATCTTTCTACTTTTAACCGCACTTTGTGCCTCAAGCCAATCAATTTTGGCAGTAGAAAAAAACATTCCCATGCAAAATACGGAGCAAAAGAGCATGATTAAACCTCAACAAAATCTACGAGAAATTTATTTAGCCGGTGGCTGTTTTTGGGGTGTAGAAGCCTATATGGAACGCATTTACGGCGTGAAAGATGCGGTTTCAGGCTATGCCAATGGCAATACGGATAAAACCAGCTATCCTCTTTTAAGTGTGACTGATCATGCCGAAGCTGTAAAAGTAACTTACGATGCAAACCAGATTTCATTGGATAAATTGCTGCAATATTATTTCAAAGTGATCGATCCAACCAGTGTGAATAAGCAAGGCAATGACCGAGGGCGACAATATCGCACAGGGATTTACTATCAAGATAGCGCAGACAAAAGCGTAATCGACCGTGCGATTGCCACACTTCAAACGAAATACAAAAATAAAATTCAAATTGAAGTAGAACCCCTTAAAAACTACACGGAAGCGGAAGAATATCACCAAGATTATTTGAAAAAAAATCCGAATGGCTATTGCCATATCGACATTACACAGGCAGACGAACCAATGATTAACGAAAAAGATTACCCAAAACCAAGCGATGAAACCCTCAAGGCAACATTAACCCCATTGCAATATTCAGTGACACAGAATAAACACACGGAGCGTTCCTTCAGCAATGAATATTGGGATAACTTCCAGCCGGGCATTTATGTTGATGTCACTACCGGTGAACCGCTGTTTTCATCCAATGATAAATTTGAATCAGGTTGTGGTTGGCCAAGTTTCACTCACCCAATTGCCAAAGAAGTCGTGCATTATCAAACGGACAACAGTTTTAATATGCAACGCACTGAAGTGCTAAGTCGTAGTGGTAATGCGCATTTAGGCCATGTATTTGATGACGGCCCGAAAGATAAAGGCGGTTTGCGTTATTGTATCAACAGTGCCTCCATTAAATTTATTCCTTTGGCCGAAATGGAAAAAGCCGGATATGGGTATTTAGTGAAAACTATTAAAAAATAATGTTGGCAAGGGTGTGTGAGCACCTTTGCACACCCTACAAATATAGGAAATTAAACAATGTTAGATCAACAACTTCTTATCGGTACGGTATTTTTAGCGGGAATTGCCTCTTTTCTTTCCCCCTGTATTTTTCCGATTATCCCGATTTATTTCGGTATTCTCAGCAAAGGAGGAAAAAAAGTCCTCAATACCTTTTTATTTATTTTAGGGCTTTCACTTACCTTTGTGAGCCTCGGTTTTAGCTTTGGTTTTTTAGGCAATATTTTATTCAGTGATACGACCCGTGTGATTGCCGGTATCATCGTGATTATTCTCGGAATTCATCAACTTGGTATCGTTAAAATCGATATGCTTGAACGCACTAAATTAGTGGAAATCAAAACATCGGGAAAATCCACCGCACTTGAAGCATTTGTGCTTGGCTTAACCTTCAGTCTTGGTTGGACACCTTGCATTGGCCCCATTCTCGCCTCTGTCCTCGCGCTGTCCGGTGATGAAGGATCCGCTCTTTACGGGGCTGCGATGATGCTTGTTTATGTCTTTGGTTTGGCTACCCCCTTTATGCTGTTCTCACTATTCTCAGACAGCTTGCTTAAACGGACTAAAAGCTTAAATAAACATTTAAACAAGTTCAAAATCGCTGGCGGAATTTTGATTATTGTGATGGGATTTTTATTAATCACCAATAACTTAGCCTAGCATTCGCTATGCAGCTTCTTAAACCAAGCCATATCGTCAGTTTTAAAAACCATCAATATGGCTTGAATTGAATAACCCCATACCCTTGGTATGACAAAACAAAAAGGAAAAACAAATGAAAAAACTACTCTCAATCTTATTAATGGCATTCAGCCTTCAGGCTTTCGCAACAACCAACTTAGCAGACATTCCCCTTAAGGATTTAAACGATCGACCTGTTACTCTTGAGCAATACAAAGGCAAACCGGTGTATATCAAAATGTGGGCATCATGGTGTCCCATCTGTTTAGCCGGTTTGGCGGAGATTGATGATTTCAGTGCCGAACAACATCAAAATTTTGAAATCATTACCATCGTTTCACCTTCTCATAAAGGTGAAAAAGCAACGGCTGATTTCATTGAATGGTACAAAGGTTTAGACTACAAAAATATTACGGTATTACTGGATGAAAAAGGGGAAATTATTGATCGTGCCCGTGTTCGTGGTTATCCTTTTAATGTATTTTTAGATGCTGATTTAAATATCAAAAAAACCGTACCGGGACATTTAAATACAGAGAAGATTCGCCAATTTGCCGAGCAATAATAAGGTATAAGTGCGGTTAAAAATTTTTAAAATTTAAGCCTCTCACAATGTTATAAATACCTGTTTCTGAAGTAATGCAAGCCAACAGGTATTTTTATTTGTAGTAAAAGTGCGTCGGTATGAATGAATTATCAATAAATCCGAGACAGATTAATTCTTAGAGGAAAAAAATATAAGCTTTATATTTCATAAAATATGGCAGGAAAAATACTCTATTGCCACAGAGATAAGGAAGAGGATAAGTCAAATACCGTTGTATTTTTAACTATCCTGAGAGTAAAACTGATTTATGATTGATTTTGGTGATCGACTCAGCGATCACCATTAAACCAGAATAGTTGTTTACTACATATTATTTTTCATGTTGCTCTTCATCATATTATCGGATTTCATTTTCATGTCATCTTTCATCATATTGTCGGGCTTCATTTTCATGTCATCTTTCATCATATTGTCGGACTTCATTTTCATGTCATCTTTCATCATATTATCAGATTTCATTTGCATAGATTTTTCACAACCCATTTTGTCTTTTGAACAGTCAGTATGCATTGATGAGGCATAAACACTTGTTGCACCCAATAAAACCGCTATACTGATGATTGTGCTTTTTAATGTGATATTTTTCATTGTTAGTTTCCTTCTATAAGTGATACATTATTTTTTGAATGAACTTTATTCATTCATTGATGTTAGACGAAGAAGCTTTTCATTTCTTACAAAATTTTTTAAAGGAATAGCAAAATGCCTAATCAAATTTCTGAAAAGGAATTGAATGATATTCGACAACAGATGTTGAAATTTGCCGAATTACAGTTACACCACCATGAGCTTGCAGAAGATCTTGTGCAAGAAGCCTTTTTAAGTGCGTTTAAAAATATCGAGCATTTTAAACGTAAGGCGGCATTTAAAACCTGGATGTTTGCCATTCTAAAAAATAAAATTATTGATTATTTGCGCCAAAAAGGACGGTTTGTTTTAGAAAGTGAAATAGAAGAGGAAGATTCGCCGAATACGTTCTTTGATGAAGCCGGTCACTGGAATTTGGCATGTACACCAAGTAATTTAAAAGAACATGAAGAAAAAGTTTATACCGAAGAATTTTGGCTAATTTTTGAAACCTGCCTGACTTGTCTGCCGGCTCAACAAGCACGAATTTTTATGATGCGTGAATTTTTAGAATTATCGTCAGATGAAATTTGTCAGGAAACGCAGCTAAGCACATCGAATTTGCACACCACACTTTATCGTGCACGCTTACAACTGCAACATTGTCTTTCTCGAAAATTATAAGGAGCCTCTATGCGTTGCCGTCAAGCTACAAGAATCATCTCAGATTCCCACGAACGTCCATTAACTTTACAAGAAAAAGTCGGTTTACGTCTTCACTTAGTGACCTGCCCTCATTGCCGTAATTTTAAACAAAACTGTGACGAGCTAAGTCAATTAATGAAAAAATTTGCAAAAAGCTCCCAAAAATAAAAATGCGGAAGTTTTAAGCTTCCGCACAAATATTACTTAGTCAATTCTGTTATCAAAGAAATCACTGCCTGAATATCTGTCTGAGACAATTTTCCTTCTTTCACAAATTTCACTTTACCTTTTTTATCCAAAACAATTATCGCACTGTCTTTGGCATTCAAATGCCAAGCCTTTTTCACCGCACTTTTATCATCCAGCACCACTTGACTATGTGGGTTTTCTATTTTTCCTTTTTCCGCACTGCTTTTCACAAACATACCGGTGCCGACAATGGCATCATCAGCATTGATAATAGTCGTAGTCTGGTAATGGATTGGCGCAAAACGAGCAGCTTTAATAGCATCAATCATCCCTTGATTTTTTTCTTTTGCCGCCGTTCTTCCTGCAAGATGATGAATCACCCGTACTTTCCCCACTAATGAGGAAGATGTCCAAGTTTGGAATTTGGTTTCTTTCCCTGCAAGTATAATTTCGCCATATTCCGCAACTTTTACTGACGGCAATGATTGTTCAAGTTGTAAATTATGTGCAAACGCAAAATGGCTTAGCATTAGTGAACCTAATGCAAAAATTAACATTTGTTTTTTCATTTGTTTTCCTTTAAAAATCATTAAAAAAACGACCGCTCTTTTGGCGAATGCCTCATTCTTTCTAGTTCCAGAAATATAGGTTTTCTCCAAATCCTACGATTAAGCATTTAATCTTCTTAATTTTTCAGATAAGCTACGCATCATTATTTCTACCTTTAGAGAGACATACTATGTTAGAACAAATGGGAAAACAAGCCAAAGCGGCGGCTTTTGTGTTGGCACAATTAAGTACTGTGGAAAAAAACCGTGCTTTAACGATTATTGCCGAGCAGTTGGAACAACAAGCAGCTCGTATTTTAGCCGAGAATGCCAAGGATATTGAACGGGCAAAACAAAACGGGCTGTCGGAAGCCTTGATTGATCGCCTTTTGCTTACCCCTGAGCGTTTACAAAGCATTGCCAATGACGTTCGCCATGTGATTTCCCTTGCTGATCCAGTGGGTAAAATCATTGATGGGGGCACACTGGATAGCGGTTTAAAAATTGAACGTATCCGTACACCAATTGGGGTGATCGGTACGATTTATGAAGCACGCCCGAATGTTACCATTGATGTAGCAAGCCTTTGTTTAAAAACCGGCAATGCGGTGATTCTCCGGGGGGGAAAGGAAACCCAATTCTCTAATAATATCTTAGTGGAAGTGGTGCAAAATGCCCTTGAGCAAGCCGGATTACCTAAATTCGCGGTACAAGCTATTACTGATCCAAATCGGGATCTTGTGATGCAATTATTAAAATTGGATCGCTATGTGGATATGATTATTCCTCGTGGTGGTGCCGGTTTACACGAACTTTGTAAACAGCATTCCACCATTCCTGTGATTGTAGGCGGTGTCGGCGTTTGTCATACCTTTGTGGAAGAAAGTGCAGATCAAAATCAAGCCATTTTGGTCATCGACAATGCGAAAACCCAGCGTCCAAGCACCTGTAATACGCTAGAAACCCTGCTTGTACAAGAGTCCATTGCCGCTGAATTCTTACCTAAACTCGTGGCACAGCTTGCATCGAAAAACGTAAAATATCACGCAAAATCAACCGCACTTGATATCTTAAAACAAGCGGCTGCTGAAGTGAGCGAAGTCACAGAACAGCAACTACGTGAAGAATGGGGCTCTCTTGATCTCAATGTGGTGATCGTCAAGGATATCCAAGCCGCAATCTCTCATATTCAGGAATATGGTACGCAACATTCTGAAAGTATTTTAACCGCCTCCCAATCTCTAGCACGCCAATTTGTAAAGCAAGTGGATGCGTCTGCAGTTTATGTGAATGCCAGTACGCGCTTTACTGATGGTGGACAATTTGGATTAGGGGCGGAAGTTGCCGTCAGCACACAAAAACTCCACGCCCGAGGCCCTATGGGATTAGAAGCCCTCACCACCTATAAATGGGTGTGTGAAGGAAATTACACCACAAGAAAATAATCGTTATTTCAACCGCACTTGCTTTCTCTCCACCAATAAAGTGCGGTGATTTTTAGGAGCATTTTATGAAAAAATTACTTTCATTACTTATTATCATTGTCGCCTTAATCGGCATCGCTGCTGTACAACCTTCTGCAACCGCTGACAATGCTGACGACGGAAAACGAAATTTTGTGGTTTCGCTCGTTGCAAAATATTTTCCTTTTGAAGCGGAAGATCTTGTCGCATGGTACGATAAGAACATTGTTTATGCAGATAATCCAACAAACACAGCCATTACGTTCAAGTTAGATGAAAAAGAGATCACCCTTGCCGCTCATCAAACCCAAAAACTTATTTTAGAACCGGGACAACATCGCCTTGTTCTAGCTGATGGAAAAGTGGTTGAATTGACACAGAAAGAAGGCACCAACCGTTCTATTTTAAACCCGACCGCCTCGCCTTATTTCTTTTGGAAAACCGTTTATGGTTCGGTGAATTTACCCATTGAATACAAAACCGTGGCGATTGCAGGAAAACCTTATGAAGGACCTTTTGAAGTGAGCAATGACTATTTGATTATACGTATAGGCAATCAACCTTGGCGTTTTGGCTTGGACGAGCCAATTCCTGACACCGTCGCCGTCAATAATGATCGGAATACTTACACCTTGATTTTTAGTAAAGCCTATCGCTTACCGGATTTTATCAACGCTTACCCAATGCTGTCGGCGCAATAAATAAAAAAGGTTGATGTCATTTTGACATCAACCTTTTTGCTCATTTTGCTTATTCAGCGCATTATAATAAGCCACCTTGACCTAATGCAGGGTCTGTATCACGAGCTTTCAACGCATCTTCTACGGTTAAACCTAATGCTTTTGCCACACCTTCACCGTATGCAGGATCACACCAGTGACAGTTACGGATATGGCGGTATTTGATGAAATCAGGTGCATCGCCCATTGCCGCTGCGGTATTGTTGAATAACGCTTGTTTTTGCTCTGCGTTCATTAAGTTAAACAATGCACGCGGTTGGCTGAAGTAGTCGTTGTCATCTTGACGATAATCCCAGAATGCTGCATCACCGTTAATGCGAAGTGGTGGTTCAGCAAAGTCCGGTTGTTGTTGCCATTGATTAAAGCTGTTTGGCTCATAATGCGGTAAGCTGCCATAGTTACCATCTACACGACCTAGACCATCACGTTGGTTACTGTGAACCGGGCAACGAGGACGATTTACCGGAATTTGGCGGAAATTCACACCTAAACGGTAACGTTGTGCATCAGCATAGTTGAATAAACGAGCTTGTAACATTCTATCTGGGCTTGCACCGATTCCCGGCACTAAATTGCTTGGTGCGAAGGCAGATTGCTCGACATCTGCAAAGAAGTTTTCAGGGTTACGGTTAAGTTCAAACTCACCCACTTCAATTAATGGATAGTCTTTTTTCGGCCATACTTTAGTTAGATCGAACGGATGGTAAGGCACTTTTTCTGCATCGGCTTCCGGCATCACTTGGATAAACATTGTCCATTTCGGGAAATCACCACGCTCAATCGCTTCATATAAATCACGTTGATGAGTTTCACGATCATTTGCGATTAACTCTGCCGCTTCTTCATTTGTGAAGTTTTTAATACCTTGTTGAGTATGGAAGTGGAATTTAACCCAGAAACGTTCGCCCGCTTCATTCCAGAAGCTATAAGTATGCGAACCGTAACCGTGCATATGACGATAGCTTGCAGGGATACCACGATCACTCATTACGATAGTCACTTGGTGTAATGCTTCAGGTAATAATGTCCAGAAATCCCAGTTATTGGTCGCTGAACGCATATTGGTTCGTGGGTCGCGTTTTACTGCTTTGTTGAGATCCGGGAATTTGCGTGGGTCACGTAAGAAGAACACCGGTGTATTGTTACCCACCATATCCCAGTTACCTTCTTCGGTATAGAATTTTAATGCAAAACCACGAATATCACGCTCTGCATCTGCCGCACCACGTTCACCAGCTACGGTAGTGAAACGTGCGAACATTTCAGTTTTTTTACCCACTTCGCTAAAGATTTTTGCACGGGTATATTTGGTGATGTCGTGTGTTACGGTAAAGGTACCAAATGCACCTGAACCTTTTGCGTGCATGCGACGCTCAGGAATCACTTCACGGACGAAATCCGCTAATTTTTCGTTAAGCCATAAATCTTGTGCAAGCAATGGACCACGAGGACCTGCGGTTAAGCTGTTTTGGTTATCAGCGACAGGTGCGCCATTTCCCATTGTTAAAGGTGTTGAATGAGAAAAAGGACATTTTGAAGTCATAGGATGCTCCTCTATTGTGTAGTTGAAGTAAATTTCCTGCGCATTATATAGAAAGGTTTCAACGATTGAAAACTATTAAATTAATCAAAAAAACCAATTCAAAAAAACTTTTCCATAAAAAACCGCACTTTTAGATTGACTAAATCTATAAAGTGCGGTCTGTTTTCTCGCTATTTTATAATGACGCTTAAACCTGCTCTAAACGGGACGAATACTCTCAACATCCAATTTAGCATCAAATTCTTTTTGTAAGAGAAGAAGTTTTTGATCTTGTTGAAGCTGATCTCGGGCTTGTTCCCTTAAATCTTGGTAAATCTTTTTACGATAAACCATTGGGGTTGTACTATCACGATCATCTAACTGAATATCAACGCTAATCGATTTTTCATAAAATTGGCTAAGCGCTTCAGTCAATAAATGAACGCTACGTTCTTGGCGTAAATGGGCTTTCGAGGAATGAAGCCCTAAATAAATTTTATTTTCAGTTTTCTCAAGTAAAAAGCAATTTAGTGCCAATTCTTTTGAAAAACCGCTTACTCCGGAACTTTCAACAATATTAGCCCATTCATCCTGCTTCTGTGTTATTTCAATAATACGGGCATTTAGCTCCGGTGTAATATCTTTCAGAATAGCTTGTTTAATATCAGAAGGTGCAATGCCCACCGTCTCTTTTGCCAATTCCGGATTACGCCATTCCCAACGATAATTTTCCGCCTCAATAATTTCTTGCTCTTCCTGTTCCAAGTCTGAATTATCTTCCACTGCATTCATCATGGTTTGAACATTTTGGGGAATTTCTTCTACATTTTTTGAAGCTGTCGGCACTACCTGCTTGGGAGGCGTCATTTCACGCACAGGAAGTGCGGTCATTTTTCGTGGTGTTTTTTGTTCATCAAGTATTTGCACTTGATGTATTGCTTCATTCACCGCCTCATTCACTTCCTTTTGGCGGGCTTGTCTTTCACTGGTTTCAATTTGATCAAGTTGTTTTAATGCTTCTAACGCGGCTAATCCGGCAAGATTTGCATCATTGTTCTTTGAAAGGGAAGAAATAGGTTGAGCTGATTTCGTTTTCTTATAATTAGATTTAATATTTTGCGACAACACCGGCATATCAATATAACTGCCTTGATTTTTAACCGCACTTTCCTTCTCGGAAAGTGTCGCGTTGGCAGATAAATTCGCCTTAGGTGTTGCCGTAAGAAACTTTGGGTGAAATGCTAATGCCCTCAACAATATCATTTCTACGCCTGTACGATAATTCGGCGCAGCATTCAATTCTTTTCTGCCTGAAACAATCACTTGGTAGAAAAATTGTACGTCTTCCGGCGAAATATGTTTCGCAAGGAAAGCAAGATGCTCATTTTCATGCAATGAATTTTGCGGTAACAACTGCATTAATGCGATTTGATGCAAATTTTCTGCCACTTCCGCCAATAACTGATTCCAATCACCGGCTTTTTCAGAAACGTTTTGAAGCACTTTCATCAAACGTTCGCCGTTCCCCTGATGTAGAGCATAAATAATATCAATTGCTTGGATATCATCTAACAAGCCCAACATTGCATTTACCACGCTTACTGTAACATTGCGGTCGCCCATTGCAATGGCTTGATCCGTTAAGCTTAAACTATCCCGAATCCCACCTTGTGCTGCTTTCGCCAGCTTGTCTAAAGCTAATGGTTCAAAAGGAATATTTTCTTGGGTGAGAATATTCGCAAGATGCTGCGAAATTTGCTGTTCATCCAAGGCTTTTAGATGAAATTGCATACAGCGGGATAAAATCGTTACCGGGAGTTTTTGCGGATCCGTTGTAGCCAGCAAAAATTTTACATACTCCGGCGGTTCTTCCAACGTTTTAAGTAGAGCATTAAAGGAATGGCGAGACAGCATATGCACTTCATCGATTAAATATACTTTAAAACGCCCAATGACGGGTTTATATTGTACGTTATCGAGTAATTCTCTTGTATCCTCTACTTTTGTCCGTGAAGCTGCATCGATCTCAATCAGATCAATAAATGTTCCCTGCTCAATAGCTTGACAATTTTCACATTCGCCACAAGGGTGATCTGTAATGCCGTTCTTAATGCAGTTCAGACCCTTAGCAAAAAGACGCGCAATAGAAGTCTTTCCTACACCACGCGTACCCGAAAACAGATATGCATGGTGAAGTCGCTGCTCTTTTAATCCATTAGAAAGAGCGGTAATAATATGCCCTTGTCCGACTACTTCCTCGAAAGTTTGAGGTCGCCATTTTCGGGCTAAAACTTGATAACTCATTCGCTTGTTTTGTTAATGACCTTCAAAATTAACTAAAGTATAGCAATCCACGCCTAAATCATTTAAACGTTTCTCACCGCCAAGTTCCGGTAAATTAATCACAAATGCCGCATGATTAACTTTTCCACCTAAACGTTCGACAAGTTTGACTGTCGCTTCTACCGTACCGCCTGTCGCAAGTAAATCATCTATAATCAATACATTATCACCCGCAGAAACCGCATCAGTATGTATTTCTAAGGTATCTTGCCCATATTCCAATTGATAAGATTGAGAAATTGTCTCACGGGGTAATTTCTTAGGTTTTCTCACTAATTCAAAAGGTAAACCTAATGCAATTGCAACCGGCGCACCAAAAATAAAACCGCGAGATTCCGTCCCCAACACTTTAGTAATATTTTTATTACGGTAGTGTTCAGCGATCAATTCAATACTCGCTTTGAATGCAGCCGGAACTTCTAACAACGAGGTGATATCACGAAAGATAATACCCTCTTTTGGATAATTAGGAATGGATTTGATAGACGATTTAATAAGTTCAAGTTGTTTATTCATAAAAAAGCTCAATGATAAAGTGAGATAATGCCAATACTTTTGGACTCAAATTCTATCATAAAATGCTAGAAAAAAATGGAAATTTCAGGATACAAAGCGAGATAAAAATCACCATGAAAAAGAAAGGCTAAATGGAAATTGTCATTCCATTTAGCCTAAAAAATACTTTCAAAAACGACCGCACTTTAACTTTACATAATGCGGCGTGATTGAGTATAAGTTCTTGCCCAATAATTTTCATCTAAGGAGCTGATTGTAACCCCTTGGCTGGAACCGGCATGCATAAATTGGTTGTTACCAATATAAACACCGACATGATTGTTACCACGGAAGAATACGAGATCACCTTTTTGTAATTCATGTTTACTGATTTTACGGCCTAAATGACGTTGTTCCGCTGTGGAACGAGGAAGTTTAATACCATAAGCATTCAAAAAGGTTGTTTGCATAAATGCCGAACAATCAATACCACGTTTGCTGGTACCACCCATTCTATAACGTGTTCCCGCCCACTCATTATAAACACCAGCAAGCGCTTTATCGCCAACTAAACCTGAACGAGGACGGTTCGTTCTTAATGTGTGGTGAATACTACGATCAGCCTTTTCTAATTTACTTATTAATCCGGTGAGTTGAGCATCATCACTTTCTGAAATTTTACTATGATAGGCATTATTATTGCCGCTTGAACATGCGGTGGCGAGTGTAACAAGCCCGCTAATCATTAAAAATCGCTTTAACATACTAGAAAATTTAAAAGAATTAAAAATATATAAAAATAAAATCTTTCTGAGGGTATCAAATATAAAGGTAAATAGCCAGTTAAAATTGAATTTTTATATTAATTTAGTATGTAATTTCTAAAAAAATAAAGGCAATTCATAGGAATTGCCTTTTAATCATTAAGAATTAACTATTTTTTCTTCGCTTTTGCGTTAGGGAGATCGGTAATCGATCCTTCAAAAACTTCAGCGGCTAATCCAACAGACTCGTGTAATGTTGGGTGAGCATGAATAGTTAATGCGATATCTTCCGCATCACATCCCATTTCGATCGCAAGACCGATTTCACCTAACAACTCACCACCGTTTGAACCAACGATAGCTCCACCAAGAATACGATGCGTATCTTTATCAAAGATAAGTTTTGTCATCCCCTCTGAACATTCAGATGCAATCGCACGACCGGATGCAGCCCACGGGAATTTCGCAACTTCGTAATTTAAGCCTTCTTGCTTACATTCTTTCTCTGTTTTACCCACCCAAGCTACTTCCGGCTCAGTATAGGCAATTGATGGAATGACTTTCGGATCAAAATAGTGTTTTTGTCCCGCAATCACTTCCGCTGCAACATGACCTTCGTGAACACCTTTATGCGCTAACATCGGTTGTCCAACAATATCACCGATCGCAAAAATATGCGGTACATTCGTACGCATTTGTTTATCCACATGAATGAAACCACGTTCATCAACTTCAACACCGGCTTTACCTGCATCAATCAATTTACCGTTTGGTACACGACCGATGGCGACCAATACTGCATCATAACGTTTCGTATCGTTGCAGGCTTTACCTTCCATTGAAACATAAATACCATCATCTTTCGCTTCAACTGCCGTGACTTTGGTTTCAAGCATTAGTTTAAATTTCTTCTCAATTTGTTTGGTGTAGATCGCTACCACATCTTTATCCGCAGCAGGGATAACTTGGTCAAACATTTCTACCACTTCAATTTCTGAACCTAATGCGTGGTAAACCGTTCCCATCTCTAAACCGATGATACCACCACCCATGATAAGCAATTTTTTTGGTACTTCTTTTAATTTAAGGGCATCTGTTGAATTCCAAATACGCGGATCTTCGTGTGGAATGAAAGGTAATTCAATTGGGCGAGAACCTGCCGCAATGATTGCGTTATCGAATTTAATCGTGGTTGGATTACCATCACGATCGCGCGCGACAAGCGTGTTCGGATCAGCAAATGTAGCTAACCCCTCAACCACCGTGACTTTACGCTGTTTTGCCATACCCGCAAGACCGCCTGTTAATTTTGCTACAACGGCATCCTTACCGGCACGAACTTGGTCTAGATCAATTTTAGGTTCACTAAAATAAACCCCATTTTTTTCCGCATGTTTTGCTTCTTCAATCACTTTAGCAACGTGTAATAATGCTTTAGACGGGATACAACCTACATTTAAACACACACCACCAAGCGTAGAATAACGTTCAACAAGCACTGTTTCTAAGCCAAGATCCGCACAACGGAATGCTGCGGAATAACCTGCCGGTCCGGCACCAAGTACAACAACTTGGGTTTTAATTTCTTTACTCATTTTTACCTCGTAAAAACGTTGAAATTATTGACCGCTCTTTTGAGCAATCAAGCATAGTTAAAAAAACGCCCCTCAAACTCGAGAGGCGTAATTGATTACATAATCAAGCGACGTAAATCCGCTAATACAGAACCAATATAGCTGATGAAACGTGCACCGTCAGCACCATCAATCACACGGTGATCGAAAGATAATGACATTGGAAGAATTAAGCGAGGCGCAAATTCTTTACCGTTCCATACCGGCTCCATAGAAGATTTAGAAACACCTAAAATTGCCACTTCCGGTGCATTCACAATTGGTGCAAAATGCGTTGTACCGATACCACCAAGGCTTGAAATAGTGAAACAACCGCCTTGCATATCTGATGCTGAAAGTTTACCTTCACGGGCTTTTTTCGATACTTCCATTAACTCACGAGAAAGCTCGATAATACCTTTTTTGTTCACATTTTTGAACACAGGTACCACTAAACCGTTTGGTGTATCCACCGCAACACCGATGTTGATATATTTTTTCAAGATCAAGCGTTGTGCATCTTCAGTAATTGAACTGTTGAAACGCGGATAGGTTTCCAATGCTTTCGCAACGGCTTTCATGATAAATACAACAGGGGTAATTTTCACGCCTAATTTTTGTTTTTCAGCAAGTACGTTTTGTTCCTTGCGGAAAGCTTCTAAATCTGTGATATCCGCTTTGTCAAAATGGGTTACATGTGGAATCATCACCCAGTTACGATGTAAGTTTGCACCAGAAATTTTATTGATACGACTTAATTCCACTTCTTCGATTTCACCAAATTTGCTGAAATCTACTTTCGGCCATGGTAATAAACCAAGACCTGCGCCATTTGCTACACCATTACCGGCCGCAGAAGAAGCAGTTGTTCCGCTTTCATAAGCTTTAACTGCTGTCTTCACATAAGCCTGAATATCTTCTTTAACAATACGTCCTTTACGTCCCGTACCTTTTACTTTGTCTAAGTTTACGCCGAATTCACGAGCTAAACGACGAATTACCGGGGTCGCATGCGCATAACCTGTACTTGCTACAACTTGCTCTTGGCTTAAACCTGATACATTGCTGCTTTCTGTTGTGGAAGATGGAGCCGGAGCCGCAGTTGTTTGTGCTGTAGGCGCAGCCTGTGCGACAGGAGCTGCTACCGGTGCAGCACCTGCAACCTCAAAGCGCATGATTAACGAGCCAGTTGATACTTTGTCACCTGATTTCACTAAAATT
This sequence comes from Rodentibacter ratti, assembly GCF_002000485.1. Classification (GTDB taxonomy): domain Bacteria; phylum Pseudomonadota; class Gammaproteobacteria; order Enterobacterales; family Pasteurellaceae; genus Rodentibacter; species Rodentibacter ratti. The sequence continues at coordinate 93,578 of NZ_MLAJ01000005.1, read as the reverse complement.
TCTTTTACCACACCCGCAAATGGTGCCGGCACTTCCATTGAAGCTTTATCGCCTTCAACCGTAATTAAAGATTGTTCTTCTGAAACAGTATCACCCACAGCAACCATAATTTCGGTAACATTCACTTCATCGCCACCAATATCCGGTACATTTACATCTTTAATTGCAGATGTTGCCGGAGCAGCTGCTGGAGCTGATTCTTGAACCGGTGCAGAAACAGACGATGCGGCGCCCGCTACTTCGAATTTCATAATTAATTTACCGGTGGAAACCTTGTCACCTACATTGATCAAAATTTCTTTTACGACACCGGCAATTGGTGCAGGCACTTCCATTGAAGCTTTGTCACCTTCTACATTGATGATAGATTGATCAACTTCAACTGAATCCCCTACTTTCACCATAATTTCGGTAACATTGACTTCATCAGAACCGATATCCGGCACATTGACTTCCACAATGCTTGCTGCTACAGGTGCTTCAACCGCTTTAACTTCTTGTGCAGGAGCTGATGCCAGAGCTGTCGCCTCTGCGGAATCCAATACTAACATTGGTGTGCCGGTCGTGACTTTATCACCCACTTTCACTAACACTTCTTTTACTACACCTGCTTCCGGTGCAGGCACTTCCATTGAAGCCTTGTCACCTTCTACATTAATAACACTTTGATCTACTGTAATGCTGTCACCAACTTTTACCATTACTTCCGTTACAGTAACTTCATCACTACCAATATCAGGAATTTGAATTTGTTTTGACATTTTTTGTTCCTTATAAAGTGCGGTCAAATTTACAAAGATTTTTGACCGCAGTTCCTATTGATTACGCATAAAGCGGATTGATACGTTCAACATTCAAACCGAATTTCTCAATAGCATCCGCAACAACTTGATTTGTTACAGTACCTTCTTTCGCTAATTGAGAAAGGGCGGCAACAACGATATAACGTTCATCTACTTCAAAATGTTCACGTAAGTTTGCACGGCTGTCCGAACGACCAAAACCATCCGTACCCAATACGTGATAATGTTTAGTTGGTACAAATGCACGAATTTGATCCGCATAACCTTTAACATAGTCTGTTGATGCCACTGTTGGTAAATCAGCCAACACTTGGGCAACATAAGGTACGCGTTGCTCTGCTGTCGGATGTAATAAATTCCAACGAGCCGCATCATTACCTTCACGAGCTAATTCATTGAATGATGGTGCAGAGAACACGTCGGAAGTCACACCATAATCATTTGCAAGGATTTGTGCTGCTTCACGAACATGACGCATAATCGCACCTGAACCTAGCAATTGAACGTGTCCTTTGCCTTTACCTTTCACTGTTTCAAATTTATATAAACCTTTACGGATGCCTTCTTCAGCACCTTCAGGCATGCCCGGTTGTTCTGTCACTTCATTCAATGTGGTGATGTAGTAGAATACATCTTCTTGTTTTTCACCGTACATACGTTGAATACCATCTTGAATGATTACCGCAACTTCGAAAGCAAATGATGGATCATAAGTCACACAATTAGGGATCACACCTGCTTGAACATGGCTATGACCATCTTCGTGCTGTAAACCTTCTCCATTGAGTGTCGTACGACCTGATGTACCACCAATCATAAAACCACGTGCAAGTTGGTCACCTGCCAACCACATCATATCGCCCACACGTTGGAAACCAAACATTGAGTAGTAGATGAAGAAAGGAATCATTGGTTGGTTATTCACTGAGTATGAATTTGCAACAGCCAACCAAGATGCCGTCGCACCTAATTCATTGATACCTTCTTGTAATACTTGACCATCAGTAGCTTCACGATAATAAGCAACCAAATCACGGTCTGAAGGCACATATTTTTGACCATACGGATTATAAATACCAACTTGGCGGAACAACCCTTCCATACCGAAAGTACGTGCTTCATCAGCAATAATCGGAACAATAGTTTTACCAATGTTTTTATCTTTCAATAAAGTATTTAATACACGGGTAAACGCCATAGTGGTTGAGATACCACGAGGTTGTGCATCTAGTAACGCTTTGAAATCATCTAATGCTGGAACTTTATATTCAACATCAAACTTAGGTTTACGTGCAGGCACATATCCATTTAATGCTTTACGATGACCGTGTAAATAGTTGTATTCTTCAGAACCTTCAGGGAATTTAATGTACTCAAGTTTTTCAACTTGTTCATCGGTTAATGGTAATTGGAAGTAGTCACGGAAACCTTTAAGGCTTTCATAAGACATTTTTTTAGATTGGTGGGCAGTATTTTTACTTTCTGCTTCAGGGATTTTATAGCCTTTAACCTGTTGCGCTAAAATAACAACCGGTTTTGTTGCATTTTGCGCTTTTGCATAAGCCGCATACAGTTTTTCTGCATCATGCGCACCACGGCGTAATGCCCAAATTTCATCATCGGTCATATCGGCAACTAATGCTGCAGTTTCCGGATAACGACCAAAGAAATGTTCACGTACGTAAGCACCATCTTTTGATTTGAATGTTAAGTAGTCACCATCTACTACTTCCATCATTAATTGGGTTAATTTACCGGAAGTATCTTTCTCAAACAATTTATCCCAGTTACTACCCCATAAAACTTTAATCACTTCCCAGCCAGCACCGGTGAATAAACCTTCTAACTCTTGAACAATTTTACCGTTACCATTTACCGGTCCGTCTAAGCGTTGAAGGTTACAGCTGATTGTGAAAATTAAATTATCTAAGCCTTCACGTGCGGCAAATGTTAATGCACCTTTAGACTCAATTTCATCCATCTCACCATCACCTAAGAAGGCATAAACTTTTTGATCCTTCGTATCTTTTAAACCACGGTTATCTAAGTATTTTAAGAAACGTGCTTGATAAATCGCATTGACCGGGCCTAATCCCATTGAAACCGTTGAGAATTGCCAGAATTCAGGCATTAATTTCGGATGAGGATATGAAGATAAGCCATCAACAAAGGCTTCTTGGCGGAAATTATCTAATTGCTCTTCCGTTAAACGACCTTCTAAGAAAGCACGCGCATACATACCCGGAGCAGCGTGGCCTTGGAAGAAAATTAAGTCCCCACCATTTTTCTCTGTTGCTGCTTTAAAGAAATGGTTATAGCAAACTTCATACATGGTTGCCGCAGATTGGAAAGTAGAAATATGACCACCTAAGTCGAGATCTTTTTTCTGACTACGTAAAACCATTGCAATCGCATTCCAACGTACTGCAGAACGAATTCGACGTTCAACTTCATGGTTACCCGGGTAAGCCGGTTGCTCGGACACAGGGATAGTATTCACATAATCTGTGGTTACACCTGTTGGTAATGAAACACCGTTAGTACGCGCCTGACCTATTACTTGTTCAATAATATATTGCGCGCGCTCAACACCTTCTTCACGAATCAAAGAATCTAATGATTGTAGCCAATCTTGGGTTTCGATTGGATCTACGTCATTTTTTAAAATCTCAGACATAGGTTTTCCTTATCTGTTAATTAAGTGAAAATTAGTTCAGCTAAAAGCCAAACACGAATATAAGAAATGCTTGCCTCAGCTTTTACAAGCATTTAACAAATTTCATAAATTTTAGAAGATTTTTTGAAATAAAGATAGTAAATTTTCATTGAACTTACTTTTCTCTTCTTCTGTTTTACTCTATTTACCTAAAGTGTGGTACTTTTTCGACTCATTTTAATTCGCTCATCAAAACTATAAGTAAAATCATTGCATCCATATAATCTTTGCGCTAGAGTTTCCTTTACTTTCAAAACAAGGACTTTCTTTATGAAATCAACAACCAGAACACTCCAACAACATAAACGCATCGCCCTCGTAGCCCATGATAATTGTAAACAACATCTTATTCAGTGGGTGAAAAAACACAGTGTCTCATTAAGTGCTCATCAACTTTATGCGACCGGCACAACGGGACATTTACTGGCTCGGGAAACCGGTTTAACCATTAAACCGCTATTGAGCGGCCCGATGGGGGGAGATCAACAATTAGGCGGACTTATTGCTGAAAAGAAAATTGATATGATGATTTTTTTCTGGGACCCAATGAATGCAGCCCCTCACGATCCCGATGTGAAAGCCCTTATGCGCATAGCAACGGTTTGGAATATTCCGGTTGCGATTAATCAAACTACTGCAGATTTTTTACTCACCTCTCCACTTTTTGAGCAAAATATAGAGATTGGAATCCCAGACTACGAAAGTTATTTAAAAGAACGTTTAATATAAAACTCAGAAAAAATTAACCGCACTTAAGATACAAAAAAGGTGATAAAGCATCGGTTAAATCAAAAAGGAAATTATCATGGAAAAAGTGAACAATATCAGACAAGCTGTACAAAAATTAGATAACCCTATTTTATTAAAAGGTATCTATAATAAACCGCAACCTAAAATAGAAAAATGTTTGCAAGTTGCTGAACAAATGTTAAATAAAAGAGACACCTCGCACAAGGATTTATTTTTTAATGAAATGATAGAATCATTCTTTTTATTAGGAAATAAACTATTCTGCAATCGTAAAGATGAACATCAATTTACTCGATTAAAGTCAGGTAATAGCAATAAGGATACGATTGCTACTATGCTTTATACTCTTGCTGTTAAAGCAAGATACACAAATATCATAGGTGTTAATTTAATTGTTCCAGCTTATGCAACATCTTGTGCTCATGTAGCAACTCAACCTGGATTTATCATTAACATTAAAGAAGATTTATGTTAACAAACATAGGTGGGGAGATTTCTCCTCACCCAATCTTCATTTTTATGTTTTACCCTAACATTTCAACCTTCTTAATTCGTTCCGCTTTATGCCAATCTTCTATGTCACTATCGTAAGTAATTCTCACTTTACCCAATGGTTTTATTTTGATATCTGAAGCAACACAGATTTCTTTAGATAAAGAAACCTCTATAGGTGATACTCCAGCTCTGACTAATTCAGGATCTAAAATTCTTGTCTTCCCTTTCTCTGGTAATCCTTCGTAAAGATACAATTCAATAGTTTGAATACCTTTATAATACGTTTTCGGTAAATTAAAAGGAGCACCGAAGCAACAAGCGACTAGATATACAATGCAAACTTAATCTTACCTTAACGCTGCATTGCAGCCCCCATTAACAACATAAAGAGTACGCCTTGCACTTGCTCTTCCGGTACAGACTGACCATTTAGTTTCAATTCCCCATTTTCAAGTAGCAGTTTCATTGTCACGGACTTTTCATTATTTACAGCGATACCTTTGATCGCGGCTTCAGCTGCCATTTCTTCAATTCTAGCCTTAATGCTTGCTTTCTCTTCTTCCGGAGCAAACTTCATCATCAGATTTTCAGCCGTTGCCTTATCTACCTGAATATCGACAGCAAAATCCGTAAATTGTTGATATAAATTACCACGCATAAAATCAAACTTAGGATCTTTGGTTAAGGCAATATTTAAATCCAACGCCACTTTCCCTTGATTATCGGAAATAGAAAGCGGGCTCAATTTAATCTGTGGCTGGTTATTAAAAATCGCCATACCATGTTGTTTTGCCCAATCACCAAAAATTTGATTGACAAATTCATCTAAATTTTCTTGTTCTTCTATTGAATTTACTGCCAATTTAAAAACTGTAACAAAAGATTCAATCAGTGAATTTACCGCATTTGCTTCAATATGATTAAACTCTAAATTATAGGTGATTTTACCCAAATCTTTACCATCAATGATGAGCGAACCGATATCATTTGTGCCTTTAAGACTTAAAAAATCCCCATCCAAGGACACTTCGGATGTTACTTTTACGCCTTTTTCCACAAAAGACATCGCGGTTCCGTTTTGATCCAGATTCGTCATTTCCATACTTTCAATAGAAGACGACCCTTTTCCTGTATAGAGATATGCCCACTTCGTTGGAGCAAAAACCGTACTAGACTTAATGCCTTTCCATTGAAATTTTGCCGATTTAAGATTGTCTTCACCACTAAGATTTTTTGCCTCAAATAACAAGTGCTCAATTGAAGTATCGTAAATGCCCGAAAGATCTTGATTAACATCAAAACCAATAATCATATCCGACCAAGTTAATTTATTTTGGTCTGATTTAGGATCAATAAACTCACCACCTACAACCTTCAATCCCCCTTTTGTGGTTAAGCCATAACTTGTCGAAGATTGATACTGAATAGGCTTGTCCGACTTAATCATATCAAATAATGATTGTGTCGTTTCATTTTTGCCAATGACCCCTTCTAAAGAAAACATTGCCGGCATCAAATTAAATTTAGCCAATTGATTAAGTGGCAATGGCCCATGATACAATGTTGTCGAAAAAGGGATCGTCCATTGCTTTTCCTCTTTCGGCAAAGAAATCACCACTTCATCTTCCACTTGAGAACTGAAAAAGCCTCGTTCAAATTGCTTATTTTTAAACTCAACCTTAAACTCCTCAGACAAACCTAAAGCTTGAAACTTTTGATTTGCCTGATCAATTTGGCGTTGATATTCCGTCTCTGCTTTTTGACCGGTAAACCAACTACCCCCTACCCAAGCAGCCCCAAGTACAGCGATTGCGCCAATAGTAACTTTTGATTTTTTCATAAATATCCTTTTGATAATAAAATACAAAAATTGTGCAAATTCTACCGCACTTTTTCTTCTTATCATATTTTTATCAAAAAATTTATCAATTATCCCTTGAAGTTTTATGCTTCGTTCTTATCTTACAAGGCAAGAACGGGAACGACCGTATTTTGAAATAAGAAAAATAAAATATTTTTAAATTTTCTCTTGAAATACGAAGAAGTATCCACATCTTACAGTTCATAGTGAATTACACTGAATTAAAAAATTTAATTAGGAGAACAAAATGGGAAAAATTATTGGTATTGACTTAGGAACAACCAACTCTTGTGTGGCTGTAATGGATGGCGATAAACCTCGCGTCATTGAAAACGCAGAAGGTGATCGCACTACTCCATCAATTATTGCTTATACAAATGACAACGAAATATTAGTCGGTCAACCGGCAAAACGCCAAGCGGTAACAAATCCAAAAAATACCCTGTTTGCAATTAAACGTTTAATTGGTCGTCGTTTTGAAGATGAAGAAGTAAAACGCGATATTGATATTATGCCGTTTGCTATTACTAAAGCGGATAACGGTGATGCTTGGGTTGAAGTCAAAGGTGAAAAATTAGCCCCTCCGCAAATTTCAGCAGAAGTATTGAAAAAAATGAAAAAAGCGGCCGAAGATTTCTTAGGCGAGTCTGTTACCGAGGCGGTTATCACTGTTCCGGCATACTTTAACGATGCACAGCGTCAAGCGACTAAAGATGCAGGTCGTATTGCCGGATTAGATGTGAAACGTATTATCAACGAACCGACAGCCGCAGCTTTAGCTTACGGCTTAGATAAAGGTCAAGGCAACAAAACTATCGCAGTTTATGACTTAGGTGGTGGTACATTCGACTTATCCATTATTGAAATTGATGAAGTCGGTGGTGAGAAAACTTTCGAAGTATTAGCAACCAACGGTGATACCCACTTAGGTGGTGAAGACTTCGACAACCGTATTATTAACTATTTAGTTGATGAGTTCAAAAAAGAGCAAGGTGTAGATTTACGTAACGACCCGCTTGCAATGCAACGTTTAAAAGAATCGGCTGAAAAAGCAAAAATCGAGCTTTCTTCCGCCCAACAAACTGATGTAAATCTACCTTACATCACAGCGGATGCAACAGGTCCTAAACACTTAAACATTAAATTGACCCGTGCAAAATTAGAATCACTTGTGGAAGATTTAGTGGCTAAATCTCTTGAGCCGGTTCGTATCGCATTAAAAGATGCGGGCAAATCACCGTCTGAAATTGATGATGTGATTTTAGTGGGTGGTCAAACCCGTATGCCGTTGGTTCAACAAGAAGTGGAAAAATTCTTCGGCAAAGCACCACGTAAAGATGTGAACCCTGATGAAGCGGTAGCAGTCGGTGCAGCAGTTCAAGGCGGTGTATTAGCCGGTGATGTGAAAGACGTATTATTGTTAGACGTGACTCCATTATCACTCGGTATCGAAACCATGGGTGGTGTGATGACAACCCTCATTGAGAAAAACACTACGATTCCGACGAAGAAATCACAAGTGTTCTCAACGGCGGAAGATAACCAAAGTGCGGTAACTATTCATGTGTTACAAGGTGAGCGTAAACAAGCATCAGCCAATAAATCTTTAGGTCAATTCAACCTTGAAGGTATTAACCCGGCTCCACGTGGTATGCCACAAATTGAGGTGACTTTCGATATTGATGCGGACGGTATTATCCACGTTTCTGCAAAAGATAAAGGCACAGGTAAAGAACAACAAATTACCATTAAAGCCTCTTCAGGTTTAACTGATGAAGAAATTCAACAAATGGTGCGTGATGCTGAAGCAAATGCGGAATCCGATCGTAAATTTGAAGAATTGGTTCAAGCCCGTAACCAGGCAGATCACCTCATTCACAGTACACGCAAACAACTCGATGAAGCCGGTGATAAAGTCCCGGCAGCAGATCGCGGCGTGATTGAAAGTGCATTAAGTGACTTAGAAACAGCAGCAAAAGGTGAAGATAAAGCGGTGATTGAAGCGAAAATCCAAGCCCTTGCAGAAGTGGCACAAAAACTCGCACAAACCGCCCAACCACAAGGTGAGCAAACTCAAAGCAACAGCAAACCAAACGATGACGTTGTTGATGCTGAGTTTGAAGAAGTGAAAGATAACAAATAATTAATTTGTTAATACTAACAAGGGCGTTGCGAAACGCCCTTTTCGTGTATTTACTTTAGTAAAAAAGTGCGGTTGATTTTCACTACGCTTGAATCTCCCCCTCCCCCCTCTTTATAAAAGGAGGGGGGAACTCGGAGAAAGAATAATAAAATGGGTTCCCTTCTTTTCCGCCTTTGTGGAATTGAATTTGTAGGAAATTTTCGTCTGTTTGAGCCACGAAGTGGCGAGTTCAGAAAATTTCCGTTAAGCAAATTCAATGTAACAAAGGAAACAAGGAAAAGTAGGGTCGCCTTTCTTTTGGTTACTTTTCTTTGGCGAAGCAAAGAAAAGTGACAATAAAATGGAAAAACCTAATGGCAAAACAAGACTATTACGAACTTCTCGGCATCTCAAAAGGTGCAGACGAAAAAGAAATTAAGCGTGCATATAAAAAACTCGCTATGCAATATCATCCTGATAGAACGAAGGGTGATAAAGCCAAAGAAGAAAAATTCAAAGAAATTCAAGAAGCTTATGAAGTTTTAGGTGATAAAGAGAAACGTGCTGCTTACGATCAATACGGCCATGCAGCCTTTGAACAAGGCGGTTTTGGTGGCGGTGGATTCGGTGGCGGTTTTGGCGGTGCCGATTTCGGTGATATGTTTGGCGATATTTTTGGCGATATCTTTGGTGGTGGCGGTCGCAGCCGTCAGCGTGTCGTACGTGGTGAAGATTTACGCTATGATCTTGAAATCAGCTTAGAAGAAGCCGTAAAAGGAACAACCAAAGATATCCAAATTAACACTCTCGTACATTGTGATAATTGTGACGGTACAGGCGCTGAAAAAGGCTCAAAAGTTGAAACCTGTCCAACCTGTCATGGAGCAGGCCGCGTTCGCCGCCAACAAGGTTTCTTTGTATCTGAAAGTATTTGCCCGACCTGTCACGGCTCCGGTAAGAAAATTGAAAAACCTTGTCACGTCTGCCACGGAGACGGTCGCGTTCATAAAAAAGAAAGCCTTTCAGTTAAAATTCCGGCAGGAGTGGATACCGGTAACCAACTTCGCTTAAGCGGTAAAGGGGCAGCCGGTGAAAACGGTGCGCCGGCAGGCGATCTTTATGTTGTTATTCACGTAAAAGAACATCATATCTTTGAACGTGATGGCAACAACCTTTATTGTGAAGTACCAATTAGCTTTGCTACTGCGGCATTAGGCGGTGAGATTGAAGTACCCACTTTAGATGGTCGGGTAAAACTCAAAATCCCTGCTGAAACCCAAACCGGTAAATTATTCCGAATGCGTGGCAAAGGCGTCACTTCTAACCGTAGCAGTTATGCGGGCGATTTAATCTGCCGTATTGTGGTGGAAACGCCAGTGAATTTAAACAGTAAACAAAAAGAATTACTGAAAGAACTTGAAGAAAGTCTGCAAGGCAAAGGATTAAGCAAACATAGTCCTAAATCCTCCGGCTTTTTAGATGGCGTGAAGAAATTCTTTGATAATCTCGGTAAATCCGATAAATAAAAACTTGAGTAAAAAAGCCCGCACTTTGCGGGCTTTTTCATTTTGCTTGTGATAAAAGTGCGGTAGTTTTTGACCGCACTTGATGATTTAAACGGAATGTAAAATCATCTTTGTGTCGTGCTTACCCTATATCGGGCAAATTATTTATTCTTTTAATTTCAACCATTTACTGCTTAATGTTCCTGCTGTCATTGCACCATTTACATTTAATGCGGTACGTCCCATATCAATAAGTGGTTCGATTGAGATCAATAAACCGACTAATTCAAGGGGTAAGCCTAAAGTGGAAAGCACCACGATCGCCGCAAAGGTTGCCCCACCACCGACACCGGCAATACCAAAAGAAGAAATCGCTACCACTAAAACAAGGGTTGCAATATAACTCATGCTAAAAGGATCGATACCGACCGTTGGCGCAATCATCACTGCTAACATCGCAGGATAAATCCCCGCACAACCATTTTGTCCGATTGTCGCACCAAAGGTAGCGGAGAAATTCGCAATAGCCGGATTATTACCCAGTTTGTCTGTTTGCGTTTCGATATTTAATGGGATCGTCGCAGCACTTGAACGAGAGCTAAAGGCGAAAGCGAGGGTTGGCATCACTTTTTTATAATATTGAATCGGGCTGATACCGGACAATAAAAGTAGTACGCCATGCACAATAAACATCAAGAGAATAGCAATATAGGAAGCCACAATGAAACTGCCTAGATTCAGAATATCCGCCCATTTTGAAGTGGCTGCCATTTTTATCATTAAGGCAAACACCCCATAAGGCGTTAAACGAATGACAAAACGCACTAAACGTGCCACTAATTTATTGAGCGTTTCCACACCTTGTGCAATGCGATCACCCAGTTCCTGATTTTCTTTACGCAAACTCAATGCCGCTACGCCTAAAAATGCCGAGAAAATCACCACACTAATAATTGAAGTTGGATTTGCCCCCGTTAATTCGGCAAAAGGATTCTTTGGAATGAAAGAAAGCAGCATTGCCGGCACACTTAATGCATTAATTTGATCTGCACGACCCAATACTCGGGTTTGAGCGGCAAGTTCACGTTCACCGGCAACCAAACCTTCCGCCGTTAAACCGAATAGTTGAACCATAATGATTCCGATAAAAGCGGCAATTGCGGTGGTAACAAGCAATACGGAAAGCACACTGAAGCTGATTTTGCCTAAAGAGCGAGCCTCATTGAGACGCGTAATTGCCGATAAAATTGAAACAAAGACGAGTGGCATCACGATCATTTGTAATAAACGAACATAGCCGCCACCCACAAGATTAATCCAATCTAATGCGGTTTTAATCGTCCCTTCATCACCCACATTTTGGAGCAACGCCCCCAAGCCTAAACCCAGTACTAAACCGACAAAAACCGTTTGACCCAATTTTTGTGTTTTTTTATAAAGATAGCCTAACAGCACAAGAATCAGTGCAAAAATGGCTAAAGTAAGAAATAGCATATTAATCTCCTATAAATTCAGATGGCGATATTAGATAGACTTCCTTATAAAAGATCTAATCGTTTTTTGTTATAGCTTATACTTTTATGGAATATCATTTCAAACAACAGAGACCGCTTTAATTTGTAGATAAACATTCATACCGACCGTAAAGCGTAATTCATTTTGCGCCCATTTGCTGATACTTGCCCAAATTTTATGTCCTTCGATTAATACCGCAATATCCACACGAGAATCCTGTATATCAATTTGTGCAATTTGACCACGTAAAATATTGCGAATACTGGTTTGCTGTGGCTTTTGCAATGCAATTGACACATCCGAACTATAAATACAAATGCGTACAAGCTCCCCTACCGTCGCATTCACTTGATGAATCCAAAGTAATTGTTCTCCCAAGGAAAGTGCGGTCATTTTATAAGGCGGATGATGCAAATGCACGGGTAAGGCTAAAACACTACTCTGCTCACTTTTCTCTTTCCAAGGAGCGAAAATCGTACTGTTCCAAATTCGCTCCAGCGAATCACAGGCTCTGACTTTCCCATTTTCCATTAATACCACCCGATCGGCGAGGCGTAATAATTCATCTAAACTGTGTGTGACATACAAAATAGGAATATTAATTTCTTGAGACAGCCGTTCCAAATAGTGCATTAATTCCCGTTTACGTGGTAAATCTAAGGCTGAAAGGGGTTCATCCATCAATAACATTTCCGGATCGGTGAGTAATGCACGTCCAATGGCAACACGCTGTTTTTCCCCTCCGGAAAGGGTGAGCGAGTAACGTTTCAACAAATGACTAATACCAAGTAATTCGACAATATAATCAAACTCCTCTTTTGCCACATTTTGTGCACCATAACATAAATTGCCTTTCACCGTGTAATGAGGAAATAGTCGGGCATCTTGAAACACATAACCGATTTTACGCAAATGAATAGGGACATTTTGTTGTGTTTCAGTATCAACCAAAGTGCGGTCATTTAATCGGATAAATCCCTCATCAGGTTGAGTGAGTCCGCTCACTAAATTAATTAAAGCGGTTTTCCCCGCACCGGACAACCCGAAAATAGCCGTCACGCCTTGAACGGGAAGCTGCAGATTTGCCTCCAACGCTAATTTTCCTAGTTGTTTTTTTATATTAATTTGCAACATTGCTTTGCCCTAATTGTTTCTGCATACGTTTAGCCAGCCATTCCGAGGCAAGCAATGAAATGAATGAAAGGATAATCGCAAATAGGCATAAACGTGCGGTTTGCGCCTCTGCACCCGGTGTTTGAATGAAAGAGTACATCGCAAGGGGAATAGTTTGGGTTTCTCCGGCAATATTGGAAACAAAAGTAATGGTTGCACCAAACTCCCCTAATGAACGGGCAAAGCCTAATATCAATCCGGCTAATACGCCTGGCAGAGAAAGAGGAAAGGTGATCGTAAAAAACACACGCCATGGCGAAGCACCCAAAGTTTGTGCAGCCTGTTCAAGCCTAATATCAATACTTTCAAGGGAAAGGCGAATCGCCCGCACCACTAAAGGAAAAGCCACCACTGCCGAAGCAAGCACCGCTCCTTTCCAACTAAACCCAAAAGACACGCCAAACCATTGATAGAGATACTCTCCGATAAACCCGTTTCTCCCCATCGCCACCAGCAATAAATAGCCAATCACAACAGGCGGCAATACTAAAGGCAAATGAATAATGCCACTCACCAAGGATTTACCATAAAAATGTTTACGAGCCAAAAGCCACGCCACAAAGATCGCCAAGGGCAAGCTCCAAAGCATGGCATTAAACGCCACACTTAAACTCAGGCGAATGGCATCGCTTTCTAAGGGACTGAGATTAAATAGGGAAAGAAACTGAGTGAGCAAACTGTATTTCCTTATCACATTTTGATATTTTGCTTAAAGATGTATCGGATTTTAACAAAAAGGGCAAAACCTTGCCCTTTCTTTCATTAGATTTATTTCACGGAAAAGCCGTAACTTTCAATCACTTTTTTCGCCTCATCAGAATCAAGATATTTTAAGAAATCACGGGAATCCGCATTATCGTGATCTTTCAAAATCGCTATTGGATAAGCGATAGGTTTATAACTCTCTGCAGGAAATACGCCCACGGTTTTCACTTTTTGGCTCACTTTGGCATCCGTGCTATACACAATACCATAAGGCGTTTCAGCCCGTTCCACCAAAGCTAATGCCCCACGCACATCTTTGGCACGTGCTAAACGATCTTTCACTTTATGCCATAAATTCAGTTTGCTTAAGGCTTCTTCTGCATATTGCCCAGCGGGTACATGAGCCGGATCGCCCACCGATAAATAACCGTCTTTTAAAACATCGATCCACTCACCTTTGGCAATATCCACAGAATCCACCGCACTTTTTACCGGGGCAATTAACACTAATTCATTTCCCGCCAAGGTTTTTTCCGTTTCTTTTACCGTTAAATTTTTCTCAAAAAGATATTTCATCCATTTATTACTGGCTGAAACAAAAATATCCGCCGGTGCGCCCTCTTCCACTTGTTTTGCCAAAGTTGAAGAAGACGCAAAAGAAAACACCACCTTATTTTTAGGATTTTGTTTCGCATAGTCTGTTGCGATCTGCTGTAAAGCATCGGTCATTGAAGCTGCTGCAAACACGGTGACTTTCGCCGAACTCGCCAAAGAGACGCCTAAGCCGACAATAAAAAGTGCGGTTGAAATTTTAGCTAATTTTTTCATCATTTTCTCCTGTGCCGAATAACGTTATTTACTTGATTATATATCGAAATAAAAAATAGCGATACGTCAAAATAGGGTTTTATCATAAAATATATAACGCTCTATTGTGATGAAAGGAATCCCCATGAAAAATACTGAAATTTTACTCAGCATAAAACTTCAACAAATGCTCTTTATTGATCCCAAACGGGTTCGCTTACTCAAAGAAATTGAACAATGCGGTTCGATTAATCAAGCGGCAAAAAATGCCAAAGTTAGCTACAAAAGTGCCTGGGATCACCTCGAAGCGATGAATAAGCTCAGCCCTTGCCCTTTGCTGGAACGCAATACCGGCGGAAAAAATGGGGGCGGTACGATTTTAACCCACTATGCCAAACGCTTACTCCAACTTTATGATCTCTTAGAGAAAACCCAAGATCATGCCTTCAAAATTTTACAAGATGAATCCGTGCCGCTCGATAGCCTGCTTACCGCCACCGCACGCTTTTCGTTACAAAGCAGTGCACGCAATCAATTCTTCGGTAAAGTGGCATGCCAACGAATGATGGATTCCCGTTGTATTGTTGATGTGAACATAGAAGGGTTGCCTATGCCCCTACAAGTCTCCATTACCACAAAAAGTGCCTCACGTTTGAAATTAATGACAGAAAAAGAAGTGATGCTGATGTTTAAAGCACCTTGGGTGAAGATGACGAAACAGCCTTTGGAAAAGCAGACAAATCAATTTCCCGTGAGCATCAAATCAATCAATGAGGAAGAAGCTATTTTAGTTTTTGATGGCACGAAAATAGAATTTTGTGCGGCAATTACCCAACCGGATCAATGGCAAATTAATCAACAAATTTGGTTGCATATCGATCCGGAACAAATTATTTTGGCGACATTAGAATAAATTTTTGATAAGAAAAAACGGCTGAATATCAGCCGTTTGTTTTTTTAGTTTTCTTCATTATCAGGAAGCGAATCAAAATAGGTTCTTAATTCATCCAACGACGTGCCTGCAAGCGAGCTACTCATAATGCCCCCACTTAATTGATAGTATAAATAAAGAAACTTTGGCAAGTTTACAAAGCAAAGCAAAACAAAGCATTTTCAGTGTAATTGAATATTTCTTAAACAATCATTCTTTATTTCGTTTTAATTTCTTACAAAAATAACGCCATAACTTCGGGCAAAGCACATACCATTGAAAATAAAAAGTGATAATGGCGACAATACCCATTAATTCTACTGCAATTGGCTCAAAAAAGTCGGTGAGAAGAAGAGAAAAAATAACAAGGGCGAGATAACCTAATGGAAAAGTCAGCCAAAGAAGTCCGAGAAAATAACCAATATGGGCTTCTGCAGGATTCACTATTTCTTCCGCAAGAATAAAATGAAAATATAAAAATAAAACCGTCAAAGCCATAAGAAAGAGCGGTATAAAAATAAGAAGTTTTTTCCATTTAGCCATTATTACTTTTCCAACTCATTTATCATTGCCGTGAGATCGGGTTAAATATTCCAAAATAAGCTTCGGTAATATGAATAATGTATTATTCACAGATTAATTTTTTCGCATGTGAGACTTTTTATATAATTACCCCAAAAAAAATAGATAAAATGAGGTAAAACATAGCAATAAAGAAAAGAAAATCAAAAATAAAATGATTTTCTTTAAACCATTTTCTTAAAATGATATTTCGTAATTTAGGGTAAAGCACATACCATTGGAAATAAAAAGCACCGATAGCAACAATGCCCATTAGCCCAGCGACAACCGGATTAAAGGAACTGTTGCCACCAAAACCGAAGAGGGAAAAAACAACAAAGACAAAAGAACCAAAGGGAAAAGTCAGGTAAAAAAGCAAAAGAAAATAAGCGATATAGGCTTCCCCGTCATGCTTATCCCCATTTGCAATAACCATATAGAAATATAAAAATAGAACCATTACCGTCCAAAGAAAGAGCGGTATAAAAGCAAAGACTTTTTTCCACTTAGTCATCGTTATTCTTCCAACTCATCCGCCACTGCCGCTAAAATTTCACGGGTTAAATAAGCTAAAGAACGATAAAACGGCAAAGTAGCGTAGGTTTCAACTTGAGTGAGAAATTTTGCAGCGCAAGGTAATAGAAAGGCTTCAAAAAGCGTTCGCTGGGCAGAAATGGAATCAACGTTATCTTCTAGCCAAGAGGCGGTCAGTAAAAGTAACGCAAAATGATCCGCACTTTCCACTTGCGGCATAGCTCGTTCATCACGGAAAGCCATAAAATCCATCAAGTCAATATCATAAGCGGAAATCGCCGTAGCCACTTTACCTTCCTCACCAAACAATTTTTGGTATTCTTCATTTAACAAGGCGAGATCAATTTTTAACTGGAGATTATCTAACGCCGCTTGGCTTTCTTTATCCGCATCTAATGCCCAAACTTGATTTAAGCCTTTTTGTTGCAACCAATCAAAAACACCGGCAAGCACCGGATCGGTTGGGGAACGATAAAATAAATTGCCAAATAAACGACTAATTAAAGAAAAATTATTGAGTGGTTTTTCTGTGCTCATACTCTCTTTCCCTTTAAAAGTGCGGTCAATTTTTCCTGTGTTTTCTGCTCAACGATATCAAGCATTGCATGACGAGCTGCATCATCAATTAAATGAAGATCGCCAAATAGTTCATAGGTCACATTTTCAATACCGCAGTAATTAAACAAACCGTTCACGAGGCAATGATCAAGGGATTTATCAATACCGAATTCTTTATACTTCTCCACATTGCTACCTAGCGTGATGAATTGTTGCATTTGCTTCCCTTTCAGCAAACCAACGGATTCAGCATTTTCGGTTTTATAAGCAAATCCATGGCTTAATACCCGATCCAAATAACCCTTTAAAATCGCCGGGAAACCCATCCACCAAAGGGGATAAACAAGCGTGATTAAATCCGCTTGGCGAATAAGATCATGTTCATATTTCACTTCTTCGGGAATAATGCCGCTATTCACCGCTTGTAGTTCTTCAAAAGAGATGATTGGATCAAAATTCAAAGTATAGAGATCACGAAATTGGGTTTCCACACCAAGGCTTTGGCTGGTTTTCGCCACACAATCTGCCACAGCCCGCCCAAAGCTGCCTTTGGAATTAGGATGGGCAAAAATAATAAGATGATTCATTCTGTTACCTTTTCAACAATTAGCGTGATACCTTCCACTCGCACAACTTTCACAAGATCATTCACAGCGAGATGCTCACCTTGAATACGCCAAGTGCTATCACCAAATGCACCGCGTCCAATCCCATTTACGGCGATTTCCTGTACTGTGCCTTGTTTGCCAAGCATTGCATGATCACGCTGGTTTAGCGACGTTTTAGCCTGATCCTGACTATCTTTATTATGCTGATACTTCCACCAAGCGACCGATAAAATACAGGCTAAAACAGCATAAAAAATCGCTAATCCGACTAACGAAAAAGCAGGAAAAAGAAATTGCACAAGAGCGGTGGCTAAAGCAGCCAAGCCCCACCAAAGCAAAAACACACCGGGAGCGACCACTTCAGCAATCAATAATACAAAACCTAAAACCAACCAATGCCATAATGTCCATGTGGTCAACCATTCTGCCATATTGCTTCCTCTGATGAAAAAAGTGCGGTCACAAAAAACAACGTTTTTTGAACGCTGGCTCTGCCAACGGCTCTGAAGGAGCGAATAAATTACGTTAGTAATTTATGAATAATTTCAACCGCACTTTGAAAAGTGAAATCTTAAGCTTTTTTATCGCCTTTTAATAATTCCGCAATGCCCGCCACAGAACCGATTAAATTCCCTGCTTCTAATGGCATTAATACCACCTTGCTATTTTGCGCACCGCCAATTTCTTTTAAGGCTTCCGTGTATTTTTGCGCAATGAAGTAATTGATCGCTTTGGTATCGCCACTGGCGATAGCTTCAGAAACCATTTGTGTGGCTTTTGCCTCCGCTTCTGCGGCACGTTCGCGGGCTTCCGCTTGCAAGAAGGCTTCTTGACGCTCCCCTTCCGCTTTCAAAATACGGGCTTGTTTTTCCCCTTCTGCCCGTAAAATTTCCGCTTGTCGAATCCCCTCGGCTTCCAACACTTCCGCCCGTTTGTTACGCTCCGCTTTCATTTGCGCATTCATCGAATCGATCAACTCACGGGGTGGACGCACATCACGAATTTCAATACGGGTGACTTTGATCCCCCATGGGTTAGTCGCTTCATCGACAATAGCAAGCAAACGGCTGTTAATGGAATCACGTTGCGATAACATTTCGTCCAATTCCATAGAACCGAGAACGGTACGAATATTCGTCATGGTTAAATTAATAATTGCTTGTTCAAGGTGATTCACTTCATAAGCCGCGCTGCGTGCATCAATCACTTGAACGAAACACACCGCGTCAATGGCAACATTGGCATTATCTTTAGAAATGACTTCTTGTGAAGGAATATCCAACACTTGTTCCATCATATTAATTTTGCGCCCGACACGATCCACAAAAGGCACAACGATATTCAACCCCGGCATTAATGTGCGTGTATATCGCCCAAAACGCTCAATCGTCCAGTTATATCCCTGTGGAACGGTTTTAATCGTTGAAAATAAAATAACAACAATGAGTACAAGAAAGACTAATGTCGCTAAGGTTAATCCATCCATTTTGATTCCCTCTATTTTGTTTTGAAACGAAAAAAGTCTAACAAATTAGACCGCACTTTGTATAGCGAAATCTCAGCCGGAAAAAATAAAGGCGGACTTTCGCCCGCCTTATAAAAGCATTGAATTATGCTTGATTTTTTCGTTCTTCTTCCATGCATACCGCCGCAGTAAACAGCACATCTGTTGAAGAATTTAATGCGGTTTCTGTGGAGTCTTGCAAGATACCGATGACGAAACCCACACCTATCATTTGTGCCGCCACATCATCAGAAATACCAAATAAGCTACATGCTAACGGAATAAGTAATAATGAGCCACCGGCAACACCCGATGCCCCGCAAGCACAAAGTGCTGCAACCACACTTAATAGCAATGCGCTAAAAAAGGAGACTTCTATGCCTAGTGTATGAACTGCCGCTAAAGTTAATACCGTAATAGTAATGGCTGCCCCCGCCATATTGATATTCGCCCCCAATGGAATTGCCACTGAGTAGGTTTCTTCATCAAGATTTAAACGTTTTGCCAAGCCAATATTCACCGGAATATTCGCCGCAGAACTACGGGTGAAAAATGCGGTAACGCCACTTTCGCGTACACAAGTCCAAACCAACGGATACGGATTTTGGCGAATTTTCCAATAAACCAAAATAGGATTAAGCACAAATGCAGTAAAGAGCATTGTGCCGATTAACACCACTAATAAATGAATGTAACCGCCTAAAGCCGCTAAACCTTTATCAGATAAGGTCTCCGCCACTAAGCCAAATACCCCAAAAGGCGCAAATGAAATAATAACGTGTACGATTTTAGAAATACCTTCTGCAAAATCCGCCACCACTTGCTTTGTCGTTTCAGAAGCATAACGAAGTGCGAGCCCCAGACCGATTGACCACGCCAGTACACCAATAAAGTTAGCTTTAAAAATGGCATTTAACGGGTTATCCACCACATTCAGCACTAAAGTTAATAATACTTGGGCAACCGATTGAGGTGCTGAAGCCACATCTTCTTTCACCGATAATGCCACTTCAGAAGGGAAAAGCATACTTGCAATTACGGCGGCTAATGCGGCTAAAAACGTTCCTAAAAGGTAAAGCACAATAATTTCTTTCATATTGCTTTTTGAGCCAACTTTTTTGTTGGCTAATGCCGCCATCACCAAGAAGAAAATTAAGATTGGTGCAACCGCTCTAAGACCTTTAACAAAAATTTGACCTAATATGCCAACGCTTGCTGCAAGATCAAAACCCAATGTTTGTTCAATACTTGAATTAAGCAGTGCGACAAGGATCCCGAGAACAAGACCAAGAGCAATTCGTTTTACTAAATTACCTTGGAAAAGAAAATGAAATAAACGTGATGTATTCATAATAAATTTAAATAAAAGTATGGTTAAACTTCAGATCATGACTGATCCACCTGGGCGAACTAAAGATAGCCTAAATTCTATTTAAAAGAAAATCTTTTCTTACGTTTTTTGTGATGCTTTCATCATTTCTACTTATTCTTGATATTTTTCTAAAATTTTTCTATTCAGTATTGACAACCTGTATGAAACACCAGTATATTAACAACTGTATAAACAACCATATTATTAACTAAGGAAAATAAGATGATGCACTACGCAAGCACCGTTGCCCAAAATGAGATGACGTTTTCTTATCATCCAATGCCATTTTTTAACGATATTGAAAAAAAATCAAAATTCAGTAAAAAACTTGATTTAAATCTTTACTGCATTAAACGTCCACAACAAACCTGTTTTATTCGTGTGACAAATCCCAATATGCTTGCTTGGGGAATTGAACAAGGCGATATGTTAATTGTTGAAAAAAATGATCGTTTGTCTATTGGTGATCTTGTTGTATTAGAAAGCGAAAATGAATTTCATCTCTATGAATTTATCACTCATCACGATGAATTTATCTTTATGGCGTTAGATTCTCAAATGCAAAATATTAAAACGAAAGATTGGACATCCTTACCGATTATTGGAACCGTAACAAATACGATCCACCAAATTCAGCCAAAGCGTAATACGACAAAATTCTCGGCATAAGCAAGGTTGGAGCAATATTTACTCTCAACCGCCTAACCAACCTCCATAAAAAGTGCGGTCAATTTTAACCGCACTTTGATGATAACCCAATATTATGTAGCAGTTGCACAAACAACCCGCCCAATGCCAAATAGGGTTCAACAAAGCTTTTGGGGTATAGCCGACACCTAACCTAGATAATAATGCTCGGTAAAACATTAACGTTATTTTCACAGCAAATGGCAGGCGAGACGCTAACCACTGAGCAGCAAGAAAGAAAGCACAAAATGCAAGCTATCTTGGCTCAGTTTAAATCTTATAAGCGGATTGTGATTGCAATGCCATTACATAACTTCAATATTCCATCTAAATTAAAGGATTATATGGATAACATTTTAATTGCTCGTGAAACATTTCATTATACTTCATCAGGTTCTAAAGGGTTGATGACTGATGGACGTAAGGTATTTCTCTTGCAATCCAGCGGGTCAATTTATACCAATAATGACCGTTATACACCCCTTGAATTTAGTCAAATGTATTTAAAAGAAATGTTTACCAATATTATGGGATTTGATCGCTTTTATATTGCCCGAGCGCAAGGCACCGCTATCCGCTCAGAGAATGAGGTTTTAGCCGAAGGATTTGCCCAAATTGATGCGTTATTACCAGATTTCTGCCAGTAAAACGCTGAAAATGGCTATAAGCTGAATTATGCTCAACCTAGTACGGCGTTACCGTGCTAGGTTATTTGAGAAATGTTTGCGGATTGCAAAATCTTATGAAAATCTGACCGCTCTTTCATCTATTCCAACGGTTTAACAACGCAACAAGCGAGAGCATCACAGGCACTTCAACCAATACACCGACAACAGTAGCTAATGCCGCACCTGAATGTAAACCGAATAGCGAAATAGCCACGGCAACGGCTAATTCAAAAAAGTTGCTGGTACCGATTAAACAAGCTGGGGCGGCAACTTGATGCGGCAGTTTTAACCATTTTGCTAAAAAATGCGCCAAGAAGAAAATGCCGTAGGTTTGAACCAAAAGAGGAATGGCGATGAGTAAAATCACTAACGGCTGTGCCAAAATAGTTTGTGCTTGGAAAGCGAATAACAGCACAACTGTGAGCAATAACCCTAAAATGGAAAAAGGCTTTAACCTTTGGCTTAATCGTTGGATTTTTTCAGCGGATTGCCCCAATACATTTCGAGTGATCCAGCCTGCAAGAAGTGGCAACAATACATATAAAATGGTGCTATAAAGCAAAGTTTGCCACGGGATTTGAATATCGCTAATCCCTAACAAGAAACCCGCAATCGGTGCAAACGCAAAAATCATAATGATGTCGTTGATTGATACTTGTACCAAAGTGTAATTAGCATCGCCACGCACTAATTGTGACCAAACAAACACCATTGCTGTACAAGGCGCAACACCAAGTAAAATCATTCCTGCGATATATTCTGTCGCCGATTGCGCATCGACCCACTCCGCAAAGAAAATACGGAAAAAGAGCCAACCGACCAACGCCATAGTAAAAGGCTTGACCAGCCAATTAATAAATAAGGTTAAAGCTAAACCTTTCGGTTTTTTGCCAACATCTTTAATTGCTGACCAGTCAATTTGGATCATCATCGGATAAATCATCAGCCAAATCAGCACTGCCACAGGTAAATTGATGTGTGCGATTTCTAATTTGGCAATCCCAGCGAATAATTCAGGTTGCCATACACCTAAGCCAACGCCAACCATAATTGCTAATGCAACCCACACTGTTAAAAAGCGTTCAAAAAATCCCATTATTTTGTCTCCGCAGCAATTACGTTCCCATCTTCTTTAATAAAATCCGTTTGCAAAGGACGGGGTGAGATTTGCAAAAAGACTTCCGATGGACGACATAAACGCACGCCTTTTTCGGTGACGACAATCGGACGATTGATTAAAATTGGCTCAGCTAACATAGCGGCAATTAACACATCATCACTCAATGTTAAATTATCTAACCCTTTCTCAAGGTAAGGCGGTACATTGGTTCTGAGCAACTGACGTGGTGTCAATGGCATTTTTTCCAATAATTCACGCAAAACCGTTTCACTCGGAGGCTGTTCTAAATAATGAATAATCGTAGGCTCAATGCCCAAATGACGAATAAGAGCTAAAGTATTGCGAGACGTACCGCACTTTGGATTATGATAAATCGTAACTGAACACATTCTTTTTCCTTATATAATTCAAGAGTTATTGAAATAACAGGCGAAAATTTTTTAACAACAGTCAATGGAACAATGCTCACGGCTATTTTTACAACAATTTTGTGTCAAAAATGCGGTTAAATGTAGCATTAAGGTTAAATTGGCATAATAGCGGATAAATCTTCCTTCTTGAGTGCTATAAACTAGCTCCGCCTGACTTAAGTTTTTTAAATGAAAAGAGAGATGATTTGGGGCAAGGTTAAGTTGTTTCGCCAAATCGCCAGCTGTCATTCCTTCCGTTCCCATTGCGGATAAAGTTTGGAAAATCCCTAAACGAATGGGCGAAGAAAGGCTTTCAAATAAAAAACTGGCTTGTTCGGTATTCATAAAAAATCCCTCAATAATAGAACACAATGATAATAACCCTATTAAAGGGAAGATTTCAAGTATTGTTGAAATATCTATTTTTGAGAAAAATAAGCGGTGGGATTTTCCAACATTTTTGCAATCGCAAAATCTCGTGAAAAACCTACCGCACTTTTTAAGTTACCCAATATTATGTCGCAGTTGCACAACGTTGTTTTTTTGTTTGCCGGTAGGGACACACTGCGTGTGTCCGTGATAAAAATCAATTTATTTCAATAAGTTAAAATTCGGATACACGCAGTATGTCCCTACATTCTGTAAAATATCCGTTTGTGCATTTGCTACACAGCACCTTGATACCCTTCAATAATAAAGATCTTCGCCATCTTTACGCGTTCTTAATAATTGTAAAATCCAAACATATTGTTCTGGGGTTGGCGTGACAAAAGATTCGATTTCTTCATTCATCGCTCGGGCTGACTTTTCAGGTTCATCACTCAGCATCATAGGCGGATGAATTTCCATTTCATATTTTCCACTTTCGGCGTTATAACGAGGAAACATTGGGATCACAACAGCTCTAGCCAGTTTTGCCATTTTATTTAGTCCCGGTAATGTCGCTTTATAAGTCGCAAAAAAATCAACAAATACACTTTGTTCTGCACCAAAATCTTCATCGGGTAAGTAATATCCCATTTCCCCCTGACGAACACTGGTCAAAAAAGGCTTAATGCCATTTTGACGGGCATGCATTTTTCCGCCGAAACGCTGACGGACGATTGTCCATAGCCAATCTACCAAAGGATTGCGATGAGGGTTATACATAGAAGTCATTGGCATCCCGTGGGTATGTAAAATAATACCGGAAGCATCAATTGCCCAACCATGGGGTACCATTAAAATAATGTTATATCCCTCGGCTTTGGCTTTTTGAATATGCTCAATACCGATAAATTCACTGCGTTTTTGGAGATGTTTTTTAGAACGAATGGCAATTTCACCAATACCCAACATCACTTGAGCGACCACGGCAAACATTTCATCAATCACTTGCTCTCGTTGCTGCGTTGTCCACTTTGGAAAACAATGGCTCAAATTAATTTGGGCGCGTTTACGTTGTTTTTTTGCCTTATGCCCAATCCATACGCCCAACTTTGCCGCAAATTTATCACGCAGCCGAAAAGGCACAAATGCCAATAAAAGCAAAAAGAAAATACCAAGCCAAATACCCCAGTATTTTGGTTTTAAATAAGACCACGAAAAATGTGGTTCATAGCCCACTCGTGCCGTTAAACGAATATTTTGTTGAGAATCTGTCATACTAAAAACAGCCACGGAATTAACCGCACTTTAAATACTAAACCAACCTTGATCGTATGCCATTTTTGCGGTCATTAAAAACGACATCACCACGACCATAGGGCGAATTAAGGTTTTACCTTTCGTCATTACCATTTTGGCCCCCCAATTTGCCCCAAGAATACTTCCGATCATCATCACGATGCCTGCAGTCCACAAAATTTGTCCCCCGGCTAAGAAAAGCAAGAAGGAGGCAAAGTTTGAGGTAAAATTCATCACTTTCGCATGGGCTGTCGCTTTGGCAAGATTGAAGCCTAACAATGTAACACAAGCCAAGCTCATAATAGAACCCGTTCCCGGCCCGAAAAAGCCGTCATAGAAACCTAAAAATGGGCTAATGGCAAAACCAAAAACCACATAAGTTAAACGTTGTTTACGATCTTCATCGCCCAATTTAGGGGTAAAGAGAAAATAGAGTCCAATGGTTAAAATTAAGAATGGCAAAATTTTCTTAAACACAGATGAATCAATCAGTTGAATTAAGATTGTGCCTAAGGCCGAACCGAGAAAAACACAAAGTAAAATAAACCAAACTTCCCGTAAATTGACCGCTCTTTTACGTAAAAAATAGAGACTGGCAGAAAATGCGCCACCCATCGCTTGTAATTTATTTGTCCCCAATGCCACAGCCGGTGGAATCCCCGTCATAAGCAAGGCTGGAATGGTAATCAAGCCGCCTCCGCCTGCAATCGCATCAATAAATGCGGCAACAAATGCCACAACAAATAATATTGCTAAAATATCAACGCCCAATTCCATACCATGCACTCTATGATTTGCCTATAAAATTATTCTAACCATTCACTTCGATTTGGCGAAGTCAATATTTGTTGGCATAAAAACGGTTCAGGTGGGACAACTTTTGGCTTATTTGAGCCCGTACTTGGTTTTGCCGGTTCAAACCAAGAATAAAGTTCATCACCACATCCATCACCAGCCGGAACCGGTGCTTGATCTTCACAATGAGCCGCATCAGCAGGACATTTTAAACGAACGTGAAAATGTGAATCATGGCCAAACCAAGGGCGAATTTTGTGTAGCCAGCCCCGATCATTACCAGCTGTCTGACATAGTTTTAGTTTAATTGCCGGATTCACGAAAATACGGGTCACCCCATGATCCTGAGCGGCAAGTTTAATCAATGTGCTGTGATTACTGTTCCATATCCGATCATCAACACGCTGTGCTTTTCTATCAACCACCAATAAGCCTTTTCCATCGGAATTTAATGCGTCCGCATCAGACATTGCCCCCATGCGTAACCAGATATCTGCATCTAATCCCATTTGGTGGCTGGCATGTCCGGTCAGGAAACGCCCTCCGCCCGGCATAGCAATATCGCCCACAAGCATTGTTGGTAATCCCGCTGCTTTGGCTTTTTCTCCCAAACGTTTAAGATACTTAATCATTTCCGGGTGTCCATAATATCGGTTACGATTCATACGGATCACTTGATAACCCTCACCTTTAGCCGGTAACGCTTCAGCACCGATAATACAACCATTAGAATAACTGCCGATTGGCTTTGCTACCCCATCTTCACTTGGAATAGGACGCTTAATTTGCTGCCAGTCTTGTGGGGAAGCTTGCGTACTTAAAGAGAAAAGTGCGGTCAAAATAACCGCCGTTTTTAATGCCATTTTATTCATTTAACACAACCTACTACTTACATTGCGCCTTAAAGCGTAATAAATGATCCAACAACACAATAGCCACCATCGCTTCTGCAATAGGAACTGCACGAATCCCGACACAAGGATCGTGGCGGCCTTTCGTCACCACTTCCACGGCTTCACCAGCAAGATTCACCGAACGCCCCGGAATAGTAATACTCGACGTTGGCTTCAATGCAATGGTAGCAATAATCGGCTGACCGGAACTAATGCCACCCAAAATGCCGCCTGCATGATTGCTTTCAAACCCATTTGGGGTCATTTCATCACGATGTTGGCTACCACGTTGTTCCACCACGGCAAAACCATCGCCAATTTCCACTCCTTTCACGGCATTAATTCCCATCAAGGCATGAGCCAAATCCGCATCCAAACGATCAAATACCGGTTCACCTAAGCCTACCGGGACATTTTCAGCAATGACAGTGAGCTTTGCCCCTATGGAATCCCCTTCTTTTTTGAGTTCTCGGATCAATTCGTCAAATTTTTCAACCGCACTTTCATCCGGGCAAAAGAAAGGATTGCTCTCTACTTTTTCCCAATCGATTTTTCCTACCGTTTGTGGTGCAATTTTCACTTCGCCAATTTGACTTAAAAAACCACGAACTTCAATGCCAAATTGCTCTCGTAGGTATTTTTTGGCAATGGCGCCAGCCGCCACCCGCATAGCTGTTTCACGGGCAGAGGAACGTCCGCCACCTCGATAATCACGAATTCCGTATTTTTGTTGATAAGTAAAATCGGCGTGTCCGGGACGAAAACGATCTTTAATTTCACCATAATCTTGGGAACGTTGATCCGCATTTTTGATTATCATACCGATGCTCGTGCCAGTGGTTTTTCCCTCAAATACGCCAGATAAAATTTGCACTTCATCAGCTTCCCGACGAGCAGTGGTATAACGAGAGGTACCGGGTTTACGGCGATCTAAATCAGGCTGAATATCCGCTTCGGATAATGCCATATTGGGTGGAACACCATCTACAATACAACCGAGCGCAACACCATGAGATTCACCAAAGGTTGTCACGCGAAAAAGTTGTCCTATTGTATTACCTGCCATATTTTACCTCTCATTTTTTCTACGACTTTTTCTTAGATAATGTTGTTGCATTGACATCGACGAAAGGAATTTCTTCACCGGTATCATTATTTTTAATAAAGACATCAAGTTGATTGAATGCAATATCAATATTATTTTCAGCAAATAGTTCATTAATACGACGATTAAGCGCATCTACCGTATTAGTTCGTTCAGAAAGCTGGCCGACATAAACACGTAGCTCGTGATCTAATGTACTCGCTCCAAAAGCCAAGAACAGTGCTCGCGGCTCAGGATCTTTTAACACTGCCGGTTGCTCATTTGCCGCCTGAAGGAGTAATTTTTTCACTAATTCCAAATCTGAACCGTAAGCCACTCCAACGGTAACAACCAAACGGGTCAT
This sequence comes from Rodentibacter ratti, assembly GCF_002000485.1. Lineage (GTDB taxonomy): Bacteria > Pseudomonadota > Gammaproteobacteria > Enterobacterales > Pasteurellaceae > Rodentibacter > Rodentibacter ratti. The sequence goes on along the minus strand of NZ_MLAJ01000005.1, from coordinate 65,372 downwards.
CGTACTAGAAAGCGCCCAGTTAATCACTTGCCCCGTCACAAAAGATTTATTAGGAACAATAACCTCTTTTCGATCAAAATCAATCAATGTAATCGCACGAATACGAATTTTAGCGACCGTGCCGCTAACTCCATTAATGGTTACCGTATCGCCCACACGAATCGGACGTTCAAACAGCAAGATAATACCGGAAACAAAATTCGCAAAAATTTCTTGCATACCGAAACCCAATCCCACTGAAAGTGCGGCAAATAACCATTGTAATTTTGACCAAGACATCCCCAGTGTAGCAAATCCCCATGCACCACCTACTGCCACAATGACATAGGTCAATAAGGTCGTAATGGTATAAGGTGTTCCCTGAGATAATTTCAAACGAGAGAAAAGTAAAACTTCCAAAATACCTGAAATATTTCTTACAAGAACATAGGTGATACCTACAATAATAAGAGCAACAAGCAAATTAAATAATGAAATACTCTCAGTGACATTTACCCCATTCACCGTAGAAATTTGTTGCCATAACGTAATATCACGTAGGTAACTTGCCACTGTCACAAGATCCGACCAGATAAAATAGAAAATTGCAAATAGTGCCGACCAAATAAACAAGTCTGCAAAGCGTAGCAACTGACTTCTTACTTCATTTAACGCTAACCCTTCTTCTTGGTCGGTAATTACAACCACATCATCTGAAGGCACACCATCATTAAATTCTTCCGATTTTTGACGGCGTTTTTCCATAAGTCGGCGATGCGCTAAGCGACGCGATGACACTGTAATACCACGATAGATGACATTGCGTAGAATAAACCAAATACACCAAGCGATATAAGAATTGATGATATGTTGGATTAAATTCAGTGCGGTATAGTAATAACCAAGAACTATCAGCAGAATTAATCCGATTGGAACCAGCTGTAATAGAATCTGAATGGTTTTTACAATCACATTATTACGTTGCGATTGATTTTCCTCATAAGCTCTAAGGGCGCGATTAAAACGTGGCGCAATAATCACCGTACAGAACATCAAGGCAATAATCGTGTTGAGCTCTCCCAATACATCATTGGCTAAACCATTATCCATCACATTACTAAATACCGATGTATTCAATAATAGAACAACTGCAATAATAATGCGTTTTACCACTCCACGGAATTTTTCCGCATCTTCTTGAGCAAACCCAAAATGGCGAACAAAAATCCCATTCGGACGGTAAATCGCAAACCACACATTGAAGAACCACCAATACCCCGCCATACGGAACGACCAATCCCAAAACTCTTGCGGATTACGGAAAAAGAAAAAACCAATCATTTGGCAGATCGCAAGAAACCAAAGCGTACCGGATAAATTCAGTAATCCCGTTAAAATCAACGCCATCGGTGTATGCCATTGGGTATCCGCACGTAAAGTATTAATTTCCCCGTTAATCATTGCCAAACGATTCTTAATGGCCGGCTTGAATTTAAAAATTGCCCCACCGATCACAATAAGAAAAAATACATAAGTCAACAACGAGGGCAAATTATCATAGGTGGTAGGGAAACCGAGGCGTTTCATCATGCCATCAAATTGTCCCTCTAATGACATTGGCAAAGCCTTCAGCCAATCCAAATTAATCGGATTATTACTTTTTACCCAGAAACTTTGTTGATCGAGCTTTGACTGAATTTGATCACTGATTTGGGTAATTTGTTGCTGCGTTAATTCTAAAGAAATCGCTAAATTTAACTGATTATTTAATGATTTAATTAGATCCGAACCCATTTTGCGACGTTCAGTGAGCAAGGTGGTTAATTGGGCTTTTTCCGCTACCGTAAAAGTTTGGCTTTCATCCGACTCCACTTTTTGAATATAAGCATCCAAATCATATAACTCATTGCGACGTTGTGTGATATCAAAAATCTGTACACGTAAATCCGCAATTTGTTTTGATAATCCCTGAATATTTAAATTTGTCGGTAATTTTTGTTTTTGCTGCTGAATAATACGGGAAAGCACAAGTGTACCCTGTAATGCACTGATCTGTTCATCAATCGTACGTTGGGTTTGTGTTAAATTATCCAACACATTACGCATTTTCAGTTCATCTTGCGTTAACGTATTTGTTTTTTCCGTTTGTTCCAGCAAAAACTTACTGAGTTGTGCATTGCGATCCAATTCCTTTTGAATGTAATCATTTTTAACCGCACTTTGCTGCTGTTGCTGCACTTGCTCAACTTTGTTTTGGCTTTGAGCAAGATTTTTCTGATTAATCGCCTCCTGAATGGCTGAAATCTGTTGTTGCTGAACTTGTTGCTTAACATTGAGTAAGTCATATCGACTTTTGTAAAGTAAGGAAAGTTGATCGCTATTTTTCAGCAAAGTTTGATTATAAGCATTTTTTAGCTCAATCAGTTGCAATTCCAACTGATATTGTTGTTGCAAAGACGTACTTATCGTATGCTCAGAAAGTTGCTGGTTTAAAGTTTGCGTGCGTCTTAGGTTATCCGTTAGTGCAGTTTGGGCGCGTTCTGAAACACCACTTTGCCCCACCATTAAAGTATTTGCCACACTTAATGCCGTTTGGCTTTCTTGTTGTTGATTACTCAGTTTTTCCAGTTCAACTTGCAAATTCTCCAAAGAAACCGATGCGTAATCCTCCACGTTGGTTTGATTCAAGTTTTTCTTAAGATTTTGCAAATCCGTATTATTTTTTTGGATCTCCGCATCCGCACGGCTAAGCGTACTATCTAAATCATCATTATTTTTTTGCTGACTTTGTATTTGTTGTAACAGATCAAGTGAAGTTTGCAATTCACTAACACGTGATTTTTTGGCTTCCGCATCGTCAATTTTTTGTGCTGCTGCCAAATCTGCTTTTAGACTCTGTTCTGTTGGTAATGAGGTTTGCTCAACCGCAATAACAGGCTGTAAAAGCGTAACGCCCATGATACAAGCGATTGAAAGAGCAGTTAAAAAACGAGGTAATTTCATAATTTTCCTATTTATTTTGTTCTTGACACGCCAGCCACTGCGCTAACGCTTTACGTGAAATTTTAATCGCCCCTTTTTGTATTCCTTGAGGCAACGGGTAATAAGCGATCGGGTGTTTAAATCGCGCTAAACGCCCTTGTAAAAAAATACGCAGTTTTTCGACCGCACTTTCCGTGAAGTGTTCATAAAATTCAAGTATTGCGATAGGTCTTGAACCAAACTCTGAGTCCTTCTTGGGTAATACAAACACTTGTTTCACCAAATTAGATTGTAAGATTACGCCTTCAATTTCTTCCGGCTGAATATTTTCTCCACCGGAAATAAACATATTATCTAAACGCCCCACCACTACTAATTCATTATTTTGCCAAACGCCTTTATCTTTTGTTGGCAACCAACCTTGTTCATTGGTGATAGAAAGAATTTCACCCTTTTTCCAATAACCTAATGCCAGCCCGGCACCTTTCAACCAAATTTCTTCATTCACCAGTTGAAATTCACGACCTAACAGCGGTTGCCCTACGCCGGACAAATTATCCGATAATTTCGCAAAGATCGTTGATGCCATTTCCGTCATGCCATATCCGCTATAAGAAGAAATGCCATATTGCTGAATAGCTTGGGTTAATTCCACCGGAATATGCGCTCCCCCCAATAAAATATGCTTCGTTTTAAAACTCGCTTGGGGATGCTGCGCAAGATAATCAAGCAATCGTTGGAGCTGCGTTGGTACTAATGATACATGGGTTGTTTGTAACAACGATTCATAAAAATCACTTTGCGAAAAATGCAATTCTGCACCGCAAAGCAGCCAACGCCACACAATACCCTGTCCGGATACATGGTACAACGGTAATGATAATAGCCATGATTGTGAGGAATCAAAATTCATTAATTGACACACACCACGGGCATTATCCAAATGTGCCTGCATATGATGTACCACCGCTTTAGGCAAGCCGCTTGAGCCGGAAGTCAGCGTCATCGTCGCCGGGCGAAAAAAATCCGCCTCATAAGGCAATACGGCTGATAAAGATCCATTTGAAATGCTTAATAAATCTTTATCAAACAAACATAAATCAATGGCATACTCATGGCATAATTTATGGATTTTTTCTTGTGGAAATGCAGGATTTAAACCTAGAATTTTGGCGCCAATCTGAATTGTCGCAAGATAAAGAAAAAGGATCGATTCAGAATTTTTGCCGCAAAAAGCGACCGCACTTTCCGATGTGATACCTCTATTTTGTAAAAACACAGCGGTTTGATTAATTTTTTGCCCGATCTCCCCCCAAGTAAAAACATCACCTTGCGATGAACGCAAGGCGATTTTCTCACAATATTGAGGATCATTGGCAAAGGCTTGCCAAGGAAAAAGTTTAGTTACTGACAAAATAGGTACGCACTTCATCAATCAGGCTTTCCGGCAAATCCATGGATTGCATCGCCCCTTCCAGCATGAGCATTTTTCTACCGCTATTGGTATTGGTAATAACCCAATAAGGCGTATCCGGAATTTGTTTCGGTTTGGTGTGATTACCTGCCATCAATAACGTGCCTTCATCACGCGCAAAATAAACGCGGGTACGACCTTGTAGAGATTCGGTTGCCTGTGCAAAACTTTCCGGGTTAGTACGATAAAGCACGCGCAAAATAGCTAAAAAACGCACAACTGCTTTTGTTTCTTCTTTAAATTCCGAAGAATTTAATAAAGCACGAACTTTATCTGTCATTTGACTAATCGCCGTCTCAGACTGCTTTCTAGCAGTTTTCAACACGGCCGGTTCAAGGGCTTTTGGTGCCGATTCAGCTTGGATTTGAGAGATATTTTCCGATTTCGTCTCTTTCGGCAAAACGACATCAGATTTGACCGCACTTTTATTCGCCTCATCAAAAGAAACAAAATCTAACGTACTATTCGGGTTAGCGGGTAAATTCAGCAAACGGCGAAGAATATCGGAAGCACTTTCACCAATGGATTGAGTTTGTTTCGCAATGTATTGGTATAATTCTTCATCGACTTCAATGATCTTCATTTTTATTTCTCCCTTTGCTAAAATTTTTGCCCATTATAACGATTTCTCAACTAATTCTCACGCGAAAATTATGCCTGGCTCTCAATTATTAAATTATCAATTTCATCAAACAGAACAAACAATTAATCACCCAACCTTGGTATTTATTCATGGCTTATTTGGCGATATGAATAATCTTGGTGTTATCGCCCGAGCATTCAGTGACGATTACGATATCCTACGTGTTGATTTGCGTAATCACGGGAGAAGTTTTCATGCAGAATTAATGAATTATGAACTCATGGCGGAAGATCTCTTCAGGCTTATCCAACACCTTAACTTGAAAAAAGTCATTTTGATTGGTCACTCCATGGGGGGGAAAACAGCGATGAAATTCACCACACTTCATCCTGAAATTGTTGAAAAATTGATTGTCATTGATATTGCGCCGCTTCCTTACGGCAAGCAAGGTCATCAAGATGTGTTTAGAGGCTTGTTCGCCGTGAAACAGGCTAAACCCCAAACACGTCAACAGGCAAAACAAATTCTAGAACAAGAAATTAATGATCCAAGCGTAATTCAATTTATGTTGAAATCCTTTGAACCCGATTCCCCTGAATTTTTTCGTTTTAATTTGACCGCACTTTTCAATAATTACAACCACTTAATGGATTGGCAAAATGTTAATGTGATGGTGCCAAGTTTATTTATTAAAGGTGGGGATTCCCCTTATATTAAACCAGAAGACGCACAATACATTTTACAGCAATTTCCTAACGCCACATCCTTCACTATAAACGGCTGCGGACATTGGGTTCATGCGGAAAAACCGGACTTTGTTATTCGTGCTATTAATAGGTTTCTAAGTAAGAATTAATCGGTTTAAATGAGAACGGGTTTATGGTATAGTTTGCGCAAATTTTATTTGTTTAAACGTTTAAATTAAAAGGAAAGAAAAATGGCAGTAGTGGGCCTATTTTATGGTAGCGACACAGGCAATACCGAAAATATCGCAAAAATGATTCAAAAACAATTGGGTAATGATTTAGTTGATATTCGTGACATCGCAAAAACCTCAAAAGAAGATATTGAAGCCTACGATTTCTTACTTTTCGGGATTCCGACTTGGTATTACGGTGAATCCCAAGCAGATTGGGACGATTTTTTCCCAACTTTAGAAGAAATTGATTTCACAGATAAATTAGTGGCGATTTTCGGTTGTGGCGACCAAGAAGACTACGCAGATTATTTCTGTGATGCAATTGGTACGATACGCGATATTGTAGAGCCTCGCGGTGCAATCATTGTAGGAAACTGGCCAACTGAAGGCTATACATTTGAAGCCTCAAAAGCCCTATTAGAAGACGGCACTTTTATCGGTTTATGTATTGATGAAGATCGTCAACCTGAACTCACTGCTGAACGCGTTGAAAAATGGTGTAAACAAATTTATGAAGAAATGTGTTTAGCCGAGCTCGCTTAACTATCATAAAAAGGAAACTTTATGTCTGAAGAAAATATTAAATTGCTTAAAAAAGCTGGCTTAAAAATTACTGAGCCTCGTTTGACTATTTTAGCTTTAATGCAAAATCACAAAAACGAACATTTTTCTGCAGAAGATGTATATAAAATTTTGTTAGAACAAAACAGTGAGATTGGTCTTGCCACAGTTTACCGTGTACTTAACCAATTTGACGAAGCGCATATTTTAATTCGTCATAATTTTGAAGGAAATAAATCGGTTTTTGAACTTGCGCCGACAGAACATCATGACCATATTATTTGTGAAGACTGTGGTAAAGTATTCGAATTTTCCGACAACCTTATTGAGCAACGCCAAAAAGAGATTAGCGAACAATACGGCATTAAATTAAAAGCCCATAGCTTGTATCTTTACGGAAAATGCAGTGATATTGAAACATGCGAAGAAATTGTTAAAAAAGATGCAAAATAATCCTTAAAAATTCCCCGCTTAATAATGAAGCGGGGAATTTTTTTGATATGTTATTACTCAGCTTCCACTTTTCTCCATAGATGCTTACTATAGATCGCACTAATAGAATTTTTCTTTACCCCCATTACGGAAGAAGAGATATAAACAGGTGTCGTATATTGAAACAGTGGCAATACTAAATTTTCCTGTTGAATGATTTCACTTAATTTTAAATAAATTTCTGACCGCTCTTTTTCTGATACACTTTTCAATGCCTGTTCAAACAGCTGATCGTAATTTGCATTGCTATAACCACTCTTATTGTCCGGACTTTTTGAATAAAATAAGCCTAAAAATGCCATAGGATGATTAAAATCAGCACACCATCCGGAACGAATTAACTGAAAATCACCTTTGTTCCTTTTTTCCTGTAATTGTGGCCAACTCATCGGCTCACCCTCTACACGCAATAAATCTGACTCTGATAATTGTCTCGCCAAACGATTCGCAATATTTTGATGCAATGAAATATCGTCATAAGCCAATCGTAAAGCCAGCGGTTGCTTTTCTGTAATCTCGCTTTGAGCCAACAACTGCTCTGCCAACACCGGCTCCCAACGTGAATCTTGCCCTTGTAACATGGCTTTTGGTAAAAAATAAGAACTTGGAATTGCATTAGGCATTTCATTATTCGTGATACCGGTAACGGAAATAAGAGAAGCTATCGCTTTCCGAATTAAAGGATTAGTCAACTTCGGATCACGTAAATTAAATTCGTAAAAATAGCCGCATAGTTGAGGAAAATATTGTATGTTTTCCGTTTTTTCCGATGAAGACCAAATAATATCCCATTCAGCAAGAGGTTTAGTATCATAAGGAACATAATCCACTTGTTTAAATGACATGCTATCCTTTTGCCAATAATGCGGATTTTTCACCAGATGAACCCCTTTTTCATCACGCAATGAAAGCATATATGCACCATTTGATACAGATAAATTCAAATCACGATATTGTGGCAATAACGCAATATGCGCCAACATCTCGGGTAAATAAGGGGTAGGTTTATCCAACGTTATGAGCAAAGTGCGGTCATTTTCAGCAGAAATGCCCAAATTTGTTAAGGGCTGCTTTTTTTCCAAAACAGCTTTCGCACCTTTCAAATTTAAATATAGCAAATAAGATTTAAGCGGGCTTTCAGACTGAGAGAGGGCTTGCCAAGAAAGAACAAAATCCTGTGCAGTTAAAGGTGTGCCATTTGACCACTTCAAGCCTTCACGCAAAATAAATGTCCAATTTTTATTATCTTGAGTTTTCCAACTTTCCGCCACTGCAGGAATAATATTACCTTGTGCATCATAAGCCGTTAATCCTTCAAACAAATCTCGAATAAGGGAAAACTGTTCTTCCTCCTTCACTTGCCAAGGATCTAAAACGGCAACCGATTTTATGCTGCGTACAAGTTTCTCTCGATTATTTTGTACCTGCGGTTTTTCTATTGAAATTGTGGGTTCGGGTTGATGTTGAGGTGGTTTTGGATTCTGTGACTGATTGTTATCACACCCATTCAGCGCAAAAATAGCAGAAAAAATAACCGCACTTTTCAAATTTACAGAGAAAAAATTACTCATTACTTATCTCTTCTCTTTGAATAGGATCAACTTCCGATTCTTCCTCAGTTTTAATCCAAAATAAGAAAAACCAATATTTCACAACAATTAATGCGGCAATAATACTTCTGCCAACAATACTTGGAGTAAAGTAAAAACCAATTAATAGCATTGAACTGGCAAATGCCAAAATAACCATTTTTGTTTTTTTACTCATCGCTCGACGTTCATTAAATGATTTCAAATGTTTTTGGTATATAGAAGTGCTAAGAAACCAGATTTCCAAACGTTTTGAACCTTTCGCAAAGAAAAATAGGGTCAATAAAAGAAACGGTGTTGTTGGCAAAAGTGGAAGAAAAATCCCCACAATCCCAAGAGCAAGAGAAATAAAACCCAACAAAATATAAATGTACTTCATCGCATCCCCAAATCATTTAAATACGAGCCATTATTGCTGATTTTTTAGATTTTTCAACCTTGATATTATAGAATTCGCCGTCATATACAGAACAGTTTAAAAAAGGAAATATCTATGTCAAATCCATTACTTCACATTCAAGGCTTACCGCCTTTTTCACAAATCAAACCCGAACATATTCAACCTGCCGTAGAAAAACTCATTCAAGATTGCCGTGATACGATAGAACAGGTCTTAAATCAACCGCACTTTACTTGGGAAAATTTCATTTTACCTTTAACGGAAGCCAGCGATAGTCTAAGCCGTGCTTGGTCGCCGGTTTCCCATTTAAATTCGGTCAAAAACAGCCCTGAGTTACGGGAAGCTTATCAGGCTTGTTTACCTCTACTTTCCGAATACAGCACTTGGGTAGGACAGCACAAAGGACTTTACAATGCCTATTTCGCGCTCAAAAATAGCCCTGAATTTGCCGATTACTCTGTGGCACAAAAAAAATCCATTGAAAATGCCTTACGGGATTTCGATCTTTCCGGTATTGCGTTACCTGAAGAAAAACAAAAACGCTATGGCGAAATTTCATCACGGTTATCCGAACTCAGCTCACAATTCAGCAATAATGTGTTAGATGCCACGATGGGTTGGGAAAAAGTCATTGAAGATGAAGCAGAATTGAAAGGACTTCCCGAATCCGCATTACAAGCGGCAAAACAATCCGCCGAAAGCAAAGGGTTAAAGGGTTATCGTTTTACCCTTGAAATTCCAAGCTATTTGCCGATTATGACTTACTGCGAAAACCAAGCATTACGCGAAGAAATGTACCGTGCTTATGCAACTCGTGCCTCAGAGCAAGGCCCGAATGCCGGCAAATGGGATAACAGTAAAATCATGGAAGAAATTCTCACTTTGCGGATAGAATTGGCAAAATTACTGGGCTTTACCACTTATACCGAACTCTCTCTTGCTACTAAAATGGCAGAAAATCCGCAACAAGTGTTAGATTTCTTAGATAATTTGGCAAAACGTGCAAAACCACAGGGTGAAAAAGAACTGGCGGAACTTAAAGCCTATTGTGAACAAGAATTTGGTGTCACAAATCTTGAGCCTTGGGATATTGCTTTTTACAGCGAAAAACAAAAACAACATCTCTACGCTATCAATGATGAGGAGTTACGCCCTTATTTCCCTGAAGATCGTGTGCTATCCGGTTTATTTGAACTGATTAAGCGCATTTTCAACATTCATGCGGTAGAGCGTTTTGATGTGGATACTTGGCACAAAGATGTGCGTTTCTTTGATCTGATTGATGAAAAAGATCAGTTACGTGGCAGTTTTTATCTCGACCTCTATGTTCGTGAAAACAAACGTGGCGGGGCATGGATGGATGATTGCATCGGTAGAAAACGTAAACTTAACGGTTCTATCCAAACGCCGGTGGCCTATTTAACCTGTAATTTTAATGCCCCAGTCGGTGATAAACCGGCATTATTTACCCATGATGAAGTCACTACCCTTTTCCACGAATTCGGACACGGCATTCATCATATGCTCACACAAATTGATGTATCTGATGTGGCTGGTATTAATGGTGTACCTTGGGATGCCGTGGAATTACCAAGTCAATTTATGGAAAATTGGTGCTGGGAACAAGAGGCATTGGCATTTATTTCCGGTCATTATGAAACAGGTGAACCTTTGCCAAAAGAGAAATTAGCCCAATTACTAAAAGCGAAAAACTTCCAAGCTGCAATGTTTGTTTTACGCCAACTGGAATTTGGCATTTTTGATTTCCGTTTGCATCACACCTTTGATCCGGAAAAACTGAATCAAATTCTTGATACCCTCAAAGCGGTAAAATCACAAGTTGCCGTCATTAAAGGGGTAGATTGGGCAAGAACGCCTCACAGCTTCAGCCATATTTTTGCAGGCGGTTACGCTGCTGGCTATTACAGTTATTTGTGGGCGGAAGTGCTCTCCGCCGACGCCTACTCACGATTTGAGGAAGAAGGTATTTTTAACCCAATCACAGGAAAATCTTTCCTCGATGAAATCTTAACCCGTGGCGGTTCAGAAGAACCAATGGAACTGTTCAAACGCTTCCGTGGGCGTGAACCACAGTTAGATGCCCTGTTAAGACATAAAGGTATCGCCAATTAATCATAACCAAAAGCCCTGAAAATTCAGGGCTTTTTTATAGGTAAAGTGCGGTCATTTTTTAATGTATTTTTTGAATTGTACTTGAGCTATTTCCAAATTCAATACAAAAAATCGCACGATATTGCTACCGTGCGATTTTCCTTTTGATTAGTCCATTTGATTAACCATTGTAACGTTTGAAGATTAACGTCGCATTCGTACCACCAAAACCGAAGCTGTTTGACATCACCGTTTGCAAGCCGGCATTTTCTTTGGTTTCTGTCACGATATTGCAACCTTCCGCTGCTTCATCCAAGGTTTCAATGTTAATGCTTGGTGCGATAAAATCATTATCTAGCATTAATAAAGTATAAATCGCTTCGTGGGCGCCCGCTGCGCCTAAGGAGTGACCGGTCATAGATTTTGTCGATGAAATTGCCGGCACATTGGCACCAAATACATTTTTGATTGCGCCTAATTCTTTCACGTCTCCCACCGGTGTTGAAGTGCCGTGAACATTAATATAATCAATTGGCGTATCCACTGTTGCCATAGCTTGTTTCATACAGCGTTCTGCCCCTTCACCGCTTGGCGCAACCATATCGTAACCATCAGAAGTCGCACCATAACCTACGATTTCCGCATAAATTTTTGCACCGCGAGCAAGGGCGTGTTCTAATTCTTCCACCACCACAACAGCACCGCCACCGGCAATCACGAAACCATCACGGTTCGCATCATAAGCTCGGGAGGCTTTTTCCGGTGTATCATTATATTTTGTGGAAACCGCACCCATCGCATCAAATTCTGTGGCACATTCCCAAGATAATTCTTCCGCACCGCCTGCAAACACAACATCTTGTTTGCCTAATTGGATTAACTCTAAGGCATGACCAATACAATGTGCCGACGTTGCACAAGCGGAACTAATCGAGTAGCTCACACCACGGATTTTGTAAGGTGTGGCAAGACAGGCAGAAACACTGGATGCCATGGTTTTCGTTACAGCATAAGGCCCGATTGCTTTGACGCCACGCGGCCCACGCACCGCATCACAAGCTACTAACTGATTATGCGCAGAGCCTGTACCTGCACCGATAACCAAGCCCGTGCGATCATTGGAAACCTGCTCTTCGGTTAACCCCGCATCTTCAATAGCTTCACGCATAGAAAGGTAAGCATAAGCCGCCGCATCACCCATAAAACGATATACTTTACGATCAATATGCTCACTTGGATCCAATTTAATTGTTCCCGCAACGTGACTACGCATTTTCATTTCAACGAATTCAGGCACCACTTCAATACCCGATTTTCCTGCTTTTAACGATGCAAGCACTTCTTGTTTATTGTTACCGATACTGGAGATAATACCAAAGCCTGTAATGACAGCTCTTTTCATTGCTTCTTCCTTTTTGTTTCATATGTCAAAATAACGGCTCAAAACTACTACGAAATAAAAATATTTCAAGCAATAATTTATTTGTTCGACCAGTTAGAGGCTACCAAACCCTATACCGACAACAAATTTCAATAAGCCGGAAAATTCCGTTATTATAAGTCAATTCGATCATGCAAGAAAGGAATAAAAATGTTCAATGTTCAGTATGCTGACATTCATTTTAATGAAGAAAATACGCCTATTTCCAATAAATTTGACGATGTTTATTTCTCCAATCAGGATGGATTGGCTGAAACGGATTATGTGTTTTTACAAGGTAATCAATTATGGGAACGTTGGCTCACTTATGAAAATGCTCATTTTGTGATTGCGGAAACCGGCTTCGGCACAGGGTTAAACTTTTTTGCCGTCACCACATTATTCCGACAATTTCGTCGGCAATTTCAACATTCACCATTAAAGCGGCTCTATTTTATTTCCTTTGAAAAATATCCGCTAAAACCAACCGCACTTCAGCAAGCGCATTCAGTCTATCCGCAATTTGCTGAACTCAGCGGACAGTTACAAAACTACTGGCAATCACCGATTAAAGGTTGCCAACGCATTCATTTTGATGAAACCACCCTTGATTTATGGTTTGGAGATGTGGCTGAAAATTTACCGCAACTTGGTGATTATATGAACGAACGTATTGACGCTTGGTTTTTAGATGGTTTCGCTCCCAGCAAAAATCCCGATATGTGGAACGAAAACTTATATCAGCAAATGTATCGTTTCACCAAACCCATGGGAACTTTCGCCACGTTTACCGCGGCAAGTGCGGTCAGAAAAGGGCTAGAATTCGTCGGGTTTGAGGTCACCAAACGTAAAGGGTTTGGCAAAAAACGGGAATGCCTAAGCGGGCAAAAAACACAGCCAAAACCGACCGCACTTTTATCCCCTTGGTATTTGCCTCAAGCAGCGAATATGAAAAAACAAGATATTGCGATTATTGGCGGAGGGATTGCCTCACTCTGCACTGCCATTTCATTACTTCAGCGTGGTGCTAACATCACCCTTTATTGTGAGGATGAACAACCTGCACTCAATGCCTCCGGCAATAAACAAGGGGCGTTTTATCCTCAACTGAGCGATGACAATCCCCTCACCATCCATTTTTATCTTCACGCCTTTTCCTATGGCAAACAATTGCTTGATTGGGCGATAAAGCAAGGCATTGAATTTGAACACGAATTTTGTGGTGTGGCGTTATGCGCCTATAACGACAAAAGTGCGACCAAATTGGAAAAAATTTCCCAATTAGGTTTGCCGAATGAAATCTTTGAAATGCTGGATACTGAGGCATTAAGTGAAAAAGTCGGCTTACCCCTTTCTTGCGGAGGGGGATTTATTTCCCAAGGTGCTTGGCTTGCCCCTCGCCAATTTGTACAAAATACCTTTGCTTTGCTTAAAAAATGTGGCGTGAAAATCAAAACTTCGCAAAAAATTACCGCACTTTCCCCCACCCAATTCGGTTGGCAACTGCACCATTCCCCAAAAGATAGCACAGAACATGAGGTGGTGATTCTTGCCAATGGCTATAAAATCACAGAGTTTGTCCAAACGGAAAAATTGCTACTTTACCCGATTCGTGGGCAAGTCAGCCAAATCCCCACTTCTGAAAATTTATTAAAACTGAAATCCGTACTTTGCTACGATGGCTATCTCACACCAGCAGATCAAGCCAAAAGTAGCCACTGTATTGGTGCAAGCCATCTCCGTGATAATACGGATCGAGCTTTTAGTGAACAAGAACAACGGGAAAACCAACAAAAACTCCAACAAAATATTTCACAAAGTTGGACGCAAGAGGTGGATACCTCAGGCAATCTTGCCCGAACAGGTATCCGCTGTTCCGTGCGTGATCTCGCCCCAATGGTGGGAAATGTACCAAACTTTGCCCAACAGAGCGAAGATTACCAGAATCTCTTTAACCTCCGTCGTCGCAAACAACCGATTCCAAGTGCGGTCAATTTCCCCAATCTTTTTCTCTGTGCCGCATTAGGATCTCGTGGGCTCACCTCCGCCCCTTTACTTGGCGAAACTTTGGCTTCATTAATTTATGGCGAACCTTTGCCTTTAGGGGAAAATATTCTACAAAATCTATCCGCCAACCGTTCTTGGGTGAGAAAATGGTTGAAGGGGGCGGAAGTGAAATAAGTCTTTTCTTCCCTTCTAAAAGCCTATCTTCCAAATGAAAATAGGCTTTTTTTAAAATAGGAATGGATAATTATTTATAACTTAACTCATTCCAACGCAACTCATTTTTCAATTGAGAAAGTTCCGTACTATCATTGATATGAATAAATTCAATATCAACATATTCTGCAAACATGCGTAACATATCGGCATCCACATCTAAACTAAATGCACTATGATGTGCACCGCCGGCTAAAATCCAAGCTTGAGTCCCTACATCGAAATTAGGTTTAAGCTTCCAAAAGGCATGTCCAACCGGTAAATTGGGCATTTCTTGTGGTTTTTCTACTACGTCTAAATCTGCGACAACCATACGGAATCGATTTCCCATATCAACAATGGTTGCATTCACAGCACGTCCAGTTTTTGCAGTAAAAATCAAACGGACCGGATCTCCTTTTCCTCCAATACCAAGCGGTTTTATATCTAAAAGAGGTTTATCATCAGTAATAGAAGGACAAACTTCTAGCATATGTGCACCAAGTACTACTTCATTATTTTCAGCCAAATGATAGGTATAATCCTCCATAAAGGAACTTCCTTTTGGCAATCCATACCCCATGACTTTTATTGCCCGAACCAACGCAGCGGTTTTCCAGTCTCCTTCAGCACCAAATCCATAGCCTTGTTGCATTAAACGTTGCACCGGCAATCCCGGTAATTGTTTCATGTTATGTAGATTTTCAAATGTATCCGTAAAGGCTTTAAAACCACCGTTATCTAAAAAACGTTTTAGACCCAACTCAATTTTTGCCGTATCAAAAAGTGCGGTACGTTTCTCACCACTTTTTTGTAATTTAGCACTGATTTGATATTCTTTTTCGTATTCTTTAACCAATCCTTCTGCATCTTCATCAGTGACCGAATTAATACTTTCGGCCAATTGATAAACACCATAACCATTAACGCTGTAACCAAATTTAATCTGGGCTTCAACTTTATCTCCTTCAGTTACAGCAACTTGCCGCATATTGTCACCAAAACGTGCAATACGTAAATTTTTTTGATCATAAATTGCGGCTAAAACACGTTGCCAACGATTAATTTTTTCTAGCACAGCGGCATTTTTCCAGTGTCCTACAACAATGGTTCTGGCTTTACGTAAACGTGATACCAAAAAACCAAATTCACGATCACCATGTGCGGTTTGGTGAAGATTCATGTAATCCATGTCAATCTCATTCCAAGGAATAAATTGGTTAAATTGAGTATGGAGTTGTAGCAATGGTTTGTTTAGTTGAGTCAAACCTGAAATCCACATTTTTGCAGGTGAAAATGTATGCATCCACGCAATAATCCCTACGCAGTTATCTTGGTTATTCGCTGCTTGGCAAATTGATAGAATTTCCTCCGCTGACGTAGCTAATTTTTTTAGCTTAATTTTGATAAATGGATTTTGTTGATTCAAATACTCTGTAATTTGATCAGCGTTTTTCTTCACTTGTTGTAGCGCTTCATCACCATATAAATGTTGGCTACCCACAACAAACCAAACTTCCAGATTTTTGATAAATTCCATGATAATCTCCTATGATACCGTTAAAATTTTTGTATTAATGGCTTCTTGAACAATAGAAAGCCCCTGAGAATAACGTTTAATGAATGCGTTATAACCTTGAACCATCTCAATATCCGGATAAACAATATCTTTACTGCAATCACTAAAAATATCCTCATCTAAGTAGGCTTCAAGAGATTTACGATTATGTGAAAGATAGTTGGCTAATAATGCAATTCCCCACGCGCCCCCTTCTGTTGCCGATTCCGTTACAGCAATAGGGACATTGAGTGCGGAAGCTAAAATTTTTTGAGCCACTCCTTTTGTTTTGAAAATGCCACCATGAGCTAGAATTTGTTGGATTTTGACCTGTTCCTGTTGCAATAAAATATCCATACCAAGCTTCATTGCGCCAAAGGCAGTATAAAGATGAACTCGCATGAAATTGGCTAAATTAAAATTTGCCTTCATCGGATGTAAGAATATAGGGCATCCTTCATTTAAACCGACACTATGTTCCCCGGAATAAAAGCCATAAGCAAGCAAGTTGCCACAGTTATCCTCTCCTTCTAACGCCTTTGTAAATAGCGTTTTATAAAGTTTAGATTGACTGATATTTACACCAAATGTAGCTAGACATTCACCGAATAAACTAACCCAAGCATTAATATCTGATGTACAATTATTGGCGTGTGCCATTGCAACTAATTTACCGTTCGGTGTAGTCACCATATCTAATTGTTCATATACTTTGGATAGCGCTTTTTCCAATACAATCATGGCAAAAGCCGAAGTTCCTGCTGATATATTTCCGCTTTTTTCTTTAATACTATTAGTTGCTACCATACCTGTCCCCGCATCCCCCTCCGGCGGACAAAGTGGGATACCGGCTTGTAATCTCCCACTAGGATCAATCAATTTAGCGCCTGACTCTGTCAGTACACCAGCATATCCTCCAGCATTTACTACTTTGGGCAAAATATGACGAATCGTCCAGGGATAATCTAATTCATCAATAAGCTGCTCAAATTGATCTAGCATCTTTTGATTAAAGTCATGTGTTTGAATATCAATAGGAAACATCCCAGAAGCCTCACCAATTCCCAAGACTTTTTCACCGGTTAATTTCCAATGAATGTAACCTGCTAACGTTGTCAAAAAATCGATATTCGGTACATGATCTTCTTTATTTAAAATAGCTTGATATAAATGGGAAATACTCCAACGTTGTGGAATGTTATATTGAAAAAGTGCGGTTAATTTTTCAGAAGATTTTGACGTAATATTATTACGCCAGCTTCGGAAGAGAGTCAGCTGATTCCCCTTTTTATCGAATGGCATATACCCATGCATCATGCCACTAATACCAATTGCTTTCGCATGACTAATAGCCACATTGTATTGTTTTTTCACGGATTCGGAGAGTTTGGCATAAGCATGCTGTAATCCTTGCCAAATTTCTGCTTGAGGATAGGTCCAAATACCATCAATGAGATGATTTTCCCATTCAAATTCACCTTTGGCTAAAATATTTCCTTTGGTATCAATTAACACAGATTTAATTCTTGTTGAACCAAATTCAATACCGATAGAAATATTGCCCTCTTCAATTATTTGTTTAACCTTTTGCATTATCGGCTCCTTTATTCCTTAAATGGATTAAAGGTAGATTAACGACTTTTTTTATAAATCGTTAGACAATGGTAGGCTACAAATATGGACAAAACAGTCACGTAAGAAAATATGAGAACTAGATCAAGTTTTATCTTGAATCCCGAAAACTAGAGGGGCTTAAACCCGTGTAACGCTTAAAGATTCGTGAAAAATATAGTTGATCATCATAACCTAATTGGCGGGCAATATGATAAATAGGTTCACCAGAAGCATGCAATAAATGTTTGGCTTTAATCATTCTTTGCTCTTCCCGCCACTTTACGATACTTGTACCTATTTGCTGGGCAAATAAATGAGTAAGTCGAGAAGTAGACATACAAGCCTGCTTAGCAATTTCATTAATTGTATAGTTTTTATCAATATTATCGGAAATAAAATGGCAAGTTTCGAGTATTCTTGGATCAAGCATTCTTTGTTTATTTGCCGGATCAAATCTAAAACAACGAATTAATAACTGTTCCAACAAAGACATTGAGATAGCTTCCGAAAGCGGATCGCCGGAATTATATTCATCTTCAATTTGTAAAAACAAAGAGAGAATCTCTTGATAACTTTGTTCATCTGGAATTGTCAACCTTCCCACATTATTAACCGTATCAGTCCATTTTACCCAATCTAACCAAAATGCTCTTGGGCGAAAATAAATCCATTGGTGATGCCAACTTGGTGAATGATTAGCACGATGATAATAATGAACGGCATTCGGCGGAAATAAAAGTAACTCCCTGACCTTACAATTAAATGCTTCTTTCCCTTGAAATATTCTCCCCATTCCTTTTGTTGTTAGATTAATGATATATCCCCTCATGCCATTAGGGCGGTTAATTGTAAAATCCAATTCACTATTTTCTTCAATTGGTGTACAACCAGCCACTAAATATGCATTAAAGTTATAACCTGGCAATAATGGATTCGGTTGGAAACTATTTTTAGTTGTTATATTCATCTTATCTTAAAAATTCACATAATAATTAGAATATTGTTTTACCAAAAAACAAATTAACTCACAAGAATAGAGACAAAATACATAATAAATACGGATACTAAAGTATCCGCATTATTATCTCTTCACATTTTTATTTTATTAGTTTCTGTTTATATCTATCAAATATGACAGCTATCAATAAAATCAATCCTCTTACAACATATTGAGAAAATGGAGAGATATTTAATAAATTCATGGCATTTTCAATCGTACCTAAAATTAATACGCCCGCTATGATAAATGAAATTTTAGCTACGCCACCATTTAAAGATACACCTCCAAGCACACAAGCTGAAATTGCCACCAATTCAAAACCAATAGAAGTCATGGGTTGTCCACTTGTCATTCTAGCCGCAAGAATAACACCGGCGAGCGCAGAAATTGCCCCTGATACAATAAAAATAATTAATTTTGTACGATCAACATTGATCCCCGCTAATCGAGCCGCTTCTTCATTACCTCCAATCGCCAAGGTATTACGTCCGTAAGTGGTTTTACTTAATAAAAAGCCAAAGATAGCAATACAGATAATAGTAAATAAAATTGGTAAAGGAATACCAAATACGCTTTGATAGCCTAGCTCAAAAAACTCTTCTTTTGTAATACCTACTGCTTTACCATCAGAAATAATATAGCCTAAACCACGCGCAATCTGCATACTAGCTAATGTTGTAATTAAGGAATTAATTTTCAGTTTTGCAATAACAAAACCATTTATCAGACCAATTAAAGCACCTAATGAAACACCAGATAACACTCCTAGCGCTACACTTTGAGTCAGATTAATCACCGTTGCGGTAACAACTCCCGCACATGCAATTACGGAAGCTACTGATAAATCAATTTCACCAGCAGCAAGACAAAATAACATACCACAAGCAACCATACCGCTCATTGAAATAGCCAGCCCTAAGCCTTTCATATTAATAACGGTCGCAAAATTGGGAATAAATAAACAGGCAGAAATAAAAATAACAGCAAAAATTAACAGCATGCCATAAGCATTCCAAATTTTATTAAATCTGCTCATATTGTGGGTTTGGGAAGTTGCTGGAATCATAAAAATTCTCCTTAATATTACGCTGTTTTGGTTTCAACAGTGTTGGTTTCTACCATAGCAAGTTTTAAAATACGCTCTTCCGTTGCATCTTCACGTTCTACAACGCCTGTAATTTGTTGATTTCTCATTACCATAATACGATCGGATAGACCAATAACTTCTGGCAAATCACTCGAAATCACAATGATTGCAATCTTTTTATCAGCTAACTTAAAAATCAGATCATAAATTTCGGATTTTGCCCCTACATCAATACCACGTGTTGGTTCATCCAATAAAAGTACCTTAATATCTTCGGATAGCCATCGCCCTAAAATGACTTTCTGTTGATTCCCACCGGATAAATTCATAATAAGTTGCTCAATGGATGGCGTTTTCACATTCATTTGCCGGCGTTGTTTCTCTGCATTTTGTTTCTCCCAAGATTCATTAATAATGAATTTAAAGAAATTATGGGATCGTCTTGCGCTTAAATTAATATTTTCTTCCACACTCGCTAAAGGAATAATTCCTTCCTTTTTGCGATCCTCAGGACACAATACTATGCCTTGTTCAATAGCATCTTTAGGACATTTTATATTGATGTTTTTCCCGTCCAACTCAATATTTCCTTGAACCATTGGATCTGCACCAAAAATAATTTTAAATAGCTCAGAACGACCGGAACCGACCAATCCAAATAAGCCAAGAATCTCTCCTGCTTTCACTTCAAGATTAAAATTTCCTGATAACTTTTTGCTTGAAAGTGCGGTCAGTTTTAATCGTGTTTTCCCGATTTCTCTTGAACGATAATGATAAATATCGCCTAAATTACGTCCAACCATACTACGCACGAGCGTGTCATGATTAATCTTTGATAAATCCGAAAATGTTTCAATAAATTGACCGTCTTTCAATACGGTGATTTCATCACTAATACGGAAAATTTCCTCCATTCGATGAGAAACATAAAGAATAACTTTCCCTTCAGCCTTCAATTCTTCAATCACTGAGAACAACTTTTCAATTTCGGGAGCAGACAGGCTACTCGTTGGTTCATCAAATGCTATAATTTTCGCTCCGCGACTCAATGCTTTTGCAATTTCAATCATCTGCCACTGACCAATGGAAAGCTCTCTTAAAGGAGTATTTGGTGAAATATTTAAGGATAATTTATCCAAGTATTTTTGCGTACGGATTAATAATTCTTTCTGATTAACCAATCCAAAAGAATGGGGCAATTGTCCCAAACAAAGATTTTCTGCAACCGTCATATCTGGCACTATATTTAATTCTTGATAAATAATAGCCACTCCAGCCAGTAGAGCATCTTTTGTAGTACGAAACGTAAGGGTTCGCCCCCCAATATGTATTTTTCCTTCCGTAGGTAAATAATTACCACTTAAAATTTTCAGTAAGGTGGATTTACCCGCTCCATTTTCTCCCATAAGAGCATGTACTTTTCTTTCATAACATTTGAATGAAACATTTTGTAATGCTTTAACACCAGGAAAAGATTTGCTAATTTGATCGAATTCTAAATAGGGAATTTGCATAGATATTTCCTCCTTACTGATATTTTAATCGCATTCAATTAAAGTCCTTTTTTCTCTAACTCCGCTTTAAAGTTTTCTCGGGTCAATAATACAGGATCACCGATTGGTGTATATTTTGGCGGCTCAATCCCTTCTTTAACCCATTTATAAAGCATTTCTGTGCTACGATAGCCGTGCACATCAGGGCTTGGAAGTAACGATCCGACAAAACCCGTCATTTTAGGCTTTGAAAGTTCACTCACTGCGTCCGTGCCATTAATGCCGATACCGACAACATTCTCAGGTTTAAAACCCTGCCCTTCTGTGGCTCGAATGCCCCCTAACACAGTATTATCATTCATCCCAACGATTAACCAATTTTTCACCTCAGGATGCTGTACCAACATAGCATTAGCAGCATCTAATGCCCCTGGAATATCATTACTTTTTGTTGGTGATTTATAAATTTGTTTTTCAGGGAAACCTGATTTAATTAACGCAGAAATAGATCCTTCTGTACGGCGACGGGCAGTATCCAATTCGTCTGCAGTGATAGCCAATACCGCAGTTTCATTAACATTCCAACCACGTTTTTGCATTTCCTTATATAATTCTAATCCCTGACGCTCACCAATTTCTGTTGCAGCCATCATGATAAGAGGGACATTAGTCATAGGTTCTCCGGCAGCATTCAAGAATTGATCATCAACCGTAATCACTTTCAAATCATAAGAACGTGCCTTTGCCATAATCGCTGGCCCCAATTTAGGATCAGGTGTACAAATAACAAAACCTTTTGCACCACTTGCTGCTAAATTATCTATAGCATTTAATGTTTTTTCACCATCAGGAATCGCCATTTTAATAATCTGAACATCACCTAGGTCTTTGGCAGCTTTATCCGCAAATGCCCATTCTGTTTGGAACCATGGTTCTTCCGGCTGCTTAACCAAAAAGCCTAATTTAATTGGTTCCGCAGCTTGGATAGAAATAGATATAGAGCCAGTCGTAACCAATACTGAAACAGCCATTAATGACTTTAAGAAATTTCGTTTATTCATTGCGAGATCCTCAATATAAATACATCAATAAATGAACATTACCGCCTTCGAAACAGCTTACTTAATGAGCTCACCGTTCGATGACTGCATAATACTGTATTTATTAATGACTAAACTGAGATCTTGATCACAGTATGAATTTATAGCAAAATAGTCCATATTTTCAGCAAATCCCTCCTGACAAGCTAATAAATTTAAGTATAAATACCTCAACTTTTTATACGAAATTCAGCTTAACGTTTTGATATCACCCCATTTCGTTCCACAAGAAAAAATAGTGTAAAAACAAAAATAACGCACTATGAAAAATAGTGCGTTATTTTTGTCATGCTAAAATTTATTAAAAGTAATACAACAATTTTCTGAATAGAATCTTACCCAACCAATCCCCTCACCAAATCCGTCACAAATTCCAACCGCACTTTATTCTCAGAAAGATCTTTCATAAACTTGAATTTTAATGGGCCGTCAAAGCGGTACACAATGGGCTCTTTTTGGATGAGTTGGATGAATTTTTCCGGATCAATTTGGCTATTGGGTGAAAATTCAATAAAACCGCCTTGTGTGCCGGCATCAATTCGTAGCACTTGCAAGGGTTCAACCAATAAACGGAGTTCGGCAATTTGCAGTAAATTTTTCGTTGCTTCAGGTAGCAGGCCAAAACGGTCAATTAATTCGACTTTTAATTCGTCCAATTCTTGCTTGGTTTGTGCTGCGGCGATGCGTTTATAGAAGGACAAGCGCATATTCACATCGCCCAAATATTCATCCGGTAACAATGCCGGGACTCGCAGTTCAATTTCAGCGTGCTGTCGGGTTAATTCTTCTAAGGACGGCTCTCGCCCTTCTTTTAGGGCTTTCACTGCCGCATCGAGCAATTCCATATAAAGGGAAAAACCGATAGTTTCAATTTGTCCGCTTTGTTCATTCCCCAACAGTTCCCCAGCACCACGAATTTCTAAATCATGGGTGGCAAGAATAAAGCCCGCCCCAAGATTATCTAAACTCTCCAACGCTTCCAAGCGACGTTGCGCATCTTTTGTCATCATTTTCGGTGGCGGAGTAAGCAAGTAAGCATAGGCTTGATGATGAGAGCGTCCTACCCGACCACGCAATTGGTGTAATTGTGCCAAACCAAAATGATCCGCCCGTTCGATAATAATGGTGTTGGCGGTGGGCACATCAATCCCCGTTTCAATGATAGTTGAACAAACCAAGACATTGTAACGTTGATGATAAAAATCACTCATCACCCGTTCCAACTCACGTTCACGCATTTGTCCATGCCCCACAATCACCCTTGCTTCCGGCACAAGTGCGGTCAATTTTTCTGCTGCATTTTCAATACTTGCCACATCGTTGTGCAAATAATAGACCTGTCCGCCACGCAAAATTTCACGCAAGATGGCTTCACGTACCACTAAATCATCTTTTTGGCGCACGAAGGTTTTAATACTTAACCGACGGGCCGGTGGGGTGGAAATAATGGAAAGATCACGAATGCCGTTCATTGCCATATTCAGAGTGCGGGGAATCGGGGTTGCCGTGAGAGTGAGAATATCAATATTGGCTCGTAACTGTTTAATTTTTTCTTTTTGCCCCACGCCAAAACGGTGTTCTTCGTCAATAATCAACAGACCGAGATCGTGAAACTTCACATCGGATTGAATGAGTTTATGGGTGCCGATCAAAATATCCACTTTGCCTTCTGCCAGATTTTGCAGAATTTGTTTTTGTTCTTTCGCCGTTTTAAAACGAGACAGCACTTCCACATTCACCGGTAAATTCGCAAAACGATCTTTAAAGTTTTCATAATGTTGTTGTGCAAGCAAGGTTGTTGGCACTAAAACGGCGACTTGTTTGTGATTCATTACCGCCAAAAATGCCGCTCGCATTGCCACTTCGGTTTTACCAAAACCTACATCGCCACAAACTAACCGATCCATCGCTTTTGGCTGACACATATCGGAAATCACGGCATTAATCGCCATTTCTTGATCATAGGTTTCTTCAAAAGGGAAAGTTGCGGCAAATTGTTGAAATTCTTCACGATCATATTTAAAAGCAAAGCCTTTTTTCGCTTCACGTTGTGCATAAACATCTAACAGATCGGCTGCCAC
Organism: Rodentibacter ratti; assembly: GCF_002000485.1. GTDB lineage: Bacteria > Pseudomonadota > Gammaproteobacteria > Enterobacterales > Pasteurellaceae > Rodentibacter > Rodentibacter ratti. The sequence goes on along the minus strand of NZ_MLAJ01000005.1, from coordinate 40,729 downwards.
ATCACGAATTTTTTCTGCGGCTTTTTGGCGTGATTTTACCCAAGCCTCGTTACCCAATTTGTGTAATGGTGCACTTTCATCAGAACCGCCTACATAACGGCTAATCAAATACAACGAGGTCACCGGCACATAAAGTTTAGAGTCGTTGGCATAATTTAGGAGCAAATATTCTGCTTTAATTCCCCCGGCATCAAGGCTCACCAAACCGCCGTAACGCCCCACCCCATGATCCAGATGTACTACCGGTTGCCCGATTTTGAGCTCTGCCAGATTCCGCACAAGGGTATCCGGATTAATGGTTTTACGCTTATCACGCTGACGCTGTTGTACCCGTTCGCCCAGTAAATTGGCTTCACCAATAATGGCTAAAGGGGAAGATTGCTCAATCATAAAGCCTTGCTCAAAAGCACTGACAAGCAAACTGAATTTTTCTTGATCCGCTTGAGCGAGAGATTGAATTTGTTTCGGTTTGATTTTTAATGGTTGCAACAAGTCAAGCAGAGTTTCCCGACGACCTTCCGTTTCCACGGAAAACAAGATGTTGCCATTAAAATGTTCAATAAATTGACGAAGTTGCCCGAGTGGTTCTTTTTGTTGTGATTGAATAGTGATCGTCGGCAATGCGCTGATCGGTAAATTTTTCTGACGCACTGATGACCGCACTTTTTCATTTTTCAGTGTAATACGAGGGTAGGATTTCAATTGACGATTCACTTCCTCTATCGTCAACCATAAGCGTTCCGGCGGCAATAAAGGACGCATCGGGTCTGCTTTGCGTTGTTCATAACGCTGTGTGGCATCTTGATAAAAACGCACGCCCTGTGCTTGATTTGCTTCCATATCCACAAACAGGGTTTGAGGTGGAAGATAATCAAATAAGGTTGCCATTTCTGCAAAAAACAATGGCTGCCAATATTCAATACCAGAAATTAACGTACCTTTACTGATTTGTTGATAAATGTGTTCCGGATCACGGCGGATTTCGCCAAAGGTTTCACGAAATTGTGTACGGAAAAATTCAATGCCTTTGTCATCCGTTGGAAATTCCTGCGCCGGTAGAAGATTAATAGATTGAATTTCATCGAGAGTGCGTTGGGTATCCACATCAAAAGTGCGGATAGAATCAATTTCATCATCAAAAAAATCTAGGCGGAAAGGCACCGCACTTCCCATAGGAAAGAGATCAAGTAATGAACCCCTCAGCGCATATTCACCGTGTTCCAATACTTGCTCCACCGCACGATAACCTGCCGATTCCAATTGCAAACGCATTTTATCAATCACAATGCGATCACCTTTTTTGATTAATAAAACATGATGTTGCAAATACTGTGGCGGGCAAAGACGCTGCATTAACGTCGCAACGGGCAATAAAAAAATACCCTTTTTGGCATTTTGGAGATGAAAAAGCGCACTCAGACGGGAGGAAATAATATCTTGATGGGGAGAAAAGGTATCATAAGGTAAGGTTTCCCAATCAGGAAAGACTTTCACTTCTTGTCCGCTTAACTGCGATAAAATACCGGATAAACGCACCGCACTTCGGGTATCGGGTGTCACCACAACGGTTAAATGCGGGTGCTGCTGCGCAATTTCACTAATCGCTAGCGCATCAGCGCCTTGCAATACATTACCTAAAATTTTGTGGTCGTTTGGGGTGGAAGGAATATCCAGTTGGAAAAAAGCGGCTTTCATGAATAATGCGTCAATTTCTGATAAAAATTGACGCATAGTTTACTGAATTAAAAAAGGGGATTCAAGCTGAAATCTGTATAAAAAAACAGGTTATTTTTTAAAGAGAGAATCTTCTTTGCATAAATTGCCGTTTTCATCTTCACGCATTTTTGGCACACCACAACAGCTTGGTGAATCAAGATCGTAGGTTTTGAGAAAATTATCATATTTTTCCAAAGCCTGTTTAAACCACCCTTTTGGTTTTTCTGTTTTTTCTGTTGTCGTCATAAAAGTTCCTCTAAGCATTGTTTAATTTCTAAACGAAAACATTCTACGCTTTTTTTCTTGTTAAAGGGAAGTTGTTTTTTCGTTAAATAGCCAAAAAGTTGTGGACAATGACTTTCGCCTTGCGCTTTCAACAAACGGCGAATAGCAGGTATTGAAGCAAATAACGTGCGATGAAAATAAGCAAAAGTTTTTAAACTTTGCCAATCCTCCTCATTCAGCGACCAATCAATTTCGCCTTGCTTCATTGTTTCAGCCAAAGGATGAGCCGATAACCCTAGATTACGTTGAAATTGTCGCTGTGCAGTTTTTACAAAAGCGGCACCGTCTCCCGATATTCCTTTCAACGCAATGGCGGAATAACAACCGCTACTAGCTTCCAAATGTTCTCCTAAATGCACCAAAACAAAACCGCACTTTTGCCAGAAATTTGCCAATTCTTCCGTATAACCAAAACTGACAGAAAGAAAATCCGGCACGGAGCTTTGCATCGCCTTCACTAATGCCTGTCCAATGCCCTGTTGTTGCCAATGAGGCTGCACAGCGATGCGGGAAATTCGCTGTGAACGCAATCGGCACGCCTGAGGGAAATTAGCATGAAAACAAAGTGCTTGAGGCACGAGGTTTCCTTTGGGACGGCGAATTCCTTGCTGAATTTGTTCAATAAGCGCCTCATCATTCATTCCCCCCTCTTCCAATGCCCAAATTGCACCAATCAGATGATGTTGCTCTGAGGCGAGGTAAAAACGTTGCCCTCGACCATCAAACAAGCGGCGTAAATCTATAGGTGAAGTGCGATAATGCGCCAATGTCATCAAACCATAAAAAGATTCCGGCGAGCGGATAAGTTGAGACTGTGGAACTTCATAAATTTGAAGATTGCTCCGTGGGTTATACGCAATTTGCTCAAATTGATCTTCTGCCTCCAGCAACAAAAGATCTTCAATAAAATGTTCCAGTGGATCATTTTCCTCCCAACGCAGGGGGTGATAGAGTTCAAACTGTTGAAAAGTACGGTGGATTTTTTGTTTAAATTTTAATTCAAACCCTCGCCCTGTTCCCTCATAGCTGTGAATGGTTGTACTAAACACAATGTGGCGAAAATATTGAGAAAATTGGATCAACAAAGGCAAAGGGATCATCGCCGCTTCATCCACGAAAAGCCAAGCATTTTCAGTGAATGCCGCATCTTGCTGTAATCGTTGGCTTAATTCATCCGGTGCGAGAAACTCAAGGGTTTCTTTTGCAAAATCATACAAAGAATTGACCGCACTTTTGCTGGGAGCAGTGAGATAAATCGGTGTATCAATTCGATCGGCAAGCATACCTAATAAGGCGGATTTTCCTCGCCCACGTTTTGCCGTCAGGAAATAAAGCTCACTCTTGCGTTGTAAAATTTCCTCAATAATTTTTTGCTGTTCATCCGTCGCCTGCTTTTGCTTTTCTGCATAATGAAAAACAGGGGGAAATCTGACCGCACTTGCTTTTGGTAAAATCGGGAAATGATATCGTTCCACGCATTGTTTGAAATGATGAATAAAATGGGGTGTGCAAATAGCAGCCTGATTTCCATTCCAACGAAGGCTGTCAAAATCGGGATGTTCTTCTAAATCCGCCCAAGTCGAAAGCAACAAACAAAAGGTTCCCCCCACTTTTAGTGTACCGGCGGCAATGGCAAGGGCTTCTAAATGAATGCCATGCCTGGCATCAAAGAGAATATGCTCAAATTCTTGCCCCAGTAAATTTACCGCTTTAGCAAAAGGAATCCCCTGCTCTCCAAGGATTAACACTTGTGGAGGCAAAAATTCAGGAAATACATCAGAAATCAGCACTTGGCATTGGCGAGTTGGCATAAGGAATCCTTAGTATAATTTCGGTGCATTTTAGCGAAATTTTGATGTTCTACAAAACCTGTAAAATTTTGACCGCACTTTCCTTTCAAAAATGCTCCATTATTTTCTGTCTATTTCGCTATCATTATGAAGAAAGTTTGATCTAGCTCACACTTTTTCCCTAAATCCTTTCATACCGATATTGAGTTAGGCAATCCTTTACATTATGCTTGCCACGTTTTTTATAACGTTAGGAGTATCCAATGATTCAAGTAATCGTTGCAGCTCACGGCAAGCTTGCCGCTGAGTTAGTGAACTCTTCTGAAATGGTATTTGGCGAAGTGGAAGGACTCCACGGCGTCACATTCGTTCCGGGAGAGGGGCAAGACACCTTGGTGGAAAAATATGAAGCGATTATCGCAGAATGTGATCCTGCCGATTCGGTGTTGTTTTTGGTCGATTTATTCGGTGGCAGCCCGTATAACGCGGCAGCTCGTGTGGCGGCAAAACGCCCACAAGATGACATTGTCACCGGAGTGAGTTTGCCTATGTTATTGGAAGTGTTGGATGCAAAAGACGATGCAAAATCAGCAGAAAATCTTGCCGCCACCGCAAAAGAAGTGGGTGTGCTGGCAGTGAAAAGCTATCGCCAACCCGATGAAACGGCTTCCTTTAGCCAAACTGCAGAAACAACAGGCGAATCATCGGAAGAACAGGAAACGGAAGAAGACAACACACAATATGATCCGAATGGTCGTATGAGTGTCAACTTGTTACGTATTGATGACCGCCTAATTCATGGTCAAGTGGCGACATCTTGGGCAAAAGCGGTGAAATGTGAAGCAATTTTTGCTATCAGTGATGAAGTGGCAAATGATGAGCTTCGTAAAGAATTGTTACTCCAAATTGCCCCACCACATTTAAAAGCCTACGTAATTTCAGTGGATAAAGCGATTAAGGTGTATAACAATCCTAAATACGCCAGTCGCCATATCTTAATGCTCGTCACAAAACCGGAAGATGCGGTGCGTTTAATTGAGGGTGGATTGCGTATTGACACGATCAATGTCGGAGGCATGACGCACAAAGAAGGGAATAAACAACTTTCCGATGCTGTTACCGTCAATCCGTCTAATGTGGAAGCATTTAAAAAATTACTCGATATGGGTGTCAAACTCTCACTGCAAAAAGTGGCGGCGAATAAGCCTGTTGAGCTGACCCGTGAAAAATTAGATTCAATTAAATTTTAGGAGAGCCTTTTATGTCAACAATGGAACTCATTTTAGTCGTACTGGTTGCGGCAATCTGCGGTATGGGAAGTGTGTTGGATGAACGTCAAACCCACCGTCCACTTTTTGCTTGTACCATGATTGGTTTAGTCTTGGGTGATATTGAGACCGGTATCATTCTGGGCGGCACATTAGAAATGATCGCATTAGGTTGGATGAATGTGGGGGCTGCAATGGCACCGGATGCGGCACTGGCGAGTGTAATCTCTGCAATCTTGGTAATCAAAGGTGGGCAATCCGTGGGTACAGCCATTGCCATTGCGGTACCTGTTGCAGCGGCAGGTCAAGTATTAACCATCTTTGTTCGTACTTTAACTATTTTCTTACAACACAAAGCCGATAAATTCGCAGAGCAAGCCAATTTCCGAGGAATTGAGCTCTGTCACTTTGCCGGGCTTTCTTTACAAGCCTTACGTGTTGCGATCCCTGCCCTCGCTGTTGGTTTAGTCGCAGGTACTGATACTGTAACCAGTGCATTAGACGCAATTCCTGAAGTGATTACCCGTGGTTTACAAATTGCCGGTGGTTTCATCGTGGTTGTAGGTTATGCCATGGTTATCAACATGATGCGTGCAGGGGCGTTAATGCCGTTCTTCTTCCTTGGTTTCGTCATTGCCTCATTCACTAACTATAACTTAGTCGGTTTAGGTATTTTAGGGACTTGTTTGGCAATGCTTTATATCCAATTAAATCCTCGCTTTAACCAAGCAGCGATGCCGGTAGCAAGCAAAAGAAAATTAGCCGATAACGAATTAGAAGGTCTATAAGGAGCGCATTATGTCAGATCAAAAAGTAACACTTACTAAAGGTGATATTTTAAAAACCTACTTCCGTTCAACGTTCCTTTTAGGTTCATTTAACTTTGAACGTATGCAATCAATGGGATTTTGTGTGTCAATGATCCCAACCATTAAGCGTTTATACAGTAAAAAAGAAGATCAAGCCGCAGCATTAAAACGTCACCTTGAGTTCTTCAACACCCAACCTTGGGTGGGTTCCGCCATTATGGGCGTTACCGCTGCCATGGAACAGGAACGTGCAAACGGTGCAAAAGATGTGGACGATGCGGCAATCAGTGGGGTGAAAGTGGGCTTAATGGGGCCACTTGCCGGTGTGGGTGACCCAATTTTCTGGGGAACATTACGCCCTGTTTTAGCTGCATTAGGTGCGGGTATTGCCCTAACCGGTAGCATTTTAGGTCCATTATTGTTCTTTGTTCTAATTAATGTTATCCGCGCCTTAACCCGTTGGTACGGTTTCAAATACGGCTATGAAAAAGGCACGGAAATTGTTTCTGATATGGGCGGTGGCCGCTTACAAAAGATTACACAAGGAGCGTCTATTCTTGGTCTTTTTGTGATGGGTTCTCTCGTCTCAAAATGGACCAGTATCAATGTTCCGTTAGAACTCACCCGTTATAAAAATCAGCTTGGTGAAGAAGTCGTTGTCACCCTTCAGGGCGTATTAAACGATCTTCTTCCCGGTTTACTCGCCTTATTGCTCACCTTCTTATGTATGTATTTATTGCGTAAAAAAGTGAATGCCATGGTGATTATCTTTGCCCTATTTGGGGTGGGAATCTTAGGTTACTGGGCAGGTATTCTTGCCTAATACTTGAAATAGTAAATCATAAGGGCGTATGATAACGCCCTTATTTTTTAGGGTAAAAATGATGAAACTCAAAGAATTAATACAAGCGCCTCCGAGTGAAACCTATATAAAAAACAGTTCCCGATTGGTTTCCGCTCTATTTATTATTGGCGGATTACTTTATTATCCGACAAAGGGTTATGGTACGCTCATCGCCTTAGCACTGGCTCTCATCGTGTTATTCGGTCAAAAAATGTTGCTCACTCAAGCGAATAAAGACTTCTCCGATATGTATCAGGCAAAACAATTTTTTGAACAAACTAAAAATGCCGATTATTTACGTTTTATTATGGCGCGTTCAGAGCAAATGCTGAAAGATAATAAAGTGTTATCTGATAAAGCAAAACGTGAGATTCGCCAAGTACGGGAATATTCAGAAGAAAAATTGGAGAATGAAAATTCATAAAAAAATGACCGCACTTTGAGTTAAAAGTGCGGTCATTTTTTTATAACTTTAAATAATCTTCCAATTCTTTGACATTCGTCTGCCAATGAGTATTGAGCTCATTAAGCCAATTTTCTATATTATCTTTCCAATCCGGTTCCTGATTACATTGCATTTTTTCCGCAAGTTGCTGCAATGTCACTAAACCGATGGAACCGGCAGCGCCTTTAATTTTATGTGCCACATTAGCAACATTTTGAGCGGTAGAATTATCCAAGGAATAAACCTTAAAGGCTTCGTTCAGTTCTTGAAGATATTCAGGCATCATTTGTTTAAACAAGATTAAGTTTTGTTCAGTTTGAGTTTTACCTAATAATTCTATCTGCTCTAAATTCAAAGAGGGGTGGGATGACTGTTTTTCTACGACGTTAAACTCTATGTTCTCTTCGCCAAAAAAATGGTAAAAACAGCGTTTTAGATCTTCCAATACAAGAGGTTTACGTAACACCGTATCCATTCCCTTACTCTGATATTCTTCTTCACTTTGCATCACATTAGCAGTGAAAGCCACAAGAGGAGGAAGAAAATCATAAACGCCGTCCTCATATTTTTTACGTAAATGAGAGGCTATATCAAATCCGGACATATCCGGCAACTTAATATCAAGCAATATAATGTCGTAGGTATTACGTTCAAAAAGCGTAATGGCATCTTTTCCATTCATTGCAACATCAACATGATGTCCGAGTTTTTCTAATACGTTTTTTGCTACAAGAACATTTAATTCAATATCTTCAACCAGCAAAACCGACAGATTCAGCGGTTGGGTTGGTTCATAATTATGAATCGGTTGGGCTTCTTCGGCGTAGATAGTAAGATCGAATGTCGAACCTATTCCAAGTTGACTTTCGACTTTAATATCTCCCTTCATCAGTAAAGCAAGATTTTTTGATATTGCAAGTCCTATTCCGCTGCCGGAAGATCTATTGGTATTTTCTTTCACGCGGTAGTACATTTTGAAAATGTTATCCAGTTCACACTCTGCAATTCCCCTACCGGTATCAGAAACACGAAAACGATAAATATTTTTTTCTAAAGCCTGAACAGAGAGTTTAACTGTCCCTTTTTCAGTAAATTTCGCCGCATTACCAATCAAATTTAACAGAATTTGGCTCAAGCGAGCCCGATCCAAATAAAGTAAATCCGGTAAATTAGGTTCAATTTCTAAAACAAACTTAAGATTTTTAGGCTCGACCATTAAAATGGCAAAATTTTGAATATCATTTAATAATTCATTCAAATTGATAGGTTCAAAGTTCAATTCTAAACGCTGTGTATCAAACTTATCTAAATCAATAATATCGCTAAAAATATATCCCAAATTGACCGCACTTAAATTAATTGTTTTTAAATAATTACGCTGTTGTTCTGAAAGCTGGTCATCTAGCAAAATATGGCTCAAGCCAATAATACCATTAAGCGGTGTACGCAATTCATGACTAATGGTCGCCAGTAAACTACTTTTTTCTCGGTTATGTTTTTCTAAATTATCTAAGGCAATAGAAAGTTTCTTTTCCGCAATGGTTCTTTCCGATACTTCATTTCGTAAACGTAATACTGTTTTAGAGAGATCCCGTCTTGATCGCTCTAATTGTTCAACCAACAAAGTAAGAAAATAAATCACAAAAGGCGCGGTGAAAAGCCCAAAGATAATGGAACGAACAAGAACCATCCAATCAATTTGATTGGTAATAAAGAGGCTAAGTAAAGTCTGTGCCCCCAAAGCCAAAACGGCAAGAATAAATAATCCAAGTAGGGAAAAGCGAACTCGTCCGAGTTTTATCACCCAATCAACATATCGCTGAGCAAAATGTTTAAAATTTTTCATTATTAATTACATGTTGGAAAAGATACCAGAGAAATATTTTAACACCGAAAGGTGAATAATAAAAAACGCTGAACCAGTCAGCGTTTTTTCAAAATTATAGCGCTTCAATCGCCTTATACTGCTCACGGATTTTTTCCAATCCTGATTGATACTCGGCCATTTTCTCACGTTCTTTGGCAATCACCGCTTCCGGTGCTTTGGCAACAAAGGCTTCGTTGCTGAGTTTGCTTTCAATGCGTTTAACTTCGTTTTGATATTTTTCGATCTCTTTGGTTAAACGGGCAAGCTCGGTTTCTTTGTTGATAAAACCTGCCATTGGCACAAGAAGTTCCGTATTGCCTACCAGTTTTGCCACTGCAAGCGGGGCATTTTCCCCTTCCGTTAACACACGAGCCTCACCCAATTTTGCCATTGCACATAAAAGTGCGGTCTGTTTTTCAAGAATTTTTTGCTCTGTCACATCAATATTACGGAACAATAAATCTAATTCTTTACTTGGGGCAATATTGCATTCTGCTCGAATGTTACGCACTGCCACAATCACATCTTTTAACCAATTGATTTCACGCTCTGCTTCACCGTCAAAGGTACTTTCATTCACCGTTGGGAATGGTTGTAACATAATGCTATCCGCTTCAATGCCGACAAAACCTTTTACTTTTTGCCAGATTTCTTCCGTAATAAACGGAATCAATGGGTGTGCCAAACGCAATAATTGCTCTAACACACGCACCAGGGTTTGGCTTGCCGCACGAATTTGTGCCGGCGTACCGTTTGCAAATACCGGTTTGGTTAATTCTAAATACCAGTCGCAGAATTGGTTCCAAGTAAATTCGTAAATCGCATTGGCGGCTAAATCAAAACGATATTGGCTTAATGCTTCACGGAAATCACTCACAGTGCGGTTAAAACAAGATTCAATCCAACGATCCGCCACGGAAAATTCAATTTCGCCTTCACTTAAATCCAATTTTTCATTGGTTAATACAAAACGGCTGGCATTCCACAATTTATTGCAGAAATTACGGTAACCTTCAAGGCGTTTCATATCCCAGTTAATATCACGACCATTGCTGGCAAGCGCCGCAAGGGTGAAACGCAACGCATCCGTACCATGTGCCGCAATGCCTTCGGCAAATTCTTTACGGGTGGCTTTAGCAATTTTTTCCGCTAATTGCGGTTGCATCATATTGCCTGTGCGTTTTTCCAGTAAATCTTCAAGGCTGATACCGTCAATCATATCAATCGGGTCAAGTACATTACCTTTCGATTTCGACATTTTTTGCCCTTGTTCATCACGGATCAAGCCCGTAACGTAAACGGTTTTGAACGGTACTTGCGGTTTGCCATTTTCATCTTTAATGAAGTGCATGGTGAACATAATCATCCGAGCCACCCAGAAGAAAATGATGTCAAATCCGGTGATTAATACATCCGTCGGGTGGAACATTTTCAATTCTTTGGTTTGTTCCGGCCAACCCAGCGTAGAGAACGTCCACAGCCCCGATGAGAACCAAGTATCTAATACATCTTCATCTTGTTTTAAAGCTAAATCCGCAGGTAAGTTGTATTTTGTGCGAACCTCTTGCTCGTTGCGTGCAACGTAGATATTGCCCTCTGCGTCATACCATGCCGGAATACGATGACCCCACCAAAGTTGGCGTGAAATACACCAGTCTTGAATATCCCGCATCCAAGAGAAATACAAGTTTTCGTACTGTTTCGGTACAAATTGGATTTCACCGTCTTCTACTGCTTTGGTTGCCACTTCAGCAAGCGGTTTCACGCTCACATACCATTGATCCGTGAGCATTGGTTCAATCGGCACACCACCACGGTCGCCGTAAGGCACTTTGAGATCGTGCGGTTTGATTTCGTCCAACAGCCCCATTGCTTCAAAATCCGCAACGATTTTCTTACGAGCAGCAAAACGCTCTAAGCCACGGTAACTCATAGGAATAACATAATGATGCTCATTAGTTTTTTTATAAAAACTTGGTGAACTATAGATTTTCTCCCCACTTTGACTAAATATAGTGTTTGATTCAGGACATTCTTGATATATTAATACCTCAGCTTCTTCACGAATATCCGCATTCAAAGTAAAGATATTTACCATATCTAATTTATGACGATTTCCGACTTCATAGTCGTTAAAATCGTGGGCAGGGGTGATTTTCACGACCCCAGTCCCAAATTCACGATCCACATAATCATCAGCAACTATCGGAATTTCACGGTTGGCGAGTGGGAGCATCACGGTTTTGCCAATCAATGATTGGTAACGTTCATCTTCCGGGTGAACCGCCACCGCTGTATCGCCCAACATCGTTTCAGGACGCGTGGTCGCCACCACTAAATAATCTTTTCCATCCGCTGTTTTTACGCCATTGGCGAGTGGATAACGGAAATGCCAAAGTGATCCTTTGCTTTCTTTATTTTCAACTTCGAGATCGGAAATTGCCGTGTGTAATTTAGGATCCCAGTTCACCAAGCGTTTGCCACGATAAATTAAGCCTTCTTCGTGTAATCGAACGAACACTTCTTTTACTGCATTGGATAGCCCCTCATCCATGGTGAAACGCTCACGCTCCCAGTCTATTGAGTTCCCTAAACGGCGCATTTGTTGGCTAATCGTACCGCCTGAATAGGCTTTCCAATCCCAAATTTTGCTAATAAAGGCTTCACGTCCGTAATCATGACGGGTTTTGCCCTCTTCCGCCGCAATTTTACGTTCCACCACCATTTGGGTGGCAATACCTGCGTGGTCGGTGCCCGCTTGCCATAGGGTGTTATGCCCTTCCATACGATGAAAACGAATCAGCGTATCCATCAGGGTTTGCTGGAACGCATGCCCCATATGCAACGAACCCGTTACATTCGGTGGCGGAATGGCGATGCAATAACTCGGTACATTCGGATTTTCATTCGGTTTAAAATACCCTTTCTCTTCCCAGTGTTGGTAAAGGGCTTGTTCTACCGCAGACGGATTAAAACGGTCTGCCATTTGGAGGTTTTGTGTCATTGGGTTTTCTCTTCACTTAAAATTGATCTACAATCATCTGCTATAAGACCTTCTTTAGCTTCTTCTTCAATAATTTTAGTTATTTTTCTTTCATCTGCATTTTCAGTTACAGCAATTAAATCCATGAAAAGTTTCTGAATTTTACGTCTATATTCTTCAGGCTTTTCAAATTTGCTATCGTATATAGAATCGCTAATAGTCATTAATCTACAAAGATAATGTTCATAAAACTTTTCTTTACTGCTAATATAGCTATAAATAGGTTTTTCCATTAATTTGCTTTTAAGATCGGTTAAACGAACTTCAAGTTTATCTAATATCTCTTTTTTATTATTATTTTTGTTTGAAAAATCGAAGTCATTGAACCCTTTAGAAGCAATGCTATGTATATCAGAATTTCTTTTTTCATAATTTTCATATACTTCAAAAGCATAAAAAACACAAGCAACAAGAGTACCACCAATACTAAATCTCTTTAGAGATTTTATTATTCTACAACCAGATTTTTTATTTTCACTATTAGGTGTTTCTTTATTCATCATATCTGACTGTTTATTTTCGTTATTAGATGTATCTTTGTTTATCATGTCTGACTGTTTATTTTCACTATTAGATGATTCTTTATTTATTTTTTTAGGTGGTTCATTTTTATTACTATTATTATGTGTTCTGTTCTTATGTTTAGATTTTTTTGACATATTAATTTTCAACCATTCACTTACATTTAATTAACTTCTATCTGAATTATATTTCTATCAGCTTCAATTATGTAGATTTATGATTCCGAGAGTCAATCTGTATTGCAATATGATCCGAATCAATCACAATTTGCACGGAATCTTCATTAAAACCACGCAATGTTGTTTTTCCAGCACCATTTGTACCACAGTAGAAAATGGCTAAATTATTTTGCATATTCAATCACTTCTTCGTGTCCATCAGGATAATGGCGCACAATATTGCCATTAGGGCGGCGGAAAGTCAGCACTTCACGCTTTTTCTTATCTTCCATCCATGCTTTGAACACAATATGTAACTGGCGTTGTCGTTCTAAAACTTCCTCTTTCGTCATTTTTCCCCTACCGATTCAACCGAATTTCACCTTTCACCCGCTCAATTTCTAAAAACAAACGGCGTTCTTCTTGGCGGCAGAAGCTGTTTTCGCCTAATTTGGCGGCTTCTGCGGTGCAACGAATTTGTTGATATTGGGATTCAAGCACTTTCAATAAGGCTTTTTGTTCTTTTAAATAGCTGTTTGTTGCCGTTTTACGTGGTTTTTCTGAATGACGTACCACTTTTTTCGCTATTTCATCTTTCTTAACATTAAAAACTACGGTTGGTTTTTCAACGGCGGTTTTCACTTCTTCAACAGTTTTTTGCTCTACTTTTTCAACTTCAGTAATATTTTTAACTTCAGCAATATTTTTAGCTTCCTCATTTTTAACAACCGATGAAACCGTTTCATCTTTAGAGGTATCCGAAACCGGCGCTTTCTCAGGCATTGACTCAACCTTACTTTCAGAAAGTGCGGTCACTTTTTCAGGTGCTTTTGCTTCTTGATTATCACAAGCGGCTAAAGTTAAAACGCTTAATCCTATAAAAATTGGCAAAGAAAGTTTCATATTAGATCCTTAGGGTTTTAGTAACATTAAGTATTTTCGGTGGAAAGTTGCCAGCCTTGCACACGGAGTTGCTTATAACGCTCCCGAGCTTGTGCTTTTTGGGTTTCTTCCACAGGAACAAAATCAATTAACTGCGTAAAGCTATGGCTAAATTCCGGGACGTCTTGTTGCAGGTTGATAAGCAAATCACGTCGTTGTGCATTGCGTTTTCCACGCCATGAAATTTCAATGGGTGTAGGATATTGAGTCGCTTCGCCCGATAAATTATGCGGTACGAATTCATTGGGATCCCGTTGCCAAAGTGCCTCATCAATATCCAGTGCTTGTTGTTCCGTTTCACAAGCGATCAAAATCCGTTTTCCTAAACGCCAAGCTGATGCAGCTAAATTACACGCAAGTTGTTCAACAGTGAATGGGCTTTGTTCTGTCAGAATGTAAAACTGTGCATTTTTCGTCATTTTTGCCTCAAATTCACTAGACTATAAACCGAGGAATTTTACCGAAAAATTGAGAAAAAATAAACGGGTAACCTGTTTTTCTTTCTATCATTTTCATTTACTTTAACCAAGCAAAAAGTAAGTTATTGCGGATGAAATTCAATGCAAAATATTTGAGAAATAAAAACCTTAATAAAACCGACCGCACTTTTATGATCTACATCACAAAACTGATTTTTAGCATTTCTATCACATTCCAATCATAATTCCGAGGTGTTAGAATCAAGCCGATCTTTATTTTCATTTTATATTCTATGAGGAGTATCACGATGGCATTTCGTATTGAAAAAGACACAATGGGTGAAGTTCAGGTTCCTGCCGATAAATATTGGGCGGCACAGACTGAACGCTCACGCAATAACTTTAAAATTGGGCCTGAAGCCTCAATGCCGGCTGAAATTATTGAGGCCTTTGGTTATTTGAAAAAAGCCGCCGCCTTTGCGAACCACGATTTAGGAGTATTACCTGCTGAAAAACGCGATTTAATCGCCCAAGCCTGCGATGAAATCCTTGCTCACAAATTAGACGATCAGTTCCCACTTGTAATTTGGCAAACCGGCTCCGGTACGCAATCCAATATGAATGTGAATGAAGTGGTCGCAAATCGTGCCCATGTTTTACATGGTGGTAAATTAGGGGAAAAATCCATCATTCATCCAAATGATGATGTGAATAAATCCCAATCCTCCAATGATACTTTCCCAACGGCAATGCACATTGCGGCATACAAAAAAGTGGTTGAACACACCATCCCTTGCATTGAGCGTTTACAAAAAACCTTTGCGGCAAAATCTGAAGCCTTCAAAGATGTGGTGAAAATTGGTCGTACCCATTTAATGGATGCGACACCATTAACCTTAGGCCAAGAATTTTCTGCCTATGCCACACAATTAACTTTCGGCTTACGCGCATTAAAAAATACCCTGCCTCATTTAAGCCAATTAGCCCTTGGCGGTACGGCAGTAGGGACAGGGTTAAATACGCCAAAAGGCTATGATGTAAAAGTGGCAGACTACATTGCTAAATTCACCGGGCTTCCATTTGTTACCGCTGATAATAAATTTGAAGCATTAGCGGCACACGATGCCATCGTGGAAACCCACGGCGCATTACGCCAACTTGCCATGAGTTTATTCAAAATCGCAAACGACATTCGCTTATTAGCCTCCGGCCCTCGTTCCGGTATCGGTGAAATTTTAATCCCGGAAAATGAACCGGGCTCTTCCATTATGCCGGGCAAAGTGAACCCAACTCAATGTGAAGCGCTGACAATGGTTTGCGCCCAAGTGTTCGGTAACGATACCGCTATTGCCTTTGTGGGCTCACAGGGTCATTTCCAATTAAATGTGTTTAACCCGGTGATGATTGCTAACTTCTTGCAATCCGCCCAATTATTAGGCGATGCTTGCGTCTCCTTTGACGAACATTGTGCGGTAGGCATTGAGCCAAATTATCCACGCATTAAACAACAACTTGAAAATTCATTGATGTTAGTGACCGCACTAAACACCCATATCGGTTACGAAAATGCGGCGAAAATTGCTAAAACTGCACACAAAAACGGCACAACCCTACGTGAAGAAGCGATTAATCTCGGCTTAGTTTCAGCGGAAGATTTCGATAAATGGGTGCGCCCTGAAGATATGGTAGGCAGTTTAAAATAAACTTACCGATGAAATAACGGTCAAAGGCGGGGAAACTCCCGCCTTTTTATTTGTGGTTTTAAAGGTGCTTTTGTTATAATCCGTGCGATATCGAACCGTGAAAGAACAATATGAAAATTAAATATCTTTTCGTGACAATTTTAGCTTTTTTTTCAAGCGCACTTTCCGCTCATTGGCAGTTAGTGGGCAATGCTGAATATACTTGGGGACCGTTCCATGTGTATAGTGTCGGGCTTTTTTCTGAAAACGGTTCATACCAAGAAAATCAATATCCGCTGATGTTTTCTATCAAGTATGAAAAACCTATTGAAGGCAAAAATTTCGCTATCACCCTAATAAAAGAAATGGAAGCACAGCAATTCGATACAGATGACACCACCGCTTGGTTAAAAAAAATGCAGGAAATTTTTCCTGATTTTTCACCCAATGACATTTTAAATTTCGTGGCGTTGGAAAATAAAGGCTATTTTATCGCTAACGATACGGTGTTAGATCATGAATTTGATGCAAAATTTACTCAAGCCTTTATCAATATCTGGCTTTCACCAAAAAGTAGCTTTGTAAAATTACAACCACAATTGTTGGGTCAAGAAAAGAGCGGTCAAAATGAACAAGAATTTCAATATCAACCGGCGAGTGAGCCCTTTGACGAAGAAAATTCAATGCCGGAGCTACCGCCCAATTACGATCCTCAAAAGAATTTGAAAGGATAATAAGATAATAAACAGGCGAATAAACTATTCGCCGTTTATTTTTGTGGAACCGCTTTCTCTAAATATAAAATCATCTGTAACGCAATATCCACACCGCTGGTTTTCTCAATCATTTCCAAGCCCGGACTTGCGTTGACTTCTAACACTAATAAACCTGATTTAGCACGGATAAGATCCACGCCCGAAACTTCGAGTCCTAGGGCTTTTGTGGCGCTTACCGCCAATCGCTTTTCCTCATCGGTTAAAATGATTTTTTGCGCTGTTCCGCCACGATGGAAATTAGCACGAAACTCCCCTTCCCGTCCGATGCGCTGCATACTCGCCACAACTTTATTGCCAATTACAAAACAACGAATATCCTCGCCCTTCGCTTCATCAATAAAATCTTGCAACAATACCGGCACATTCGCTTGCTTTAAAGTTTCTAAAATACTGACCGCACTTTGTGAGGTTTCCATCAACATCACACCAACCCCTTGAGAACCATTTAAGGTTTTGATAATTAAAGGAAAATTCATTTCCTGTATAACCGTTTTAGGTTCAGTCTCAACTCCCGATAATTGACTATTGGGTACCGCAATACCTTGTTCTCGCAAGATTTGTAAGCTTTGCCATTTATCACGCGCCATTAAAAATGCCCTTTCCTTATTCAAACAATAGATTCCTTTTGCTTGAAAATGGCGTAATACAGCACAGCCCATTTTTGTACTTGCCGTGCCGAAACGGGGTAACACCGCATCATAATCGGGCAAAAGATAGATATCTCCTTCCTTTGGCTGATAATAAATGTCAAAGTGCGGTGAGTTTTCCGTGAGTTTTAGAATACAGCGATTCGGATCTAAAATGTCCATTTCATGTCCGCATTGTATTGCGGCTTCTTTCAAACGTTGGCAGCTATATAAACGTGGTTCACGACAAAGCATTAACAATTTCATAGGGAAATTCCAAATTAAAAATAGCAATACATTATACCAATCATAACAATCCTGAAAAACGGTTTATGACAAATCAAAAAAAGAGTAAAATGACGAAAATTTAACATGAATAGGAGAAAATTATGTTTGTTGTTATTTTTGGTCGCCCCGGTTGCCCTTATTGTGTCCGAGCCAAAAATCTTGCTGAAAAATTAAAAGGTGAAGTTGCGGATTTCGATTACCGCTATGTTGATATTCACGCTGAAGGCATTACGAAAGAAGATTTATCCAAATCAGTGGGAAAACCGGTTGAAACCGTGCCACAAATCTTCATTGACGAAAAACCTATTGGCGGCTGCACCGATTTTGAAGCATTAATGAAACAACAATTTGGTGTGGTGGCGTAATTAACCAATCATATTTAAATATTCGTAAAAGTGCGGTCAGTTTTTGTAGCGTTTAAAACCTAAAGTTGATCTACACTTCAAAAAAAGTTTGACTTCACTTCATTTGGAGGCTAAGTTCTAACCATACAGAGCTTAGCCTTTTTATTTTCACTTGAAGAGAACAGGCAATATCATAAAGTTTCCCTTCAATTTAGAAACGCATCAGCATTAAATCTGTCTTTCATATTCTAAATAATATCAAACTGGAAATTATTTAGTGCTAGTTATATTTTTGTAAAAATATTGTTATTCAATGTGTATAAGGATTATACTAGCTCCAGTTGAAGAAAATTTTTCCTCAACTCATCCCTAACTCAAATCTGTGAGGTGAAACTATGCAACACAAAGTAGCAACAGCTAACGGTCAAGCAATTACACTCAATCAAGATGGCTCCCTCAATGTCCCAAACAACCCTATTATTCCATTTATCGAAGGCGATGGTATCGGTGTAGATGTTACACCTGCAATGCGTTTGGTCATTGATGCCGCAGTATCGAAAGCCTATGGTACGGCACGTAAAATTGATTGGTTAGAAATTTATGCCGGCGAAAAAGCCAATCAAATTTATGGTGAAAATACTTGGTTGCCGGCAGAAACATTAAACGCCATCAAACAATATCATATTGCGATTAAAGGTCCATTGATGACACCGGTGGGAGGCGGTATTCGTTCATTGAATGTCACAATGCGACAAGAATTGGATTTGTATAACTGTTTGCGTCCTGTTCGTTATTATGATGGCACACCAAGCCCGGTGAAACACCCTGAATTTGTTGATATGGTCATTTTCCGTGAAAATTCGGAAGATATTTATGCCGGCGTGGAATGGCAAGCAGGCTCGGCTGAGGCAGATAAAGTCCTGGCATTTTTACGTAATGAAATGGGCGTGAAAAAAATTCGTTTCACTGAACAGTGTGGGATTGGCATTAAACCGGTATCAAAAGAAGGGACACAGCGCCTAGTACGTTCCGCATTGCAATATGTGATTGATAATGACCGTCGCTCACTCACTTTAGTGCATAAAGGCAATATTATGAAATTTACTGAGGGGGCATTTAAGGAATGGGGTTATCAAGTGGCACAAGAATTTGGTGCTGAAATGATTGATAACGGCCCTTGGCACAAATTGAAAAACCCAAAAACCGGACGGGAAATTATCATAAAAGACTGTATTGCCGACGCATTTTTGCAGGAAGTGCTGTTACACCCTAAGGATTACGATGTGATTGCAACCTTGAATCTGAACGGTGACTATATCTCCGATGCTCTGGCGGCTCAAGTTGGCGGTATCGGTATTTCACCCGGTGCAAATATTGGCGTGGAGACAGCTATTTTTGAAGCCACTCACGGCACCGCACCTAAAATCGCAGGGCAAAATAAAGCGAATCCGAGTTCAATTATTTTAAGCGGTGAAATGATGCTACGCCATTTGGGCTGGACGGAAGCGGCAGATTTAGTCGTAAAAGCCGTGGCGAAAACCATTGCCAATAAAACCGTAACCTTGGATTTAGCCGAAACGTTGGAGAATGCAAAATTGCGTTCTACCATGGAATACGCCCAAGACATTGTGAGTAATATGTAAATAATTTACTTTTTATAGTTGTATTCTTTTTCCATGATAAATTTACTGAATCTTTACTCACGACCTTCTATTATTTTTCATTCAGACGGAGATCGCATATGTCGTTTTTAACTGAATACCAAACCCACGTTAATCAACGGGCTGCTCAAGGTGTCGTCCCTCTTCCACTCAATGCCCAACAAACTGCTGAATTAGTCGAGCTACTAAAAAACCCACCGCCGGAAAATCAAAATCTATTAGTTGAATTATTTGAAAGCCGTATTCCCACAGGCGTTGATGAAGCTGCCTATGTGAAAGCGGCTTTTTTAGCCGATTTAATCAAGGGAAACACGCAATCACCCTTAATTTCACCACAAAAAGCGGTGCAATTATTAGGCACCATGCAGGGCGGTTACAATATCGAACCACTCATTGATACGCTAGAAATTGACGAACTCGCACCATTAGCAGTAAAAGCGTTATCTCATACCTTATTAATGTTTGATAACTTTTATGATGTTGCTCAAAAAGCCAAACAGGGCAATCCTTATGCCAAACAGATTTTACAATCTTGGGCGAATGCCGAATGGTTTTTATCCCGCCCTCAATTAGCTGAAAAATTAACCTATACCGTATTTAAAGTCTCTGGTGAAACCAATACGGATGATCTGTCACCGGCACAAGATGCCTGGTCACGTCCTGATATCCCCTTACATGCTTTGGCGATGTTAAAAAATCCAAGAGAAGGGATCGAACCTGATGAAGCGGGTGTTATTGGACCAATGAGACAAATTGAATCATTAAAACAAAAAGGTTTTCCATTGGTTTATGTCGGCGATGTAGTTGGAACAGGTTCTTCCCGAAAATCTGCCACGAATTCAGTGCTATGGTTAATGGGCGAAGATATGCCTTATATTCCAAATAAACGCACCGGCGGCATTGTGCTTGGCGGAAAAATTGCACCGATTTTCTTTAATACAATGGAAGATGCCGGAGCACTCCCTATTGAGCTTGATGTAAGCCGGCTTAATATGGGGGATGTGATCGATATTTACCCTTATGCCGGTAAAGTGTGCAAACACAATACAGACGAAGTTCTGTCAACCTTTAAACTTAAAACGGATGTATTACTTGATGAAGTGAGAGCGGGTGGGCGCATTCCATTGATCATCGGGCGAGGCTTAACTCACAAAGCACGAGTAGAGCTCGGACTACCGGAAAGCGATGTATTTGCCAAACCGCAAGTCTCCAATGAAAATAATAAGGGCTTTACCCTTGCTCAAAAAATCGTAGGGAGAGCCTGCGGAGTAACAGGTATTCGAGCGGGACAGTATTGCGAACCGAGAATGACCAGTGTCGGCTCACAAGATACCACTGGGCCAATGACCCGTGATGAATTAAAAGATTTAGCCTGCTTGGGTTTCTCTGCCGATTTAGTCATGCAATCATTTTGCCATACAGCGGCCTATCCAAAACCGGTAGATGTGGTAACCCACCATTCCTTACCGGATTTCATTATGAATCGAGGCGGCGTTTCATTACGTCCCGGCGATGGCGTAATCCATTCTTGGTTAAACCGTATGTTATTGCCGGATACCGTAGGTACCGGGGGAGATTCTCATACCCGTTTCCCAATTGGCATTTCTTTCCCAGCCGGCTCAGGATTAGTGGCATTTGCCGCAGCAACAGGCGTTATGCCATTGGATATGCCTGAATCTGTCTTAATTCGCTTTAGCGGAGAAATGCAACCCGGTATTACACTACGAGATTTAGTCCACGCCATTCCTTACTATGCAATTCAACAAGGGCTACTCACCGTGGAAAAAGCCGGAAAGAAAAATGTTTTCTCGGGAAAAATCCTTGAAATTGAAGGGCTGGAACATCTAAAAGTAGAACAGGCTTTTGAAATTTCCGATGCATCTGCCGAACGATCAGCGGCTGCTTGTAGTATCAAACTCAATAAAGAACCTATCATCGAATACCTCAATTCTAATATTGTGCTACTCAAGTGGATGATCGCTGAAGGTTATGGCGATAAAACGACACTTGAACGCCGAATTAAAGCAATGCAGGGTTGGCTTGCTAATCCGCAATTGTTAGAAGCGGATAAAGATGCAGAATATGCGGCCGTCATTGAAATTAATCTCAACGACATCAAAGAACCAATTGTATGTGCCCCAAATGATCCCGATGATGCCCGCCTATTATCTGAGGTACAAGGTGATAAAGTCGATGAAGTCTTTATTGGCTCTTGTATGACGAATATCGGACATTTCCGTGCTGCCGGTAAATTACTCAATCAACACCAAGGAATGATCCCAACCCGTCTGTGGATTGTGCCACCAACTAAAATGGATGCACATCTATTAAGCGATGAGGGTTATTATAGTATTTACGGCAAGAGCGGCGCACGTATTGAAGTACCGGGTTGTTCACTTTGTATGGGCAATCAGGCACGGGTGGCAGACGGTGCAACCGTCGTTTCCACCTCAACCCGCAACTTCCCAAATCGAATGGGTAAAGGCGCATTCGTTTATCTCGCTTCAGCAGAACTTTCCGCTGTCTGTGCCTTACTGGGTCGCATTCCAACACCGGAAGAATATTTGCAATATGTGCAAAGTCTTGATGCGGATAAAGACGATACCTATCGCTATATGAATTTCGATCAAATCGACCACTATTCTAACAAAGTTAACGGTTTAATTTTCCAAACAGCAGTATAACGCAAACACAAACATATAAATAAGGAGACTTAACATGCCAAACTTACATCCAACTTTAACCGCAGAACTTCATTTAAGTGATGGTCGGAAAATTGCTTTACCGGTTTACCAAGGCACTTTAGGCTATGATGCTATCGGCGTAGAAGCGCTGCAAAAACAAGGTTTATTTACCTACGATCAAGGGTTAACCTCCACCGCACTTTGTGAATCCAGCATTACTTACATTGACGGCGATCAAGGTATTTTATTACACCGAGGCTATCCAATAGATGAATTAGCCTTCAATAAAACTTATCTTGATACCGCATATTTATTGTTAGAAGGCGAAATGCCGACAGAAGAACAACTCACCGAGTTCAAAAAGGAAATTTGCTCACACTATATGGTAAACGATCAATTTACTCGCCTATTTCAAGGTTTCCGTCGCGATTCCCATCCAATGGCAGTGATGTGTGCGGCAAGTAGTGCGTTAGCCGCATTCTACAATAATGATTTCCAAACAGAAAAAAACATTGATCGTACGGCGATTCGTTTATTGGCAAAAATGCCGACCTTAGCAGCAATGTGTTATAAATATAGCATTGGTCGCCCATTTATGTACCCACAGTATCACCTCTCCTATGCAGGTAACTTCTTATATATGATGTTCGCCACACCTTGTGAACCTTATGTCGTGAACCCAGTGTTAGAACGCGCAATGGATAGAATTTTTACTCTACACGCCGATCACGAGCAAAATGCCTCTACTTCATCAGTGCGTAGTGTCGCCTCATCAGGCTCGAATCCATTTGCCTGTATCGCAGCAGGAATTGCTTCTTTATGGGGAGCCTCACATGGCGGAGCCAACGAAGCTTGCGTAAGAATGTTAGAGGAAATCGGCACGGTAGATCGGATTCCGGAATTTATCGCTAGGGCAAAAGATAAAAACGATCCGTTCCGCTTAATGGGTTTCGGACATCGTGTGTACAAAAATTACGATCCTCGTGCCAAAGTTATGCGTGAAACCTGCCACGAAGTGTTACAAGAGCTTGGTGTCAACACCCCATTATTAGAAGTCGCGATGGAGCTTGAACGCATTGCCCTAAGCGACCCATATTTTATTGAACGTAAACTCTATCCGAATGTGGATTTCTATTCCGGCATTATTTTAAAAGCCATTGGCATTCCGGTGTCAATGTTCACCGTCATCTTCGCGCTAGGTCGAACAGTCGGTTGGATCGCTAACTGGAAAGAAATGAACGAAGAGAACCTAAAAATTGTCCGCCCAAGACAAATTTATACCGGTCATCAAGAGCGTCATTTAAAATAGGCAAGAAGCCTTTACTTCCTCAAAGTGCGGTTAAAATCAACCGCACTTTTTTTAGTTATAACGGTGAAAATCTTATTTCCCAATCCCATTGGGTTTCATTTAAGCGATATTTTTCTTTTAAACTTGGCCCACAAGAATTTGAGCCAATACCGCTCATTTTATAGTCCACGCACAATATCGTGCTACCGCTTTCTTCCAATTCATCCTGATGTTTTTTCGATCCTAATTCTTCTTGCATATAAGGTGAAAGATTAAAACTGAACGCCTTATCACAATGGATAGAAAACCCCTCTCGCTCTCCTTTAATAGCAAAATATTGGCAACCCACATGGCTTCCATTCTCTTGCGGTTTTAAATAGGGAACATGATTAGCTTTTGGTCTTGTTTGATACCAACCCAATTGCGTTGCATGATGTTTATCAAGGTAACTTTCCGTCTCGCCATAGCCGATATATTCGGCTTGTTGGAAGTGCTCTTTTAAGAAAAAACGAACACCAAAGCGAGATAAAAACGGTAAGTGCGGTGTTTTTTTAGCATGAATTTTAATGGATAAATTGCCCTGAGCGTCAATTCGATAAGTCACATCAAGGGTTAAAATGCGTTCTCGTGACACGGCATTCACCCCACATTTCACTCGAATTTCCACCGCACTTTCTTGCTTAGACATCGCAAAATCATAAGCTCGAGTGATGGCTTGATGATAACCGGCCGCCAACCAATGGGCTTTAATCAGGCTATCATTATCCAACGGTGCCCGCCAAATATTAAAATCCAAAGGGGCGTTAAGCCAAGAGCGTCCCTTACAGGAAATTTGTGTGATAATGCCTCGGTGTTTATCCAATTCATAACCCATTTTCCCTACTGAAATCAAAACCTGATGCGTATTTTCCTCAACAGAAATCGTCTTTTCTGCTTTCTTCATTTGAGGAACAGGCAACATTTTTTGGGCAGAAAAACAAAGCTGATCGAAACCTAAACAATGATTTTTTGTCACTAAGCCACGATCAATTTTTTGATAATAAGTGAGTGTGATATGCCACACGTCCTTATCGGTTTCCGGCAAACTAAGGGGTAAAAGTGCGGTGGCTTTTGGCGCAATTTTTATTCCATCAAAATAGCCTTCACTGATAACATGCAAATTTTCGGTAATTTGATAATGAATGGCGATCAATTCTTCTGCATCGGTGAAATCCAAATAATTTTTTAACCACACTTTACCTTTATCTAAAAAAGCTCGAATTGGGCGTTGTACATTTTTTAACTCCAGCAAATTGCTTTGAATTTGGCGATCTGCCGTCACCAAACCGTCAGCACAAAAATTGCCATCATTAGGCTCATCACCGAAATCCCCCCCATATCCCATCCGCTCGGAATGAGGCAAATAAGGGGAATGATTACACCATTCCCACACAAAGCCACCCGCCGCACCACGATAACGTTCCATTGCTTGGAAATAATCTTCCGCATCGCCACAAGAATTTCCCATTGCGTGCAAATATTCGCAGAATAAATAGGGTTTCCTATTGTGGGGATCCGCAAAATAGGCATCTAATTCCTCTGTACCGGTGTACATTTCGCTGTGAAAATCAAGATGAGAGAGGTCATTTTGATGAGCAGAATGTTGGAAAATGGCATTTTCATAATGCACCAATCGGCTAGGATCACGGCCTTTCACCCAAGCGGCGGCTTGCTCAAAATTCTCCCCGTAGCCACTTTCATTACCAAGCGACCAAATCACTACGGAAGAACGATTTTTATCACGCTCAATATTGGCATAAGTGCGGTCTAAAATGGCAGCGTTAAATTCGGGGCTACGCGCCATATAACAATAATTATCAATGGTTTGTTGACGAATTGCCTCATGATTAATTTCTGTTTTCACTCCCAACAAAATACTGGTTTCAGGCGATTTCACATAGACCGCATTCGTTCCGTGAGATTCAATATCGCTTTCGGCAATAACATAAAAACCATATTCATCACAAAGCTCGGTGAACCAAGGCGCATTGGGATAATGAGCAGTGCGAATGGCATTGAAATTATGTTCTTTCATTAACCGCAAATCCTGCAAAGCCTGCTCACGGCTGATGACATAACCAGTTTTCGGGTCACTGTCGTGACGGTTCACCCCTTTAAATTTAATCGCCTCTCCATTAAATAACATCACGCCATCTTTGACTTCAATTTTTCGCAAGCCGATTTTTTGACAGATCACCTCGCTTCCATAACGAAAGATCAGCGTATAAAGTTGAGGGTTTTCCGCATTCCATAAGGTGATTTCATTCAACGTGAAATGGAAACCCTTTTCCGTTACCGCAGAAAGCAAAATTTCACCTAGTGGATCACTCATCTGCCATGCGATTTCACGACACTGCGCAGGTTTCCCTTTTTCCATAAAAGAAACCTCCACATAAATGACCGCACTTTTTAGATCCTCCGCCAGTTCGGTGCGAATGAAAAAATCCTGTAAATAATGGCTTTCCCGTTCCAGCAAATACAGATCACGGAAAATACCCGACATACGGAATTTATCCTGATCTTCCAAATAGCTGCCGTCACACCATTTTAATACCACAATATGAAGATGATTTTCGCCCTCCTTTAGAAAATCTGTCACGTCAAATTCACTGGTGCAATGACTAATTTGGCTGTAACCCACAAACTGACGATTCACATACACAAATAAACAACTGTCCACTCCCTCAAAATTCAGTAAATAACGTTTCTTTTCATTGGGTAATAAGCTAAAAATGCGGTGATAAAGCCCACAGGGATTGTCAATCGGCACATAAGGCGGATCAAAGGGGAAAGGATAATTCACATTGGTATAGTGATGATGAGCATAGCCATGATTTTGCCAATTGGCGGGAACGGGGATTTTTTCTGAAAAAGAGAAATGCAGAAAATCTTCCGGCAAATCCACATAGCGATCAAAATAGGCAAAATCCCACTCGCCATTCAGCAACGTGAAAAAAGCGGAACATTCTCGCTGATTTTTAACCGCACTTTCCACCGAATCAAAGGGAATAAAATAAGCATGATACGGAGTGGTGTTTATATGAAGAATTTGAGGATCTTGGAAATAATTCGGTAATGGCATAACAACTCCGAAAGAGGAAAGATGCCCTTACTATAACTGAATTTGACTTTCCATTCAGAAAGGATATTGGATTTTGTGAGGGTGATCACAAATCCAATTATCCTTCATTACATTCACTCATTAAGGTAGCTTGGCAACAACGGCATAGCCTTCCGATAATCCTTCAATTTCATAAGAAGAACCCGACGTGATAAAGGCAGATTCTCCCTGTTTCAGAGAAAGGGCGGTCGTATCCGAGCGTAAATTGATTTGCCCTTTCATCACCATGAAAATGCCTGCACTTTGGATTTTAAGGCGATGGGTTTCACCACATTCATATTGAATATTTTGTAGGGCGAAATCTTTTGATGGGGTGGAATAGGTAAAGACACGCACATCATGGGGCGCAGCTGGGATAATCTGTGGCTCGACTTCACGGCAATCCACCACTTTTAATAATTCCGGAATATCCACATATTTTGGTGTTAAACCGCCACGAATGACGTTATCAGAACATGCCATCAATTCAATATTTTGCCCACGCAAATAAGCGTGTGGAATACCTGCCTCTTGGTAAATCCCCTCGCCTTTTTTAAGGTGAACAATGTTGAAAAGATAAAAGCACACCAAACCCGCATCTAATTTTTCCGCTGAAATATCCATGGCGTCCATAGAATAAAGCAGCCAGTAATCAGGATTATCTAAGCTGAGTTCATTTGCACCATAGGCTTCACAGTTTTGTTCAATAATCGGGGCAAGCCATTGAAATAACCGGGCTTGCTCCGCTTGCATAACCTCTGCATAAAAAGTATGCAAATCTTGCGTGCCTAATTTTTCCGCCAAAGGCGCAAGGGAAGGGCGTTCCGCCAAGGTAGCAAAAATTTTTTCTTTCTTTTTAAAACCGTGCAACAACCAAAAATCAGACAAGGCAATCATCATTTCGGGTTTGTGATTATTATCTTTATAGGTGCGTTTCGGATCTGTTAAATCAATGCCTTTCTCATTTTCTTCGGCAAATCCTATTTCCGCCTGTTGTTTGGTGGGATGGAGTTGGATCGAAAGCGGCTTTGCCACATCAAGAATCTTCAATAAATAAGGTAATTGTTCACCAAAGATTTCTCGACTTTTCTCACCAAGTGCGGTCGGATTTTGTTGTAAAAATGTGGTCAACGGTAAATGTTTACCATCCACTTCAATGGTGGAAGGAGCAGAAGTATGCGCCCCTAGCCACCATTCGGCATAATGTTGATTTTCTTCTGCAGCAAGATTTAACAGTTGCGGAATATAATGCTCTCCGCCCCAAACATACTGTTGTAAAGCACCGGTTAATTTATAAATCATGTTTTCCCTCTAAACAAAAAATCCGCACAATGGCGGACTTTTTATTTGCTATAAAATTATTTTTTAAGGCTTAATACCACAGATTCTCCGGCAACCACTTCACCTGCTTTTTTCTCAATGCTTGAGATTTCATCCATATTAGAAATCACAACCGGTGTTAATACAGATTTTGCTTTCGCTTCAAGTAATTCAAGATCGAATTCAATGACTGTATCACCACGTTTTACAGATTGCCCTTCTTGCGCAACACGAGTAAAACCTTCACCTTTTAATTCAACGGTATCAATACCAAAGTGAACGAATAATTCAACACCTTCTTTTGATTCCATTGAAAAAGCGTGGTTGGTTTCAAAAATCTTACCAATAACACCATCAACCGGTGCAACAATTTTATTGCCTGTCGGACGAATCGCAACACCATCACCCACAATTTTTTCAGAAAATACAACATCCGGTACATCTTCGATATTTACAATTTCACCGGAAAGTGGTGCATAAATCTCAACTTCGACCGATTTGTTCTCTTTGGAACCGAATAATTTGTCAAATAAACCCATTTTCATCTCCTATCCATTAAATATGGTTGATATTCTAGCTTAAAACACTAATTTTGTATCTAGTTCAGTGCTTTTTCTGATAAAAATTCTTCAATTAATTGCTCAATTTCCAGCGCAGTTGGTTTCTGTAATGCGTTGTCTGCAAGCTCTTTAACTTCTTGGAAATTCACGCTACGGATGAGTTTTTTAATACGAGGTACAGAAATGGCACTCATACTAAATTCATCTAATCCCATCCCCAATAAAAGCAAGGTTGCACGTTCATCACCGGCTAATTCGCCACACATCCCTGTCCATTTCCCTTCTGCGTGAGAAGCATCAATAACCTGTTTAATTAAGCCAAGTACCGATGGTTGCATTGGGTTGTAAAGATGAGAAATTAATTCATTACCGCGATCAACCGCTAAGGTATATTGCGTTAAATCATTCGTACCGATACTAAAGAAATCCACTTCTTTCGCCAAGAATTTTGCATTTACTGCAGCAGATGGGGTTTCTACCATTACACCGATTTGAATATTTTCATCAAAGGCCTTACCTTCTGCACGTAATTCTGCTTTCAAGGTTTCAATCACGGATTTTAATTCACGAATTTCTTCCACCGAAATAATCATTGGGAACATCACGGCTAATTTGCCAAATGCGGAAGCACGTAATACGGCACGTAACTGGGCATGCAGAATTTCACGACGATCAAGTGCAATACGAATCGCACGCCACCCTAAGAACGGGTTCATTTCTTTTGGCAGATCTAAATACGGTAAATCTTTATCACCGCCGATATCCATCGTACGAAGCACAACCAAACGTCCCGCCATTGCTTCTACCACTTCTTTATAAGCAATAAATTGTTCTTCTTCAGTTGGGAGTTGATCACGATCCATAAAGAGGAATTCGGTGCGGTATAAACCCACACCTTCCGCACCGTTACGGTTTGCACCATCACAATCGCGAATGGTACCAATATTGGCTACCACTTCCACTTTATGCCCATCTAATGTCACTGCCGGAAGATCTTTTAATTTTGCCAATTCCGCTTTTTCTTCCGCTAATTTTGCTTCTAAGGCTTTTAATTCATCGATTTGGGTTTGGGTTGGATTAATATAGACTTTATTATTGACGGCATCAAGAATTAGGAAATCACCGGTATTCACTTTTTCAGTCACATTGTTGGTACCAACAATCGCCGGTAATTCCAAGGAACGGGCCATAATAGAAGTATGAGAAGTGCGGCCACCAATATCGGTAATAAAACCAAGGACTTTATCAAGATTAAGTTGTGCGGTTTCCGATGGCGTTAAATCGTAAGCAACAAGAATAGATTCTTCGTTAATATCGCCTAAATCAACAATAGGCATACCGAGAATATTTTTAACCAAACGATTACCGATATCACGAATATCACCGGCACGTTCTTTCAAATATTCATCGTCAATTTCAGACAACATGGCCACTTGTTGATCAATGATTTTACTTGCCGCCACACCGGCATTCACTTTATGTGAACGCAAATAATCAATAATTTCTTCTTCAAGTTCTTCATCCTCAAGAATCATTAAATGACCTTCAAAGATTGCCGCTTTTTCTTCACCTAATGAAGCAAATGCACGATCTCTAATCGAATTTAACTGTTCAACGGCAGCACTACGACCCTCATAAAAACGTGCAATCTCAGCATCAATTTGCTCATCGGTAATTTTTGTTGTATCGAGAACGATTTTTTCTTCTTTAAGAACTAACGCCTTACCAAAAACAATACCTGGGGACGCTGGAATACCTGAAATCATGTTAACCTTCCGAGATTATCTAATAGGGTTAAATAGAACAATAGCCATAAAACACCTGTTTACAAACGTAAACCAATACGGATTTTATGGCTATATTATACTCAAAATTATTCTAAAGTAGGGATTAATGCAACTAAATGTTCAACGGCTTGTTGCTCATCTTCACCCTCAGCAGAAATGGTGATAGTCGTTCCTTGCGTTAAACCCAAAGTTTGTAATTTAAACAAACTTTTTGCACTCGCACTTTTCCCTGAGGATGTCACAGTAATGTCTGAAGCAAAGCCTTTTGCTTCTTTTACGAATTGCGCAGCAGGACGAGTGTGCAAACCGTTAGGCGCTGTGATTTCTACATCTTTTGAGAACATAATGTTACCTCTATTAATAATAGTTTAATTGTAAAACTGTCAGATTCCAAAATCCGCCATAGTATCCTTGTTAAAAGTAAAATAATCAAGGAAAAAGGCAAAAAAAGTTAAGTTAGCTTGGCAAAGATCAAATATCCTCTCTAATTAGCTAAATATTATTCTGAATTTTCTCTAACTTGTTGAAAAATGTCGTTGCGATTTTATTTCCGACAAACTTTCGATAAGTTTGTGGTAATT
Organism: Rodentibacter ratti; assembly: GCF_002000485.1. GTDB lineage: Bacteria > Pseudomonadota > Gammaproteobacteria > Enterobacterales > Pasteurellaceae > Rodentibacter > Rodentibacter ratti. Next base: position 9,885 of record NZ_MLAJ01000005.1, on the reverse strand, counting down.
CTCATAACGTATCGGAGAGATTTTCCCCTCCTCCACCGCTTTTCGCAAAGCACAACCGGGATCATGCAAATGCTTACAATCGCGGAATTTGCACGTGCCTAAAACATACTGAAACTCTCGATATCCTTTGGTAATTTGATCGGCATCTAAGTGCCATAAGCCAAATTCCCGAATGCCCGGTGAATCAATTAAACTCCCACCTTGTGGCAAATGATAAAGACGTGAGGAGGTTGTGGTATGCTGCCCCAGCCCTGAGGTTTCACTCACCTCGCCCACTTGAGCCTTCACTGAGGGGAAAATATGATTAATCAGGCTTGATTTTCCCACACCGGATTGCCCCACAAAAATGGACGTTCCCTCACTTAAAAGTGCGGTCAATTTTTCCATATTTTTTCCATTTTGAGCGGAAATTATGAGGGTTTGATAACCAATATCACGGTAAATTTGCAACTGCTCCTCTAGCTCTTTTTCTTGCACCGATGTCAGCAGATCACCTTTATTCACCACAATAATCGGCTCAATGCCTGCGGTTTCACACACCACAAGATAGCGATCAATAATATTGAGTGAAAGCGTTGGTAATATGGCTGACACAATAATGATCCGATCAATATTCGCCGCAATCGGTTTCAAACCATCATAATAATCAGGACGTGTTATCTCATTCACTCTCGGATGAATCGCCTCAATCACGCCGCTGACACCTTGTAATTGTTCGTTTCCTTTGCGCCAAATCACACGATCACCCACCACCAAGCTTGAAAGGGTACGGCGTAAATTACAGCGACAAATTTCCCCCTGTGCATTTTCCACATCCGCATGCACGGAATAACGGGTGACAACAATTCCTTCTTGCGACTCCCCTAACATCTCATCTTGCCATTCAATGTCTTTTTTCTTATGGCGATGAAGAGTGCGGGCATGATTGGATTCAATTCGGCGGGCTTGGTTTCGGGTCAGTTTAGGTTTTGCCATAAAAGTGCGATCGTTTTTTACTGTGATTTTGATAAAATGGAAAAAATTTTCACATAGGATACCTCATATTATGCCATTAGATAAACAAAATCTGATTTGGATTGATTTGGAAATGACAGGATTAGATCCTGAAAAAGAGCGAATTATTGAAATCGCCACCATTGTCACCGATAAAAACTTGAATATTTTGGCTGAAGGCCCTGTTCTAGCCATTCATCAAAGCGATGAATTATTGGGGAAAATGTCCGAATGGTGCGTGAAAACCCATACGGCAAACGGTTTAGTGGATCGGGTAAAAGCCAGCAAACTCACCGAACGTGCCGCAGAATTACAAACCATTGATTTCTTAAAACGTTGGGTTCCCAAAGGGGCATCACCTATTTGCGGTAATAGTGTTGCACAGGATAAACGCTTTCTTTACCAATATATGCCGGAATTGGCCGATTATTTCCATTACCGTCATTTAGATGTCAGCACCTTAAAAGAATTGGCGGCACGCTGGAAACCTGAAATTTTGGAAGGTTTCAAAAAAGCGAATACCCATTTAGCCTTGGACGATATTCGTGAATCCATTAAAGAACTCGCCTATTATCGTGATCATTTCATTCAATTAGATTTAGATTGACGAAAACTTAGTCAGGCGAGCCATTTTGACAAATTTGACCTTGCAAGCGATCAAAATATTCGTATAATGCCACCCTATTCACAGATGTGAACTGCGGGAATAGCTCAGTTGGTAGAGCACGACCTTGCCAAGGTCGGGGTCGCGAGTTCGAGCCTCGTTTCCCGCTCCAATTTCACATTCTCTGCGGGAATAGCTCAGTTGGTAGAGCACAACCTTGCCAAGGTTGGGGTCGCGAGTTCGAGCCTCGTTTCCCGCTCCAAATCTCAATCCATTGCCGAAAGGCGATGGATTTTTTGTTTCTAAATCCTTGGAACATTTTTCATAAAACAATCTCTAATAGGGATAAAATCCCCTTAGCGAAAAACGCAAAAGTGCGGTAGAATTTCAGCCTGTTTTTGACTTCAAGAATCATAGCCCATGAATGAGTTAACCCGATATATTCCTGATGAATCCACCATGTTACGTTTTGGCAAAAAACTTGCCGACACGATTTTAAGCTGTCATGCCAAACGTGCCGTGATTTTATATTTAAACGGTGATTTAGGTGCGGGAAAAACCACGTTAACACGAGGAATGGTGCAAGGTTTAGGTTTCCAAGGCAAAGTAAAAAGCCCGACTTACACGCTTGTGGAAGAATACGATATTGCCGGGAAAATGATTTATCATTTTGATTTATATCGCCTTGCCGACCCGGAGGAATTAGAATTTATGGGCATTCGGGATTACTTTGCCAAAGATGCAATCTGCCTTATCGAATGGGCTGAAAAAGGGAAAGGCATCCTTCCACCGGCTGATTTACTGGTGAATATTGATTACTATGATGATGCAAGAAATATGACATTAGTCGCACAAAATGCCTTAGGCGAACAAATTCTTCAACAACTCTAATTTTTTATTTATTTACAATGAAAACAAAATTTTTATTTTTTTTAGGAATAATACTCTCTCTTTTTACTTCCAGCATTTTTGCCGCACAATGGACCATCGCCATTGATCCCGGTCATGGCGGAAAAGACCCCGGTGCAATCGGGCGTAATCTTGGCATTTATGAAAAAAATGTGACCCTTTCCATCGCCCGTGAACTCAAGGCTTTACTGGATAAAGATCCTAATTTCCGTGGCGTTCTCACCCGTAACGGCGATTATTACATCTCCGTGCCGGAACGCTCGGAAATCGCCCGCAAATTTAAAGCCAATTATCTGGTTTCCATTCATGCGGATTCTTCGCTTAATCCAAACCAACGAGGCGCTTCCGTTTGGGTGCTGTCAAATCGTCGGGCAAATGATGAAATGGGACAATGGTTGGAAGATGATGAAAAACGCTCCGAATTATTAGGGGGAGCCGGAAAGGTTCTCTCTCATAATAACGACAAATATTTAGATCAAACCGTACTCGATCTGCAATTCGGACACAGCCAGCGTACCGGTTATGAAATCGGCAGAAACATTTTACGTCGCTTTTCAAAAATTACGACATTAAGCCGCAATACGCCACAGCACGCCAGCCTTGGTGTATTACGCTCACCGGATATTCCTTCCGTTTTAGTGGAAACCGGCTTTCTTTCTAATGCGGAGGAGGAACAAAAACTTAATTCCCCACTCTACCGCCGCCGTATCGCTTATATGATCTATGAGGGATTAGTCGCCTATCGCAACGGCAACTTGAAATCCATTGTGGCTTTTGAAGGTGATGATGATAAAGAAAACGGCAGCAAAACCAGCCGCACTTTATTAACCAAAGACAGTTTAATTCGCCATAAGGTGAAAAATGGGGAAAGCCTTGGTAGTCTTGCCAATAAATATGAGGTGAAAGCGGCTGACATTGTGGCGCTCAATAATTTAAAACGAAAAGAATTATGGGTGGGCGAAACCATCAAAATTCCTGATAATGGAAAAAACAAGAAATCCCAAGAAACCGCCTCTGCCGATAAAAAAGTACAGGAAAAAAACACAGAAAAAACCGACCGCACTTCATCCATAAAAGGAGAAATCAAAGACAGCGGCATTCGCCATAAAGTGAAAAATGGCGAAAGTATGGGTAGCCTTGCCAATAAATATGAAGTGAAAGTGGCGGATATTGTTGCCCTTAACAAATTGAAACGAAAAGAATTGTGGATTGGCGAAACCATAAAAATTCCGGATAACGGTAAAAATCAAAAAATGGTAGAAACCAAAAAAACGGAAAAAACAACCAAATCAACGGATAAAAAAACCGAGAAAGAGAACAAGAAAAACAGTAAAACTGATGGAAAAAAAGCGGATATTCCGCACTATCACACCATCAAAAAAGATCAGACAATTTATGCGGTTTCACGGGAATATAATATCCCCGTGAACCAAATTTTGAAACTCAACCCGACGTTAAAAAACGGTAAAGTGGTTACCGGTCAAAAAATTAAATTAAGGGAAAAATAATGGCGATTAGAATTCTTTCACCCCAACTTGCCAACCAAATTGCCGCCGGTGAGGTGGTGGAACGCCCTGCCTCGGTGGTGAAAGAATTAGTCGAAAACAGCTTGGATGCCGGCGCCAATAAAATTCAAATTGATATTGAGAACGGCGGTGCAACGCTTATCCGTATCCGTGACAACGGCAGCGGTATTCCCAAAGAAGAATTAAGCCTTGCCCTTGCCCGCCATGCCACCAGTAAAATTGCGGATTTGGAAGATCTTGAATCCATTTTAAGCTTAGGTTTTCGTGGCGAAGCATTGGCAAGTATCAGCTCCGTTTCCCGTTTAACCCTCACCTCACGCACCGCCGAACAAAACGAGGCTTGGCAAGTGTATGCCCAAGGGCGTGAGATGGAAACTACGATCAAACCCGCATCACATCCTGTGGGGACTACGGTGGAGGTGGCGAACTTGTTTTTCAACACCCCTGCCCGCCGTAAATTCTTGCGAACCGATAAAACCGAATTTGCCCATATTGATGAAGTCATTCGTCGCATTGCATTAGCAAAATTTAATATCGCCTTTACTCTCACTCACAATGGTAAAGTGATTCGTCAATATCGTCCGGCAGTCGATCTTCCCCAACAACTCAAACGGGTGGCGGCGATTTGCGGAGAGGAATTTGTCAAACATGCCCTGCGTATTGATTGGAAACATAATGATCTCCACCTTTCCGGCTGGATTGCCACACCCAATTTTAGCCGCTCACAAAATGATCTGAGCTATTGCTATATCAATGGGCGAATGGTGCGTGATAAAGTCATTACTCATGCGATTCGCCAAGCCTACGCAGAGCATTTAGCCAACGAAAGCTACCCGGCGTTTGTACTGTTTATTGATCTCAATCCTCATGAGGTGGATGTGAACGTTCACCCCACCAAACACGAGGTGCGTTTTCATCAACAACGCCTCATTCACGATTTCATTTATGAAGGCATCAGCCATGCATTGGAGAGCCAACACGCCGTTCCGCTTACCTATACAAAAGAAAATGCGGTTGAAAATCCGCCAGAAAATGCCGTGCGAGAGCCTATTCCCACTTATCACAAGGATTGGAGTCCTAAACCCAATCGTGCGGCAGCCGGACAAAATATCTTCGCACCAAATTTTTCTACGGAAAAAACCGTGCAAAATCCACCGCACTTTTCCACCCAATCCATTCCTTCACCAAGCCAAGGATACCGTGATTATCGGGAAAATTATCGTGCCGAACAGCCGAGCAAAACTGAACAAAAACTCTATGGTGAACTACTGGGTGGCACGCAACATCATGAAAAAACGGCAAAACCTACACCGCCATCAATCATTGCGCCAACGGAGATAAGTGAAAATCCGTCACATTTGCGAGCCTTATCCCTCATTGAAAACTGTGCGCTTTTGCTCCAACAAAACCAAGATTATTTTTTGCTTTCATTGGAAAAATTACAACATTTGCAATGGAAACTGGCTTTACAACAGCCACAGATTGAACAACAACCCTTGCTGATTCCCATTGTATTTCGTCTAACGGAAAAGCAATTTAGCCAATGGGAGAAAAAGGCTGGGGATTTTGCCCAAGTCGGTTTTGAATTTATCGAAAACAAAGCACAATTACGCCTAACCCTCAACCGAGTCCCCGTGATTTTACGTACACAAAATTTGCAAAAATGCGTAATGGGGCTTTTGAACGACACGGAAAATTCAACGCCATTTTTAACCACACTTTGCTCACAATTAGAAAGTAAAGTCTTCACCGTCTTTGCCGATGCGGTCAAATTATTAAGCGATTCGGAGCGCTTGCTTAATCTCACCAATCGGGACGAATTTAATCTATTACTTAAGCCGATTAATTGGCAACCTTTATTAGACGAACTCTAAATGAAACCAACCGCAATTTTTTTAATGGGCCCTACCGCTTCCGGTAAAACAGATTTAGCCATTCAACTGCGTCAACAATTACCGGTAGAGGTGATTAGCGTGGATTCCGCATTAATTTACAAAGGAATGGATATTGGCACGGCAAAGCCTTCTAAAGAAGAATTGGCTTTAGCCCCTCACCGCCTCATTGACATTTTAGATCCGGCGGAAAGCTATTCAGCCATGAATTTTCGTGAAGATGCCCTAAGTGAAATGGCAGAGATTACCGCACAAGGGAAAATCCCTCTTCTTGTGGGCGGAACCATGCTCTATTACAAAGCCTTACTTGAAGGGCTTTCCCCTTTACCCTCTGCTGATGAAACCATCCGTGCCGACATCGAGCAAAAAGCCGCACAATACGGTTGGGCAATGTTACATAATGAACTGGCAAAAATCGATCCCATTTCTGCACAGCGAATTAATCCCAATGATTCTCAGCGAATCAATCGTGCCTTGGAAGTGTTCTATATTACGGGAAAATCCCTCACGGAGCTGACTGAACAAAAAGGCGAAGCCCTACCCTATGAGATTATGCAATTTGCCATTGCCCCTGAAGATCGCCATGTTTTGCATAATCGTATCGAACAACGTTTCCACAAAATGATTGAATTGGGTTTTCAAGAGGAAGTGGAGAAACTCTATTCACGCGGCGACCTCACGCCTGATTTACCCTCAATTCGCTGCGTGGGCTATCGCCAAATGTGGGACTATTTGCAAGGCGATTACGACCATGATGAAATGATCTTCCGTGGTATCTGTGCCACCCGCCAGCTCGCCAAGCGCCAAATTACTTGGCTGCGGGGCTGGAAAACCCCTGTTCAGTGGTTGGATAGTTTACAGCCCGACCAAGCCAAAGAAACGGTATTACGCCAAATTGAAGCACATATAAAAGGTGAGTAAAATGACCGCACTTTCCACTCTCATCGCCCCCAAACTTACCGCACTTGGCACAATTTTATGCCAATCTTTTCCTGACATGGATAGCCATGATATTGCTCAACAAATTCAGCAATATCAACAAGATAAAAACCACCCAATCGGAAAATTAGGTTATGCGGTGGCGATGTCGGATTTTGTGGAAAAAGTCTTGCAAAAACAACCGCACTTACTTGCACAATGGTGGGAAAAAAGCCCGACTTTTGCCGATTCTGAGCAATACTCGGCACGTTTGAACAATCAATTATCGGGCATTTCCCATGAAGCTGAATTTTATAAAGCCTTGCGTGTTTTTCGTAACACAGAAATGGCGAAGTTAAGTTTTTGCCAAAGTCTCAATCTTGCCACTGTCGAGGAAATTTTTATCCGTCTTTCACAGCTGGCTGAAAGCCTCATTATTGCTGCGCGTGATTGGCTTTATCGCCAGGCCTGTGCAGAAATGGGTACACCATTAGACGAACAAGGGAAGCCACAACCACTTTATATTCTAGGGATGGGAAAACTAGGGGGATTTGAACTCAATTTTTCTTCCGACATTGATTTGATTTTTACTTATCCTGCTCAGGGAGAAACCCACATTGAGGGGAGCAATGCGAGAAAACCGGTGGATCATGCCAAATTTTTCACTCGACTCGGGCAACGCTTAATCAGTGCATTGGATGATTTTACTGCTGATGGTTTTGTTTATCGCACGGATATGCGCCTACGCCCTTTTGGTGAAAGTGGTGCGTTAGCCTTAAGTTTTGCCGCAATGGAACAATATTATCAGGATCAAGGACGGGATTGGGAACGCTATGCCATGATTAAAGGGCGTATTTTGGGTGCACAAATTGATGATCCGAATATCTCCTACTTGGAAAAAATGCTCCGTCCTTTTGTTTACCGCCGCTATATCGACTTTAGTGTAATTCAATCACTGCGTGAAATGAAAGGAAAAATTGAACGGGAAGTTCGCCGCCGTGGGCTTGAAGATAATATTAAGCTTGGAGCGGGGGGGATTCGTGAAGTGGAATTTATCGCCCAAGTTTTTCAATTAATTCGTGGGGGGCGGGAAATTGCCTTACAACAACATAGCTTGCTTAAAATTTTGCCTGAAATTGCCAGACAGGGGCTTATCACTCAAACGCAATATCAGCATTTGCGGGAAAGTTATATTTTTTTACGCCGGGTCGAAAATAGCTTACAAGCCATCAATGATCAACAAACCCAAACCTTGCCAACCCATGAAACAGACCAACTTCGGTTAATTGCAGCTTGCCGACATTTCACTTGCTTAGATGAACACAATCATCAAATTGAATGCAGCTATGCGATAGAAAACTGGCAAGATTTCTACCGCACTTTGCAGCAAATGCAAGAAAAGGTACGTGCGGTTTTTAACCAACTTATCGGTGAGGAAACGGATGAAAAGGCAGAAACAGAAAATCAATGGCAGGATTTTCTCGAGGCGGATTTTGATGAAATCGTGCAAATGCTGGAAGAAAGCCGTGTTCAATCGGAATACATTGATGAAATCTTCGATAAATTAGCGCAATTTAAAGAAAGCCTGAAACGCCGTATTGTTGGAAACCGTGGACGGGAAGTGCTCACCCAATTAATGCCAACGGTATTTTCGCTCATTTTTAAACAAGAAAGCTACCGCACGTTGTTGCCACGTATGTTGCACCTGATTGAGAAAATTTCCAGCCGCACTACTTATTTAGAACTCTTACTCGAAAATCCCCAGGCATTACGCCAAGTGATCGAGCTTTGTGCAAAATCTCAACTGATTGCCGATCAGCTGGCACAACATCCTATTCTGCTTGATGAGCTTCTCAACACGGAAAGCTTACGCCACCCTCTGCCATTCACACAATATGCCGATGAACTCCAACAATACCTGTTACGATTACCCCAAGATGATGAGGAAGAATTTATTAATGCGCTACGCCAATTTAAGCAAGCCACCTTATTGAGAGTTGCTGCCGCCGATATTTTAGGCGCATTGCCGGTGATGAAAGTGAGCGATCATCTCACTTATTTGGCAGAAGCCATTATTCAATCGGTAGTGAATTTAGCGTGGAAACAGGTTTCCGCTCGTTTTGGAGTTCCTCAACATTTACAAAATGGCGAAAAAAACTTCTTGGTAGTAGGCTATGGAAAACTCGGAGGGATCGAATTAGGTTATAAATCCGATCTCGATTTGGTTTTTCTTTATGAGGCGGTGGAAGGGCAAACCGTAGGTGGGAAAAAAATCATTGATAGCAACCAATTTTACCTCAAACTCGCCCAAAAAATCGTCAGCATTTTTAGCCTGAATACCAGTGCCGGCGTGCTTTATGACATTGATATGCGATTACGCCCATCCGGTGATGCCGGCTTGCTTGGCTGCTCGCTATCCGCTTTTGAAAACTATCAATTAAATGAGGCTTGGACGTGGGAAAAACAAGCGTTAGTGCGGGCTCGCCCTGTTTTCGGCGAACCAACATTACGGGAAAAATTTGAAACTATTCGCCAACGGGTACTTTCTACCCCAAGGGATATAACAACATTAAAACAAGATGTATCAGCAATGCGTGAGAAAATGTTTAGTCATTTATCCCACTCTAAAGAAAATGAATTTAACATTAAAACTGATCGTGGCGGTATAACAGATATTGAATTTATTGCACAATATTTAATGCTTGCTTATGCCCCTCAGAACCCCGAATTAACCAAATGGTCTGACAATGTCAGAATTTTTGAATCAATGGCTAATATGGGCATTATTCATCAGGCAGATTCGGCACGATTAAAGCAATGCTATACTAATTTAAGAAATAAAATCCATCATCTTAATTTAGTAGGAAACCCCTCTATCGTCTCTAAAAATGATTTTGTAGAAGAAAGGAAATTTATTGAAAATTTCTGGAAAAGCTTATTTGGTTAGATTTAAAAAAGAGTCATAGTTTTGAAATAATCCTTTATTTACATCAACCAAAAAGCAAAATCCCCCGAACCTTTGGTTCAGGGGATGACTTTATGT
>NZ_MLAJ01000004.1 GCF_002000485.1 Rodentibacter ratti | reverse complement strand
GCGATAGCCTCACCAAAGGCAATTCAACTGTGGAAGGCGACAGCCTCACCAAAGGGAATTCAACCGTTGAAGGCGATAGCCTCACCAAAGGGAATTCAACTGTCGAAGGCGATAGCCTCACCAAAGGTAACTCAACCGTTGAAGGTGATAGCCTCACCAAAGGGAATTCAACCGTTGAAGGTGATAGCCTCACCAAAGGGAATTCAACCGTTGAGGGCGACAGCCTCACAAAAGGGAACGCAACCGTTAATGGTGACAGCCTAGTGAAAGGTAATTCTACCGTTGAAGGCGACAGTATCGTTAAAGGTAATGCCACCTTTGAGAAAGACACCCTCACAAAAGGGAATGCAACCGTTAATGGTGACAGCCTAGTGAAAGGTAATTCTACCGTTGAAGGCAACAGTATCGTTAAAGGCAATGCGACTGTTAACGGTGACAGCCTAGTGAAAGGTAATTCTACCGTTGAAGGCGACAGTACCGTTAAAGGCAATGCGACCTTTGAGAAAGATACCCTCACCAAAGGTAATGCAACGATTGAGGGAACAACCACCACTCAAGATCTTGTTGTTAATGGTGATAGTCTCACGAAGGGTAACTCAACAGTTGAAGGCAATTTAACCGTTGAAAAAGATCTGAATGTTGGAGGGCATACTTCCTTACAAGATGTCACCATTCATCAGTCTTTAACCCTTGCAGATAATGCGAAAATTGATTTAGGTAATTCTGATATTGAAGGTAACTTTAATATTTATGGCGATACCGATAAAAAACCGCTCAGTCAGGCACTGGATCAATTACAAATGACCGGACCACTCGTTTATGTAGATCCTAAAACAAACAAAGATGTTCAACGCCAAACTGAGGTTGTAAGAGTCAATAGCGGTTCAGACAAACCTGTACGGGTAACGAATGTCGCGGATCCTAAAGATGCCAGCGATGCAGTAAATCTCGGTTATTTTGATAAGAAATTATCGCTCAATATGGGTGATGTACATAATCGTATCAATCGGGTTGATCGCCGCTTACGCAGTGGTATCGCTTCCGCTGTTGCAATGAGCTTACTACCGCAATCTTATCGTGCGGGTGAAAGTATTGTGAGTGTTGGTGGTGGTACTTACCGTGGTGCATCGGCAATCGCGGTGGGCTACTCCAGAGTGACTGACAACGGTCGCGTTATTATCAAAATCGGTGGTAGCGCAAACAACTCGGGCGATTATGCCGGTGGCGCAGCGGTTGGTTGGAAGTTCTAATTAACCGAAAAAAGTGCGGTCAAAATTGACAGTGTTTTTGGAACATTTGTCTTGGCTGCACTAAATTTGATATAAATAATGAGCGTACTTTGTACGCTCATTTTATAATCGGTAAACGATAATGCTGTTATTTTACGAAAAATTCGGTATTCACTGTTGCTAAACTTAATTATAAATTGTTATTTATGATCTGCTCATAGAGAACCATACCTTCTATCGATCTAATTTAAAATGAGGATACAACTATGAAATTAAAAACAAGCCTAACATTTGTGGCTGCTTCATTACTTTTAGCAGCTTGTGATCAATCCGGCTCATCTGACAAAAATGCTCAAGCCGCAAATGTTTCATCATCGAACAATACGTTTGTCTATTGTACGGCGAAAGCACCTTTGGGTTTTAGCCCGGCTCTCGTCATGGAAGGCACTTCTTATAATGCGAGTTCACAGCAAGTGTATAACCGATTAGTGGAGTTTAAAAAGGGTTCGACAGATATTGAACCGGCTTTAGCGGAAAGCTGGGATATTAGCGATGACGGTTTAACCTACACTTTCCATTTACGCAAAGGGGTAAAATTCCACACCACTAAAGAGTTTACGCCAAGCCGTGATTTCAACGCAGATGATGTGATCTTTTCATTCCAACGTCAGTTAGATCCTAATCACCCTTATCACAATGTTTCAAAAGGAACTTATCCTTATTTCAAAGCGATGAAATTTCCTAGCTTATTAAAAGCTGTGGAAAAATTGGATGATAATACCGTTCGCATTACGTTAAACAAGAAAGATGCCACCTTCTTGGCAAGCCTTGGTATGGATTTTATTTCTATTTATTCCGCCGAATATGCTGATGCGATGATGAAAGCCGGTAAACCGGAAACCATTGATAATCGTCCTGTGGGTACAGGCCCGTTTATCTTTGTGGACTATAAAATTGATCAGGCAGCACAATATGTGGCAAATGAAAATTATTGGAAAGGACGTACGCCGCTCGATCGTTTAGTCATCAGTATCGTGCCGGATGCGACTACCCGCTATGCAAAACTGCAAGCCGGGAGTTGTGATTTAATTTTATTCCCGAATGTGGCTGATTTGGCAAAAATGAAAACTGATCCGAAAGTTCAGCTTTTGGAACAAAAAGGGCTAAATGTGGCATATATCGCATTCAATACGGAGAAAGCGCCGTTTGATAATGTGAAAGTTCGCCAAGCATTGAATTATGCGGTGGATAAAAAAGCCATCATTGATGCAGTGTATCAAGGTGCCGGCACACAGGCGAAAAACCCGTTGCCGCCAACTATTTGGAGCTATAACGATGAGGTTCAAGATTATCCATACGATCCGGAAAAAGCAAAACAACTTTTAGCGGAAGCCGGTTATCCAAACGGTTTTGAAACCGATTTCTGGATTCAGCCTGTCGTGCGGGCTTCCAACCCGAATCCAAAACGTATGGCTGAACTTGTAATGGCAGATTGGGCGAAAGTTGGCGTGAAAGCCAATCCGGTAACCTATGAATGGGCGGATTACCAAAAACGGGCAAAAGCCGGCGAATTAACGGCAGGTATTTTCGGTTGGTCTGGCGACAATGGTGATCCTGATAACTTCTTATCACCGCTGTTAGCGAGCGCTAATGCGGGTAACTCAAATTATGCCCGTTTCAAAAACCCTGAATTCGATGCCTTATTGGACAAAGCTCTTGGCTTAACCAATAAAGAAGAGCGTGCAGCACTTTATAAACAAGCTCAAGTAATCGTTCATGAACAGGCACCTTGGATTCCTGTCGCTCACTCTGTCGGGTTTGCACCACTAAGCCCACGTGTTAAAGGCTATGTTCAAAGCCCATTCGGTTATGATGCCTTTTATGGTGTGAGTGTAGATGGTAAATAATTACTAACTGCCCTCTTTATCCTGCCCTTATGGTTTCCATAAGGGCTTTATTTCGTCCATATAATAATGGTCTGATCTATTTATAAAGTCTCTCCCCATACGAGAAAGCAACCTCTAATGAATCTTAATTGACGAATATTCTTGCAAGATCTATCCTAGTCTCAGTATTTTCACTGGTTTTTTCTTTATAAAAGGAGACAAAATGGATTTGCATAATATTCGAGAAGAATACCGTAAACGGGCGCTATCCCAACATGATTGTGACGAAAATCCGATTTCACAATTTGAATTATGGATGAACGAAGCAATCACGAGCCAGGTTAATGAACCCACCGCCATGAATGTTGCAACGGTGGATGAAAGCGGCAAACCAAGCAGCCGCATGGTGTTACTCAAAGAAGTCAACCAACAGGGTTTCGTCTTCTTCACCAATTACCACAGTAAAAAAGGGCGGGCTATTGAACACAATCCCTATGTTGCCCTCACTTTCTTTTGGCCGGAGCTGGAACGCCAAGTCCGTATTGAAGGTAAAGCCGTTAAAATTTCAGACAAACAATCCGATGAGTATTTTGCCAGCCGGCCTTACACAAGCCGTATCGGTGCTTGGGCAAGCAAACAAAGTGCGGTCATTTCCGGCTACAAATCTCTATTGGCAAAAGCTGCACTTATTGCGGCTAAATATCCGATTAACGTACCACGTCCTGCACACTGGGGCGGATATTTAATCACACCTGATTGTGTCGAATTTTGGCAAGGTCGCCCAAGCCGTTTACACGATCGCATTCAATATCGTCTCGAAAACAATAATTGGATTCGTGAACGTCTTTCACCTTAAAAACCAAAACTAATCATTAATAACTACAAAAAATAAAGGGAGCCATCCTAGCTCCCTTTATGTTACATTTTGAATGGTAAATTATTTACCCTGTAATGCCTGTTTAATGATAAAGAAAATATCCGTTTGATCAAGCAACCCTGAAAACTCATAGGCTTTTGGTCCGTAAGCAGCAATGCGTAATTGAGTTCCAGTGTGTTGTTGATCGTCAGCTTCTTTTCCGGTTCCGTAACTAATTGTCATGATTGAATCATCTTTTGCTTTAAGCGTTTGAGTTAAACCGGTCGGTTTCGCTTTATTCGGCACTAATTGGCTGGTATGGGCATGATCCGCAGTCACAATCACTAAAGTTTGTCCGTCTTTGCGGGCAAATTCTAAGGCTGATTGTACTGCTTCATCTAAATCAACAGTCTCACCGATTTGTCCACAAGGGTTAGATTTATGATTCTGTTTATCAATAGAAGCGCCTTCAACTTGTAAGAAAAAGCCATTCGGATTTTCTTTTAGCAACTCAATGGCTTTTTCTGTCATTTGAGCTAAATTTGGCATTGTTGTATCACGTTCCGGATTAGCTTGGCAGGTTATTGGGTTATCATGATTTCCCTCAAAAGTGGCTTTTCCGCCTAACCAACGAACCGGCATATTTCCACTGGAAAATAACCCTAGGATAGGAAACTTATTGTTTTTATCCAATTTATTTAATTCTTCAGCATTATTCACTAGGCTAAAGCCTTTATCAACGGCCTGTTGCCATAAAGTGCGATCTTTAAATTCTCCTACGTTAGGCTTTTCATCAAAGGTTTTACGCCCACCTCCAAAAACAACATCCGGAGGATTGGATAAAAATTGTTCGGTAATAGAACCCAGACCACCATTTTCCAGCGCACTTTCCGGGCAGCGTTCAGCCGTTGCAACCGGGCCGTAACATTTTCGGTGACTAATATGGGCTAAGAGTGCAGCCGGCGTTGCATCTTGAATTTCAGCAGTCGTGACATTGCCCGTACCTTTCCCCAATTTTTTGGCAATTTCTGCTAAATTGATTACGGGTTTTCCATAAACATCAACACCTATCGCACCGTTGTAGGTTTTAATACCTGATGTCCAAGCAGTTGCTGAAGCAGCAGAATCCGTCACTTGTTCGACAAGTTTTGTCTCTTTATCAAGGGCATAAGTTGTAATATGACCGGAAAAAGGCAATGCATCAATTCCTTTGAACGTACCAGCCGCACCTTCTGCATAATTTCGCGCAATGGTAATTTCAGAATCGCCCATTCCATCACCAATTAATAAAATCACATTTTTAACCTGATTTTTTTCCAATAATTCACTGAGTGTCGATTTTTTACTTTCCAGTAAACGTTTTGCTCCGCCCTGTTGGGTAATATCATTAGTCGCACTCGCCTCAGCATTCACCGCAAACATTAAAGCACTCAAAGATAAACCTAATAATGCTTGTTTTCCTATGGATTTCAATTTCATTTTTTTCTCCTGTCATATGAATTGAACGAGGGCATTCTAAAAAAGCATTATGACACTTTGATGACATGAAATTAGAATCCGTAACATTCCGACACGATGTTAATTTTTCACAAAGTAAAATAGAAAAGTGCGGTCATTTTTTACGAAGAATTTGGGTTCTTCCGAATACATATTCATGAACCTGAGGTACAAAAGTGTGGGCTCGATCACAGATTGACAATTTACTAGATAATTGCACAACTTTTTTCGGGAAAAATTAACACGTTCTACCAAAAAAACAGTAGAATAACGCAAATTTTTATCTTCAATAATTTCGAGGTGTATATGGACGTTTTAATGAGCATTGTTGGTATGGTGGTACTAATTGCCATCGCATTATTATTCTCAAATAATCGTCGCGCGATTAATTGGCGAACCGTATTAGGGGCGTTTGCGATCCAAATTGGATTTGCCGCCCTTATTTTATATGTGCCGGCAGGTCAAAAAGCATTAGGCGCAACGGCTGATGCTGTGGCCAACGTGATTGCCTACGGTAACGAAGGGATTAATTTCGTCTTTGGCGGATTGGCTGACCCAAGCAATGTAGGCTTTATTTTTGCGGTAAAAGTGTTGCCGATTATCGTGTTCTTCTCCGGTTTAATTTCCGTACTTTATTACTTAGGCATTATGCAAATCGTGATCAAAATCATTGGTGGTGCATTGCAAAAAGTATTAGGTACATCAAAAGCAGAATCTATGTCCGCTGCTGCCAATATTTTCGTTGGTCAGACAGAAGCGCCGTTGGTGGTGAAACCTTATATCAGCCGAATGACAGAATCTGAATTATTCGCCATTATGGTGGGTGGATTGGCGTCTATCGCCGGATCAGTGATGGCAGGCTACGCCGGTATGGGAGTTCCGCTCACTTACTTAATCGCCGCCTCATTTATGGCAGCTCCGGCCGGTTTATTATTCGCAAAAATTCTTTATCCGCAAACCCAACAGTTCACCGATTCCCAACCGGAAGCCGACGACAGTGAAAAGCCGTCTAATGTGCTGGAAGCTATGGCCGGTGGCGCAAGTGCCGGTATGCAATTAGCCTTAAACGTAGGGGCAATGTTGATTGCATTTGTGGCATTAATCGCTCTCATTAACGGTATTTTAGGCGGTGTTGGCGGCTGGTTCGGTTATGCGGATTTAACCCTGCAATCCATTTTTGGTTGGGTCTTTAAACCACTTGCATACTTAATCGGTGTATCTTGGGAAGAGTCAGGCATTGCCGGACAAATGATCGGAATGAAATTAGCCGTGAATGAATTCGTTGGCTACCTCGAATTCACAAAATATTTACAACCGGATACACCTGTTGTATTAACTGAAAAAACCAAAGCAATCATTACTTTCGCACTCTGTGGCTTTGCAAACTTTAGCTCCATCGCTATCCTAATTGGCGGCTTAGGCGGCATGGCACCAAATCGTCGTGGCGACATTGCCCGTTTAGGATTAAAAGCCGTTATCGGAGGAACATTAGCCAACTTAATGAGTGCAACCATTGCTGGTCTTTTCATCGGATTAAGTGGCGCAGTATTATAAAGTGCGGTCGTCAAATTCCGACAACATAATTTTGCACCACGGTTAATACGTGGTGCATTTCTTTCAAATATTAGTCAAAAAAGAGGTAAATATTATGACTCCACATATTAACGCACCTGAAGGCGCATTTGCTGATGCGGTATTAATGCCGGGTGATCCGCTTCGTGCGAAATATATCGCAGAAACATTTTTAGAGGATGTTAAAGAAGTGACCAATGTACGCAATATGCTTGGTTTCACCGGTACTTATAAAGGTCGTAAAATCTCCGTAATGGGACACGGTATGGGGATTCCGTCTTGCTCAATCTACGCGAAAGAGTTGATTACCGAATATGGCGTGAAAAAAATCATTCGTGTCGGTTCTTGTGGCGCAGTAAAAATGGATGTCAAATTGCGTGATGTGGTGATAGGCTTAGGCGCTTGTACGGATTCTAAAGTAAACCGTATTCGTTTTAAAGATAATGACTTTGCCGCCATCGCTGATTTCGGTTTAACCAGTGCTGCCGTTGCTGCCGCAAAAGAGAAAGGCATTGCGGTCAAAGTAGGTAACTTATTCTCAGCAGATTTATTCTACACACCGGATGTTGAAATGTTTGATGTGATGGAAAAATACGGCATTCTTGGCGTGGAAATGGAAGCGGCGGGAATCTATGGTGCCGCAGCAGAATATGGTGCACGGGCATTAACCATTTGTACCGTTTCCGACCACATCCGCACCCATGAACAAACCAGTGCTGAAGAACGTCAATTAACTTTCAACGAAATGATTGAAATTGCGTTAGAAAGTATTTTAATTGACGATAAAAACGCCTAGTTCAAGGTTAAAAAAGAGCGGTCAAATTGACCGCTCTTTTTCTTTATGCACTTAGTATTTCCTCCGCCAATTTCTTCGCGCCTTTGAAATCTACTTTTCCACTGCCGAGAAGCGGGATTTCATCGACTAAGAATACTTGGCTTGGGAGCATAATGGGTGGCACGTTGAGGGACTTAATACGACTGTTAATGTCTTCAAGACTGAGTGGCGATTTCACCAATAATACGACACTTTCGCCTTTTTTCTCATCATTCACCGCAATCGCAACAAATTGGTTTTCGTCATTCAACACTTGAGCGATATTTTCTTCCACACTGCCAAGGCTGATCATCTCGCCGCCGATTTTGGCGAAACGGGAATAACGATCCACAATAGTGATAAAACCGTGTTCATCAATATGCCCTTTGTCCCCTGTTTTGTAGTAACGCACGCCGTCAAGTTCGGCAATGACTTCATTGGTTTTTTCAGGATCGTCCAAGTAGCCTTTCATCACTTGTCCGCCGCCAATGAGAATCAAGCCGTCTTCGCCTGTCGGTAATTCTTGCAAGGTATTCGGATCGACGATTTTGATAAGCGTACCCGGCAATGGCATACCTACCGTTCCCGCTTTGTTGAAGGTAAATTCTTTTAGACTATCAGGATCTAAAATATTTGGCATATTGACGCTGGCAACCGGTGCAGTCTCTGTCGCGCCGTAGCCCTCGTAGAGGTCTAAACCGAATTTCAAACGAAAAGCTTCTTTCACGTCCGCTTTCAATTTCTCCGCTCCGGCGATCACCATTCGTACACTTTGTAGCATTAACGGATGTAATTTTTTATTACGGGCATATAAACGGAAGAATGTCGAAGTACCAAACATAATACTCACGTTATGACGCGCGCACATTTTGCCGACTTCAGCACCATCGGTCGGATCTGCCACACTCACCATTTTGATACCTTCACACAACGGCATTAGGGTCGTTACCGTTAAGCCGAAAGAATGGAAAATAGGCAAAGAATTTAAAATGACATCATCTTCTTGGAAGTTGAGCAATTCACTCACCTGTTTAATATTGGTGAGCAAATTTTTATGGCTTAATTCAATGCCTTTTGGCGTGCCTTCGCTGCCGCTGCTGAAGAGAATTGTTGCTGTATCATTCAAGCGAACATCGGCAAAATGCATTAATTTAATCCACCAACGTGGGGCGAAAAACGCCGTTAAAAGTGACCGCACTTTTTCGCTTTTCGTGATTTTTTTGCCTAGTTCCTCCGCAAAAATTGTTTTGCCCGCCAATACCTCATCAAAAGCAAAACCTTTTGTATTCAGTTTATTTAAAAACTTTTCAGCGGTAATGACTTTGTTAATATTCGCTTTAGCAAGGGCTTTTTCCATCACTTCCGGGCTGAGCGTATAGTTCAAATTCACCGGTACTTTTCCCATTACCATCAACGTCATATTCACAATGGCGCCAATCGCCGAGCTTGGCAGCAAAACACCAATATTTTTCTCATCACCCAAGGCTTGTTTGAGCTGTTTGCCAAACATCAATACGGCAGCAATAAATTTGAGGTTGTTCAACTTCATACCCTGTCCGTCCACTACGCATTCTTTAAACAAGTTGGATTTCGCACTGTTCAACCAATGGTGCGTGAGCGGTTTACGTTTGGCGATCACTTTTTCCCATACAGTGAAGGAAAGTTCGAGCACTTTTTGTTTCATTGCCGTGGCATCAATAAAACCGTGAATCGGTTTGCCAAACGCCACTAAAATCTCACGTTTACCTTGTTTTTTCGTGAGGCTTTTATAGAAATTATCCGCGCGGGAAAAACTACTGCCCCATAAACCACGCAAATAAAATGGCACGGTCGTCACGTTATCCAAATCTTTCAATACGTGTTCAAAGCCTTTTTTGAACTCATTGATCTGACCGTTATAGCTGATATGACCTTCCGGGAATAACGCCACCACTTCACCACGAGCCAAATATTCACGAATCCGTTCAATGGATTCTCGGCTTGAACCAGCACCAATCGGGATCACACGGAAAATACGTAAGAACCACGTCAAATACCATTTATTGTAAATTGGGCGGAACATCACAAATTTAATCGCCCGTGGGCTAGCCGCTTGTAATACGAGCCAGTCAATCCAACTAATGTGGTTACCGAGTAATAATGTGCCACCGCTTTGCGGAAAATTTTTTAATCCTTCCACGTGGAAACGGTAATTAGTTTTTAACAGAGGTAAGAGTAATAAGCGGACGAATAAATGGGGGAGTTGCCACATAGCATAGAGGCTGCCCAATAAACAGACCACGGAAACCGTTAGGAAAATACCGGTGGTGGAAAGGTTCAATTCGACAAATACAATGCTCAGTAGCAAAAAACCGACCATCAAGACGTTTTGGATAAAGTTGTTACCCGCCATAATTTTGCCACTGATTTTTTCAGGGGCGAAATATTGAATAGTCGCATTGAGCGGCACGATAAATAAGCCACCAAAGAAACCGAATCCGAAAGAACAGAGCATCAGCGAGAAATTGCTACTAACCAAGGTTAAGCCAAAGAGCGAGACAAAAATACCCAAGGCACCGACCGGTACAATGCCCAATTCGATATGCAAACGGGAAGCACGTCCTGCAAGGTAAGCCCCAACAATTAAACCTAAACCGCTGACCGCAAGAATCGCTTGAATAATCACCGCATTATCGGCATTAAACAAGGTTTTATAATGCGCCGGAAATGCTGCCACGATGACTTGTGATACGCCCCAGAAAAGGCTTAAACCAATCACACTAAGCCAAATGTTTTTGTCGCTACGCAAAGTGCGGAGGTTGTTTTTCAAATAACCGAAAGATAAATATTTACCTGCAGAGAATTTTTCATTTTCTTCTTTTTCTTGTGGAAAGAAAGGAATTTTGAAAGCGAAAAAAGCTTCAAGAGCGCTAAACAAGACTAATGCGATGCCAATCATCCAAACACTTTGTAACACGTCATTCGGATTATCAGAAGGCACATAATAACCTTCAAAGAAAATTGAGAAGGCAAAAGAGCTAAATAAAATCGCTACAATAGTTAAGGCTTGAATCACACCGTTGGCAAGCCCGATATTTTCCGTTCCGACAATAGATTTGATAAGGCTATATTTAGCCGGAGAATAGACCGCACTTTGTGCCGCTAAAATCAGTGTTAAGGCAAAAGCGAGATAAAATTCACCCATCACATAACTGAATAAAATCGCGCCTGAAATACCCACCGCTACCAAGCTGCTCCAACGGATCACTTTGGTGCGACAGAATTTATCGTTAATAAATGCCGAAGGCGAAAAAAGGAAAATAAAAGGCAATAAAATCATTGCGTTAATTAACGCTGTTAGTACGACTAAGGTATTACCTTCAAAACTTTTCAACAACACATTTTGAATCGTGATTTTATGGGCTAAATCCACGCTTGCATTCAAAAAAGCAATGGCCAAATAAGGCACAAAACCTGCATATTTTAAGAGTTTCATTTCACACTCTCCGTTTGATAAATTTTTAGCGTTTGCATATTTAACACATAAGGTTTCAGCACCAACAGTAAATCAAAAAGGTGTTTGAGTTTTTCGTCTTTTTGCTCACTATCTTTTAGTGCTGATAGGGTGAGCTTCACTTCTTGTGTTGCAAGCGTTTTCGCTGTTTGTAAATAGGTTTTCAGCATTTCACGTTCTGCCTCATTGCAACGGCAAACAATGGCTAAAATATCTCGCTCTTTGGCTGTAAAAATGCCCTCACGAGGATTCAGCAGCCCCTCATTGACCATTTTTTGTAATTCACTCTCAGAAATGGAAAATTCTTGGCAAAGCTCTGATGGTAAAAAGGTTTCATTTTCTGCGCCCATAATAATACCAATCAATGAAATCAAACTTTCGTAAGGATTTTGCCAGTCAAAATCAGGGTGAGAAAAAAGTTGTTTAATTTGGGAAATGCTCGCATTGAAATTGGTTTGCAGATATTTAATAAATTCCAACAACCCCACACAGCGATCATCATAGAGATGAAAATTCGGTTTATCTTTTAACGGCTCAGGCAACAGCCCCTCTTTCACATAATACAGTACCGTTGATTTCGGTGTTTGGCTGAGTTTCACCAAATCATTCATTTTTAACATAAGGTTTCCCCTCTTAATTAAATTTTAAGAGGATTTTATACTTTACACAGTCAAAAGTAAAGAGTATCACTTTACAGTTTATCCAAAATAGGGACACACTGCGTGTGTCCTACTATATATCGTTGAAATTTCTATTTTTGTGCATGTGCTAACCTTAAATAATGCGAATAAAAAAGAGCGGTCAATTTAACCGCTCTTTTTTTATATGTTATCGTCTTGGTAAGTAGCGAATCGGATCTACCGATTTACCTTTATAGCGAATTTCAAAGTGAAGTTTTACGCCATTGGTGCCGGAGCTCCCCATTTTAGCGATTTCTTGCCCCGCTTTGATTTCTTGCTGATCACTCACGAGGATTCTGTCATTGTGCGCATAGGCACTCAAGAAGTCATCGTTATGTTTGATAATGATGAGATTACCATAACCACGCAATGCATTACCCGCATACACTACACGTCCTGCCGCTGCAGCTTTAACCGATTGTCCGCGAGAGCCTGAAATATCAATTCCTTTATTTCCACCATCAGCGTTTGAGAAACCTTGGATAATATTTCCGCTCGCCGGCCATGTCCAAGCTACATTAGATGCAATAGGTGCTACAACATTAGCATTAACCGGTGTCGTATTGCCCGTTGCAACCGGAGCACTTGATACATTTGTAGATGTTGTAGAAGCCGTATAAGTCGGTGCAGCAGAAGGAATACCCGTACCTGATTTCACCGGCCCGATAATCGTACCGTCAGAACCAATTTGCGTACCATTTGCACCCGGTCTGTAAGTCACGGCAGGTTCAACCGGTTTCGCAGGTTCTGAGGTTGTATTTACCGGCACGGTTGTCGTTACTGTTTTAGTAACACATTTGCCGATTTTTAAGGTTTGACCAACACTTAGACTATAAGGCTCAGACATATTATTCATTGCCGCAAGCTCTTTCACATCCATACCAGCTAAGTAAGCGATTAAGAACATGGTATCGCCTTTATTGACTTTATAGGTCCCCCCTTTGTACGAGCCTTTTTGAATTTGGCTGTAATCGGGTGCGTTAGTACTTGGATTACGTGGTACATTCACAACTGATGAATTGGTACAGTCGGATACCGTCTTAGTGACCGTTTTTGTTTGAGGTTTTGCCGGTGCGACAGGTTGGGTCGGTTGTACCGGTTGATAGGTCGGTTGAAAATTCGGTTGTGGGGTTTGAGCGCCGACAGGCACGCTACCTGTGGTAGTCGTTCCCATATTATTCGGCATGGTATTTTGTTGAATTTCCGGCTGCCAAGTACCGCCACTATTATTATCTACCGGTTGCATGATGCCCGGTGAAAGTGTACCGCCGGCATTCTCAATCGGTGCTTGCATATTAGATGAACACGCACTCAAAATTGCAATGCTCAAGGGTAACAATAAAAACGATTTTTTCATTTATTTTTCCTTCTTATTTCATTGTATTCGGCATAGTTTGTTGTTCTATTTCCGGCATAAAACCGCCCTCTGCAATCGCCCCCGTTCCTTCAACAGGTTGCATAATGCCATTTGGTAAAGCATCAGGATCGCTCACTTTAGGTGAAGAACAGGCGACCAAAACTACCGACATAGACAACGCAAATAAATATTTATTCATAATATATCCTATTATTTCAAAATAAAGTAAGCCGCTACCGCAAGTACAACGACTGACCAACCAATAATCTCAATAGATTTACGCAATTTTGCTGCAAATTTTTCGCCACCCCATGCGGCTAATTTGGCAACTAACAAGAAACGTGCCGCACGAGAGATAAATGCCGTCAACACAAATGGTAAAAATGCCATTTGCATCACACCGGCACAAATCGTAAATACTTTATAAGGAATCGGACTGAACCCCGCCACAAAAACTACCAGTACGCCCCATTGCTCAAACCACTTTATCGCCGTCGCCCAATGATCACCATAGCCCCATTGTTGCACGATATCCTGCACCCAATCCGTTGCAAAATAACCAATGGCATAACCCACAATACCGCCGAGAGCAGAGGCGATCGCAGTATAAAGGGCAAATTTGACCGCACTTTTTGGCTTTGACATCGACATCGGGATCAACATCACATCCGGTGGAATAGGGAAAAAGATCGCTTCAATAAAACTCACAAAGGATAACCAAAACGCTGCAAAACGATGTTTCGACCACTCCATGGTTTTATCATACATGGCGCCAAAAATATTCATTCCATTCCCCCTCTAATTACCATTTAACCAAAAGACGTGCATTATTCACGTTCCAACCAATCTTGTAAAGCCTGAATTGAATGATGGGCTGTCATATCCGCTTGAATAGGGGTAATGGATACATAACCATTTTTTACCGCATGAAAATCCGTGCCTTCTTGCTCGTTTTCCGGCAAACCTGCCGGGCCAATCCAATAAATGGACTCACCGCGAGGATCTTCTTGTTTAATCACCTCTGCCGCAGATGAACGATAACCCAAATGACAAACTTTATAACCTTTGAGTTCTTCATAAGGCAAATCCGGCACATTAATATTAATAATTTCACGGGGATTTAATAACTGATTATGCAATTTAGGGATTAAATCTGCCACCACCCGTGCCGCTGTTTCATAATATTGACGACCATCCAAGGATACGGCAATGGAAGGCAATCCTAAATGACGCCCCTCAAGAGCTGCTGCCACTGTACCGGAATAAATCGTATCATCACCCATATTACACCCTGCATTAATGCCCGACACCACTAAATCAACTTGACCGGATAAAAAACCATTCAATGCCAAATGCACACAATCCGCCGGTGTGCCGTTAATACAATAATCACCGTTATCTAAATGACGAGGGCGTAAGGGTTCGACCAAAGTTAATGCACTGGATGCCGCACTTCGATTGCGATCCGGCGCAACAATCACGACATCCGCAAACTTGCGTAATTCTGCCGCTAAAATTTGGATACCTTCTGCGTGAAAACCATCATCATTACTTAATAAAATTCGCATTATGCTTCCTTATAATTTACTAATTCCCTAATCAGTGCCGTGGCATAGCTGCCTGCCGGTAAATAAAAAAAGAGTTTTAATCCTTCCTCAACAAACTGCCATTGGAAATCCTGTGCACGCATGAGCAACGGACGGCGTGCCGCTTTCATTTTCTCTTGTTTCATCAAAGGAGAAAACGCATTATGCTGTTCCACAATGGTATTTTCGATCTCTGAAGCCACCAGATTTTCTTCACCAATGAGCGGGGCGGTAAGCAAAATATCCTGCTGATTTAACCGCACTTGTAATGCTGCGAGATCTTCGGTTTCATCCGCTTTAAACCAACTGTGCGAGCCGTTTAATTGTACAATATCATTTGGCAAAACTTGTTGTGCAAGATCTTGTTCAATGCGTGCCGCCACTACCAAATTAAAAATTTCACTACGTGCGGCGGAAAGGTAAAAACTGCGTTTTTTGCGATCTTTGACCTTAATTTCCCCTTTTGCCCAACGTAGTGCCTGCGTGAGATTATGACCATCACGCCCAAAGCGTTGTTCCGTAAAATAATTAGGAAATCCCACATTTTCCACAAAATTTAAGCGAGCCTTTAACTCATCGGTTTCTTGAGTATCACGCAGCAAAATTTCAAAATGATTACCTTGTAAACTGCCGGTACGGATTTTGCGATGGTGACGTGTGACTGCTAAGATCTCTACCCCTTCTAATTCAAAACGGCTGAAATCCGGCGTATCCTGCCCCGGCATTTGCAAGCAGAACCATTGTTCGGTAATAGCTTGGCGATCCTTTAAACCGGCATAACCCATATTGCGTTCCGACACACCAGCAAATTTTGCCAATTTTTCGCCCACAAATAAGGTATTACAACCTGTTTTTCGCACTTTTAACGCAACAAATTCCCCCTCGCCCGACATTTCATAGCCAAGGTCTTCCTTCACCACAAAATCTGCACACTGTTGCTTTAAAAGTGCGGTGGATTTTGGCGGTGTTTTTAAACTGAGGTAAGGGAGTTGTTCAAGCATAGTAATGGGTTTGGGTTGAAAATAATCTGCGAAATTTTATGCGACTTTTGGGGATTTATCCACTAAAATAACCGCACTTTTCACGCCAACTAAGGAACTGATTATGACTGATTTTGCCGAACTTCAAGCGGAAACACGGGAAATTATCACCGATTTATTAAATGACGGCAGCGATCCTACCGCACTCTATATTATTGAACATCACGTTGCACACTATGACTTTGAGGCATTGGAAAAAATTGCGGTGGATGCCTTCAAAGCCGGCTATGAAGTCTCTGAGGCGGAAGAATTTGAAGATGATAATGGGAAAACCATTTTCTGTTTTGACATCATCAGCGAAGTAGAATTAAAAGCGGAAATTATTGATGCCCAACAAAAAGAAATTCTGCCTCTCATTGAAAAACATAAAGGCATTTATGACGGCTGGGGCACTTATTTTGAAGATCCGAACGCCGATGAAGACGAATACGGCAACGATGGTGAATTTTTTGATGACGATGAGGTCGAAGAGTCACGTTTACACTAATTATCTTATCTGACCGCATGAATAAAAGTGCGGTCACAAAAAACAACGTTTTTTGAGCGTTGGCTTCGCCAACGACGCCAAAGGCGTGAATAAATCACTTGAGTGATTTATGAATAATTTTTGGAGAAATTTATGAAATTAAAAGCACTCAGCCTTGCCTTGTTAGCTTTACCCTTGAGTAGCTCCGTCTTAGCAGAAAATTCTGTCGCCCAACAGACCAATTTTGTTTCTTTCAATACCGAAGCGGAAAAAAGCATTGAACGTGATTTATTGAATGTCCGTTTATTTTATCAAGTAGACGGCAAAAATTTAGCGGACTTAAATAAGACGATTGCAGAGCGTTTAAACAAAGCGGTGGGCATTGTTCAAAAACAAAGTGCGGTAGAAATTAAAGGCAATTCCCGCCAAACCTCCGTTCGTTACGACAATGAAGGTAAGAAAACAGGTTGGATTGCCCGTGCGGATCTTGTATTGGAAAGCAAAGATTTCCAAGCACTATCGGATGTACTCAACGCCCTTGATGGCGTGCTTGCCATTGAAGATGTGAATGCAATGATTTCACCGGAAAAATTAATGAGTGTAGAAACCGAATTAACACAGGCGGTAATTGAACAATTTAAAAATAAAGCCACATTAATTCAGAATTCGTTACAAATGAAAAATTACCGCATTCTTAATTTAGACATTTCATCAGTCAACGAACCTGTATCTATCCGTCCTTACGCCGCACCGAGAGCCGCCAAAGTTGCTATGTTATCTGCCGATGCTTCACCGGAGGCGTTTTTAGAGCGTGGAAAAGAGGCAGTGCGAGTGCGTGCCAATGCACGAATTGAATTGCTTAAGGATTAATTTTCTATACAATTATTCTGTCTTCTATACAATGACAACAGTTTTATACAATAAGGAAACCTCATGAATGTAGCAAAAAACGTGGTAGTAAGCATTGCTTACCAAGTCCGCACCCAAGACGGTGTATTAGTGGATGAAGCACCGGCCAATCAACCATTAGAATATTTACAAGGCCACAACAATTTAGTCATTGGTCTTGAAAAAGCCCTTGAAGGCAAAGCAGTAGGCGACAAATTTGAAGTTCGCGTTCAACCGGAAGAAGGCTATGGCGAATACAATGAAAATATGGTGCAACGTGTACCAAAAGATGTTTTCCAAGGTGTCGATGAATTAGTCGTCGGAATGCGTTTCTTAGCAGATACGGATATCGGTCCGGTTCCTGTGGTGATTACCGAAATTGACGGTGATGAAGTGGTGGTGGACGGTAACCATATGTTAGCCGGCCAAGAGTTACACTTCACCGTTGAAGTGGTCGCAACCCGTGAAGCGACCTTAGAAGAAATCGCCCATGGTCATGTACACGGTGCGCACGGACACCATCACCATGATAGTGATGAAGGGGGGCATGGCTGTGGTTGCGGCGGTCACCATCATCATGATCACGACCATGGACACGGTGGTTGCTGTGGCGGTGGTCACAAACACGATCATCACGGACATGGCGGTTGTGGTTGCGGCGGTCATTAATCTTTTGAGCAAAACACAAAGGGCAACGCAATGTTGCCCTTCTTTTTATATAAATTAAGGAAAAACAATGAAGAAAATCCTACTATTGACGCTTCTTTTTTGGCTGAGTGGCTGTGCGATGAATACCACCACGCCAGAACAAACTGAAGTGAAACCACAAATTGCAGAAGCACAACATTTTTCGGGAAAAATCACAGGGTATGAAACCGTAGACTATCCTTTTTTTGTGAAAAAAGGACAGAATTTGAATATCAGTATGGCGACATTTTTCCCCCACGCCTATTTTAATATTTGGTCGCCTCAAGGAAAAGAAGCCATTTTTAGAGGGAATATTCAGGGAGATCAATTTGAAGGTGTGGCACAAGAAACCGGAGAATATAAAGTTCAGGTTTATATGATGCGAGCCCAAGCCCGCAAAAATGAAACAGCCTCTTATAAATTAGAAATTATTGTAGGTCATGAACTACCGTAATACAGAGCGAGAAAGTAAAAAAAGGCAACATTCCGTTGCCTTTTCTTTTTTCAATCTTATTCAGTTGCGTCTTTCAAAAGCACTTCAGGATCTGGCTGACCGGTAATGCGATTGCGTAAATCACGACGAATAATTTCAATTGTCCAGAACCAGAAAATATGACCGACTAATTCGGAAATATGCTCATAGAGTGGCCATTCCGCAACAGGAGGCGTTAAACCTAATGCCGGGAAAGTGATGTAGTGTACACAGATATTTGCAATAATACCTGCGCCAATACCTTGCCAGAATTTGATTTTAGGAAAACGTTCAGCCACGATACAATAACCAATGGCGAATACCAATGAAAAAATCATGTGTGTTACGCCAATCCAGTTAAAGGCATGATCTGCAAAAGTGAACGCAGCTTCGGTTGGATCGATACCTAAATAATCACGCAAGAAAACGTGTGGAGGGTTTAAAAATGCACGTGAACAGACTGCCAATACTTGCTCTTGCGTTAACCCCGTGATGTCCACTTTACAAGCCGATGCGAAGAAATCAATCGGGCTACGTGGTGGGAACGGGTGTTCAGCTCCCCATTTTACAAACGCAGAGATGATACCTGCGATAATACCAACAAAAATCGCCACGCCATAACGGCGACGATTTGGCGGGGTTTGTGTGAAAATACCTGACATATTTTGCTCCGAAAATGTAAAAAAAAAAATTAATCACACTTTTTTAACATCAACAAAGTGTGCTATAAATCTTCACCATTTAAACTATCATAGGCTTATTTTTTTATAGTATTAAAAAATAACCTACTGATAATTGATGGTGAAATATGAGTACAAATTTTTCACCAATTTAGCTGAACAGTCAAGATTTAAAGTTATTTTCTACTCAAAAAAGAGTATTTAGGCTCTAAAAATTTCCCTCCTACCGTTTTTACCAGCTCCTTTACACCAAAACATAAGCCCCTCATCCCCCCATAAAATAAAAAAGAAGAGGACAGAAAATAACGATAAATAATCCCGGATCCCTGCTATAAAAATGCCCCCGTCACTTATCGGAGTAACGGGGGCAAAAATTAATATCAATTCAGCAGAAATTATAATTTTGTCGCAAGCATTGCTTCCAATTTTTCTTGGTCAATAGCGAATTTACGAATGCCTTCCGCTAATTTCTCTACCGCCATGGCATCGCTGTTATGTTGCCAATAGAACTCTGCTTCAGTTAGCGCTTGAGGTTTGGCTTTTACTTCGCCTTTGAAATCAAGTTTACGCACAAGTGCGGTTGAATTTTCTTGTAATTCTTTGAGAAGCGGAGGAGCAATGGTTAAACGATCACAACCGGCTAACTCAGTGATCTCACCCACATTACGGAAACTCGCCCCCATTACCACGGTATTGTAACCGTATTCTTTGTAGTAATTATAAATTTTGGTGACGGAAATCACACCCGGATCTTCAGCCGGTGCGTAGTCTTTTTTGTCACTATTGGCTTTGTACCAGTCTAAAATACGACCTACGAATGGCGAAATTAAATACACGCCTGCTTCCGCACAGGCACGAGCTTGCGCTTCTGAGAATAATAAGGTGAGGTTACAGTTAATGCCTTCTTTTTCAAGAATTTCTGCCGCACGGATACCCTGCCAAGTGGACGCAATTTTAATCAAAATACGATCATTGGAAATACCCGCCGCATTGTAAAGTGCGATCAGTTTACGAGCCTTTTCAACGGTAGCTTTCGTATTATAGGAAAGACGGGCATCGACTTCCGTGGAAATGCGTCCCGGGACGATTTTTAAAATTTCTAAACCAATGTTTACTGCTAATTTATCTTCTGCATCAATCAGTTGTTGTGCTTTATCATTGCTTTGTGCTTTGGCATAGCTTACGGCTTCATCAATCAATGGGGCATATTGTGGCAATGCCGAAGCACTTAAAATTAAGGAAGGGTTGGTTGTCGCATCTTGTGGTTGGTATTTTTTGATGGCTTCAATATCGCCGGTATCCGCAACCACAATGGTCATACTACGAAGTGAATCTAATTGAGTTGTCATTGTCTTCTCCTTGTTTTGATTGATGGGCGTTACGATAACATAAATTGAATTTGAAGTGATAGTGAGAAATCGTAATAGATCGAATAGCTTTTGCTAAAAAAAGAAGGGTTTCTTGCTTTTTATCAAAACTGTGATCAATATCACTCTTGTTGAGAAAGAAAGCCTTTACAAATTTAAACATTTGAGATAAACCAATGAACTTAATAAGTTTAATAATGATAATTTCAACATAATAGTTCAAAAAAGGAGTATCTATGCAACGCAAAGTACTGAGTAAATTTATTTTTTCTTCTCTCGCCCTCGCTCTTTCTGGCAGCCTTTATGCGGCACAAGTGCCAAGCGGAACGGAACTTGCACCGGTACAACATATCGTGATTAATAACGGTGCGGAACCACAAAGTTTCGATCCGCATAAAACTGAAGGCGTACCAGAATCACAAGTGGCTTATCAATTATTTGAAGGCCTAGTGAGCACCAATTCAGATGGTGAATTAGTGCCGGGTGTGGCAGAAAGTTGGGAAAGCTCGCCGGATTATAAAACCTGGACATTCCATCTTCGCAAAGACGCCAAATGGTCAAACGGTGATCCTATTACTGCACAAGATTTTGTCTATTCTTGGCGTCGCTTAGTCAACCCTAACACCGCGTCACCTTACGCCAGCTTCTTAGATTATATGCAAGTAGTGAATGCACAAGATATTATTGACGGTAAGAAAAAACCGGAAGAATTAGGCGTAGAAGCCAAAGACGATCACACTTTTGTAGTTTATTCCTCTAATCCCGTGCCTTATGCCGTCGGTTTAACCTCTCACCAATCTTTACTCCCTGTACCACAAAAGATCATTGAAAAATTTGGTGATGCTTGGGTAAAAAAAGAAAACATTGTAACCAATGGAGCTTATAAACTCAAAGATCATGTGATCAACGAAAAAATTGAATTTGAACGTAACCCACTTTATTGGAATGATAAAGAAACGGTAATAAATACGGCCACTTTCTTAGCCATTGAAAATCCGAGTACCGATGTTTCACGTTATCGTGCCGGTGATTTAGATATTACCAGCTATGCACTCCCACCCGAGCAATTCGCCAAGTTGAAAAAAGAATTGTCTGATCAAGTATTCACTGCCCGTACTTTGGCGACCTATACTTATGAAATCAACAATATGAAAGCGCCTTTCAATGATAAACGCGTACGCCAAGCCTTAAACTATGCCCTTGATCGTAATGTGATTACCGATAAAGTGATGGCGCAAGGTCAAACGCCGACTTATGTTTTCACGCCAACTTATATTGCGGAAGGGGAACTGATTCAGCAACCGGCTTATTCCCAAGAACCAATGGCAAAACGTAATGAAGAAGCCATTAAATTATTGGAAGAGGCAGGGTTTAGCAAATCCAATCCGTTAAAATTCACCATTCTTTACAACACCAATGAAAACCACAAAAAAGTGGCAATCGCTGCTGCCTCTATGTGGAAAGCCAATACAAAAGGCTTAATTGATGTAAAATTAGAAAACCAAGAATGGAAAACTTATATTGATAGCCGTCGAGCGGGTCGTTACGATGTGGCGCGTGCCGGTTGGAATGCGGATTACAACCAAGCCACCACTTTCGGTAACTATTTCTTGTCCACCTCCAGTAACAACACGGCAAAATATGCCAGTGCGGAATATGACAAGGCAATGGCGGAATCCTATCTCGCCACTGACGCAAAAGGGCGTGCGGAAGCCTATGCCAAAGCGGAAGCCATTTTAGCGCAAGATTTTGCTATCGTCCCGGTATTTAACTATGTTAATCCTCGCTTAGTGAAACCTTACGTGGGCGGTTATACCGCTAAAGATCCACAAGACCAAATTTTCTTGCGCAATCTTTATATCATTAAACATTAATAAAAAGTGCGGTTGGAAAAACATCTGTTTTTTAACCGCACTTTTATTTTTATAAAATCCTTGCCTTATAAACAAGGAAAGAAAATATCGCCGTGATATTTTGGGGTTGGAGTAATCATGTTCAAATTTATTCTTAAACGCGTGTTGGAAGCAATTCCCACCTTGTTTATTTTAATTACCTTTTCTTTTTTTCTGATGCGTTTGGCACCGGGTAGCCCTTTCACTTCCGAACGCGCCTACCCGCCAGAAGTGATGGCAAATATTGAAGCAAAATATCACCTCAATGAACCGCTGCACAAACAATATCTGTTGTATTTAGAAAATCTTTCCAAAGGTGATTTTGGCCCTTCCTTTAAATATAAAGATCAGTCCGTAAACGATTTAATCGGTGCCGCATTCCCAGTTTCGCTCAAACTGGGTAGCATTGCTTTTTTGTTTGCGCTCACTCTCGGTATTTCTGCCGGCACTCTTGCGGCATTAAAGCAAAATAGCCGATGGGATTACATTTTGATGAGTATGTCGATGACTGGTGTGATTATGCCGAGTTTTGTCTTCGCCCCACTCCTTGTGTTATTTTTTGCCATTTGGCTGGGTTGGTTGCCGGCAGGTGGTTGGAACGAAGGGGCTTTACCCTATTTAATTTTACCGGTTGCTTCACTCACCATTGGCTATGTAGCAGGCATTGCACGGATTATGCGAGGCTCAATGATTGAAGTGCTTCATTCCAATTTTATCCGCACCGCCAAAGCCAAAGGGCTTTCTACCCGCCGAATTATTTTAAAACACGCCCTTCGCCCGGCACTTTTGCCTGTCATCACCTATCTCGGCCCGGCCTTCGTGGGCATTATCACCGGATCTATGGTCATTGAAAGTGTATTCGGCTTACCTGGTATGGGGAAATTATTTGTAAATGGTGCATTAAATCGTGACTATTCTTTAGTGTTGAGTTTAACCATTCTGGTGGGCTCACTCACCATTTTATTTAATATGATTGTGGATATTTTATATGCCGTCATTGACCCGAAAATTCGTTATTAGGAGTGTGCAATGACCCAGCCGATTAATCAAAAAAACACCGAATTTGTCGAACAGCTTGCTGAACGAATAGATGAAATGCAACTTGAAGGGCGTAGCCTTTGGCAAGATGCAAAACGCCGTTTCTTCCGCAATAAAGCGGCTGTCGTCAGTTTAATTTTATTACTGCTGATTGTGTTGTTTATTACCTTTGCCCCTTTCTTTTTTCCCTTCACTTATGAAGATACGGATTGGAATATGATGAGTGCCGCCCCAACCACAGAGGGGCTACACTTCTTTGGCACAGATTCCTCCGGCCGTGATTTGCTCGTTCGGGTGGCGATTGGGGGTAGGATTTCCCTGATGGTCGGCATTGCCGGTGCATTCATTTCTGTGCTCATCGGCACAATTTATGGGGCAATTTCCGGCTATTTTGGCGGAAAAGTGGACATGGTGATGATGCGTTTTTTAGAAATTCTCAGCTCATTCCCTTTTATGTTTTTCGTGATCTTACTCGTCACCCTTTTCGGACAAAATATTTTGTTGATCTTCGTTGCCATTGGCGCGATTGCCTGGTTAGGTTTGGCTCGAATTGTACGGGGGCAAACCCTCAGCCTCAAAAACAAGGAATTTGTGGAAGCGGCTATCGTGTGCGGTGTACCACGTCGTCAAATCATTCTCAAACATATCATTCCCAATGTTTTAGGTTTAGTGGCGGTCTATGCCTCCCTAGAAGTACCGGGATTGATCCTATTTGAATCCTTTTTGAGTTTCTTAGGGCTAGGCACTCAAGAACCCATGAGCAGTTGGGGCGCTTTATTAAGTGATGGCGCAGCCCAAATGGAAGTAGCTCCTTGGCTTTTAATTTTTCCGGCTTTCTTCCTCTGTTTAACCCTATTTTGTTTTAACTTTATCGGTGATGGCTTACGTGATGCCCTCGACCCGAAAGATCGCTAGGAGAGGTTTATGGAAAAACAACAGCAAAATCAACCGCACTTATTAGAGGTGCAAAACCTCTACGTCAATTTCCATACCCCCGATGGCATTGTTACGGCGGTAAATGATCTTAATTTCACTTTGGATGCAGGACAAACATTAGGCATTGTGGGCGAATCCGGTTCCGGTAAATCCCAAACCGCTTTTGCTTTAATGGGCTTGCTTGCAGCCAATGGTAAGGTTTCCGGCTCCGCCATATTTAACGGCACGCAATTAGTCAATTTACCCACGGCACAACTGAATAAAATCCGAGCGGAACAAATCGCCATGATTTTCCAAGATCCCATGACATCATTAAATCCCTATATGAAAATTGGTGAGCAATTGATGGAAGTGTTGATGTTGCACAAAGGTTACGACAAACAAACGGCATTTAACGAATCGGTGAAAATGTTGGATGCGGTGAAAATGCCCGAGGCAAAAAAACGCATGGGAATGTACCCACACGAATTTTCCGGCGGTATGCGGCAACGTGTGATGATTGCGATGGCATTGCTTTGTCGGCCGAAATTGCTCATTGCCGATGAACCCACCACTGCCCTTGATGTGACGGTTCAAGCACAAATTATGACCTTATTGAACGAACTCAAACAGGAATTTAACACAGCGATTATTATGATCACCCACGATCTGGGTGTGGTGGCAGGTATTTGCGATCAAGTGCTGGTGATGTATGCCGGCCGCACTATGGAATATGGCACGGCAGAACAAATTTTCTATCATCCGACTCACCCTTATTCCCTTGGATTGATGGAGGCGATTCCTCGTCTGGACGGTAAAAATGACAACCTCGTCACCATACCGGGAAACCCGCCTAACCTGCTCCATTTACCGGCAGGCTGTCCGTTTTCACCTCGTTGTCATTATGCCGGTGAACAATGTAAAACCGCACCAAAATTGACCGCACTTTCTCAAGGACATTTGCGAAATTGTTGGATTCCGGCGGAACAATTTGGAGGAAGAACCTTATGATGAAAGCGAAAAATTTGTTACTCGAGGTCAAAAATCTGGGCGTATCCTTCAAAATCAAAAATGATAAAGCCCTCTTCTTTGCTAAACCGCAAACGTTAAAAGCGGTGAAAAATGTCTCTTTTCAGCTCTATGCCGGCGAGACTTTAGGCGTGGTGGGCGAATCGGGCTGTGGAAAATCCACCCTTGCCCGTGCCATTATTGGTTTAGTGGAGGCGAACGAAGGGGAAATTATTTGGTTGGGTAAAGATTTACGCAAGCAATCCCCTAAACAATGGCGTGAAACACGCAAAGATATTCAGATGATCTTCCAAGATCCCCTTGCCTCCCTCAATCCCCGAATGAATATCGGTGAAATTATTGCAGAGCCGCTCAAAATTTATCAACCTCACTTAAACGCAGAGCAAGTGAAAGAAAAGGTGCAGGCGATGATGTTAAAAGTGGGCTTATTGCCCAATTTGATTAACCGCTATCCCCACGAATTTTCCGGGGGACAATGCCAACGCATCGGTATTGCACGTGCGCTGATTATTGAGCCTAAGATGATTATTTGTGATGAGCCGGTTTCTGCGCTGGATGTGTCCATTCAAGCCCAAGTGGTGAACTTGTTGAAATCATTACAAGAAGAAATGGGATTATCGCTGATTTTTATTGCTCACGATCTTGCCGTAGTGAAACATATTTCCGACCGAGTGTTGGTGATGTATTTGGGCAATGCCATGGAATTAGGGAGCGATGATGAGGTGTATAACCATACCAAACATCCTTACACTAAAGCCCTGATGTCTGCCGTGCCGATTCCTGATCCTAAATTGGAACGAAATAAAAACATCCAGCTTTTAGAAGGGGATCTCCCTTCCCCTATCAATCCACCGTCCGGCTGTGTATTTCGTACCAGATGCCCTTTGGCAGATGAAAATTGCCGTTTACAAAAACCATCCTTTGATACCGACAACGGCACCCATTTTGTGGCGTGCTTGAAAACCCAGTGATAAAAGTGCGGTAGAAAAACGATCACTTTTTAATTGAATTTAACCCTAACATAGAAAATAAAAAAGTTGGCATAAGCCAACTTTTTTACTCTGTTCTAAAATGAATTACTTTTTCAACAAATCACGAATTTCAGTAAGTAATTTTTCTTCGTTTGAAGGTTCTGCAGGTGCGGCTTCAGCCGGTTTTTTCAATTTGTTGATGCCTTTCACCATCAAGAAAATTGCAAATGCAATAATCACGAAATCAAAGACATTTTGAATAAACATACCGTAGTTTAAGGTTACTGCCGGAATATCACCTTTTGCCGGTTCTAAAATAAATTTTAAATCTTTAAAATCCACCCCACCGGTTAAAATACCCAATACAGGCATCACCACATCACCAACAAGTGAACTTACAATTTTACCAAACGCACCACCGATGATAACACCGACAGCCATATCAACAACATTACCGCGC
This sequence comes from Rodentibacter ratti, assembly GCF_002000485.1. Classification (GTDB taxonomy): domain Bacteria; phylum Pseudomonadota; class Gammaproteobacteria; order Enterobacterales; family Pasteurellaceae; genus Rodentibacter; species Rodentibacter ratti. The sequence goes on along the minus strand of NZ_MLAJ01000004.1, from coordinate 143,343 downwards.
ATTGCGAATTCGCGAAATTCCTTTACAAAACTCATAAATTTTTCCTTTTGCTTATAGTTAAAAACGGGGCGTATTATATGTTCTTTGCTTAAAAAGTAAACCCTTTAGATAAAGAATGAACTTGGTTGGAATAATTTTTCTATTTCAGAAACCGCTTTCTTATCGCCTAAATACACGATGATATGATCGCCGTCCTGAATCTCAACATTTTTATGTCCGATAATCACTTCATTATTACGTAAAATCGCGCCGATAATGCAACCGACAGGCAAGCGAATATTACGAATAGTTTTTCCTACAATATTGGAAGTATTCAAATCACCATGAGCCACAATTTCGATCGCTTCAGAAACACCGTGATGTAAGCTTGCTACATTTTTTACATCACCTTTACGCACATAACCCAACAAAGCGGAAATTGTCGCTTGTTGCGGAGAAACCGCAATATCAATAGTACCGCCCTGAATTAGGCTGATATATGCCATACGCTGAATCAACACCATAGCTTTTTTCGCCCCTAAACGTTTTGCCAATAGTGCCGACATAATATTGGCTTCATCATCGCTACTTAATGATAGAAATACATCGACATTCTCAATATGCTCTTCAAACAACAAATTTTGATCGGAAGCATCGCCGTGAAAAACTAGGGTTTTCGCTAATTTTTCCGCTAAGGCTTGCGCCCGTTCCGCATTACGCTCAATTAATTTTACCGTGCAATGTTCTTCCAATTGTTTTGCCACACCGGCGGCAATATTCCCTCCGCCAACAATCATTACCCGTTTATAAGGCTTTTCAAGGCGTTGTAATTCACTCATCACCGCTTTAATATGCTCTGTCGCACAAATAAAGGTAATTTCATCACCGGCTTCAATAATTGTCGAACCTTGAGGACGAATGGTTTTGTCACTACGTAAAATCGAGACAATACGAAATTCAATATGCGGCATATGCTCTTTGAAAGCCGACAAAGCATGCCCGACCAATGCCCCACCATAATAAGCTTTTACTACCACGACACTGATACGATTCTTGGCAAAGTGTGCCACTTGTAATGCACCGGGATAAGCGATGAGACGGGTAATTTCATCTGTAACCAAATTTTCCGGTGAAATTAAATGGTTGATCGGCACATTTTCATCATTGAACAGTTTTTCTTTTTCCCGTAAATATTCCGAATTACGAATACGCGCAATACGGGTTGGTGTGTTAAACAATGTGTACCCCATTTGGCACGCCACCATATTGATTTCATCCGATGAGGTCACTGCTACCATTAAATCCGCATCCGCGGCACCGGCATCACGCAATACTTTAGGCGAGGAGGGTGAACCTTGAACTACTCTTAAATCATGCTTGTCCTGTAAAGCCTGAAGCCGTGTTGATTCATTATCCACTAGGGTAATATCATTATCTTCACTCACCAGATTTTCCGCTAATGTCGTGCCGACTTGTCCGGCTCCAAGAATCATAATTTTCACGCATTAACTCCTTGTTAAGATGAGAGGACGAATACCAATTTGCGCTGAATTTAGACCGCACTTTAAGGCTTCCATTTGACGACAAATTTCATCGGTTACCGCATTTGCTTGAGCCATTTTTTCTTCTGTCACCCCTTCAGCGGCTTGTTGAAACAAAATCGCATCTAATAATCGCTCGGCGTGCATTCCCTCTCGGCAATAATGTAACACGCCAACCTCATCGAATAATGTTGCCACTTTGCCTATTCTTGTGGTGGCAATCCCTAAAGCACCGTCTTCACCGCCCAATTCACGGAATAGTGCATCTTGAGGAAAACCGCCACAGGCTAGGAAAAAAGCGCGGCGGAACACGACATTTCCCCCACAAGTCATTCGCATATGCTGCCAAGCAAAATCAAAATTGGGATGTTTCGCATAACGGCTTACTAGCCCTACGGGTTTTAACGCTAAACGTACCACGGAGGTGTCCGGTTGAAAATGAAAGGTTGCCGCTGCTACTTCCAATGCACCTGGTTCATAGGCATCGTCAGCATCTAAAAAAGCGATCAACTCATTTGTGGATTGTAACGCACCCCAATTTCGTGCTTTGGCCACCCCGCTATTGGTTGGCATTTTTTCCACAAAAATACGCTGAGGATAACTTGCCGCCCATTCCTGTGCCAGAGCTAGAGTATTATCCGTAGAGGCATCATCAATCAACCAAATTTGTCCCAAACAGGGTTGATTTAAAACCGATTCCACCGCTCGTGTTAAGGTTTTTTCTGCGTTATAGCAAGGAATGATTACATCAATGTTAGGAAACATGATTATCCTCTTTTAAATTAGGCACGTTTACGCAACTTGGCGTAATAGAAACCATCTCCGCCCTTTTCTTGCGGAATAAACTGAAAACCAACCGCACTTTTATCATCATTCACCGCCTCTTCAAAAGGGAGCGGTAATAATTCCGCATTTGAATGTTCTGATAAAAAACGGCGAATTTGCTCATCATTTTCTTCCGGTAATACAGAGCAGGTGGCATACAGTAAAATACCGTTCGGTTTCAATTTTGCCCAAAGGGCTTGCAAAATATTTTTTTGTAATGCGGTCAGTTGTGTAATATCCGTTTCTTGGCGTAGCCATTTTATATCGGGATGACGACGGATCACACCGGTGGCGGAACAGGGTGCATCTAATAAAATACGGTCAAATTGCACCGCACTTTTTCCGATTTCAGCCAACCATTCATCGGGTTGAGTGGCATCACCACAAACCACTGTCGCCTGCTGATTTAAACGTGCCAGATTTTCTTCCACGCGTTTCAAACGATGGGTTTCCACATCCAATGCAATCACATTCGCTTGTGGCGCGATTTCCAAAATATGGGTGGTTTTCCCCCCGGGTGCCGCACAGGCATCTAAAATCCATTCGCCATTTTGGGGTTCTAACAAAATAGCTGCCCATTGTGCGCTCAAATCCTGTACCGTTACCGCACCTTCCGAAAAATGAGGTAATTTTTGTACCGGCGTTGGTGAAGCCAAACGTAACGCCTGAGAATGAGAGCTGGTTTCTGCCAAAATGCCCGATTCCGCCAATAAAGTGCGGTAATTTTCTAGGCTATTTTTTTGTGCATTAACCCTCAGCCACATCGGCGGTTTTTGATTATTCGCATTAATGATGTCACGCCAATTCGGATAAGCCTTTTTCAACTTGTTGACAAACCATTCAGGATGTAAGGTTTGCCAATGTTTATCCACTTGCGCCAAAATGCTTTCTTGTTCACGCAAAAAACGGCGTAGCACGCCATTGACTAACCCACGGAAACTGTCTGATTTTAACGCTTTTGTGGCATTCACCACTTCATCCACGGCAGCGTGGGTCGGGATACGCATATAAAGTAATTGATACAGCCCGACCAACAATAAACAATGCACGATCCGAGTTTTGCCTTTGAGCGGTTTATCCACAAGGCGTTGGATAATCTGTTCCAAACGAGGCAGCACACGACACACGCCAAAACAAATTTCTTGGAGGAGCGGTAAATCTTGTGCTTTTAGGGTGGATTGCACATCGGGAATTAAGCTCGAAAGAGATTTTCCCTCATCAAGCACTTGTAGAATCACCTGTGCCGCCACCGCTCGGGAGGAAAGTGCGGTGGATTTTTTCGCTGTTTTTTTCATTGGTTTATTGTTCGCCGCTTTAGGCTGTGAAGGCTTGTTTTTCATTAGGCTAACACCTTACCTTCTGGAAACCAATCCGCTCGCCCATTGAGCAAATCTTGCACCGACATGGGCTTTTTACCTGCCGGTTGCAGTTGCAGAATATTTAGCACACCGTCAGCCGTGGCAATTTGAATGCCGGTTTTATCCGCTCGTAAAATCGTTCCCGCCGGTTTATTTTGATGGGGGAGCACTTCCGCTTGATGCACTTTTAAGGTTTGTAAATTCCCTTCTTTATCTTCCGTGCTGAAATAAGCCATCGGCCAAGGGTTAAAGGCTCGAATATTCCGTTCAAGTTGTGCGCTCGAAAGCGACCAATCCAATTTGGCTTCCTCTTTGGAAAGTTTGTCCGCGTAATTGCTTTGGCTATCCTCTTGTTTCTCGGCGATAAATTTTCCACTTTCCAGTTGATCAAGCACCTCAATGAGTGCCGGTGGTGCTAAGTCAGCCAATTTATCATAAAGACTGGCTGAGGTTTCTGTAGGCAAAATATCACAATAGACTTTGTGTAGCATATCACCGGTATCTAAGCCTTCATCCATTTGCATAATGGTGACGCCTGTTTGTCCATCTCCCGCCCAAATCGCACGCTGAATAGGGGCGGCACCACGCCAACGGGGCAAAATAGAACCATGCACGTTCAAACAGCCCAAACGTGGCGCTTCTAAAACCGCTTTGGGGAGAATTAAGCCATAAGCGACAACCACCATCACATCGGCATTCAACGCTTGTAATTCTGCTTGCGCCTCCACATTGCGTAAGGATTTAGGTTGATAAACAGGGATATTATGTTGTTCGGCAAGCTGTTTCACGGGGCTAGCCTGTAATTTTTTACCACGCCCCGCCGGTTTATCAGGCTGCGTATAAACCGCCATCACGTTATGTTGGGAATGGAGTAAAGCCTGTAAATGCTGTGCCGCAAAATCGGGCGTACCTGCGAAAATAATATTGAGTGGTTTCATCATGTTCTACGTTATGTTGAATAATGTTCCCGATAGTACGGGAGAGAAAATAAAATGCGGTCAAAATTAACCGCACTTTTCGTGATTATGTCTCTGTTGCACAAGGGTAGGGACACACTGCGTGTGTCCGTTATAAAATCAAATTTCAATATATTTCGTTGAAATCCCTGTTTGTACATTGACCACATAATATCGGTTATTGTTTTGCCATCTGTTTTTTATATTTGACTAATTTTTCTTTAATACGTTGACGTTTGAGCGGTGAAAGATAATCCACAAACAAAATGCCGTTAAGGTGATCAATTTCATGCTGAATACAAATGGCAAGTAAACCGTCTGCATTTAAGGTAAATTCTTTCCCATCACGATCCAGTGCCTTTACCGTCACTTTTTCTTTCCGAGGCACCAGCGCACGCACACCGGGAATCGACAAACAGCCTTCTTCAATACCGGTTTCGCCTTCTGATGCCAAAATTTCCGGATTAATTAATACCAGTTGATTTTGTTTATCGCCTTCAATATCAATGGTGATGATACGTTGTAAAATATCCACTTGCGGTGCGGCTAAACCAATACCCTCCTGTTGATACATGGTATCGAACATATCATCGACAATTTTGCGAATGTCATCGTTAACTTCAGTAACAGGCTCACAAACAACTTTTAAATGTTCGTCAGGATAAATTAATACATTAAGTGCGGTCATAATTTCTCTTATTTTTAAACTGTAATTTGTTGCATAATTGTAGCACAGGAAGGTTTTCCTGTCCTTAATTTGGGTGATTGGTAAAACGCTATTATCCAAACTCCAACTCAACCGCACTTTCGCCCAGCATATTGGCTAATTCCGTCAAAACTTCATCGGTAGGGGTAATCGACCACTGCACGCCAAGACGTAGCAGCGCTCTGCCTTTTGGACTTTGATAATACACATTAATCGGTAAGGTTCCGCCGCTCACCGGTTCAAGCATTTGTTTTAGTTGCTTAATAAACATTGGCGTGATTTGCTCATCCGACAAGCTAATGGCAAGGGATTTTGCATAACGGGAACGGGCTTCGTCCAAGGTCATCATATCACGTACCGTCATTTTCAGACCGCCGGAAAAATCATCGGTACTCACTTGTCCTGAAACTACGACTACCGTGTCTTTTTGCAGTTTTTCGCCAAACTGCTCAAGGCTTTCACCGAACAAGGTAATATCCAAACGTCCGGATCTGTCGTCCAATGTCGCCACGCCCAATCGATTACCTTTTTTTGTGATGGCAATGCGTGATGATACAATTAATCCGGCCGCAGTACTGATTTGACCACGGCGGTTTGGGGTCAGTTCTTTTAAACGGGTTGAACTGTAATGAGAAAGTTCTTTCAAATAACGGCTAACGGGGTGGCTACTTAAATAAAGCCCTAAGGTTTCCCGTTCGCCGTCTAAAATTTGTTTTTCCGTGTAAGGTGGGGTATTGGCATAGGCGTTTTCCACTTCTTCATAGGTTTCAGTCAACACACCAAACATATCCGATTGCCCCATGGCTTCGTCTTTAGCATGTTGATCGGAGGCTTTGAGGGCATCTTCCAAATTTTTAGACAGTGCCGCACGATGTGGCCCAAGTTTATCAAACGCACCGGACATAATCAGGCTTTCAAAGGTACGGCGATTGATTTTTTTCAAATCCACACGAGCGCAGAGATCAAATAAATCTTTAAAAAATCCCCCTTCATTACGTGCCGTAATTAATGCCTCAATCGGGCCTTCCCCCACGCCTTTGATCGCCCCGATACCGTACACAATTTCACCGTTTTCATTCACACTGAAATGATGTTTCCCCACGTTAATATCCGGTGGGGTAACTTTTAATCCCATACGCAAACATTCATCGTACAAGCCGACAATTTTATCCGTATTGTCCATTTCCGATGTCATCACCGCCGCCATAAATTCCGCTGGGAAATGGGTTTTCAACCAGAGGGTTTGATAAGAAACCAAGGCGTAGGCTGCCGAGTGGGATTTATTAAAGCCGTAACCGGCGAATTTTTCCACCAAGTCGAAAATCTTCATAGAAAGTTCGCCGTCAACGCCGTTTTTAATCGCTCCCGCCTCAAACACGGAACGTTGTTTTGCCATTTCTTCCGGTTTTTTCTTACCCATCGCACGGCGTAATAAATCTGCGCCACCGAGCGTATAACCGGCAAGCACCTGTGCAATTTGCATCACTTGCTCTTGATACAAAATGATGCCGTAGGTAGGTTCTAAAATCGGTTTCAGGCTTTCGTGCTGATAATTGGCGTCAGGATAAGAGACTTCTTCACGGCCGTGTTTACGGTCGATAAAGTTATCCACCATGCCTGATTGTAGAGGGCCGGGGCGGAACAATGCCACCAACGCGATAATATCTTCAAAACAGTCCGGTTGTAGGCGTTTAATCAAATCTTTCATACCACGGGATTCCAACTGGAACACCGCAGTGGTTTCAGCCCGTTTGAGCAATTCAAAAGATTCCGCATCATCCAATGGAATGGAGGCAATATCCACCATAGGTTTGCCTTCTCTCGCCATACGGGCATTCACCATATCCAACGCCCATTTGATGATGGTGAGGGTACGTAACCCCAAAAAGTCAAATTTGACTAAACCGGCATATTCCACATCATTTTTATCAAAATGGGTCACGGGATGAAGCCCCTCGCTGTCACAATAAAGGGGCGAGAAATCGGTAATCAGTGTGGGGGAAATCACCACGCCGCCGGCGTGTTTACCGGCATTTCGGGTGACCCCTTCTAACTTGCGCGCCATATCAATCAGCGCTTGCACTTCCTCATCACTGTCATAGGCAACCTGTAATTGCGGCTCGGCTTCAAAGGCTTTGGCGAGAGTCATACCCGGGTCGGGGGGAATCAATTTAGAAATGCGATCCACAAAACCATAAGGATGACCCAATACCCGCCCCACATCACGGATAACCGCTTTTGCCGCCATTGTACCGAAGGTAATAATTTGCGACACTGCACCACGTCCGTAGGTTTCCGCCACATGCTCGATCACCCGATCTCGTCCGTCCATACAGAAATCCACATCAAAATCGGGCATAGACACACGTTCAGGGTTGAGGAAACGCTCGAAAAGCAAATCGAATTCCAGTGGGTCGAGATCGGTAATTTTTAACGCATAGGCCACCAGTGATCCCGCACCTGAACCCCGTCCCGGCCCCACGGGAATGTCATTATCTTTCGACCATTGAATAAATTCCATCACGATCAAAAAATAACCGGGGAAGCCCATTTGGTTAATCACATCGAGTTCAACTTGCAAGCGCTCATCATATTCTGCACGTCTTTCTGACCGTACTTTTTCATCTGGAAACAAAAATGCTAAGCGTTCTTCTAAGCCCTCTTTCGATTTCATCACCAAATAGTCTTCCGTACTCAGTTCCCCCGTTGGGAATTGCGGTAAGAAATATTGCCCAAGACGCAATGTCACACTACAACGCTGTGCAATTAATAAGGTGTTTTCAAGGGCGGAAGGAATATCGGCGAATAAGGCGCACATTTCCTCTTCCGTGCGGAAATACTGTTGGGACGTGTAAAGTTTAGGGCGTTTCGGATCATCTAAGGTATAGCCATCGTGAATGGCAACCCGAATTTCATGGGCTTCCGCATCATCGGATTTTAAAAAGACCACATCATTAGTCGCCACAAGAGGGAGATTTTGTGCTTCGGCTAAGGCACAGGCGGCTTTAATATAGCGTTCTTCATCGGGCTTGCCGGTTCGTGTTAATGCTAAATAAAAATGATCAGGAAAAAATTCTTGATAAAAATTGACCGCACTTTGCGTTTCAGCGGCATTTTCTTTCAGCAATTTTTTCCCCACGTCGCCTTTAGTACCGCCGGATAAAATAATCACCCCTTCACGGTGTTCGACTAACCAATCTTGATCGATATAAGGCAGGTCGTCATAACCCCGTTGATAAGCCTTCGACAAGAGCAGTGTGATGTTTTTATAGCCCATATTATTTTTCGCCAACAAGGTCAGATCAAATAATTCATCGCCGCATAGCTCACTGCGCACCCGCACATCCGCCCCAATAATCGGTTTAATGCCGGCAGACAGCGCCTCACCATAAAACCGCACGACACCACAGAAATTAGTAAAATCCGTCAGTGCCATCGCCACCATATTATTCGCCGCACAGGTTTTCACCAAAGGTTTCACTTTGGCGATACCATCAATCATCGAAAAATCACTGTGTGTGCGAAGGTGAACGAAACGGGGTTGTGCCATTGAAAATCCTTGAAAGTGCGGTTGATTTGAATGAATTTTATGGGCGGGTATTATACGAAAATTTAGGGGGAAGGGAAAATAAGGGGCGTAGGAATAAATTTTTGCCCCTTTATTGTCAGAAGAATATCAGGCTCTACGTAATTTTTGGTGCTGCGCCAAAATCGCTAAAAATTCTTCCGGCAACTGCGATACCACTTGAGCCACAATATCAGCCGGAATTTCACCATAAAAAGCCTCCGAAATTGAGCCTGTAATCGCCGCAATGGTATCACTGTCTCCTCCAAGAGAAACGGCTAAACGGATAGCATTTTCAAAACTTTGGCTTTCTAAAAAGGCGACAATTGCTTGCGGAACAGATCCCTGACAGCTCACATCAAACTTATACTCAGGACGAATTTCATCGCAGGTTTGTGATAAGTTATACCCAAAACTCTCTTCAATATACGCTTTAATTTTTGTTTTATCTTTTGTAGTTCGAGCTAAAAAGATCGCGGTGGCTGTAGCCTGTGCCCCTTTAATACCTTCGGGATGATTGTGCGTGATTTCAGCCGAGCGTTTAGCATACTCAAGGGTTTCTTCGAGGCTACCAAAGAGCCACCCCACCGGCGATACCCGCATTGCCGAACCATTGCCCCAACTATTGTATGGCTCAGGTTCAATAGTCGGATTTAACCAACGGTAAAACATTCCGCCATAGCCTGCATTGTAATAACGAAATCCCCAGTAGCGCATAATTTCAACAAGATTTTCTTTTGCCCCCTGATTTAGCCAATCTGCCACCGCAACAGTGCAGACCGTATCATCAGTAAAACGGCATTTAGGAACAATCAATTTAAAATCTGTTGCACGGTAATTATTAAACTCAAAACGTGATCCGATAAAATCACCAACAATCGCACCTAACATAATGCTTCCTTAATGAATAATGCTGTACTACATTGTAGCTGAGCCAAAACGGGTAAAAATTCAAAGGGTAGTTTTTGGATAACCTGATTTGTAATTTCCACCGGAATCTCACCATAGAAAGCTTCAGCAATCGAGCCCGTTATCGCCGCAAGAGTATCACTATCGCCTCCAAGGGAGACGGCAAGGCGAATAGCGTGTTCAAAATTATCACTTTCTAAAAATGCGATTATCGCTTGAGGAACAGTGCCTTGGCAGCTTTCGTTAAACTTATATGTCGGACGGATTTCATCACAGGTTTGTGATAAATCGTAACCAAAAGTTTCTTCAATATAGCTTTTGATTTTTCCTTTATCTTTCGTCGTACGGGCTAAAAAAATCGCCGCAGCGGTGGCTTGTGCCCCTTTAATGCCTTCGGGGTGATTGTGCGTGATTTCAGCCGAGCGTTTGGCATACTCAAGGGTTTCTTCAAGAGTTTCAAATGCCCAGCCCACCGGTGAAACACGCATTGCCGAACCATTTCCCCAGCTGTTGTAAGGTTCTGGCGTAACTTTTGTATTGATCCATTTATCAAACATTCCGCCATAGCCTGCATTTGAATACCTCTGACACCAGTAGCGCATAATCTCAACAAGATTTTCTTTTGCCCCCTGATTGATCCAATCCGCCACGGCAACCGTGCAGACCGAATCATCAGTAAACTGAGACGCTGAAGTCATAAACTCAAAATCCGTTGCACGGTAATTTCTAAACTCAAAACGAGAACCCACAACATCACCAATAATTGCACCTAACATAATTACTCCTTATCAATAGATTGTGCTGTAATAAGCGAAACTAAGTATAATGCCCATGCAATAGATTGTCGTGACAGGTTGTGTCGCAGCAAAAAATAATTACGATGATATGGCAAAAAAGGAGAATGGACTTTGCTGTAAGGGGTAATATTGATGGGATTTTTCTAGCGATGCTCAATAAACAAAAAGTGCGGTGAATTTCACCGCACTTTTATAACATTAATGATCTTATTTTCTTGCGAGAGGTGGAACAAACATTAAACCTAAATCCCAAGGTTGTTCAATCCAAGTATTTTGTGGGATGTCGATCACATAATCATCTACTAATTCTGCGCCTGCCGGTTTGGCGAAAACGGTAACAAATTTTGCATTAGGATACATTTCACGAATTGCACGAGCAGTGTTGCCGGTATCCACCAAATCATCCACCACAATAAAGCCTTCCCCACCGTTTGGCACTTCTGCGGCGTGTAACACTTGCAGTTCACCTTGATTTTTATGATCGTGATAGCTAGCGATACAAACGGTTTCTACATGGCGAATATTTAGTTCACGCGATAGCACAGCGGCCGGAAATAAACCGCCACGGCTCACCGCAATAATACCTTTCCATTGGGAAGCGGGAAGTAAACGTTCTGATAATTTGCGGGCGTGCATTTGGAACATATCCCAAGTCACAACATATTTTTCGCTCATAATTACACCTTAGTATCAATAAATAAAAATTGCGTAAGGATAACCTGAAACAAGGTTTTATGCTATTATTTCGTGAAATTTTTCGTAAAAAGGAGCGAATATGTCTGAAATTACCACCCTACAACCACAATTATTATGGAAATGGTTTGATCAAATTTGTGCCATCCCCCATCCCTCTCATCATGAGGATGAATTGGCAAATTTCATTGTGAACTGGGCGAAAGAAAAACAATTTTTTGTGGAACGTGATGAAGCCGGCAATGTACTGATTCGTAAACCGGCAACCGCCGGAATGGAGAACCGCGCACCAGTGGCATTGCAAGCCCACTTGGATATGGTGCCGCAAGCCAATGAGGGCAATCCACACGATTTCACCCAAGATCCGATTCGCCCTTATATTGACGGAGACTGGGTGAAAGCCCAAGGCACCACATTGGGTGCTGACAACGGAATTGGTTTAGCCTCTGCCCTTGCGGTGTTGGAAAGCGATGATGTGGCGCATCCGCCTCTTGAAGTGTTGCTCACCATGACGGAAGAAACCGGTATGGACGGTGCATTAAATCTTCGCCGTAACTGGTTGCAATCAGACATTCTCATTAATACGGATACGGAAGAAATCGGCGAAATTTACATTGGTTGCGCCGGTGGCATTAATGCCAATTTAGAACTACCGATAGAACGAGAAAACAATGCGTTCGAGCATTGCGTTCAACTCGCTTTAAAAGGCCTGCGTGGCGGTCATTCCGGTTGTGATATTCACACAGGCAGAGCCAACGCCATTAAAGTGTTAGCCCGTGTATTAGCAAAACTTGTGCAAAACCAACCGCACTTTGCTTTAGCAGAAATTCGTGGCGGTTCTATTCGTAATGCGATTCCTCGTGAAGCGGCAGCGGTGCTGGCATTCAATGGCGATCTAAATACCCTTGAAAGTGCGGTCAAAAATCTTGAAGTTTTACTCAAAGAAGAATTGTCGATTGCCGAACCGAATTTAACCCTTTTTATTGAACCAACAGACAAAGCCGAAACCGTATTCACCGAACAAAGCACACAAACCGTGATTCACTTGCTCAATGCCTTGCCAAACGGCGTGATCCGCAACAGTGATGTGATTAAAAATGTGGTGGAAAGCTCGCTTAGTATCGGCGTGTTAAAAACCGAAGGCGGCAAAGTAAAAGGCACGATTTTAGTGCGTTCATTGATTGAAAGCGGTAAGGCTTATGTGACGGAATTATTGAGCTCCGTTGCCACTTTAGCCGGTGCGAAAACCGAATTCTCCGCCCCTTACCCGGGCTGGAAACCGGTGAACGACTCCGCCATTCTCAACCTAACGAAAAAACATTATACCGAGGTATTAGGCAAAGACCCCGAAATCAAAGTGATCCACGCCGGTCTTGAATGTGGTCTACTCAAAGAGCATTATCCGCATATTGATATAGTGTCTTTAGGTCCAACTATTCGCAATGCCCATTCACCGGATGAGAAAGTGCAGATTTCAGCGGTACAGACTTATTGGGAGGTGTTGGTGAGAGTGTTGGGAGGGGATATATCGAATTAAAACCTAAATATCTAAGTAAAGAGTGGTAGGTTTTTAAAAATTTTTAGAAACCTACCTTGCTTTTATTTCTAGAAAATTTGAAAACAATAACGATATCCACCTATTTTGGAGGGACCTCTAAAAGAATATTTAATCCCTTTGTATATCTATCCCAAATATCGCTAACACGACTGAAATCACCTACTATATAATGTAAAGGGTAATCAGTAGGCAAGTACTGGTGAGTATCAGAAACTCCGCAAATCTCCGATAATCTCTGATAGGTTTCTGAGTCGGGGTCTCCTGATTTAAGAATCGTAGAATGAATAAATTTCTCAGGTGGCATAATTCCCCCCCCAGTAGATGATTCATACTGCATAAAATGACTTAATATCTCTTCTTTTTTTTCTTCTATCCCACACTCAGTCCCAGAATATTTTTTATTTATTTGTTCTAATTTTTCTTCTTTAGTTATATATTTATCACCATCAAGTACAAAAAATGATTTATCAAACAACTCTTTTGATGATAAATACAAACCACATGCTATAGTAAATGCATTATCTACTGCACCAAATCTAGTAATATCATATTCTCTCACTAATTTATTTCTTCTGAGAAACTCTTTCACAATCTCTTCTGATACAATATCTTCTACATATATGACCCCACTCTTTGGGTATTCACCTGTAAGTTGTGCTATACATTTATTAGTTGTACCATCAAAACATTCCGTTTTACCCTGTGGTGAATTAAAAATATGTTTCACATCTATTTGCGATTTAATTTCAATATTATTTAATACATCATCTCTATGAGATGTGAATATTATCTGTAAATTTTTGTCCTTAGATATTTTTATCATTATATCTAACATTTTTAAAAGTGCAGATGTATGTAATGTCAAATCTAACTCATCAATCAATACTAGGGAACCTTCCCCAGCTGTATGTAACAATGTTACTAATTCAATAATCTTACTTTCTCCAGCCCCCATAAAAAGGCTTGGATAATACATATCGCCAACTTTTGCTAGCTTATATTTTTTATCATTACAGTCAGATAACTCATCATATACTCTATTCATCACAAAATTAATATCTTTTACAATCTTGCCCTTTAAAGTATCCGTACTGTCTTTACTTATTGTAATTCTACTTTTTTTCTTCTCTCTCTCTATTTTTGGAACACATATGTCAATTCCCACAAAATAAACTTCTCTTCTTGGTCTATCTTCATATCGAGTCCATCTACTTTTCTTTTTTTCATAAGTTCTGTTTTTTACTGAATCATATGTAATTTCAAGCTTACTACCATCCCAAGCACCAAAATTGGTTGGAATAAAAAAGTCAGAAAATCGATACTCTTCACCTTTGTTCGGTCTTCTAGGGTCATCTTTTTTCTTTTGATATACACAAGCCAAAGCGTGTAATACAGTGGACTTACCACATCCATTAGGACCAAATATAGCTGTAATATTCTTTTCCCTATTAAATGATAATTCTAGATTATGAATATTTTTAAGCTTTGTAATACTCATTTTATCTAAAAAATTATTACACTTATCATTCATATTTTACCCTCTTAGAAATTTATTTAGATACTACTCCCTTTCAGGGCTTTTTTTTAACCTATTTTCCAAAATCAACCTTCCATTTTGGAACTTAATAATACCGCAAGATTTTGTGTTGCATCATCAGCGATAAATTCAAATTCCGCTTTGCCACATAGCTTACAAAAGAGGAGAAGACATTCTTTTACTTTACCCCCCCCTTCACCAACTTCCACAACGTCATCAATACAAGCAATACTATCATAAGGTTAGAGAAAATAAAGGCAAACATTGCGATGCCGGATAGTATCTGATTATGATAAAAAACAACGGCGCTATTTGCCATGGAGGCTAAGCCGAATGAGAAAGCCCATAAACCGATGTTTAAGCCTTTCTCAATAATCCAAGGGAAAATTCTCAATAGAAAGAACATTTGCAAAAAACCATAGCCGCATAGGATTTTGGCGAAAGTATCGACTTCGCCTTGATTGACGGCGAGATAAGCGGAAGCGCAGACAAATGCCGGGGCGAGAATAATCCCCATGGTGGCACGAAAAGGCGGTTCTAAGGAAGAAATGCGTAAATGTTGGAGCAATACCGGTTCAAACATCATCCACGCGAGGAAACCGGCACCGAAAAATAAATAGCCAAGATCATGATAGCCTAATAAAGCGAGTGAACTTGCACTGGTGAAATTTGCGGCGACAGAGGGTAAATAAAAGGGTGGGCGTGTTGATTTTTGCTCAAAAACACCGCCTTTCCAGAGTTCACTCATTCTAAAAGAAGAAAATAGTAACTGCCCGATGGCTCCGAGCCAAATCATCACTTCCGCTATCATAGGATTCCAACGATAGGCAATATCGCCGACTAACATAGTTGTGATAGGAATCAATGCAAGAAAAGAAAAGCGAACAGGGCAGCGATATTCTTCCTTCACTTCGTGGAAATAATAACGCAATTTATACCCATACATAGCAATAAAGGCTAACCAAACGATCATTGCCGTAATGCCGATCACATCACTAGTCGTTTGCGCCCAAGGGAAGAAATCCGCCAAATGCCACCATGCCAAAGAGAGTGCCGATAATCCTAGAGGGATACCAAAATAGCCGGTGGGCAGAGGAAAAGGTTTTGTTGTAGTCATTTAATTATCCTTATAAAAAATCTTTGCGTAAGTCTAACAATAAATGGTAGGACTTTCCCAAAAATTTCAAACTCTTGAAAAAATGACCGCACTTTGAATTCTCATCGCCAAGTCATTGCTCCTATAATGGTCAACAAAAAAGCCCCTTTCGGGGCTTTTTTATCTATATTGCAAAATTACTCTTCCATTTCGGAATTTAATAATGCCGCTAGGCTTTGCGTTGCATCATCTGCGATAAATTCAAATTCCGCTTCGATATCCGCATCGGTTGCAAAAGTAGAAATTGGTTCTTCAATTGCTTCCACCGCTAATTCCGCTGCTTTTTGGCGGTTTTTAATGCGATTTTGGTGATACGCAAAACCTGTACCCGCCGGGATTAAACGACCCACGATCACGTTTTCTTTCAAGCCACGTAATTCGTCACGTTTACCTGCCACAGCCGCTTCGGTAAGCACACGTGTGGTTTCTTGGAACGATGCAGCTGAAATGAAGGATTCCGTTGCAAGAGAGGCTTTGGTAATACCTAATAATTCGCGCTCAAACTCAACCAACGGTTTGCCTTCTGCTTCACGTTTACGGTTGACGATTTTCACACGAGCCACTTCCACTTGTTCCCCTTCAAGGAATTCAGAGTCGTAAGCCTTAGTAATCACCGCTTTACGCAACATTTGGCGAACGATGACTTCAATGTGCTTATCATTGATTTTTACCCCTTGTAAGCGGTAAACATCTTGCACTTCATTGACAATATATTCGGTCACCGCACGTACGCCACGTAAACGTAAAATATCATGTGGTGTTTCCGCACCATCAGAAATCACGTCACCACGTTGTACCATTTCACCTTCAAATACGTTGAGCTGACGCCATTTTGGAATCATTTCTTCGTACACTTCGCCCTCTGCCGGTGTAATTAGCAAGCGGCGTTTACCTTTGGTTTCTTTACCGAAGGAAACGATACCTGAAATTTCTGCCAAGATCGCCGGCTCTTTTGGTTTGCGGGCTTCAAATAAGTCTGCAACCCGTGGAAGACCACCGGTAATATCTTTGGTTCCCACCGATTCTTGCGGAATACGCGCCAATGGTTCACCGACTTTCACCGCTGCGCCATCGTCTAAGCTCACGATAGCTTTACCTGGTAGGAAGTATTGTGCAATAACATCGGTTTCCGGTAAGAATACGTCATTACCGTTTGCATCAACTAATTTGATGGTTGGACGTAAATCTTTACCTGCGGTTGCACGTTCACCCACATCTTGTACCACAATAGAGGATAAACCGGTCAATTCATCGGTTTGACGTGTTACGGTTAAACCGTCCACGATATCTACGAATTTCACGAAACCTGCCACTTCAGACACAACCGGCATGGTATGCGGATCCCAGTTCGCCACGGTTTCACCCGCAGTGACTTCTTGACCATCACCTTTACTTAATACCGCACCGTAAGGCACTTTATAGTGTTCTTTAGTACGACCAAATGCATCAGTAATAGTCAATTCTGTATTACGGGAGGTTAAAACTAATTTACCTTCGTCATTAGTTACAAATTTCGCATTGGCTAAATGTAATGTACCGGTATTTTTCGCCTGTACGCTTGACTCTTTTGCTGCCGCAGATGCCGCACCACCGATATGGAACGTACGCATGGTTAACTGTGTTCCCGGCTCACCGATAGATTGCGCAGCAATAACACCTACCGCTTCCCCTTGATTGATTAAGTGACCACGTGCTAAGTCACGACCGTAACATTTCGCACACACACCATAATCAGTATCACAGGTTACGACAGAGCGTACTTTCACACTATCCACCGAATTTGCGTCTAGCACATCACAGAGTTTTTCATCTAATAATGTATTACGTGCAATTAAGACTTCGTCCGTACCCGGTTTATAAATGTCTTCTGCCGCTACACGACCTAACACTAACTCACGAAGTGGAACTTTTTCATCGCCCCCCTCAATTAATGGGGTCATCACTAAGCCTTCATGCGTGCCACAATCGTCTTCAATGATCACTAAGTCTTGTGCCACATCAACTAAACGGCGGGTCAAATAACCGGAGTTCGCTGTTTTCAACGCAGTATCCGCCAAACCTTTACGTGCACCGTGGGTTGAAATAAAGTACTGAAGTACGTTCAACCCTTCACGGAAGTTTGCAGTAATTGGCGTTTCAATGATCGAACCATCCGGACGAGCCATCAAACCACGCATACCGGCTAGCTGACGAATCTGTGCTGCAGAACCACGCGCACCGGAATCCGCCATCATAAAGATACTGTTAAAGGAGGCTTGTTTTTCAAGTTTACCTTCACGATTGAGCACTTCTTCCGTAGAAAGATTTTCCATCATTGCTTTTGCAACACGCTCGTTCGCCGCAGCCCAAATATCGATCACTTTATTGTAACGCTCACCTGCCGTCACAAGACCGGATTGGAATTGCTCTTGGATTTCCGCCACTTCGTCTTCCGCTGCAGAAATAATTTCGTATTTCTTCTCCGGAATAACCATATCATCAATACCCACTGATGAACCGGAACGGGCAGCATAAGCAAAACCGGTGTACATAATTTGGTCAGCAAACATCACCGCTTCTTTTAAACCTAAACGGCGATATGCTTCATTAATTAATTTAGAAATCGCTTTTTTGCCTAATGTTTGATTAAACAATGCGTATGGCATACCTTTTGGTGCGATCATCCATAAAATTGCACGGCCAATCGTCGTATCGGTGAGCGTAATTTTCGTTTCAAACTCATTCGCATCATTTTTCACGTATTCGGTAATACGCACTTTTACACGAGAATGTAATTCTGCCTGACCGGTACGATAAGCCTTTTCAGCCTCGCGCGGATCTTGCAATAACATGCCTTCGCCTTTACCGTTTACTTTTTCACGGGTCATATAGTAAAGACCCAACACCACGTCTTGTGATGGCACGATAATCGGCTCACCGTTCGCCGGTGAAAGCACGTTGTTGGTTGACATCATCAACGCACGGGCTTCTAACTGTGCTTCGAGGGTTAATGGCACGTGAACCGCCATTTGGTCACCGTCGAAGTCCGCGTTAAACGCCGCACAAACGAGTGGGTGTAATTGAATCGCTTTACCTTCAATTAAGATTGGCTCAAATGCTTGAATACCTAGACGGTGAAGGGTTGGTGCACGGTTCAATAGAATCGGGTGTTCACGAATCACTTCCGCAAGAATATCCCAAACAATGGCATCTTCACGCTCAACCATTTTCTTCGCCGCTTTGATCGTTGTCGCATAACCACGGCTTTCTAATTTCGCATAGATAAACGGACGGAATAATTCCAATGCCATTTTCTTCGGTAAACCGCATTGATGTAGGTGCAGGTATGGCCCTACGGTAATAACGGAACGACCGGAGTAGTCAACACGTTTACCTAATAAGTTTTGACGGAAACGACCTTGTTTACCTTTAATCATATCCGCTAAAGATTTTAACGGACGACGATTAGAACCGGTAATCGCACGACCACGGCGACCGTTATCTAATAAGGCATCGACCGATTCTTGTAACATCCGTTTTTCGTTGCGCACGATAATATCCGGCGCAATCAAATCCAATAAACGTTTTAAACGATTGTTACGGTTGATTACACGACGGTATAAATCGTTCAAATCAGAGGTAGCAAAACGACCACCATCAAGTGGTACTAACGGACGTAAATCCGGTGGAAGTACCGGTAATACGGTCATTACCATCCATTCCGGTTTATTACCGGATTGCACAAAGGCTTCTAACAATTTTAAGCGTTTAGTGATTTTCTTACGTTTGGTTTCAGAATTGGTTTCTTGTAATTCCTCACGTAATTTTTCACATTCCACTTCAAGATCCATACCTTTTAACAGATCTTGGATCGCTTCCGCACCCATTTTGGCTTCAAATTCATCTTGCCAACGATCTTCTGCCTCAAGGTATTGTTCTTCCGTTAATAATTGACCGCGTTCTAAATCCGTCATACCCGGTTCGGTCACAATGTACATTTCAAAATAAAGTACACGCTCAATATCACGTAACGGCATATCTAACAATAAACCGATACGGGACGGGAGGGATTTTAAGAACCAAATGTGTGCCACCGGTGAGGCTAATTCAATGTGCCCCATACGTTCACGACGCACTTTGGTTTGCGTCACTTCAACGCCACATTTTTCACAAATCACACCACGGTGTTTTAAACGTTTATATTTACCACATAAACATTCGTAATCTTTTACCGGCCCGAAGATACGCGCACAGAAAAGACCATCACGTTCAGGTTTGAACGTACGGTAGTTAATGGTTTCAGGTTTTTTCACTTCACCAAATGACCAAGAACGGATCATATCCGGTGAGGCTAACCCAATTTTAATCACATCAAAATCTTCACTGGTTTTTGACTGTGCTTTTAAAAACTTAACTAAGTCTTTCACAAATGTTCTCCTGTCGGAGTTAAAGGTTTAAAGTGCGGTTAAAAATTAGCGAGAATTTTGACCGCACTTCGGCGATTTCAAGTTTTATGCTGTTGTAAATCTTGCCTTCCCCTGCTTTGCGGGGGAAGGTGCCCGAAGGGCGGAAGGGGGCTAAAATTCTCCCCCCTCAGCCTTCGGCAGCTCCCCCCGTAAACGGGTGGAGCCAAGGGATAACATCATTTAAATATATTCATCAATGCTCATTGAGCACCATTGATTACTCTTCGTCTAATTCAATATTTAGACCAAGTGAGCGGATTTCTTTCATAATCACGTTGAAAGATTCCGGTGTACCTGGATCCATTTGTTGGTTGCCGCTGACGATGTTTTTATACATCTTCGTACGACCGTTCACATCATCGGATTTCACAGTGAGCATTTCTTGTAACGTATAAGCCGCACCATAAGCTTCAAGTGCCCATACCTCCATCTCACCGAAACGTTGACCACCGAATTGTGCTTTACCACCCAATGGTTGTTGCGTAACGAGACTATAAGAACCCGTTGAACGAGCATGCATTTTGTCGTCAACCAAGTGGTTCAATTTGAGCATGTACATGTAACCTACGGTGACCGGACGCTCAAATTTCTCACCGGTACGTCCATCGTATAAGGTGATCTGACCGGAAGTCGGTAAACCGCCGAGTTTTAATAACTCTTTGATTTCCGTTTCATCCGCACCATCAAACACAGGGGTAGCAACCGGTAAACCTTTACGTAAGTTATCTGCTAAACGTAGCACTTCTTCATCAGTGAAGGTGCTTAAATCCACTTTTTGTGAACCTTGTCCTAAATCATAGGCTTTTTGCATATAACTGCGTAATTTTTCCACTTCTTGTTTTTGTTTAAGCATCGCATTGATTTGATCACCAATACCTTTTGCCGCTAAACCTAAGTGGGTTTCAAGGATCTGACCGATATTCATACGGGATGGAACGCCCAGTGGGTTTAATACGATTTCAACCGGTTGGCCGTTTTCATCGTACGGCATATCTTCAACAGGATTAATTTTTGAGATAACCCCTTTGTTACCGTGACGACCCGCCATTTTATCACCCGGTTGGATCTGGCGTTTCACCGCAAGATAAACTTTCACCACTTTCAATACGCCTGGTGCAAGATCATCACCTTTGATGATTTTCTTACGTTTCACTTCAAGTTTGAGTTCAAACTCTTTACGAAGCTCTTCGTATTGCTCTGCGAGTTGCTCTAATTGGTTTTGTTTCTCTTCATCGGCAATGGTTTGTTCTAACCATTTAGTACGATCTAATTTATCTAATTGCGCTTCATCCACGCCACCTGAAATAAGAAGATTGCGAACACGGGCGAATAAACCAGCCTCTAAAATTTCCAATTCATCGGAAAGGTCTTTCTTCGCTTCTTTTAATTGCATTTCTTCAATTTCTAGCGCACGTTTATCTTTTTCCACACCATCACGGGTGAAGACTTGTACGTCGATAACCGTACCGCTTACGCTGTTTGGTACGCGTAATGAAGAATCTTTCACATCAGAGGCTTTTTCACCGAAAATTGCACGTAACAATTTTTCTTCCGGTGTTAATTGGGTTTCACCTTTCGGTGTCACTTTACCGACTAAGATGTCGCCACCTTTTACTTCCGCACCCACATAAACGATACCGGATTCATCTAATTTGCTCAGTGCCGATTCGCCCACATTTGGAATATCTGCGGTGATTTCTTCTGCGCCTAATTTGGTATCACGAGCCACACAAGAAAGTTCTTGGATATGAATGGTGGTAAAGCGATCTTGTTGAACCACACGCTCAGACACTAACATGGAGTCTTCGAAGTTATAACCATTCCATGGCATGAATGCCACACGAATATTTTGACCTAATGCCAACTCCCCTAAATCGGTTGAAGGACCGTCAGCCAAAACCTCACCACGATTAATCGGATCGCCCAAATTCACACAAGGAATTTGGTTGATACAGGTATTTTGGTTAGAACGGGTGTATTTGATTAAGTTATAAATATCAATCCCCGCCTCACCTGCAACGGTTTCATCTTCATTCACTTTAATTACGATACGCGAAGCATCTACATATTGAACGATACCACCACGTTTCGCCACCACAGCCAC
Organism: Rodentibacter ratti; assembly: GCF_002000485.1. GTDB lineage: Bacteria > Pseudomonadota > Gammaproteobacteria > Enterobacterales > Pasteurellaceae > Rodentibacter > Rodentibacter ratti. Next base: position 121,214 of record NZ_MLAJ01000004.1, on the reverse strand, counting down.
ACCGGAGTCAAGGGCAATCGGTTTTTCCATGCCCGTTCCCACCAACGGCTTATCAGCACGTAATGTTGGAACTGCCTGACGTTGCATGTTTGCTCCCATCAAGGCACGGTTCGCATCATCATGCTCAAGGAATGGGATCAATGCCGCCGCCACAGACACCACTTGTTGAGTGGATACGTCCATATAATGGATATCTTCAGGTTTATATAAACCGGACTCACCACGCTCACCACGCGCCGTAACAAAGGCATCGGTAAAGCGATTGTTCTCGTCTAGGTTTGAGTTTGCCTGTGCGATGATATAATTTGCTTCATCAATAGCGGATAAATATTCGATTTCTTCCGTCACTTGACCGTCAATAACTTTACGATACGGGGTTTCTAAGAAACCGTAATCATTAGTACGGGCAAAGGCGGAAAGAGAGTTGATTAAACCAATGTTCGGACCTTCAGGCGTTTCAATTGGACATAAACGACCATAGTGGGTGTTATGTACGTCACGCACTTCAAATCCTGCACGCTCACGGGTTAAACCGCCCGGACCTAATGCAGAAATACGACGCTTATGGGTCACTTCCGATAATGGGTTGTTTTGATCCATAAATTGCGAAAGTTGTGAAGAACCAAAGAATTCTTTCACTGCCGCAGAAATAGGTTTCGGATTAATTAAATCCTGTGGTGTGATCGCATCTAAATCACCTAAAGATAAGCGCTCTTTGACCGCTCTTTCTACACGCACTAAACCAATGCGGAATTGGTTTTCCGCCATTTCACCCACAGAACGGATACGACGGTTACCTAAGTGGTCAATATCATCCACTTCACCACGGCCGTTACGGATATCAATAAGTTTACGCATGACCGCAATGATATCTTCATGACTTAAAATACCACTGCCCACGCCTTCAGGAATACCTAAAGAGCGGTTGAATTTCATACGACCTACTGCAGATAAATCATAACGTTCTGCAGAGAAAAATAAGTTATGGAATAAGGCTTCTGAAGATTCCGGTGTTGGCGGCTCGCCCGGACGCATCATACGATAGATTTCGTAAAGCGCACTGGTTTTATCGTAAGTCGGATCAACACGTAAAGTTTCAGAAATATAAGGGCCGTAATCTAAGTCATTGGTAAATAAGGTTTCAACAACGTTGTAGCCCGCTTGTGCTAACTTGGCTAAAATTTCTAAAGAAATTTCACCGTTCGCCGGACAAATAATTTCCCCGGATTCCAAATCCACATAATCTTTTACCGCAACTTTACCCACGATATATTCGGTCGGCACCACAACTTGTGTCACGTTATCTTTTTCTAATGCTTTAATGTGACGTGCAGTAATACGACGACCACGTTCTACATAAACTTTGCCGTTTACTTCAATATCAAAAGAAGCGGTTTCACCACGTAAACGCTCCGGCACGAGGGTCATTAATAATTTATTGTCGGCGATTTCAAAGGTCACTTTATCGAAGAATAAATTTAAGATTTCTTCGGTGGTGTAGCCTAATGCACGAAGAATAATGGTTGCCGGTAATTTACGACGACGGTCAATACGTGCATAAAGGTTATCTTTCGGATCAAACTCAAAATCCAACCAAGAGCCGCGGTAAGGAATGATACGTGCGTTGTATAGCACTTTACCTGATGAATGGGTTTTACCTTTATCAGAATCAAAGAATACACCCGGGCTACGGTGCAATTGTGAAACGATAACACGTTCAGTACCGTTGATCACAAAGGTACCGTTGTCAGTCATTAATGGGATTTCACCCATATACACTTCATTTTCTTTAATATCTTTGACTGCACGTGAAGAAGACTCTTTATCGTAGCTCACAAGACGCAATTTAACACGCAAACCAGCCGCATAAGTTGACCCACGAATTTGGCACTCACGCACATCAAATTCCGGTTCTTCTAAACGGTAATCAACATATTGTAATTCGGTATAGCCATTGTTGCTAACAATCGGAAAGACTGAACGGAAAGCAGCTTCTAAGCCTTGCTGACCATCAGGATCTTTTTGAATAAATTTATCAAACGAATCTAATTGGATAGTTAATAAATAAGGTACATTTAAAACTTGCGGACGTTTGCCGAAGTCTTTACGAATTCGTTTTTTCTCAGAATAGGAGAGACCCATTGGTTGGTTTTCCTCTATCAATTTTAGTGAGACTGAGCTGACACAAGAAAAAGTGCGGTCAATTTTGGCCTCGTTTTAACTTATATCAAGGTATGGACACCGTTTTCAGGAACCGCACTCTGAACCTTACTTCTGTAGTGGGTTACTCAAATTAAAACGTCTATTATTAACTTGAGTGGAAGCAGATAAAATTAAACGGAAAATGATTATCTGTTTTTGTGCCTATTTTGATAGCACAAAATGGCTGATGGTAAACCACCAGCCATTAAGCCTGAGAAACAGGGCATTAGTGAATCAAAAATTATTTGATTTCTACTTTTGCACCAGCTTCTTCTAATTCTTTCTTAAGCGCTTCAGCTTCTTCTTTAGAGATGCCTTCTTTTAACGCTGCAGGTGCAGATTCAACTAAGTCTTTCGCTTCTTTCAAGCCTAAACCAGTTGCACCACGTACTGCTTTGATTACTGCTACTTTGTTTGCACCAGCTTCAGCAAGTACTACATCAAATTCAGTTTTCTCTTCTGCCGCTGCTGCTGCGCCACCTGCTGGTGCTGCTGCTACTGCTGCCGCTGCTGAAACGCCGAATTTTTCTTCCATCGCTGCGATTAATTCAACGATTTCAGTTACAGTTTTAGAAGCAATCGCTTCAATAATTTGTTCGTTAGTTAATGACATAACAATCAATCCCTAAAATAAATAAAGTTAGATGAAGTAAGAAACGCTTGGTAATTAAGCCGCTTCTTGTAATTTGTCGCGTAATGCCGCAAAAGTGCGAGCAAGTTTGCCTGCCGCAGCTTCTTTCATTGTGCCCATTAAACGTGCAATTGCTTCTTCGTAAGTTGGTAATGTTGCTAAGAATTCAACATCTTGGATCTTACCTTCAAAGGCTGCACCTTTAATTTCAAACTTATCGTTTGCTTTAGCAAACTCTTTGAACAAACGAGCCGCTGCGCCCGGGTGTTCGTTAGAGAAGGCGATAAGTGTTGGACCTACAAACGTATCTTTCAAGCATTCGTAATCTGTGCCTTCAACCGCACGGCGTAATAAAGTATTACGAACCACACGCATTGTTACACCAGCTTCACGAGCTGACTTACGTAATTCAGTCATTTTATCAACAGTCACACCGCGAGAATCTGCGATCACTGCTGAAAGTGCACCTTTGGCTGCTTCATTTACTTCAGCAACAATTGCTTGTTTGTCTTGAAGATTTAATGCCATTGGCTTTTAGCTCCTGAATACACTCCGATTTCTCGGAATTAATTTACCTAATCTAAGATTAGGACGACTTCGGTGCCCAGAAGCAAGAAAAATTCTTATTCTGTACACCATCTACGTAGGATGATTAAGATTGCTCCCCTACGGTCTTGGACGGGGCTTGAATAGGTCAAGCACCAACCAGAAATGCGGTTATAGCCTAAAGCCATAACAAAGGTGCAAGATTATAAAGTGAATCCTTTTTCTTGTAAAGCCATTTGGCGAAAAAAGATCCAAAACAACACCTGATATTATTTTCTTACCGCAATGGCTTCAATTTCCAACCCGACATCTTTCGGTAAACGTGCAACTTCTACACAAGAACGGGCAGGAAAAGTCGGATGATTGTTCTCTTTAAAGAAACGCTCATACTCCGCATTCACCACAGCAAAATCATTTAAATCTTTCACAAATACGGTAGTTTTCACAATATCCGCTACGCTTAAGCCGGCTTGTTCCACAATCGCTTTGACGTTTTCTAAAGATTGACGGGCTTGTGCCACTATATCGGTCGGCACTTCCCCTGTTGCCGGATTTACCGGAATTTGACCTGAGGTCAACACCAAATTCCCTAAATCTACCGCCTGAACATAAGGACCAATTGCAGCAGGCGCTTTTTCGGTATGAATAATTTTTGTCATCGTTAGTTCTCCTTTCTTACTTTTCATCGAGAAAAATGCGGTAAAACCAACCGCACTTTTTATTAATCAATTTCTTTCAATACATCATCAGAAAGCTCTTTCTGTGAACCTTCTTTTACTTTTCCGTCATTCACTTTAAATTCCAAATTTTGGAAATAGGCTTCACGGAATGTCACATAAGGATCTTGTGCTTGATTTAACAATTCGGCGTTATCCAAATTCTTGGCACGGGTATCCAGCACTTGAACACCATATTTAACCAGTGAAAACGGACCATCCACTGCCCACTCCCAAAACGGATACATATAGGCGGCATCCACCACAGCCCCGGTTAGTTGGCGAGGGGTTGTCGCATTATACAAAGGCAGAACCATATAAGCACCGGCATCCACACCATAACTGCCTAATGTTTCACCAAATCCACGTTGTTCGTAAACCTGCAGTTCTTTGCTTGCACTGGCAAAATCAAATAAACCGCCTAAACCAAACACCGTATTAATCCAGAAACGATTGAAATGTACAAAAGCCTTTTTCGGCTCCCCCTCAATCATACGGTTCACAAAACTTACCGGCTCATCTAAGTTATTCGCCACGTTAGTCAGCCCTTTGGTGACCGGTGTCGGCACATAATCACGCCAACCTTTCGCTGCGGGTTCTAACACATAGCGATCCACCACGTTGTAGTTAAAATCCCACATCGTGCGGTTAAAGCCCTCCATTGGGTCGTTACGTTCACCATCGGGTTTCGTTGCACAACCGCTCAATACCATCGCACCCAAAAGTGCGGTTAAAATTGCTTGTTTTTTCATTCGCTATCCTATTTTCGATAGTTCACTTATAAGCTATACGCTTTAATATACGGCAACTTACCTTTTTCCAACATATCTTGAATACCGCTTTGGTGATCATTTGTCCCTAAGCCACGTAATTCAAAGGTTACGCCGATACTATTATCATACAACACTTCATCTTGTTTTTGATTTTGGCGATTGGTCACATAACGTCTGGCACCGACACCAATCGCCCAACAGCAGCTGTTATATTGCACGCCAAGGTATTGTTCTACCGGTTTTTTCAGAGCTAAGTCTTGATAATATTTTCCGACTACCGCCCAATTATCCGTCACTTCCCAAGCCGCAACCAAACCTACTTGTTTAATATCTTGCTTATAAGCATTAGCAGAGCGCCCTAAGTTTTGGTCGATATAAGCTTGGCTCGCATAGCGATAATTGAATTGAATTAAATTATTTCTTTCCGGATTATATTCAATGCTGGTATTGGCGAGTGAAGTTTTCTTCAACTGAGTATCATATTGATAGCTACCGTGCCAGTTCCAATTATCATTGATTTTCCAGTTTGATTCCAACGCCCAAGAGGAAGAAGAACGCTGTGTACTATTTGCCGGATTACTGTCAATTTTAGAATCCGTTAAGTAATAGGTTTGTCCGGCAGAGAAATTAAAACGTTCCCTTGAATGTCTATCATAAAAGCGAGTTGTTCCCCCCAAAGTGATTTGGTTAGCGGAAGCAATACGGTCTAACCCGCTATAACGGCGATCACGGAACAAAGAGTAATAATCTTGCTGAACTAACGAAGAATCATAGCCATACCCCAAATAATCATTGGTACGGCTTGAACCGATATTGCTTTGATTACGATACGGGCGATACAAATACTGTGCGCGAGGCTCAAAGGTTTGCGTATAATCTTTTAAGAATGTGGTATCCCGTGCTAAAACGGTTTGTAAATCCACTTTAATTTGTGGAATAACCCGATTTACCCGGCTGTCAACCTCTTCTGCCCCAACGCCTTTGCCTTTTTTCTGTTGGTAATGGGTCGCATAAAGTTTGGTTTCAATATTTAGGCTACCGTATCTATTCGACATTGCCGTGGCTAAACTTGGCTCAAGATGAAAACGCCAAGCCTTTGGCATAAGGCTACTGTCATTATCAAAACGCACTGCTTGTGAGAATAATTTGAAGTCTAGCCAGCCATTGGCTAAATCATTTTTATAATAGTTAAAATCCATTTGTGGCATCGCACGATAAGGCCCGATATCCACCTCATCAAAAATCTGGAATTGGCGTGCGGAAATGGCGAAATTATAATTTGGCTGATAGTAAGCGATACGGGCATATTGATTGGCATAACCGTCCGTACTGCTACCATAATCCGAGGTAAAATCGGTGAAATAGCGTTTATCACTCACACGGGTATAATCAATATTCAAACGCCAATTTTGAAGAAAAGAGGAACTGTGATTCCAATAGAATAAATGGCGTTTTCGGTTATCGCTAAAATATTCATCATAGCGATCACGCCCTAAATATTCACCGGCAATTTTACCTTCACCAACCGGTGTTAAATAGCGAAATTCACCGTTTAATTGCCAACCACGGTGCGACATATATTTCGGCGTGATGGTCGCATCATAATTCGGTGCGATATTCCAATAAATCGGTTGAGAATACCAATACCCGTCACGGCTCGAACTTCCGGCATTTGGAATGAGTAAACCGGAACGGCGACGATCACCAATAGGGAGTTGCAAATATGGCGTATAAAATATCGGGACACCCAGTACTTTAAAGCGGGCATGCCACATTTCTGCATATTCTTCTTTAATATACTGACGAATCTCCGAAGCATCCACCGCCCACGCATTATCATTCGGTAAACAGGACGTGAAAGTGGCATTTTTCATCACACGGGTATTATTGCGCAATTCGATTTCTTGCGCTTTTCCCCGACCTTGACGCCCGACTAATTGGTAATCGGCGTCCGCCACATTACCATCTTTAGAATCCAAATTAAAATCCGCATTTTGCCCTAACAGATTAATTTGATCATCTTTATAATCAAATCCGCCCCGCACATAGGCGAAACGTTGTAATGCGTTGCCTTCACCGGTTTGCTTCACCTCCACGGAATCGGCAATCAAATGACGGTTTCCTTGCTTGAGATCCGCATTTCCTTTATAAATTGCACTTGTCGGCTGATTAATTTCCGCATCGTCCGCTTCAATATAGACAGGCAAATCATTGGGATCCCCTGATACCACCTCACCGGAAAACTTTGGCACGCCCACCAAACATTGCGCACGCAAATCAGCCAACGTTGTTTGGCTATAAAGTGCGGTCAAAATAGAAAGAGAAATTAACGTATATTTTTTATTCATAATTCAATGTTTCATTGATGAAATTGGAAGGATTATACTGGAATATCATTTACAACAACAGCCATTTATATGGTCATTCACTAAGCCCATGGATTGCATAAAGGCATAGCAAGTGGTTTCCCCCACAAAAACAAAACCCCGTTTTTTTAAGGCTTTTGACATCGCCTTGGAAATGTCGGTTTTTGCCGGTACGGCAGACAAATCCGGCACATCATTCACAATGGGCTGATGATTAACAAACGACCAAATAAAATCACTGAAATTTTCACCGCACTTTTCCATCGCCAAATAAGCATTAGCATTTTTAACAATGGCTTCCAATTTCGCACGATGGCGAATCAGCCCCGCATTTTGCATACAGGCATCAATATCAAGTGCGGTCATTTTTGCGACTTTTTCGGGATCAAATTGATGAAATGCCGCACGGTAGGCTTCACGCTTTTTTAATACGGTAATCCACGACAAACCGGCTTGCTGTCCTTCCAAACAGATTTTTTCAAATAATTTTCGGCTATCGAATTCCGGCTTGCCCCATTCACTATCATGGTAGGCAATGTAAATGGGTAAATCCCCTGTCCACGAGCATCTTGTCATTGGCCCTCCTTTTTGACCTCACAATAAACCTTGATAAAATCCGGCATTACCCCACGCCATAAATGGAATGAATGTGCCGCTTGCGCCACCAACATGCCTAATCCATCACTGATATTCATCAAACCTAAGTGCTTACAATGTGCGATAAAAGGCGTATCCGAACCCTTGGCATATTGCATATCATAAAAAGCCTGTCCCAATTTGAGGATATCCGCTGAGACGGGAGCAGTATTTCCGCTTAACCCCGCAGAGGTGGCATTAATAATCAACGCATAAGATTGGTCAGGAATATTATCCATCGCCACCGCTTGAATCTCACCATAAGGCTGAAATATCTCCGCCAACGCTTGGGCTTTTGCTAACGTGCGGTTAGCTAGCACAATGTTTTGTTGAGCTTGTAGCAAAGGTAATAATACGCCTTGAGTTGCACCTCCCGCCCCTAAAATCAAAATACGCTGATGCGGTTTTATCCAATTTAAACGTTGTAAATCCGTCACAAGCCCAATGCCGTCCGTATTATCTGCATAAAGCCTGCCGTCTTCTAATTTTTTTAATGTATTGCAAGCCTGTGCAAGTCGAGCTCGTTCACTATGTTCATCGGCAAGTTGATAGGCACGAGATTTAAAAGGTGCGGTCACATTACAGCCTTTTGCCCCTTGCGAGAAAAATGTGGCAAGTTGTTGCTCAAAGGTATCTAAATCACCTAATTTTGCCTCATAGTTCATCGCTTGTTGGGTTTGTTGCGCAAATTTACCTTGAATCAGTGGCGATAAACTTTGTGCAATGGGATTTCCCCACACCGCATAATAATCCATATATTATCCTTGTCTAAAAAGTTGGTGAGTCATCAAATCACGAATCTCAGAGGGATTTTTTGCATTCCCTACTGCTAGATCTAACACGGGAAAATCCTCACCAAATTGCGACCGCACTTCCTCCGCTGTTCGACAGGGAGGCTCACCGGTTAAATTCGCACTGGTTGAGGTTAACGCAAAGCCCGTGGCTTCGCATAATGCCTGCACAGCCGGGTGATCGCTCAAACGCACTGCAATGCGATTAAATTTTCCGGTAAGAAAAGCAGGCACATTCGATTTTGCCGGCACCGCCCAAGTAATCGGGCGATCATAATGTGTCTTTAATTTCGCCAGTTGGCTTTCATCTAGCTCATCAATATCGATAAAAGGTAATAAAAAATCGAGCGTTGGCGCAATCAAAATTAATCCCTTTTCCACCGGACGCTGTTTTAAATCAAGTAATTTTTTAACCGCACTTTCGCTCAAGGGATTACATCCCAACCCAAACACTGCCTCGGTAGGGTAAGCGACAATCTGATTCTGTAATAAATAGGCGGTAATTTGTTGTAACGTCATTTGGCTATCTCAAAAATATGGCGACAGGTTTTGTTGGCACATTGCATTTGTTGTCCTGTTTCGTTTTCACTTTTTAACAAGGCGAGGGAAAAACCACATTGTGGACAAGGCATTTCATAAGGCTGTGTCGGTAAAGAGAATTTACAATGGGGAAAGCTGTCGCAACCATAAAATATTTTACCTTGTCGCCCACGACGTGCCACCAAATGCCCTTTCCCACATTCGGGGCAAGGTATTTTCTCCTCGATTTTTTGTTCTTCATGCACCACAAAATCGCACTGTGGATAAGCCCGACAGCCAATAAACATACCAAATGCCCCTTGTTTCAACTGTAACAAATCGCCACATTGCGGACAGGATTCCTCAAGCTCTTTCAGCACTTTATGCTCCACTCGATGCAAAGGGCGTAAATAATCGCATTGCGGATAACTGCTACACCCCAAAAACAATCCTTTTTTGCCTTGTTTAATCTGCAAAATCGAACCGCACGTTGGACAGTATTCTTCTTGTTTAGTGTGATGAAAAAGGGATTCGTTCATAATCACTCCGCATTCGATAATATTTCTTCCAGCATATCCTGAGTTTCCATCCAATCCGTTTCCACCGCTTCCAATGCTTTTTTAGTCTCCACCTGTTGTGCCAAAAGTGCGGTTAATTTTTCCTTATTTTCTGGACTGTAAAGTGCAGAATCCGCAAGACCGTTTTCAATTTCCGCAAGCTGTTCGGTTAAGGTATTCATTTTTTCTTCCAACTGCGCAATTTTTTTACGAAGTGGCGCGGTTTGCTGGCGTAGTTCCGCCTCGCGACGTTTTTGTTCTTTACGATTTTGGCTGGAATGAGTGTTTTCCTGAGGAAGAGTTTGTTCCGCTGATTTTACAGAGGATTGGTTGTTTTGCTCCATCAGCCATTTTTGATAATCCTCTAAATCACCTTTAAATTCTTCCACTTGTTTATCGTGTACCAGATAAAATTCTTCCACTGTATTGCGTAGCAAATGGCGGTCGTGCGATACCACCACCAAGGATCCCTCATAATCCACCAAGGCTTCCGTTAAGGCTTGGCGCATATCAAGATCCAAATGGTTCGTCGGCTCATCCAACAACAGTAAATTCGGGCGTTGCCAGACAATCAGCGCTAAAACCAAACGTGCCTTTTCCCCACCGGAAAAAGAGGAAACGGGCTGATTCACCTTATCACCGTGAAAGGCAAAACTGCCGAGATAATCCCGCATTTGTTGTTCTGTTTGTTCCGGTGCGAGTTTTTGCATATGCCACAAAGCGGATTCTTCCGCACGTAGCGTATCCAGTTGATGCTGGGCGAAATAACCCAATTGCACGCCTTTGGCGAGCTGTACCATACCGGAAAGTGGGCTAAGCTCTTGTGCCAAAAGTTTAATCAAAGTAGATTTGCCCGCCCCATTTTGTCCCAATAATCCAATGCGAGAACCCGGCACAAGGTTGAGTTTAATTTTACTCAAAATTTCAACCGCACTTTCACCTTCGCCATAACCGGCACTGGCTTGTTCAATCATCACCAAAGGATTAGGCAAGGAAACAGGCGGACGAAAAGCAAAAGTGAAAGGATTATCGGCATAGGCCGGCGCAATTAATTCCATTCGCTCTAAGGCTTTCACACGACTTTGCGCCTGTTTTGCTTTGGTGGCTTTGGCTTTAAAGCGATCGATATAGCTTTGTAAATGGGCAATTTTTTGTTGTTGCTGACGATACATAGCCGCTTGTTGGGCGAGTTTAGTGGCACGCTGTACTTCAAAAGAGGAGTAATCCCCCGTATATTCATTGAGTTTTTGATTCTCTATATGCAAAATTTTCGTCACAATAGGATCAAGAAAATCACGGTCGTGAGAAATTAACACTAACGTGCCTTGATAATTCACCAACCAACGTTCCAGCCAGATCACCGCATCCAAATCTAAATGGTTGGTTGGTTCATCAAGCAACAATAAATCCGAAGGACAAAGCAACGCCTGGGCTAAATTCAAGCGCATCCGCCAACCACCCGAGAAAGATTTTACAGTATGCTGCGTTTCCGCCTGCGTAAATCCTAAACCGTGCAACAGGGTTTCCGCCCGTGATTGAATCGTCCAAGCATTGATGGCATCAAGCCTGTCGTGAATACGCGCAATGGCGTTGCCATCATTGCGTTCATTCGCCTGAGCTAATTCCGCTTGCAAACGGCAATATTCACGATCCCCTTGAATCACATAATCCAATGCGGAAATATCCAATGCCGGCGTTTCCTGATTCACCCACGACACCGCCCAATTTGACGGATAGGTAATCTCGCCCCCCTCGGGCTGAAGTTCTTTTTTTAATAACGCAAACAAAGAAGATTTGCCACAGCCGTTTTTCCCCACCAACCCGACTTTTTGTTTCGGATTAATCGTTGCTGTGGCATTTTCAAGTAATTCTGTCTGCCCACGTTTTAAAGAAATATTACTAAATACAATCATTTTTCTAAGGGATTCTTCAAATTTTGGCTATTTTGCAACATTATATGAAAGATACAAAATATGTTTTAATTTTAATCAATAACAAAGAAATCACACTATATAATTCTTACTTTTGATAGATGGCATCAATTGGCAACTCCGCTCTCATCCACCCATCAAAACCACCAATAACGCTATAGACATTTTCATAACCCTGCTCCGCTAAAAACGTGGCGACATTTCGGCTACTGATGCCGTGATAGCAGCTGATAATAATAGGGGAGTCGAAATCCACCAATTCTTCAAACTGTAAAAAGGTTTGATTGGTTAAATGAAATGCTCCCTTTGGGTGTGAATAGGTATAACGCTGTGCATCACGCACATCGGCAAGTATCGCGCCCTGCTGCGCCATTTCCCACGCTTGTTGTGGGGTAATTTCTTTAAATGACATTATAAAGATCCTTTTGCGTGCTGTTTATACACGCCATCAATAATCACAAGGCTCATCGCCAACACTAAACAAATAAAAAGCGGGTAACTCTCCCCATCAATTTTTTCACCAATAAAAAAGGAAACAAACACCATCATTATGGTTTCCACATAGCCCAATAGCCCCAGTAAATTCATCGGCAGCATATTGCTGGCAATCACATAAGCAATCAATGCTGTGCCGCTAATCAACCCAAGCAGCACCAATAATGCCCAGATATTCGGATTACTTTGTTCCACCACCGCAAAATCTGTTTGTAAGGCAAAGTAAATGCTAATCGGGATTAAACTGAGCATTTCGAGACAAAAAGAAGCAAGATCCGTATTTTTCAATGCTTTTCGAATGGAAAAATACGAGGTGTAACCCACACAAATGACAATCGCTTCCCAAGATAACCCGCTTTTGATCACGATATTTGAAATCACACCAAGAGCAGCAATTAACACGGCAATAAATTTAAAAGTAGAAATCCGTTCCTTAAAAATTAATCGTCCGGCAGCCACCATTACAATTGGCAGTAATAAATAGCCAAAAGAAACGCTCAGCGAACTCCCATTATTCGGCGCCCATAAAAATAACCACATTTGAAAGCCCATTAATGCCCCACAGAAAATATAAGAAAGGGCAAAGAGCGGTCGTTTTTGAAGGTGTTTTAAACGTTCGATCAGTGCATTTTTTTGTTTGAACATCAAGACGGCTAACATCACAAAAGGGAAGGTGAAAATCATTCGATAGCCAAAAATATCCGTACCGCTTAAAGGTTTGAGCAAGGTGGAAAAATAATACATATAGCCAAACAAAAAAGAGGCGAAGAGCGAAACGAGAATACCTTTTAACATAGGAAATCCTTAGGGTCTGTGGACGTTTTGTTTTTTTACCTGCGTTGTCGCACCATTCTATTCTAACATTTCCCAAAACGCACGAATTAAGGGTTGGGCTAAATTCCTTTTTTGCGTACAAACACCCAATTCAAAGGGGGCAACGGGTATATCTAAGTTTAAACGGGAAATTTGATCACGCATTGGGCTGTTATCAATCACCGCATCAGGCAACATCGCCAAACCAAAACCTAACCCTACCATCGGCACAATACCCTCATGCCCTGCCACTGTGGCATAAATTTTTGGATGCTTGATTTGTTTTTCACGTAACCATTGTTCAATCCGTTGTCTGGCATGGCCTTCCACGGGAAAAATAAAAGGCATTTGTTGCCAATTAATGGGCTTCTCTTGCAATAACTGCGTTGCCAAGCAGGCAACACGTGGTGCAATCAGCGAAAGATGAACATCGTCAATTTTATGAAATACCACACTTGCAGGTAGATTATTCGGTTTTCCTGCCAGGGCGAGATCCACTTGCTGACTTTGCACTAATTCCAAGGCTAACGCCGGATCACCGGTGGTGAGCTGAATTTCCACTTTGGGATAACGTTGGCGAAATTGTTTTAATATCTGTGGCAAATGGCTATAAGATGCCGTTACCGAACAAAAAAGCTTGAGTTCGCCACTCAGTTCACCCATCTCATCATTGAGTTGCTGTTTAAGTTGTTGCCAGTTTTGCCACTCAACCTTAGCAAACAGAAGAAACGTCTCACCATATTCGGTGAGATTCACTTGACGGTTATCACGAATAAAAAGGGTTTTCCCCAACTCTTCTTCCATGCGTTGAATTTGGCGTGAAAGGGTAGAAGGGGACATGTGGTTTTGGGTAGCGGTTTTAGCGAAGTTTTTGGTTTCCGCTAGTTTTATGAATAAGTTGAGATCGGTGAAGTTCATAAAGTTCCCTTTATTTTTGTACTGAAATCTTCCAATGGTGATTTACTTTCCTTTGTTTTATTAATATCGGGTTTCTCCGATGGCGACTTACTTTTTCTTTGCTTTGCCAAAGAAAAAGTAAGCAAAAAGAAAAGCAACCCTGCTTTTCCTTGTTTCCTTTGTTCCATTGAATTTGCTTAACGGAAATTTTCTGAACTCGCTACGCTCAAACAGACGAAAATTTCCTACAAATTCAATTCCACAAAGGCGGAAAAGAAGGGAACCCCAAAGTGCATATTTAATAAAGTGCGGTTGAATATAACAATGTTTTTTACATTTAGTTGTTTTAAATAACGCTCTGTCAAAGCGGCCCCCATATAAATCGCCTTTGCGACTTTCAATTTTTAGGTAATTTTCGTCTGTTTGAGCCGCTTGCGGCGAGTTCAGAAAATTACCGTGAAGAAAATTGAAACCAAGCAAAGATCAGCGATTTAACTGGGGCGTGTTTTCTTTGCCTACTTTCTTTTACACGAGTAAAAGAAAGTAGGTCGCCGGTGAAAAACGATTTCAATTAAAGCAAACATCATAATTGCAAAAAATGAAATAAATCATTCCCATAATATCACTTTACGCAACCACAAAAAACCTTATAATCCAACTCACAATAAAAACTATGCAAACACAACATCATACAATCATTCACCCTTACAAAATTAAGGAAAACATATGGCTAACTATTTCAACACATTGAATTTACGTCAAAAATTAGACCAATTAGGTCGTTGTCGCTTTATGGATCGTGAAGAATTTGCCGATGAAGCGAATTTCTTAAAAGGCAAAAAAATTGTTATCGTGGGCTGTGGTGCACAGGGGTTAAACCAAGGTTTAAATATGCGTGATTCCGGTTTGGATGTGAGCTATGCCTTACGCCCGGAAGCCATTGCAGAAAAACGTGCCTCATTTCAACGTGCCACAGAAAATGGTTTTAACGTCGGCACTTATCAAGAATTAATTCCAACAGCCGATTTAGTAGTAAACCTCACCCCAGATAAACAGCACTCAAAAGTCGTGGCAGATGTGATGCCATTAATGAAACAAGGTGCGGCATTCGGCTATTCCCACGGTTTCAACATCGTTGAACAAGGTGAACAAATTCGTCCTGATTTAACCGTTGTCATGGTGGCGCCAAAATGTCCGGGTACAGAAGTGCGTGAAGAATACAAACGTGGTTTTGGTGTGCCAACCTTAATCGCTGTTCACCCTGAAAATGACCCGAAAGGTGAGGGTATGGCTATTGCGAAAGCATGGGCGGCGGCAACCGGTGGTCATCGTGCGGGCGTGCTAGAATCTTCATTCGTGGCAGAAGTAAAATCCGATTTAATGGGTGAACAAACCATTCTTTGCGGTATGTTACAAGCCGGTTCTATCGTATGCTACGACAAATTAGTGGCAGACGGCAAAGATCCTGCCTATGCCGGAAAATTAATCCAATACGGCTGGGAAACCATCACCGAAGCCTTAAAACAAGGCGGTATCACATTAATGATGGATCGCTTGTCCAACAGTGCGAAATTGCGTGCCTTTGAGCTTTCCGAACAAATTAAAGAAAAACTCGGTTTCCTATACTACAAACATATGGATGACATCATCAGCGGTCACTTCTCCGAAACCATGATGGCAGACTGGGCAACCGGCGATAAAGATTTACTCGCATGGCGTGAAGCTACGGCTAAAACTGCCTTTGAAAATGCCCCAAAATATGATGGCAAAATCAGCGAGCAAGAATATTTTGATAATGGAGTGTTAATGATCGCAATGG
The DNA here is from genome assembly GCF_002000485.1 of Rodentibacter ratti. Classification (GTDB taxonomy): domain Bacteria; phylum Pseudomonadota; class Gammaproteobacteria; order Enterobacterales; family Pasteurellaceae; genus Rodentibacter; species Rodentibacter ratti. The sequence continues at coordinate 105,522 of NZ_MLAJ01000004.1, read as the reverse complement.
TAAAAGCCGGTGTGGAACTTGCCTTTGACGCTATGGTAGAAAGTGGAATTTATGAAGAATCCGCTTACTACGAATCACTTCACGAATTACCATTAATTGCCAACACTATTGCGCGTAAACGTTTATATGAAATGAACGTGGTGATTTCGGACACCGCAGAATACGGTAACTACTTATTCTCTAACGTAGCGACCCCTATTCTTGCCAAAGAAATTATCCCAACCCTACAAAAAGGCGACTTGGGAGAACCAACCCCAACCGTTGAAATCGACAACATCACCTTGCGTGATGTCAACGATGCCATCCGTAACCACCCGGTTGAATTAATCGGTCAAGAGTTACGTGGCTATATGACAGATATGAAACGTATTGCCGTTGCGGGTTAATAACTGATACGATTGCACACCGACTTAGTTAAAGCTAAGTCGGTTTTTTTGTTCTAAGTTCTCCTAAATTTCTTAGTTTCTTAGTTCTCATTTTTGACACTCAATAATTTTTTTATATAGAAAAATATCAAAAAAGCACTTTCAAACCACAAAAAAACCATTTATGATTATTTAAATAGAATTTAGCCAAGAAAAAATCAAATATGGAAAATATCAGCGCCCAATTAGAAACTCAAATTGATGAGCTAAAAAAACTCCAAAAATCCTTTATGCTTTATGAACAAGCTCAACGCCAACAACTTTATGAAGGAAAAATCGTTGATCTTAAAGCCTTTGGACGTTTATTAAATAATAAACGCAAAGCTCTTGGTATTGAACTCAGTATGCTTGAGCTCCAAACCGGTATTTCAATCTCTACTTTAAATCGTTTATTTCAAGATCCAAGCCAAGTACGCTTTTCCACCGTACTCACTGTCTCACGAACATTAGGAATATCACTATGCGCGATCTAGTTCGGTCAGCTCGTGTATTTCTCTATGGCGAATTCATTGGGCTACTTCGAGAAGATAAATATGGCTTTCATTTTGCCTATAATCCGGATTATCAAGGCATACCGCTTTCACTCAGCCTTCCTATAGCGCAAAGCCCTTTTCATTCGTACACCTTATTTCCTTATTTTGCGTCTTTAATTCCCGAAGGCTGGCTCAAGAAAAAATATGCGACCTATCAACAAATTGATGAACATGACCTCTTTCGTTTTCTGATTAACAATGGAGAAAATATGTTAGGTGCAGTACAAATATTTCGGGAGGAACAATGACTTTATGCCATATATCAATGAAAGCATTGAAAAATAATGAAATAGAATCAGGCTATAGTGAAGAAGGGTTATATCAACTTACCGGAAATAAAAAATTCAATCCCAAATTGCCTTTTTCCCGCCACGAGTTTATCACCAGCAAACCTAGAAAACAGAAAGGAATGAGCATTTCAGGCTTTCAACCGAAACTCCAGCTCATCATTAACGAAAATCAATTCAACAGCATTGATCAACAAGGGAACTATATTTTAAAACCCTCACCGGATGCATACCCTTTCCTTGCGGAAAATGAACACACCACTATGCGCGTGATGGCAGAACTCGGGTTTGATGTGCCGGTAAATGGCTTATTTCCTTTTACAAGCGAATCCACAGAAAAAGAACTTGCTTTTGTCATAAAACGGTTTGATCGTGATGAAAACAGTAAACCCATTCATCAAGAACAACTTGATGGGGCAATGAATATCAAAGAAAAATACGGAAAAATTAAGTCAGATAACGAACAATACATTAGCTACGAGCGAGTTGCTAAATTTATTTTGCAACATACAGAAAACAATTTAGCCTTGCAGAGAGAATTATTTCGCCGTATTGTTTATGCCTATTTACTGGCAAACAACGATTTACATTTACGCAATTTTTCCTTGCTTTATCCTAAAAATAACTTACCTAAATTAGCGCCTATTTACGATTTTGTTTCTGTTGCGCCCTACGAGGAATTTAATTCAGCACTACTTGCATTGCCTTTATTGGAAAAAGAAGAGGGCAACCAATCTCTCGCACACGGATTTAACACCCAATACGGCGAATACATTGGAGATGATTTTATTGAATTTGGCGAAAATATTGGTTTGAACAAGAAAGTGATATTGCAAAAATTAATACCGGAAATCATCAAAGAAAAAGAGAAGGTCGAAAGCGTTTATCAACATTCTTTTATGCCTCAATCTCACATTGAAACCGTATTAAAAACTTACCATAAACGTCTACTATTACTAGATATATGGGATGAACCAAGTATCGGCTAAATTGAAGTTGCGCCCCCTCTATCATAAGGCTAAAATTTAAGCCGATTTAATTTTAAATCGGCTTTTTTATATTTAGGGGAACCCAAAATGAAAAATAACAAGAAGTATGACCGCACTTTTAAACTGAGTTTAGTGGCAGTGGCGCTAAGTATGACAAATTTGGCGTGGGCTGGTGAAGTAGCTTGTAATCCTAGTGGTGTATCAATTCATAGTCAGAATGGTGCAACATTAAATAGTTGTACGATAAACCAACCTATCGATCCCTTCTATCAACCCAAAATTCATATAAAAGATAGTCAAAATACCACTATCAATGATTCCAACGTGTCAGTCTCAAATAAGGAATTTACTGGCATTCGCATTGAAAATTCTAGCGCGATACTCAATAATACCACTTTATCCGCAAGTAGCCTGACTCCCCAACAAGGAAGCCAAGTTGCGGTAGATATAACAGACTCTACGGTAAATATTAATGGGGGGAGCTATAAAACTGTATCAGATCAAAATACAAACGAAGCCTTTAGGATTAATAACTCTACTCTAACGGTGAAAAATGCAAATATATCTCTAAGTGGTGGAGCAAGTGAAGGTTTTTCGCTAGAAAATAATAGCACTCTTAATTTAGACAATATCACACTTACTGCAAATAATGATGCTGAAGTCATCCTTTATGATCCTTCAGAAGGGAATCCTAACTCATCTATTAATATCACTCGCTCAACATTAACTTCTGATTCAAGCCTAATGGGTTATAGGTGGTCACCGAACAAAGATCTTAAAAATCAATTGCCAATCAGTGTTAGTCATTCAATCTTACAAGCTCCTAATATTATCTATGTCGGTGACTTATACGATACGTTTACCCTTACAGAAAATATTACGTTCACTATTAATAACAGTCAGCTGAATGGACAAATGTTTCTTGAGACAAACAGTGGAAGTACGCTTAATGTCAATTTAACTGATTCCACTTGGATTGCGAAGCCACTTATTGATGAAGAAGATAATACAATATTCAATTCAACGGTAAGCAACCTGACTCTCAATAATAGTACCGTCAACTTAGAAAAAACCGATAATTTCCAAACCCTCACCATCAAAGGCAACCTCACCGGCTCAGGCACATTTAATCTCAATACCAATATCGCTGAAAATAAAGGCGATAAAATTATTGTAGAGGGAACGGCGGAAGGCACTCACAAACTAGGGGTGAAAGATCACGGTGTAGCAGTCGCAAATAAAAAATTGACTCTCGTTGAAACAAACGGCGGTAATGCTGCATTTAGCCTAACTAACCCGAATAACCGCGTAGACTTAGGGGCATATCAATATTTCTTAGCGAAAGAAGGAAATAACTGGGTCTTGGCGAATTCACAAAGTGCGATTACGCCACCTACAACACCTGACGAACCGAAAACACCAAGCACCCCAATAGCTCCAACAAATCCTAACAAACCAACGAATCCTGGTGTTCAGCCGGAAACGCCAAGCATACCGACAATACCTGTTGCGCCAATTATCCCGATTCAACCTAGCAACCCGACTTTACCGCAAACCGCCTTATTATCCAATAAAGCAAATGCCCAAGTCTCACTCCGCCAAGCTCAGTTATTGCTTGTGGAAAACGAACTCCTCGGCATTCACCAACGCTTAGGCGAAGTGAAAAACGGTGAAAAAGGCAATGTGTGGGTGCGCAATGTAAATTCTCGTGAAAAATTGACCGCACTTTCCACCGATGATAGTCAAACTTCAGGCTTTAAACAAAATATTCACAGCCTACAAGTGGGGGCGGATACAACGGTGAACGATAATTTCCGCCTTGGTGGATTTGTCGCTCGTAGCCAAGCGGATGTGGATTTCAATGGCAATTATGGCGAGGGCAAAGTACGTAGTAATACGGTGGGCTTATACGCTACTTATCTCGCTAACAACGGCATTTATGTAGATAACATTGCGAAATATAGCCGTTTGAAAGCCCAATCCGATCACACGGAAAAACGCCGTTACCATGCCTATACACTATCAAGTGAGCTCGGTAAACAATTCAAATTAAGCAGTGATTGGATTATCACGCCACAAGCGCAATTAGGCTGGACGTACATTCAAGGTAAAGAAAATGAAGATAGCCTTTCGTCTATTTACTCTCGTGTCGGCTTGCGTGTTGCGAAAGGTTTCATGCTTGCAAAGGGTTGGAATTTACAACCTTATGCAGAAATTAATGCCATCACCAGCCGCAATAACAACAGCAAAATTCATTATGCAAATGCGGCACTGAATGTTGAAGACAGCCGTGGGCGTTTTGAAAGTGTTTTAGGTGTGAATGCAGGTGTCACTAACCATCGTTTTGGTTTAGAAGTGAGCCGGGCAGACGGAAAACGTTACGACAAACCGTATCAAATCCAAGCGGTATATCGCTATCAATGGTAATCACGTCTATAAGAGAGAAGAAAAAAGAGCGGTCAATTTGACCGCTCTTTTAATCCACATTTTTTATTTTAAGATATGTTATTTTTCTTCTGAAATAAAGCGATAAGCTAAAGCACCGATTACCGCACCGACAATTGGTGCTACCCAGAATAACCATAATTGTTCAATTGCCCAACTACCTTGGAATAATGCCACACCGGTTGAACGAGCCGGGTTCACCGAAGTATTTGTAACAGGAATGCTGATTAAGTGAATTAAGGTTAAACTCAAACCAATCGCAATTGGTGCAAAACCTGCCGGTGCACGCTTATCTGTTGCCCCCATAATAATTATTAAGAAGAATGCGGTTAATACCACTTCAATTAATAATGCAGCAACTAAACTGTAACCATGCGGAGAGTGTTCGCCATATCCATTACTTGCAAATCCGGCTGTTACATCAAAGCCCGCTGAGCCGGAAGCAATGGTATAAAGTATAGCAGCCGCTGCAATTGCACCTAAAACTTGTGATGCAATGTAAGGCAATAAGTCTTTAGCATTAAAGCGTCCACCAACAAATAAACCTATTGATACAGCAGGGTTAAAATGGCCACCGGAAATGTGACCAACTGCATAAGCCATTGTCAATACGGTTAAACCAAAGGCCAATGACACGCCCATATAGCCGATTCCAAGATCAGGAATACCCGCTGCTAATACGGCACTACCACAGCCACCGAATACTAACCAAAATGTACCAAAAAATTCTGCGAAATATTTTTTCATATTTTTTCCTCTTACATTATAAATTTAAATAACAAACACAATATGTGTCATTGGCTTTCCGAATGCCATTACATTAATGGCAATTTCCTCAAAGGGGGATTAATTATGATGGAAAATTAATCACTCTTTTCGAAACTATAAATTCTAACAAATTCAGTTACTACAAATCATAAACAGTCTAAAAATCATCATTTTTATCTTTATAATTCAAATAATTAGCACACCATCCTAACTTAAATTTCATTTCGTCTTTTCCACAATAAAAATGAACGAAAAATAAAAACAAACATTAGTCTGAATGACTAATTAAAAGTTCATACATTTAATTTCAATTACAATTTCTTTACAAAACTTACTTTTGTTAAAGTATTAATTTTATAAAAAAAAGAGCGGCCAAAATGACCGCTCTTTAAAACCTAAAAAATTATCACAATTTAATTTCTAACTTTTCATAAGCCCGTTTTACTTTCCCTAGGGCTTTTTCAACGGAAATATCACGTGCCAACATCACACCTAAACGTCGATGGCCATTGACCTCGCCTTTGCCAAATAACCGAATATTGGTGTGCGGTTCAACAAGGGCTTTATCAATTCCACCAAATTGGATGTTTGTTGATTTTCCTTCCACCACAATGGCTTTGGAAGCTGATGGGCTGATAAGCGTGACTTCAGGGATGGGTAAACCTAAAATCGCCCGGGCGTGAAGGGCAAATTCAGATAATTCTTGTGAAATTAAGGTCACCATACCGGTGTCATGTGGGCGAGGTGAAACTTCATTAAAAATCACGTCATCACCACAAACAAACATTTCTACACCAAAAATGCCTCGTCCGCCTAGTGCGGTTGTAATTTTCTCAGCAATGGACTGTGCTTTTTGTAATGCGCTATCAGACATAACCTGAGGTTGCCAAGATTCGCGATAATCGCCGTCTTCTTGACGGTGTCCGATAGGGGCAAGGAAACTCGTTCCGTTGATATGACGAACGGTTAATAAGGTGATTTCATAATCAAATTTAACGAAACCCTCTACAATGACACGTCCTGCGCCGGCTCGTCCGCCTTCTTGTGCGTAATCCCAGGCTTTTTGTAAATCCGCTTTTGATTTTAAAATACTCTGCCCATGACCGGAGGAAGACATGATCGGTTTTACCACACAAGGAATACCAATTTTTTCTACCGCACTTTGGAAATCTTCAAAGTTATCCACAAATTGGTAAGCGGAGGTCGGCAAACCCAATTCTTCTGAAGCCAAGCGGCGGATGCCTTCTCGGTTCATAGTGAGCTGTGTCGCTTTTGCCGTTGGTACAACATTAAAACCGGCTTGTTCCAATTCCACTAAGGTCGCCGTGGCAATGGCTTCGACTTCCGGCACGATGTAATCAGGTTTTTCCTTTTCTACTAAGGCTTTCAATGCCTCGCCGTCTAGCATCGAAATCGTATAGGCACGATGCGCCACTTGCTGTGCCGGTGCGTTTTCATAGCGATCTACCGCAATCACTTCTACGCCTAAACGTTGCAGCTCAATCACAACTTCTTTACCTAATTCACCGGATCCAAGCATCATTACTTTCGTTGCGTTTGGGCTTAATGCAGTACCAAGGGTTGTCATATCGTCTCCTTATTTTAACAACGATTCGTCAAGAGAAAGATCATCGTTTTTGTTCACGCCCACGCCACGTGCAATGACATTTTTCGCAATTTCGTGGGCTTCCTCAAGGGAATGTTCCTTATAACTCCCGCACTGGTAAATATTTAATTCAGGGATCGCAGATTGATCTTTCACATTCAAAATATCTTGCATAGAGGAAAGCCATGCTTGCGCCACTTGTTGTTCGTTTGGAGTGCCGATTAATGACATATAAAAACCGGTACGACAGCCCATTGGGGAAATATCAATAATTTCTACACTATCGCTGTTTAAATGATCACGCATAAAACCGGCAAATAAATGCTCAAGAGTATGAATCCCTCTTGGTGGCAAAATTTCTTTGTTCGGAATACAGAAACGTAAATCAAAAACGGAGATGTCATCACCTTTTGGCGTTTGCATTGTTTTCGCAATACGTACCGCAGGCGCATTCATTTTAGTGTGATCCACTTTAAAACTATCAAGTAATGGCATAAACTTTTCCTTATAAATCACTTGCTTGTAAAACTTTCTTCAAGAAATTGTCAATTTTCTCAATTCCCTTTGAACTTTTCTGCAAGGTCTTGGTCTTATAGAACAAGCAACTTGCAGTTGTTTAATAAAATTGGTTCCTTAGGTTATTCGCCCTTCACTTGTTGAAGGGCTTTTTTTGTCACATTCTATAATAAGAATGGTGCGCTTAGAAACAGTAAAACCACATAACGAACCAATTTACCAATAAAAATAAACAGGCAACTGGTCGCGAAGTTTAAACGCAACCAGCCCGCCACTGCACAAAATAAATCACCAATAATCGGTAACCAACTCAGTAATAATGCCACAGCACCATAACGCTGAAGCTTTTCTATCACCCATAAAGTGCGGTCGTTTTTACTGTCAAATTGAGGAAACCAACGTCCAATCCCATAAGTTGTAAGACTTCCCAAACCATTTCCCAATGTAGCAATAAAAACTAACGCTAAAATATCCGCACTGAACACTGAATTAAAGGTTAATTTTGGGATAGCCAATGTCATAAAAACGACTTCCGAATTACCGGGTAGCACCGTAGCACTTAAAAATGCACTGGCAAACATTAACCATAATGTGTGGTTCTGCCAAAAATCAGCCCAAAAACTAAAAGAAAACCAATCCATATTAGCGATCAGGCTGATAGGTGCGGAGGTAATTTTCGCGATCTTGTTCAGTGATTTCTCGCACCACACGACAAGGGTTACCAAATGCCAAGACATTATTCGGTAAATCTTTATTTACCACACTGCCTGCGCCTACCACCACATTATCGCCAATGGTAACTCCCGGCAAAATCACCACACTACCGCCAATCCAAACATTATTACCGATGGTGATGGATTTTGCCTGCTCCCAGCCCTCATTGCGCAATTCAACATCGAGCGGATGCCCCACGGTATAAAGGCTCACATTAGGAGCGAACATCACATCATCACCAATGGTGATGCCGCCATTGTCCAACATCACGCAATGATAATTGGCAAAGAAATTTTTCCCCACTTTGATGTTTATCCCATAATCACAGTGAAAAGGGGCATTAATGGAAGTGGTTTCATCCGCTTGACCAAATAATTTTCTGATTAATTTATTCTGCGTTTCATCATCATTCGGTGAAGTGCGGTTAAATTCAAACAAGATTTCGCGCGCCGCTCTGCGCATATTTTTCAATTCGGGACTCATTGCCAAATGCGCCAATCCTGCCATCATTTTTTCATATTCTGTCATTTTTATGCCTTGATAATTTGCTGAGTTCGGACATCAAAAACGTCCATACCTGCACTTAATCCTGCCTGCACACCCAAATCCGCATCTTCAAACACAATGCAATGGGTCGGATTCACCCCCGTTAATTCCGCACAGCGTAAAAAAGTTTCCGGATGCGGTTTGTGCTCTTTCACATCGTCCGCACTCACAATCGCATCAAAATAAGGGGCAATCGCTAATTTATCCATTAGCATATTAATTAAATGACGATGAGATCCCGAACCCAATGAAATCGGTTTTTTCTGATGATGATGTCGAACAATTTCAAAAGTGGGAAGTAATTTAGATTCGGTCGGAATTAATTGATAAGAAAGTGCTCGTTTCGCTTCAATCACTTCATCAAGGTGGTGTTGCGGCATACCGGCTTTTTCCATAATCGCAGAGGCAATGGTTCTCACTGTCGCCCCACCCAGTTGATACATAATTTGGCTGTCAAAATCATAGCCGAACCGTTCCCCCACCATTCCCCAAGCGCGGGCATGTACCGGCATCGTATCAATCAATGTGCCGTCCATATCAAAAATCAACCCTTCATAATGGTTGAAAAGTGTATTGTCTATCATCTTTATTTCTTCATTCCTTGTGTATTTTACGATTTGTTACAGATTTGTGATCTCTGCACTGTTTTCTTTACTTAAAGTGCGGTAGATTATGAGGATAATTTTAGTAGAACGGGAGCAAAAATGCGACTGCTTGATCAGCTTGAGCGTTGGAAATTACGTGGACAGATTAATCAGCCGATTATTGAAATCGTGTTTCAACTGCGTGATCGCCTCAAAAAGCATTGGAAAGCGGACGTTAATACCAGATTAGTCAATATGTTATTGTTCCATATTGCTTGTAGTTTAGGTCGTATTGAACGTGGCGGCTGTGCTTCACCTCTCTATCAAGAAATGTTTGAAGAAATCAAACGTGCGGTTATTTTTCCACAGGTTTTAACCGTTCACAAAGATCTCCTTTCTTTCATTCCTTTCGACATACCTCAGGCAGAACAAACCTATTTTTTGGCAAATGTTTATTCCTTGTTACTGGAACAAAAACACATTTGCCAAATACCAAGCGCCAATCCCGCCGATTAATGGAATACCAATCCTAATCCCAATTCTTTTAATCCGTTACTTTCTTGTCTAAGCTCGTTCCAAATCAGCGGGTTGCGATCAAGGTAACTTTGTTCAAACTCTAACTCCCAATCCTTAAAAGTGCGGTTAGTTTTGAGGGTGATTTTTTGGGTTTTCTCTGTGGCTTGGCGTGATTTGTTTAAAATTACGGCAAGGCGCAACAATCGTATTAACGCCAACACGTCCTGTTCATCATAGCGGGAGAATTTTACCAAATCCGTTATTTTTAATATGCCAATATGCAAACGAACAAGTAACACCAGTAAGCGTTGTTGTTCACGGTCAAATCCCGGTAATTTCATATTTTGCAGAATGTAGGCTGAATGTTTTTGCATACCTTTATGATTAATCACAATCCCCACTTCATGTAAACGTGCCGCCCAAAGCAGTAAATTCCGCATTTCTTCCGCCAACTCCGGATTGACCCAATCAGTATATTGGTGTGCCAGTAAATTTGCACTACCGGCTGTGCGGTGTGCTTGATCAGTATCAATATCAAACTGTTCCGTTAATCCCCATGCCGTACGTGCACGAATATCCGCTACTTGGAAATTTTTCTCAAGGCTGTAAATCACCCCTTCACGCAATGCACCGTCAGAATAACGCATTTGTTCAATATTAAATACATCGAATATGGCATTTAAAATGGCCAGTCCCGGGACAAATACATCTACCCGTTCCGGATTCAATCCGATAATATTTAATTCATTAAAATGTTTCACACGCAAAGTTTGTTCGATTAAATCCTCTAAACGTGCTTTTGTGATAATCCCATTTGGATCTAAGGTCGTGGCGATGACTTGATGTACCGCTTTTATCGTACCGGACGAACCCAATACGGATTGCCAACCAAGATTACGGTATTCCCAACCTAAATCCTCAATTTTATTCGTTGCATTTTGATAGGCTTTCTCAAAATTTTCTTTGGAAATTTCACCGTTCTTAAAATATTTTGATGCAAAACTGACACAACCCATATGGCGGCTTTCCGCCACAATCGGCGTGAAATCATCACCGATGATCATTTCTGTCGATCCACCGCCAATATCAATGACCAATTTTCTGCCTTTTTCTGGCTGAGTATGACATACGCCGGCATAAATGGTTTTAGCTTCGGTTTGGCCGCTGATAATATTTATCGGATAAGGGAATACCTTGGCAGCCTGACGTAAAAACTCGTCATTATTAACCGCTCTTCGCAACGTATAAGTGCCCACTACGCTCACATTTTCTTGGGCAAAACCTTGTAAACGTTCGGCAAAGAGCGCCAAACAATCCGCCCCACGGGTAATTGCCTCTTGATTTAATACACCATTTTCATCTAACCCTTCGGCCAATTTCACTTTTTGTTTTAAACGTGATAGTACCTGAATTGAGCCATTCATAATGCGTGCCACAATCATATGAAAACTGTTTGAACCAAGATCAATGGCAGCAATTTCCCGCACATTGGCACGAGAATAAGGTAGAGTATCTTGCGCTGATAGCGTTTCGTTATCCATAAAAATTATTCCTAAAATTCAAATTGGTAAAGTAAATCAAATACTTGGTTTGTACCGGAAACAGATTGAAAATACAGTTGTGGGAGCAAACGATAACGCAAGGTAACTTCCGCTAAACCATCAAATAAACCTACGCCATATTTCACCTGCAATCGTTTACCGATATTACCGCTTACTTGCACTTTAGAACTGTCGCCTACACCGGCAGTGCCGAGATTCAAATCTTGAATTCCAAAGGCTTCGCCGATGCCGCCCACCAGTTTACCACTTTTCGCCAAGCCCATGCCAAGCAGTGCAGCCCCCACAGAACCGCCACTTCCCGCTTGTCCACTATCTTCCAAAGAACGCCCCGTTAATAAATAGGAAAGCGCCTGATCTTGCGGTTTACTCGGGTTTGAGAATACCGTCACTTCCGGATTGGTTGCCACACCCACCACTTTGACACCGGCGGTGATATTGCTGTCTTCCATAGCCTCCGGATTACGGATCGCCTCAATATTTAGCATAGGTTGAGAGGGTAAACCGGCGAAATTAATTTGCCCTTTTCGAATAAGTAAGTCTTGTCCAAAAGAAGCATAACGTCCATTTTTCAAGTCTATTTGCCCGTATAATCCCAATCGTCCTTTTTCTTGTTTCACAGAAAGCAAACCTTCCAAATTAGATTTGAAACCATAGGCATCAAAATGCACATCATCGCCAATCTTGATTTTTAAATCAGATCGAATTTGCATACCGGATTGGGTGGTGGAAGCAAATTCACGGTTAATTATCTCCTCTTTGCTTTTTCGTGGCCCGTTTAAAATAACTTCATCTTCACTCACCGGTTCTGCATTATCCGGCAAGGAATCTACTTTAATACGTGCCCATGGTATCGCCACATCACCTGATACTTCTAGTAGTTTAGGCGTTGCTTTGGCCAATACATTGGCAGAAAGGCGGAGTTTACCCATAGAAGGTAAATCAAGCTTAAAATTCTCTGTTTCTGCCCGCACTTCCGTGTTCCAATTGGCTAAATTTGCCCAATTTGCGTGACCGGTCATCGTTAAACGTCCTTCCGGCGTTTGCACATTACCTTTCAGAGTCGAATTTGTTCCGTTAAACCGAATGGCAATATCACCATTGGTGACTTCAAAAGGGAGCATTTTCAGTTTACTTTTCATATTACGAACATCAAAATGCCCATTCAATAGCGGTTTTTCAAGATTTCCCGCCAATGTGAGTGTGGAGGTAATTTCGCCATTAATACTTTCACCATTACCAAATAGCTGATTTACTAATGCTAAATTCAAACGCTCAATATTGAATGTTCCACCAAGATGACGTGCCCCGCTTAAATCATTTAATTTTAAATCCGTATAAATACGGCCTTGATTTTGCACATTGATGTCAGATTTTAATGTTAAATTATTATTTTGAATATCCGCATTGAGTGCCAATTTAGGAATATTCAACTTAAAGGTACGATAATCCAACTTTTGCGTAATACCAAGATTGTCACCGCTTAAAGCAACCTTTAAAACGAACGGTTTATCAGCAAACCACGCGACTTTTCCTTCACTTTGAAGCTGACCTTTTAAGCTATCTTGCTGAGTAAATTTATTCACCAAATTCAAATTAATGCGCTTTACATTAAACGGAATTTCGCCATTTGTACCGGCAGTAAAAGTTTGTGGAAAACACAAATCTACGTCCGTATTTATCCAACAATGTGCTCCAACTGAAACCTGTGTTTTTTTATTATCATAAGTAACTGGGATAGATTGATTCGATTTTACCTCACCGATCGGCGTATCAATTTTTACCTGGCTCAGACTACCTTGCCATTTTTGAGAAGTGCGGTCAAAATTCCCGACGATTTGCAAATTCGCCGCAGCAGGTTCACCTTGAGAGGCTAAAACCAACTTGTGATTTTTTTCATCACCGGAAAACGTTAAATCGACAGAACGCATTTTCACCGAATCAGCATAGCGAATATTGTCGCCCTTTACGCTCAAATCGCCTTTCAGTAATGGTGCACTGGACAGATTACCTTTAACCGCTGCGCTGGCAATATTTAAGGTTTGCCAATGAAGATTTTGAGTATTGAGATCAAGGGTTACATTCGGTTCGTTAAATTTGCCTTTTATTGCAGCTTTTCCAATCACAGACCCCGACAAATCACCATACAACCCACGTAAATTGGGTGCATTAATATCCAATGCCAAGTCAGATTGCTCACTCAATATGCCCTTGGCGTAAATCCGATTATCCCCATAATTCAGCAAAAGTTCGGGGGTATTGAGCAATACTTTATCACTTAAAATCAGGTTACCTTTCAAACTTAGCGGACGATTAGAAAGCGTACCACTTAAATCTAACTTAGGTATATCCACATGCCAACCGGCACTCCCGGCAGCCCCCGACACAGCCAATTTACCGGACAGCACCGCCGGCATTGTAGGGACATAGGGACGGATACTCATTTTATTTAGATCCGTCTCTACGTTCCATTTCACACCGTATTTCCAGCTTGCCGATCCGCTCAATTTCGCTGTACCGTCAAGTGCGGCAAGGTCTAATTGATTGATGTTTACTTCGTATAATTTACCTGCTGCATCAAGGGTTAAATGAGTGGAGGGAATATGCTCCATGCCTTCAACTTTACCCTCAAGTTCCGCACGATAATTCAGTAAATCACCGCTTAATTTCAGGGCGACATCATTCAATTTAAGCGGCGGCAATCCCTCTGCAAAAGCATATTGCCCTTTAGCGGCTTTTAAGGTGAGATTCAACGGCATTTTCTCTTCCGCCAATTTCACCTCAGCATCTAATTTTGCATCCAGTACGCCTTTTGTTGTAAGAGAAAGAGCGGTTGTTTTTTTCAATGATCCGGCAAGGGAAAATTTCACATCACTTTTAGGAAGAATTTCTTTTCCTGCAGATTGAATGGCATTCAGTTCGGAAGTCAGGGTCAAATCCACCGGAAAATCATCATTAAGCCGCAATGAACCCTGTGAAGTTAAATTGCCTAAGGAGCTTTCTAAAGCCAGTTTCTTGAGCTGAACATCATGCCCGGTGGCATCGGCTTGTAAAATCAAATCCGACAAAGTAATGCGTTGTAGCTCTTCAGATTGTTCGTTTTGAGAGACATATTGCCAATCCTTCGCAACAAGGCTTGGGATATGAATATCAAAGGGTAAATTCACTTCATTTAAATTGCCTAAAAATGCCGGAGTGAGATTTTGTTCAATCGCATCCCAATCCACCGGTTGAGTATTCTTCGGTTCAACCGGTTTTTCTGTCTTGTTGAGCTGAACGGTTGTTACGTTAAGTGTATTAAATTCCGTGGGCGCTAAGGTCAAACCCGATTCATTATTTAAACTGACCGCACTTTGAAAACGTTCAAGGGCAATATTCGTTTGGTCAAGTTGAAGATTAAGAGCTTCCACCGTCACATTTTTCACATCAAGACTTATCGGCAAATTCACTTTTTCCATCTCACTATTTTCAGTTTGCCGAGGTTCTGAAGGGGGTAATTTTGATGTGTCGATTAAAATATCAGGAGATTTTATGGAAATATCTTCCACACAAATTTTGCGGGAAAGCAAACAACTAAAGTCTAGTTGTAAGCGTGCTTGAGCAATTTGGCTATCAATACCTGCCGCTTGATAACGCACGTTTTGTAAAATTAAGCCTTGTTGAAGCCCCCCTTCAATATGTTCAATGGAAAGCTCATCAAGCAGTTTATCTGCCAACTGAATGAGGCTTCTTTGCCCCGCATCAAAAGAGAGTGTTCCCACAAGGGCAAAAACAGGTACAAAAATGACCGCACTTCCCACACACAAGGCTTTACGTAAGCAAGTTTTTTTCTTCTTTAATTTAGGCTGAGATGGCGTTTCTTCCACTTGTTTGATTTCTTGTTCTGACATGATTTTACCTAAATTTCTGTACCTAAACCGATGTAGAATTGAATGTTTTTACTGTTGTCTTTGTCACGAATCGGGGTCGCAATATCAAATTTAATCGCACCGACCGGGGATGCCCAGCGCACACCGACACCCGCACCATAGCGCAATTCTTCATTGCTAAAACGATTTGCCGCAAGCCCTGCATCCACAAAGGTAGCCCCCCACCAAGAAGGATAAACTTGGTATTGATATTCAAAAGATCCTGTAAGCAAACGGGAGCCGCCTACGAGTTTGTTATTATGATCTTTCGGGGAAATCTTTTTATAGCCGTAACCACGCACACTACGATCGCCACCGGCAAAAAAACGTAATGTCGGCGGAATTTTATTAATATCTTTAGTATGTAAATAGCCGATTTCGGCACGGGTCAGAAAACGGTGATTTTCCGCATAAGTACGAATCCAACCCGTTGAAGCTTGCACTTTAAAAAAACTTACATCGGAAAGCAGCCCTTTGTAAGCGACATCAACGGTAATTTTCTGTGAATCACCCCAAGTTGGGAACATTCCGCCCCGTAAACGGGTGCGATTCACCCCACCGGTTGGATAAACCAAAAGGGTTTTATCGTTAATATCCGCCTGGGTAAATTTATCATAACGCACCCGCACTCCGGCAAAATATTGCCAACCTTCATCATTATTCCAATAACGCAACCCGGCTAAAGTAACGGCGGTGGTTTTGGTATCATTTTTATCCTCATTTTCCAAGCCGCCGGAAAATTCGTAATAATAATTCAATGGATTTTTTAATAGCGGAATTTTGTAGGAAGCCTCAAGGGTTTGCTTCGGAGAAGAAACATAAAGATTAGTACGGAAACTATGTCCACGATTATTGATCCAGGGTTTTGTCCAACCAATTTGCAAATGCGGGCCGGTATCCGTGGCAAATCCGATACCAAGCTCCATGGCATTTTTCTTACGCGGATTCAACAATACTTCTAAATTAACCACTTTATTTTGCTCATCCACATGCGGTTGTAACAAAACGGAACTGAACCAGCCGGTGGAAGAGAAATCATTGGTCAATCCGGAAAGTTGGCTCAATAAATAAGGATCACCGGTCCGAATCTTCAACATATTTTGTAGATAATCTTCACGGATTTGTGAACGACTGAATTTAATCTCGCCATAACGATAACGCACACCACTGTCGAACAACATACGCCACCAAGCTTGATGGGTTTCCGGGCTGATTTCTAAACGGGAAACGGTAAATGTCCCGTCCAAATAGCCACGCGCGAGGGCTAGAGTAGAAACACTGCTTTTATAATCACTATATTTTTGGTGCTCGACCAATTCGCCCTCTTTGGGCAAATTTTTGCGTAATGCCTGAAAATTCTCATCCTGCGCCGCTTCACCCTCAATTTTAACATCCGCACCGGCAATTCTGCTTGGCTCTCCCGGTTTGACATGAGCGATCAACAAATCACGCCCGGTTTTACGCTTCTTTAACTCAAAGGTGACGGAAGAATCATAATAACCAAATACACGCAAGCCTTTATCAACAGCCTCCGTAACCAGTTGTTTATAACGGTCGGAGCCATCCATTTCTTCTTTATTAATTAGCTCAACATTAAGTTCCGTATTGCGAATTGCTCTTTCCCCCCGAATACCACGAATTTCAATATCCACGGTTTGTTCTGCAAATGCAGAAAATGCCGGAAAAAACAACAAAAGAGCGGTCAGTTTGAGAGGGGATTTTTTCATTTTTAATTCGCTAAATATAATAAAAATAACAATTAATGGCACTAGTTTACCCTAAACTTAAAGGGTTTGAAGGTTTTTTACAAAACTTTAATTACTATAAGATATAAAAAATGCGGTTAAAATCAACCGCACTTTTTTAATTACCGGAAAACTTCACTTCCTGCACAATTCGCTTGGCTGTAGCAATAGGCAATTGTCCGATAAAGGTGATTTCTTTATCGCCGACTACCTCACTATACAGGGTATATTCGCCTTGTTTCCAAGCTTGATCAGGATTTAACTGCTGACTTTCCGCTTTGGTGACATAGAGCGTAAAAGTAAACAACCCATCACTAAATAAAGTGCTATCAATCGTTTCTCCGTCAAATAAATCTTGGCTGTGGCGCAGGCTTTCAAACCCTTTTGGCAACCAGCTTGGTTTCCAATTTAGAGAAGAAACCGCATTTTGCGTTTCGTTTAATAATGGCGGCATGGAAACCTTACTTAAATACTCCGTTAATCCTTTTAAGCGATCGTCAATATAAAGGGTTACTACGCGGAACTGATCAAGTAATTTACCATCTCTGTCAAGCATATCGCCACGCAATAATAAGCCGTTTTCTTCATCAACAAAAACCAAATATTGGTAACGAAAATCATCTTTCGGCACAATACGGATGGTATCTACGAAACGTCCGGCAACACGGCTTTTCCCCAAGGGAATAAAATCATAATTTTCCGCTAATTTATCAAAATTGCTGCGAATTACTGCCGGTAAAGCATCGACAATACTCCCGCTATTTAATGTAAAAGCCCGTGAATCCAATTGGAAATAGCTCACCAAATTGTCACGTTGAATGATTTCCTGCTGATCACCGTCTAGAGTAACAAGTTGTGCGTAAGTTTTGTTATCCCGTTTGATATGGCGATAACGGAAAGAATCCATATTTGAAGGCGAAGTTTGCACAAAGGCAATTTCGTAATTGAGATTATTCACCGCATTCGCCATTTTTTCTAACGTTTTCTTTGCTGAAAGTTCTTCTGCAGAAACAGAAAAACTACACAAAGACATAAGCAAAAGTGCGGTCAATTTGAAGACATTTTTTTTCATAAATTCTTTATAATTCATAAAAAAATTCACCATGCCATCGCAGAGATTGGTGGTGAATTCATTTGGTTTAATTTAATAATTATTTTGACTGGTTATTACCGACGCTTAATGCATCGGCATGCATACGTCGCTGTAATTCATAATTTTGTAACATTGCACCGATACGGCGATTTTTTTGCTCCATTTGGTCGGTTGTTGCCACATCTTTAGCCGGGGCATTATAACTGACTTCTTGGACAGCATTATTAAACGGTAATGTTTGTAGAATCGGGGTTTCCGGCGCATTATTTACATCATTTTTGGCATTAAATGATTGTACACCAAGCACCGCCACTAAACATACACTAGCCGCTACAGCAATTTGTGCCATTGGCGCAAAGAAAGATTTAAATTTATGCATAAACGGCAAACGCTGTGCTTCTTCAGGTGTTGGTTGGGATTGGGTGATCTCTACTCTTTCAATTTCTTCATGTTCAATCAAATCTGCCATTTTTGCAGTAAAATCGGCACCCAAAATGACCGCACTTTCTTTACGCATTACTGCACGAGCCATATGATAAGTAGCCCAAGATTGGCGTAAAGATTCATTTTTACACAATTCATCTGTGAATGCTGGATCCACTTGCTCGCCATCCATATAGGCTGAAAGTAACTCTTTTTGCATTTTAAACTCCGACTTTATTAACGTTGCATAAGCGGTTGTATTTTGTTTTCGATAATTTCACGCGCACGGAAAATTCGAGAACGCACAGTGCCTACGGGACAGTTCATAATTTCTGCGATATCTTCGTAGCTTAACCCTTCTAATTCACGAAGCGTAATCGCACTCTTTAAATCTTCCGGCATACCATTAATCGTATCAAATACGATTTTTTCCAGTTCGTCGGATAACATTTCATTTTCGGGGGTATCCACATCACGAAGATGAGTTCCCACATCATAATTTTCGGCATCATCCGCTAAAATATCTTCGCTTGGAGGACGACGCCCCTGTGCCGTTAAATAATTTTTCGCCGTATTAACGGCAATTCTGTATAGCCAAGTGTAGAACGCACTATCTCCCCGGAAAGATTCAATGGAACGATAGGCTTTTATAAAGGATTCCTGCACAACGTCAGGAATATCATTACGCGAAACGTAGCGGGTAAGTAATCCGGCTACTTTATTTTGATAACGCGAAACCAATAAGTTAAAGGCTTTTTTATCGCCTTGTTGTACCCTTTCTACCAAAGCTTGATCCGTTAGCTGTTCAGCCATATTTCTCCTAATGCTATGCCTAACACGCCTTAATATTCAAGACATCAAGCTCTCACTTGCTTTATCTGACATAAGCGAGTTTAAAAAGTTCAAAGGTTAAAAAATAAATTTAGGTGGAGGGCATTTTTTGTATAGTTTGAATGTATTCCACCATATTTTGCAGTTCGGTATCATCTGCTTTGCCACGGTTAAAAAACCAAGAGAAAAGTTGTAGATCCGTGCAGGCAAGTAAACGAATAAATATCTCTTTTTGATTGTCGGTAAGGCGATCAAAATGCTGTTTATAAAATGGCATAATGATGTTATCCAGTTCCAACATTCCCCGTCGGCAATCCCATTCAATGCGAAGTTTGTTATATTTTTCCATATTGCCCTCTGTTTATAAAAGTGCGGTCAATTTTTTCAAAGATTTTTGGTTTATTGGTACATTTGCTATATAGCGCTAAAAATACCCTAAAAACTAACCGCACTTTAAATTGATTATTCCGTTGCTGATTTCGGTTTAATCACTGCATAAATCACACCGGTTACCAAAGCCCCCGCAGCAATAGCCGCTAAATAACGCATAGGTTCGGAGACGAACGGAATCACAAACAAGCCGCCGTGTGGTGCCTGCAATGTGATGTCCGAAGCCATGGAAACCGCACCGGCTGTTGCACCACCAATAACGGAACTAATAATCACACGAATCGGATCCGCCGCCACAAACGGTAATGCCCCTTCTGAAATAAAACATAACCCTAACACAAAAGAAGCTTTGCCTGCATCCCGTTGGTTGGCGGTAAATTTATTGCGGGCAATCCAAGTAGCAATCGCCATACCGATTGGCGGCACCATACCAGCAGCCATTGCCGCAGCCATAGGCGTGTAAACCTGTGAGGCGATCATACCCACAGAGAAAGTATAAGCCGCTTTATTAACCGGCCCACCCATATCAATACACATCATCGCACCGATCAGAGTTCCCAACACAAGCGCATTCACCTCACCCATGGATTTTAACCATTCGCTCAACGCATTCATCACTTGTGAAACCGGCGGATTGATCACATAAATCATCGTCAAACCCACAATGAGAGAACCTAAAAGCGGCAGAATTAAAATCGGTTTTAGGGAAGTTAAACTTGCCGGTAATTTAATGGCGGCATTCAGCCCTTTCACCACATAACCTGCAAGGAAACCGGCAACAATACCGCCTAAAATCCCCGCGCCGGCAGTGGTGGCAAGCATACCGCCAATTAGCCCCACGGCAAGCCCCGGGCGGTCGGCAATAGAAAATGCCACATAACCGGCAAATACCGCAATCATTAAATGGAATGCCGCACCACCGCCAATATCCATCAAGGCTTTTGGTAAACCGTGGAAAATAGTTTCATCTTTAAAGGCTTCAATACCGAACATAAATGAAATAGCGATCAATAATCCACCGGCAACCACCAACGGCAACATATGGGATACACCTGTCATCAAATGTTTGTAAATGCCTTTTTTCTCGCCATTTTCCTCGGCGTTTGCCGCTTTAGTGCTCACGCCTTCGAACACTTTAGCTTCTTTGAAGGCTTTATCAAATTCTTGTGCTGTTTTCTTCAAGGCTAAACCGGTAGAAGTACGATACATTGGTTTGCCTTTGAATTTGTCCAACGGTACATCAATATCTGCTGCCACAAAAACAAGATCAGCCGTCGCCACTTCTTCAGGGGTAATTTCGTTGCCTGCACCCACCTGACCTCGGGTTTCTACTTTTACATTCCAACCCTGTTTTTTCGCATAAGCTTCAATCGCTTCTGCAGACATAAAAGTATGTGCCACACCGGTTGGGCAAGCTGTAACGGCAACAATATTTTTCACATTGGAAACACCGCCAAAACTAACCGCACTTTCCGGCACAATATAATCCACCGCATTTGCTTGTGCATTTAAAAGAGTCGCTTCCGGCGCATTCATCACTGCATCTTCACTTACTAGGCATACTTTTTTACCCACAAAAGCCGTATTGCTTGGTAATTGTGATCCTACAACCAAAACAACATCAGCTTCTGCAGCATTTTCTACTAATGACACACTCGCTTTTTGTGCTGATGTACGAAGCACTTCGCATAATAAATAGGCTTTTGCTTTACCTATATGGGATGAGTGGGTTAAAAATAACTTCATTTTATTATCCTTCAATCTCTGTAATCTTCACTTGGTTTAAAATAGGGTCAAGCAATGTCGGGTCGCTTACCCCCACATTACTTTGCGATACGGCAAAAGCAGACACCGCGCTGGCAAAGGCTAAGGTTTCTGGTTTTGATAACCCTTTCTCAATACCATAAATTAACCCGGCTACCATTGAATCACCCGCACCCACTGTGCTCACTACATTCTCACATTTTGGTGGTTGTGCTTTTATTACCCCTTCGTTATTAATCCATAAAGATCCCTCTGCTCCCATGGAAATGATTACATTTTCAATCCCTTGTGCTTTTAACTGTTGTGCGGCATTGATAATTTCTTCCTCAGAATGAAGTGGATGACCAATCCAAGCCTCTAATTCCCGATGATTAGGTTTTACCAACCAAGGGTGGGCTTTCAAACCGGCATTAAGTGCTGCATTGCTGGTATCCAGCACCACTTTTACACCTTCTTGATGTAATTGATTTAACCATTCGGCAAATAATTCCGGTGTAACACCACGAGGCAGGCTACCACACACAGCGACAATATCGTAATCCAAGCAATAGGCTAAAGAATCGGCGGCAAATTGCTGCCATGCTTGTGGGCTGATTTCATAACCTAAAAAATTTAAATCCGTCACATCAGCTTCAGTTTCGGTGATTTTGACATTAATGCGGGTTTTTCCGGCAACGCGGTGGAATTTATCCTGTAAATCTTGCTTTTTAAACATTTGTTCAAAATCACCGACATTGTCTTCACCCAGAAATCCGCCGACCGCCACATCGACACCTAAATCTTTCAGCACTTTTGCCACATTAATGCCTTTACCTGCGGGGAAAAGCCCAAGGGTTTCAACGGTATTCACTTCGCCTAATTCAATGCGTGATAAGCGACCGACTAAATCATAGGCAGTATTTAACGTAATGGTTGCCACCTTTGCCATGATTATTCCCCTTTCCCTTCGCCAAGACCGGATTCAATGGCAAGACGAATGCCTTCAATCGCATCTTTCGCTTGCTCGCCTGTTGCCACGAAACGTAAACGGGAACCTTTCACCCCCCCTAATGCGACAATTTTCATCAGGCTTTTGGCGCTCACTAATTGGGAATCGCGATCAAGATTTTGCACAGCCACAGAAGCATTATATTTTTTCACTTCATTGGCTAATACAGCACTTGGACAAGCATGTAAGCCATGCTCATTATTAATCACAAATACAGCTTCAATCGCATCGGAAGGTAAACCATTATCTTCTGCCACTTCCGGCGCAAGGGTTTGTTCCCCCATCACTTCAATCGTATCCGGTTCTGCCGGCGGTACTGAAGAAACATTTTCCCCTAAGCCTTCTGCAATCACTTTTCCAAGAGCTTCAATGGCTTGTTTGGCATCATCTCCTTCCGCCACAAAACGTAAACGATGTCCTTGTATCACACCCAATGCCACGATTTTCATTAAACTTTTTGCACTCACAGGTTCACTACCACGAGTGATATTTTGTACGGTAATTTTTGCAGCAAATTTTTTCACTTCATTGACTAGCACTGCACTCGGACGGGCGTGTAAACCGTGTTCGTTACGAATGGTAAAAGTCCCCACCACAGCACTTGAAATTGGTGTCGTCTGAGTTTGATCTGAAACCGCCACCTCACCACCTAAAAGTGCGGTCAAAATTTCAGTAGAATTTCCATTTAATAACGCTGTTTGCACATTTTCTTCAAGTAAACGGGTTAAGATCGGATTAATCGCGTCATTTACGGCTGAAACGGTTATTACCCCTTTTACCGGCTTGCCATTGTGGCTAAAAATAGTTTTTGCACGACTAAATGCTAAGGCATTTTTTACATTACCGGAGACCGCATCCGTTATCCATAATCCTTTACCCAACGGCAATGCGGCATTGCCAATAACTTCAGAAACGAAGCTGTTTTCTACCGCACTTTGTGCTTGTAATTGACCGGCATTCATTGCTACTAAGGTTAGTAAACTTGAAGTATCAACATCTAAACGAATGTTTTCTTTAGGAAGTGTAAAATCTTCCATGCTTTCGCCCATTAAAATCGCGCGGAACTGTGCCACATCGGTTAGGCTTGCTAATTTTGCGGCAGTGTCCTCATCGCCAAGCACGTGAGTTAATTGACATAATAACGCCAAATGTTCATCGGAACGGGCGGCAATCCCAATCACCACATAGGCAATGTTGCCTTCTCCCCATTCAATCCCTTGAGGAAATTGGAATACTTGTACGCCGGTTTTTTTCACCATATCACGTGTTTCCAAAGTGCCGTGAGGAATCGCAATACCATTACCGAGAAACGTGGATGTTTGTTGCTCACGCGCCAACATTCCCTGTAAATAGCCTGATTCTACGTTGCCCGCTGTTTCCAAGGCACGAGCGGCCATTTCAATGGCTTGCTGCTTAGTTTCTGCGCTGATATTTAAATGAATGTTGCTTTCCGAAAGTTCTAACATTCTTACTCCTTAGTCTAAGATTTAGAAAAAGAAAAACTGCTGATAGTGCGATCCTATCAACAGTTTAATTTATTATTTAGATGTACAAATTTTTAACAGTTCATCGCTGCCTTTTGCGATGTATTCATCATTTTCATCTCGTGCTTTGCCTTTCTTCAAATCACGCATGGCATCATAAATCCCTTGGGTGATACTTGGTGAATCTAACTTGCTCCAGCAAGTTTGGCTTAAACGATTAAAGTTATTTTGTAAGGCTTCTGCGTGTAATACGCCGCTATAATAAGCATACACATCGGAATCATGGCCGCCGCTATAAAGTTTGTCTTGAATTTGTTTAATCGGCACTAAAATACGACCTAAATACCAGTCATTGGCACCACTGGCAAAATTATCCACATAGAAATTTTCATTTACACGACCTTTATAGGTTGCCACGGTTGCTTCATACGCCGCCGCGTAAGATTTCTGATCAATCTTGTCTTTATCCAAATTAATCACTTTTTTGTCGCCATCCATAAAAGGAATATAAGAGGTGACGGAAGAACAAGCGGTTAAAATAATAGAAAACAGCAATATTGAGATTTTTTTAAACATAATAATTCCTTTCATCAGAGTCTGAAATAAATCGTCGCCATTATACTGGCTACGAGGGATTACGCAAGAAAGCTCCGGGTTATTCGCTCTCTTTTACAAGAGACACTAAAATTTGATCGATCTTGAAATTTTCCGTATCAATCACTTCAAATTTATACTTGCCATAAACAACAAAATCGGTCTTTTTCGGGATTTTACGCAACATATACATCATAAATCCGCTGATGGTTTCATAATTTTCTTCATCAGGGAATGATTCAATATCCAATACACGCATCACATCTTCAAGAGGAGTGGCTCCGTCAATTAGCCAAGAATTTTCATCACGGCTGACGATTTGTTCTTCCTCATTAGATACTAACTCGCCCATTACAATACTCATGACGTCATTGAGCGTTACTATCCCCACTACCAAGGCATATTCATTGACGATAATGGCGAAATCTTCACCGGTTGATTTAAATAATTCCAACACCTCATAAAGAGAAAGAGTATCCGGCACAAACAAGGCTTTGCGTAATAATTTAGGATCCGTCAATGACACATTCGCATTTTGTAAATACATAGTCAGTAAAGTATGGGATTCTACATAGCCTAAAATTTTATCCAGACTATTATCACAAATAACAATTTTAGAGTGAGAATCACGGGCAAGGGTATCCACCACCTCTTGACGGCTAAAAGTGCGGTCTAAATACACGATATTTTCACGGGTCGTCATGGTGGAAGTGACTGTGCGTTCTTGCATATCAAAAATATTTTCAATGAGATAATGCTGTTGGGTTTTTAATACACCGGCTTCAGCACCCGCCTCAACAACCGCAACAATATCTTCCGGTGTCATATTATCATCTCGCAGGGTTGATACACCAAAGAGCTTGAAAAGTAAATTTGATAATCCATCAAATATCCAAACGATCGGTTTTAATAGAAAAATAAGCACTTGCATAATACCGACAGTTCGCAATGCAACCGCTTCAGGATTAATCAGCGCAAGGCGTTTCGGCATTAAGTCTGCTAAAAGAATAAAAGAGCAGGTAACAAGTAAAAAAGCCATCCAAGATGAAGCAGGGTCAATCCAAGAATCCCGAATATGTCCGCTTAAAAAATGTTGTAAATGAATACTCAGGTTTGCTTCACCAATCATCCCTCCGAGCACCGCAACCATATTTAAACCAATTTGCACCACGGTGATAAATCGTCCCGGCTGTTCTTGTAGTTTCAGAACCTGCTCTGCTTTAAGATTGCCCTCATTTGCCATATTTTGCAATTTAATACGGCGCGCACCGGCAAGGGAAATTTCTGCCGATGAAACAATAGCACTGATGATAATTAACACGATTATGACTAAAATCGCTGCAAATAAACTCATAATTTTCTCGTAAACTTGATGGGGTTTAGTAGGGACACGATGGGTGTGTCCGCTAACATATTGAAATAATTTGATTTTATAACGGACACACGCAGTGTGTCCCTACATTATTATTGAATAATACCGTTATTTTTAACCGCACTTTGAAGGAAATGAAATCTTAGTTTTCGCTGTCAAACCAGCCACGAACAAACTGAATGGAAAGGAATAATGTTACCAGTAAAAACGCATAAAACACCCAAGATAAAATCGGATGGCTTGGGGTAACATCACCGCTGATTTCTTTCACGGAAACTGCATTGCGGAACTCATCAAACATGGTGAGACGCCAACCATAGTATTTGATTTGCACCAGTTTATTTTCATTTCCCATGGCTTGGGCTTCAGCCTGTAAATTGGCAGAACCGAATTTAAAATAGAAAGGAAAACCCCAACGGGTATCTTCGTTACGGTAAACCATTATTTTACCCTCATCATTTTGTGTATTGATGTAATATACATCACGGGTCGGGCCATCAGCCGGATTGGATTTGGTAATCGGGCCGTCTTTATCAACACGTTTCACTTCCACACCGGTGACACGAGTGACATCATAATGGGGAAAGACATAGTTCACCACGGAAAACATAAAACCGTGGAAAGCAAACACCACTAAAAATAGAAAATATTTGAAAAATTTACGCATAGTCCTTTCTCTCTTTCACATTGAGTATTTATTGTACATTAATTTTAAATAAACGTTCGAAATTTTGTGTGGTGATTTGGGCAAATTCTTCCATAGATAGCCCTTTTAACGCTGCCACATATTCACACACTTCTCGCGTATAAGCCGGTTGATTTTCCTTACCACGATAAGGCACCGGTGCGAGATAAGGCGAATCTGTTTCCACCAATAAACGATCGACCGGTACATAACGAATGGCTTCACGAATGGCTTCGGCATTTTTAAAGGTAATGATGCCGGAACAGGAAATATAAAACCCCAAGTCTAAGGCTTTTTTAGCAAATTCTAGGGTTTCGGTGAAACAATGGATGACACCACCGCATTTTTCCGCCTGATGTTCACGCAACATCAAAATCGTGTCATCAGCGGCTGAACGGGTATGGATAATCACCGGTTTATTGAGTTGGTTTGCAATATCAATTTGGTTGGCAAATATCCTTTGTTGTTCTGTTTTATTATCCGCACTGTAATAATAATCCAAGCCAATTTCACCAATGGCGATAACTTTTTTGTCCTGCGCCAAACGTAGCAAGCGTTCAGCATCATAGGGTTCTTCTTCAAAATCCAACGGATGCACACCACAGGCTAATGAGATGTTATCAAACCCTTTCAACCATTCGTAGGCTTTTTCAAATCGGCTTAATGTCACACCAATGGCAAGCAAATGTTTCACATCTCGTGCATAGGCTTTTTCCACTACATCTGCGATATTTTTGTGCAAATTATCATAATCCAATGCATCTAAATGGCAGTGGGAATCAACGATAAACATAAATGATTTTTCCTTTATTTTTCGGTGAAAAAGCACCAATATTATTTTTCAAACACATCTGTAACAAGTTTGGTCAAACCGTCTAACAGCATTAATTCTACGTTCACACCATTAATTGATAATAAATCTGACCGCACTTTTTGCACAATTTGAATGGCTTGCAATAAACCAAGCACCGTTTGTTCATCACTAAATTGTTCAACACCACGCACTAAATCCGTGACTTGACGATAATGACTAATCTCAAGTTTATGTTTCAGGCTGTCGGAAAGAAATGCCAAAATCCAGTCCAATTGGCGAATATAATGTTCCTTATCGAATAACGGGAGAAGTTCCAAAGGGGAGCGACGACGATAAAAACGCCAAAATTGACGAAGAAAATCTTTCCGCTGTTCAATTAGCCCCTGTTGTAATACCTCCAAGGCAAACAGCGGGCGGCCTAAGCTCATTGAAAGTGCGGTTAAAATTTCTTGTGTTTCTGCCTCACATTGCGTTTGCAACCAATCCAGTGCGATTTCCGTTGGCGGTGATGACAAATTCCATACCTGACAACGACTGTAAATTGTCGCTAACAAACTCGCAGCGCTGTCTGCCTGCAACAAAAAATAGGTGTTAGGGCGAGGTTCTTCCAAGGTTTTAAGCAGCGCATTAGCTGCGGCTTCCGTTAAACGTTCTGCCTCTTTCACATACACCACTTTATTGCCATTTTGTTGGGCGTGTTGTGCCACAATTTCCGTCATTTCACGTACCTGATCCACCCCAATATCTTTTCCTTCTATTGAATGTAATTCGTGGTAATCAGGATGGCTGTGAGCCTGCATTAAATGACAAGTATGACATTGGCCACAAGGTTCTGTGCTTTGAGCTTCCAGACACATAATACGGCGGGAAAGTGTCTCAAAAAGCTGTTCTACACCCAATCCCGAATCAGATTTTATCAGCACGGCATGATGCCCTAAACCTTCCGAGAAAGTTTGAGCGATTTTTACGTAAGTAGGCACAAGCCAAGGATAAAGTGCGGTCATTTTTCGATATGTTTCCACCAATTTTTAACCGCACTTTCAATATCCGCCCGCACTTGTTCAATACTTTGTTCTGCATTGATAATGACAGCTTTAGGATTATCTTTCACCAAATCCAAATAACGGGAGCGAGTGCGGTGGAAAAACTCAAGATCCATTTGTTCAATACGGTCTAATTCTCCCCGTCCACGAGCCCGTGCTAAACCCACAACAGGATCGATATCTAAATAGAGGGTAAGATCCGGCTCAAAATCCCCTAAAACCGTTTCTTTTAAGGTTTTCATAAAATGCGGGTCAAGCTGACGACCACCGCCTTGATAAGCCTGAGATGACATATCGTGACGATCTCCCACTACCCATTTCCCTTGGGCAAGTGCCGGTTTAATCACATTCTCAACTAATTGGATACGGGCTGCATAAAGCATTAATAATTCTGCTTTATCCGTTATCGGTTCTTCTTTTTCGTGTTTTATCAGCTGACGTAATTTTTCCGCCAAAGGGGTTCCCCCCGGCTCTCGGGTAAACACCACATCGTGAATACCCAATTCATTTAATATCTTCACCACTGACTG
Source organism: Rodentibacter ratti (assembly GCF_002000485.1). Taxonomy (GTDB): domain Bacteria; phylum Pseudomonadota; class Gammaproteobacteria; order Enterobacterales; family Pasteurellaceae; genus Rodentibacter; species Rodentibacter ratti. Next base: position 76,370 of record NZ_MLAJ01000004.1, on the reverse strand, counting down.
ATGAGCCGTGCTTTTTCCTGCACCTTCTAATCCCTCAATGACAATAAATTTTCCGGTCATATTATTTTCCATTCTTTTGATTACGGTACCAACGCAAATATTCTTGTACCGCTTTATTATGCTCATTTAAGTTACGTGTAAATTTATGCCCACCACTTCCATCGGCGACAAAATAGTAAAAATCGGTTTTTTCAGGATGTGCTACCGCTTGCAAAGCACTTTCACTCACCATTGCAATGGGGGTGGGCGGTAATCCGTCGATAATATAAGTATTATAGGCAGTAGGTGTTTCTAAATCTTTTTTGCGAATATTTCCCTGATAACTTTCTCCCATACCATAAATGACAGTGGGATCGGTTTGTAATTTCATTTTTGCATTAAGACGGTTAATAAACACAGAAGCCACTTTCGCCCGCTCGGCCGCAATACCCGTTTCTTTTTCTACAATAGAAGCTAATACTAACATCTCGTGAGGATTTGCTAACGGAAGATTTTCATCACGTTCATTCCATGCTTTATCTAAAGCTTTCTTCAAACGTTCTACTGCCCGCTGGAGCAATTCTAAATCCGTTGAGTTTGGTGTGTAATTATAGGTATCCGGATATAACCAGCCATCAAGATTTTTATATTCACCAATACTTTTTAGAATGCTGGGAATATCAAGTAACTTAAAAATTTCTTGATCAGTTTTATCTTTTAACGTCTGTTTTAAGTGCGGTGCATTTTCGAGGTTTTTTCGCCATTCTTTGAAGGTTTTTCCCTCAATAAATTTCACGTTAAATTGAGCCTCTTTTCCCGAATTAAGTAACGTTAAGAGATCTTGTACGGTTTGAATTCCATTTAAAGAATAGACCCCTGCTTTAATTTTATTTAATTCCGGTTTTAATTTTAATAAATAGGGGAGAAGTTGTGCATTTTCGATTAATTTTTCTTGTTCAAAAAGTGTGGCTAATTTTTTGCCTGTTGTGCCACGCTCAATAAACAAAAGTTGATCAGGTCGAACATTTATTGTTTCTTGTTGAAAAGAGTTGAGTTTCTGATAACCCCAAAAGCCACCAGCAATAAGAATCAAAAGAAAAATAAATAAGCTAATAAAAAATTTTTTCATAGAATCAATACAATGGAATGAAAACAATAAGAGGGGCAAAATGCCCCTCTCACACAAAATGCAAATTTATCGATTAAAATATTGAATATCTGCAGTCTTACGTAGGGCTTTTACCCAATCTTTGGTTGCATCTTGTAACTGGCTATTCACAATTTTCTCGTACGCTTTTTGACGATAGGCATCTTCTGTACGATCACCATCACGCGTACCGGTTACTTCTAAAATATGCCAACCAAATTCTGATTTAAAAGGTGCGGAAATACTACCTTGTTTAGTGGTTTGTACCGCTTTAGCAAAAGATCCGACATAGGTTTCAGGGAATGCATAGCCTAAACTACCGCCATTAGCGCCTGATAAGTAATCTTTAGAATATTTTAATGCAGCATCCGCAAAAGTCATTTTACCAGAAATAATATCTGCACGAATTTGTTGAAGTTCCGCTTTTGCCTGCACATCATTCAACATAGGGTTAAGTTTTAAAAGGATATGACGAACTTCATATTCTTTACCGGTTACTTTTTTCTCTGTGCCATTTGCTCTTGCTTCATTCAACATTTTCTGTCCAAGCGCATCTACCTCTTCACGGGTTACTTGTACGCTGTTACTAATTGCGTGATTACGTACTCCCGACATCATCATTTGGTTAGCAATTTGCTGTTTGAACGCTTTAAGAGAAATACCTTGATAATCCAAAGCATCTAAAAATTGACCGTAGGTTAAACCATTTTTCGCTGCAATATCCTCTACAATAAGATCAATTTCTCTAGGATTAACCTTCACACCGGATTCTTTAATGGCTTTTTGTACCAAAATATCATCAATGACTTTATTTAATGCAGCTTGGTGATTACCTTTTTTCCCCATTGCTGCACGCACTTGGCTTTCTAGCACAGGAATACCATCTACTGTCGCAATTACTCGTTCTTCTGCATAAACAGAAGAAAATGAAAGTACACCCAATGTGACAATAAAAAGAGATTTTAATACTGATTTTTTCATATTTATTTTTCTTTAAATGAGCCTGACGCTCGTTAGAGTATCAATTTTAAACAAGGTTCACAATAGCTTAGGATTATTTTGATAATAATGCCACTTCATAACATCCATCATATTTTTCAGTACGAACTTGCACTTTTTCTTCTCGGCTGGTCGGTACATTTTTACCTACATAATCTGCCCGAATAGGTAATTCACGATGCCCACGATCAACAAAAATAACCAATTCAATTTTTGCAGCACGACCAAAATCGGTGAGCGCATCCATTGCCGCACGGATAGTTCTCCCTGTGAATAAAACATCATCAATTAAAATCACATCTTTATCTTTTACATTCAAATATTGTGATGCACCACTATACACAGGCATTGAATTTTCAGGTTCAGTACGCTGTAAATCATCACGATAAAATGTAATATCCAATTCCATTGAAGGAATCTCCACGTTAATTAGATCTATAATTTTGCGTTTGATCAACGTAGCAATTTCCGCACCACGACGTTTAATACCAACAATAACAACATTGTCTAAACTAGGGTGTTTTTCAATAATTTCATGGGAAATACGAGAAATAGTGCGATGAAACTGATTTTCATCAATAATGATTTTTTCCATAATTCATCCAAATTAACTGTGAAATAGTCGGTAAAATACCATAAAAATAAATGAAATTTAATTGCTTTTAATGAATGATGCACCCTATAAACAAAAAGTGCGGTTAAATTTAACCGCACTTTTTATTATCTTTTTGATTTCACAAGTTTTTCTGTCATCTCGTAAGCTCGGAGTTTTGCTAACTCTTTGGAGAGTTTTGCCACCAGTACTTCGTGATCAACATCAGCAACGTGTGCCACAATATTTTCTTCAGCTTTGCGTTTTGCTTCACGAATACGATCCGCATCTAACTCACTACCACGAATTGCTACATCAGCCAAAACAGTAACAATTTGGGGTTGAACCTCTAAAAAGCCACCCGATACGTAGATCACTTCTTCTTTATCATCTTCAAGGGTAAATTTCACAATTCCCGGCTTAATCGCTGTTAACAATGGTGTGTGGTTCGGTAAAATTCCGAGTTCACCTTCCACACCGGTTGCTTGGATTTGTTTAACCGCACCTTCAAAGATTTTTTGCTCTGCGCTGACTATTGTTAGGTTAAATGTCGCCATTTTTGTTCTCCTTCAAATGACTTGAAGTGATTACATATTTTTGGCTTTTTCTAGCACTTCTTCGATTGAACCCACCATATAGAACGCTTGTTCTGGGATATGGTCGTATTCACCCTCTAAGATACCTTTGAAACCACGAATGGTGTCTTTTAATGACACATATTTACCCGGTGAACCTGTAAAGACTTCTGCCACGAAGAACGGTTGTGATAAGAAACGTTCGATTTTACGGGCACGAGCCACCACAAGTTTATCTTCTTCAGATAATTCATCCATACCAAGAATTGCAATAATATCTTTCAATTCTTTATAGCGTTGTAAGATACCTTGTACACCACGCGCCACATCATAATGTTCTTGACCAACAACAAGTGGATCTAATTGACGTGATGTGGAATCTAATGGGTCAACCGCCGGATAAATACCCAAAGAGGCAATTTGACGACTTAATACAACTGTCGAGTCTAAGTGTGCAAAGGTTGTCGCCGGAGAAGGGTCTGTTAAGTCATCCGCCGGTACATAAACGGCTTGTACGGAAGTAATAGAACCTGTTTTAGTTGATGTAATACGTTCTTGTAATACACCCATTTCTTCTGCAAGGGTCGGTTGGTAACCTACTGCGGACGGCATACGACCTAAAAGTGCTGATACTTCAGTACCTGCAAGGGTATAACGATAAATATTATCCACGAAGAATAATACGTCACGACCTTCATCACGGAATTTTTCAGCCATGGTTAAACCGGTTAATGCAACACGTAAACGGTTACCCGGTGGCTCGTTCATTTGACCGTAAACCAACGATACTTTATCCAATACGTTAGATTCTGTCATTTCGTGATAGAAATCGTTACCTTCACGAGTACGTTCACCTACACCGGCAAATACGGAATAACCTGAGTGTTCAATCGCTATATTACGGATTAATTCCATCATATTAACGGTTTTACCTACACCCGCACCACCGAAAAGACCAACTTTCCCCCCTTTTGCAAAAGGACAAATTAAGTCGATAACTTTAATACCGGTTTCAAGTAATTCCGTACTGTTTGATTGTTCTTCGTAACTTGGCGCTGCACGGTGAATAGACCAATTTTCTTCTGCGCCGATTTCACCACGCTCATCAATTGGTTCACCTAACACATTCATAATTCGGCCTAGGGTTTTAGTCCCCACCGGTACCTGAATTGGATTTCCGGTATTTTCTACTTTTAAACCACGTTTCAAGCCATCAGATGTACCCAATGCGATACAGCGAACAACACCGCCACCTAATTGCTGTTGAACTTCAAGGGTTAAACCAGATTCAACTTTTAATGCATCGTAAACTTTTGGTACTGCATCTTGTGGGAATTCAACGTCAATCACCGCACCGATGATTTGTACAATTTTTCCTGCTGACATTACCTTTCCTCTTTCCTTAAATCGCAGCCGCACCGGCAACGATTTCATTTAATTCATTTGTAATACTTGCTTGACGGGCTTTGTTATAAACTAATTGCAAGTCATTAATTAAATTTCCTGCGTTATCAGTCGCCGCTTTCATTGCTACCATACGGGCAGCCTGCTCGGAAGCAAGGTTATCCACCACAGATTGATATACTTGTGATTCCAAATAACGAGTGAGCAAACTGTCTAATAAAACTTTTGGCTCCGGCTCGTAAAGGTAATCCCAAGTATTTTGTTTTTGTTCTAAATTATCGGTTTCTAACTCCGGTAATGGAATCAATTGTTGATAAACGGGCGATTGTGTCATTGTATTGATGAATTTATTGTAGGCGATATAAACCGCATCGACTTCACCATTTTTATAAACATCAAACATACCGTTTGCCACACCAATTAAATCTTCCATTGCCGGATTATCACCCAAACCGGAAAGCTGTCCACGTACAGATAACCCCAATGAACGGAAAAAATTAATTCCTTTTGAGCCGATTAATCCTAGCTCTACAGTAACGCCTTTATCCTTCCATTGTTTGATTTCTGTCATCACAGTTTTGAATAAATTAATATTCAAACCACCACACATTCCGCGGTCTGTCGAGACAACTAAAATCCCAACCTTTTTTACTTCTCGTTGAACTAAAAACGGGTGTTTATAATCGATATTGGCTTTAGAGACGTGGCTGATAACATTTCGTATTGTTTCAGAATACGGACGAGAAGCCGCCATACGATCTTGCGTTTTACGCATTTTCGAGGTAGCAACCATTTCCATTGCCTTAGTAATTTTTTGTGTACTTTGTACACTGGCAATTTTGGTTTTTATCTCTTTTGCACCTGCCATCTTCTTTCTCCGTTATATTACCAAGCACTATTGGCTTTAAAACTATCCAAAATCGTTTTCAATGTGTCTTTTATCTCATCATTGTAATTACCGGTTTTGGTCAATTCTGCCATAAAGTCGCCATGGTTACGGTGAGCATAGTCTAAAAGTGCGGTCTCAAAACTTGCAATTTTTTGCAGTTCTACGTCTTCCAAATAACCAAACTCAACAGCGAAAAGCAACACAGATTGCTCTGCAACACTCAGCGGCGCATATTGTTTTTGTTTCAATAATTCGGTAACTTTTTCACCGTGAGAAAGCTGTTTACGGGTTGCATCATCAAGATCAGAGGCAAATTGCGCAAATGCTGCCAATTCACGATATTGTGCTAATGCAGTACGAATCCCACCGGCTAATTTTTTCACCACTTTAGTTTGTGCTGCACCACCTACACGAGATACCGAAATACCCGGGTTTACCGCAGGACGAATACCTGAGTTAAATAAGTTAGATTCTAAGAAAATCTGACCATCGGTAATGGAAATCACGTTGGTTGGTACGAATGCAGAAACGTCACCTGCTTGAGTTTCAATAATAGGAAGGGCAGTTAAAGAACCTGTTTTTCCTTTTACTTCACCGTTAGTAAATTTTTCTACATATTCTTCATTAACACGAGCAGCGCGTTCAAGTAAACGTGAGTGTAAATAGAAAACATCTCCAGGATAAGCTTCACGACCCGGTGGACGGCGTAATAACAATGAAATTTGACGGTAAGCAACGGCTTGTTTTGATAAATCATCATAAACAATTAATGCATCTTCACCACGATCACGGAAATATTCACCCATTGCACAACCAGCATAAGGGGCAAGATATTGTAATGCGGCAGATTCAGATGCTGATGCAGCAACCACAATGGTATTTGCCAAAGCACCATGTTCTTCTAATTTACGCACGACATTTGCAATGGTTGATGCTTTTTGACCAATGGCAACATAGATACATTTAATTCCTGAATCACGTTGGTTAATGATCGCATCAATCGCTAGTGCTGTTTTACCGGTTTGGCGGTCTCCGATGATCAATTCACGCTGACCTCGGCCGATCGGCACCATAGAGTCCACCGCTTTATAACCGGTTTGTACCGGTTGATCGACCGATTTACGTTCGATAACACCCGGAGCAATCACCTCAACCGGTGAAAAGCCATCATTTTCGATTTCACCTTTACCGTCAATTGGTTGACCAAGGGTATTGACCACACGACCTAACAAGCCACGGCCTACCGGTACTTCTAAAATACGACCGGTACATTGGACTTCCATTCCTTCCGCTAAATCTGCGTAAGGTCCCATTACAACTGCACCTACCGAGTCACGTTCAAGGTTTAGTGCCATTGCATAGCGATTTCCCGGTAATGCAATCATTTCCCCTTGCATTACATCGCTCAAACCGTGAATACGAATAATACCGTCACTTACGGAAACAATTGTCCCAGTGTTGCGAGCTTCACTCACTACATCAAACTGAGCAATTCGTTTTTTAATCAATTCACTAATTTCAGTTGAATTTAGTTGCATCTTTTATTCCTCTTATCATTGCAACTCATTTGCCAGACGGTCGAGCTGTCCACGGCTACTACCATCAATCACAAAATCTTCCGTACGGATAATTACACCAGCAATAAGCGAATCATCCACGTTGCAATTTACTTTCACTTTGCGAGCTAATCTTTTTTCCATTGCCGCAGCAATTTTTTCAATTTGAGTTGCATTCAATGGTTGTGCAGAAATTACCTGTACCTCTGCAATGGCTTGATGTTCTTCCACATAACGGGTAAATTCGGAAAATACCGCAGGAATAGCACTCAAACGCTTATTTTCAGCCATTAACCGAATAAGATTTTGCCCATATTGATCTAGCTGTTCACCACAAATTGAAATTACCGTATCCGCTACTTTTTGTGAAGAGAGCGAACTAATAAGAAATTCTTTCATTTGTTCGTCTTCCACAAGTGCGGAAAGAAATCCCAACATTTCTGTCCATTTTTCTACCGCACTTTTATCGTTTACGGATTGCTCTATGGCAAAATCAAATGCTGCTTTGGCATAAGGGCGAGCTATCGTAGTTAATTCTGACATAAGCTAAAGCCTCTTATAGTTCTGCAACTAATTTATCAATAATGTCATTGTTTGCCGCTTCATCAATAGTGCGACCCACAATTTTCTCAGCACCGGCAATTGCTAAGGAAGCCACTTTAAGACGTAATTCCTCTTGAACACGTTTACGTTCAGCCTCAACTTCCGCATAACCCTGTTCAATAATTTTCGCTTTAAGCTCTTCAGCTTCGGTTTTTACTTCGTCAAGCACTTCATTACGTCGTTTATTTGCAGCATCGATAATTTCTTGAGCTTGAATTTTTGCTTTTGAAATTTCTTCTTCCGCAAGGAATTTAGTTTCTGCTTGTTCTTTTTTGGCAGCTTCCGCAGATGCTAATGCATTGGCAATTTGGCTTTGACGTGTTTCAATTGCTTTAATAATTGGCGGCCATACAAATTTCATACAAAACCATACGAATAGAGCGAATGAAATAAGTTGACCAATTAATGTTGCATTTAAATTCACAACGTCCTCCTTAAAATGCTTGTTTTACGTTGATAAGCAAATAAGGGATTATTGTAATAAACCGATAAATGGATTCGCAAAGATGAATAGTAAGGAAATACCAACAGCAATCATCGCAATCGCATCTAAAAGCCCGGCTACGATAAACATTTTAGTTTGTAAGCTAGAAGCCAATTCAGGTTGGCGAGCTGATGATTCCAAAAATTTACCGCCTAAGATAGCAAAACCAATTGCTGTGCCAAGTGCTGCAACTGCAAGAAGGATTGATGCACCGATAATTGTAGCTGTAATTACAGTTTCCATAATGTTCTCCAATAGAAGTAAAGTTAGCCCTAGAGCCAGTTAATAAAAAATTAATGTTCGGCTTTATTATAAGCCATACTCAAATAAACCACCGTTAACATCATAAAGATGAATGCTTGTAACGTAATAACCAAAATATGGAAAATAGCCCAAGCAAGGTGTAGTGGAATTCCTAAAGCTGCAATGACCGTATTTGCTGAATACATCACAGCAATAAGAATAAAGATTAATTCTCCCGCATACATATTACCAAATAAACGGAAACCAAGAGAAATTGGTTTAGCTAGTAATGTTACGGTTTCAAGAATAAAGTTAACAGGAATAAGCGCCCAATGATTAAACGGATGCAAAGTATATTCTTTAACTAAACCGCCAAACCCTTTAGACTTTATCGTATAAAAGATGATTAAGAAAAAAACACAAATAGACATACCTAAAGTGGCACTAATATCAGCAGTAGGCACAGCACGAAGGTAATGAATACCAAACAGACCTGCTAATTGAGGAAGAAAATCGACAGGAACCAAATCGATTGCATTCATAATGAATACCCAACAGAAAATGGTTAATGCAATTGGAGCAACCACATCTCTCGGTCCGTGGAAATTTTCTTTAACAATACCGTTAACCCAATCTACCACAATTTCAACTAAACATTGTAATTTTCCCGGTACTCCAGGTGTAGCTTTCTTTGCAACTCTTCTGAAAATAAAAAGAAAAATAGCAGCGGACAGGATTGAGAAAAATAAAGTATCAACATGGATATTCCAAAAGCCATCACCTGTTTTTAGAAAGGCTAAGTGGTGACTGATATATCCTGCAGTTGTTTGTCCAGACATAGTTAACCCTTTTTAAAATATAAACTTAAGACCTATTTAGTAAAAATGGAATTAAATTATTCAAAATTAATGCCATAAAAAAACCACTAAAGAAAATCACAAAGTTTGTTACCAAAAACCATTTGAATGATGCAATAATCAATACAATGGTTAACACAAACTTGATGGCTTCACCTCTATAAAGTGCGGTTAATTTTGCCGATAAATATTGTTTTCGATAAAAAACGACGTACACAAAAACACTGAAAGGAAGTAGTGCCGAAATAAATCCAAGTAAAAAATCAAAGGCACTTTTCATTTGCCAAAATGCAAAAAAACAAGCGAATAGTAACATGATGACTAATTCAATCTGAATAGCTTTTCGATACTGAATTTTCGCTTGTTGTATAATTCTCGACATTATTTTTGATAACCTTAAACGTTAGTAATTATACTCTTGAAAAAATCAGATTCAACTTAAAAACTACCAAAAAAACGTTAACTAAATCACAGTTTTGAAAAAATTTTACAAATATGTAACGATTTACTGTAAAACGATTAAATGTCGTTCACCTACTAATTCCGGCACTTGTAAGGGGATTATTTGTTGCACTGTATATTTATCATCCAATTCTTGCACTTCTTCCATATGATAAACCCCCTTTAATGCATAAAAATACCCACTTTCTTTTGGAAGATGATGGCACCAATTTGTCATATCTTTGAGTGAAGCAAATGCCCGGCTCAATACCCCATCGAATTTTTCATTAGGTTGATATTCTTCCACGCGACTTAGTATAGGCGTAACATTTGTTAACTTTAATTCACGTATTGAATTACGAATAAAACTAATACGTTTACCTAAACTATCTAACAATACAAAGCGCTTATTTGGGTTTGCAATCGCTAGAGGTAAACCGGGTAAACCGGGGCCGGTCCCCACATCAATAAAACAGTCACCTTGTAAATAAGGACTCACCACAAGACTATCCAGAATATGTTTCACCAGCATTTCTTGTGGATCACGCACTGAGGTTAAATTATAGGCTTTGTTCCATTTATTTAATAAATTGACAAGATCGATTAGTTGCTGTTTTTGTGGATCGCTTAATTGAATATTTGCCTGTGTAAGCAATCGGTCTAATTTTGCTTTCATTGATAATATACGTTTAGTAAGAATTCAGTCCATTCTACTTGAAAGTGCGGTCGTTATTCTACGGCTTTTTCGATTTCTGCTGCAAAATCCCAGTTAAATTCGTTTCCAGCCAATCAACTAACTCAAACATTTTATTTGATGCCTGTATACCAAATTCTGTTAACGTGTAATCCACGTGCGGTGGTACAGTATTGTAAGATTTTCTAATTAACATTCCGTCTTCTTCCAACTCTTGTAGTGTTTTAGTCAACATTCGTTCACTCACTCCATCAATCATACGACGCAATTCACTAAAACGTTTAGTACCTGAATGTAAACTTATTAGTACTAATACTCCCCAACGACTGGTTAAATGCTGCAAAATTTGCCGAGAAGGACAAGCTGAAGCCAAAACATTTCCACGTTCAAAAAATTTTTCCATTTTTATTTCCTTTAAAATCATTAAGTTAGTATTTTTCCTAAAAATCTCTCAAAACTTACTTTTATGTAAGTACTTATAAAAAGTAAGTTTTGAGATTATTATAGTAACCGTTAACCAACAAGGTCAAATATTTAACACTAGAAAAAAGGAAAACAATATGACAAACAAAACTATTGCTATCACAGGTGCAACAGGTCAATTCGGTGCCATCGCATTAGATTTATTAAAAACAAAAAATGCCGATGTTATAGCCCTTGTACGTTCTCCGGAAAAAATTTCAGGCGTAGAAGCACGAAAATTTGATTATTCAAAAACAGAAGGACAAGTGGAGGCGTTAAAAGGTATAGATACATTAATTTTAGTCTCAAGTAATGAAATCGGACAACGTTCCGCACAACATAAAAACGCTATTGAATCAGCAAAAAAAGCGGGTGTAAAACATATTATTTATACTAGCTTACTTGGTGCGACAAATGATAATACTGTGAAATCCCTTGCCGGCGAACACGTTGAAACTGAAGCAGCATTAAAATCTTCAGGCATCACTTACACCATTTTACGCAATGGCTGGTACACTGAAAATTATACCTCTTCAATCCCTGCGGCATTGGCAAATAATGCTTTCTATGGTTCTGCAAAGAATGGTCGAATTTCATCCGCACTTCGTGCCGAATTAGCAGAAACGGCTGTGAATGTGGCATTAGGCGAAGGTCACGAAAATAAAACTTATGAATTAGCCGGTTCAACCAGCTGGACATTAACAGATCTTGCGGCAGAAATTAGCAAACAAACTGGTAGAAATATTCCTTATGTAGATCTTCCTGCTGAAGATTATGCAGAGGCTCTGGTACAAGCCGGCTTAGATTCAGACTTTGCAGGTTTAATTGCTCAATGGGATGTAGATGCCTCAAAAGGTGCATTATTTTCAGAAGATAAAACTCTTGAGAAATTGCTCGGTCGCCCAACGGCAGAGTTAGATGTAGCGGTAAAACAATCCTTATAATTGATATAAAAAAGTGCGGTAGAATTCACCGCACTTTCTCCTTTCAATTTTCAATAAGTGATTTCAAACACAGAAAGTTTATTCCCCACGTTTCAACATTCCTTGTTTTTTCAAATTAACTAAAATAATTGAAATCGCTGCGGGTGTGATACCGGAAATACGGCTTGCTTGCCCGATAGAAACAGGGCGATGCTGTTCCAACTTCGCACGAACTTCGTTAGATAAACCCGATACTTTTGTATAATCAAATTGTGGCGGAATCGCGGTGTTTTCGTGGCGTTTTTGTTTTTCAATTTCTTCTTCTTGGTGATCAATATAGCCTTGATATTTAATGGCAATTTCCACTTGTTCTACTGCTTCTTTATCTTCCATTGCCGGTTGATAAGGTGTGAGAGAAGTCAAAATTTCATAATTCATTTCCGGACGCCGTAATAAATCTTCACCATTGGCTTCACGAACTAATGGGCTTCCCAAAACTTTATTGGCTTCTTCCAGATATTCCGAACGGGGATGTAACCAAATACTGCGTAAACGCTGACGTTCACGTTCAATATTTTCCATTTTCTGATTAAAACGAGCCCAACGAGCTTCATCAATTAAACCAAATTCATGGGCAATTGGGGTTAAGCGAATATCCGCATTATCTTCGCGTAACAATAAGCGATATTCTGCACGGGAAGTAAACACTCGGTAAGGTTCTTTTGTGCCGAGTGTGCAAAGATCATCAACTAATACACCGGTATAGGCTTGATCACGACGTGGATACCATGCCTCTTTCTCTTGTACATAAAGTCCTGCATTAATCCCTGCAAGTAACCCCTGTGCGGCAGCTTCTTCATATCCGGTCGTACCATTAATTTGACCGGCAAAGAATAATCCTGAAATGGCTTTGGTTTCTAAGGTTGGTTTGAGATCACGCGGATCAAAATAATCATATTCAATGGCATAACCCGGTTTGATAATTCGAGCATTTTCCAAGCCTTTCATTGAATTAACGATCTTCATTTGCACATCAAAGGGAAGACTGGTTGAAATCCCATTTGGATAGATTTCATTACTGGTTAATCCTTCCGGCTCTAAATAAATTTGATGGGAATTACGATCCGCAAAGCGCATCACTTTATCTTCAATAGAAGGACAATAACGAGGTCCGATCCCTTCGATCACACCGGTGTACATCGGGCTACGATCCAAATTGTTGCGGATCACTTCGTGAGTTTGTTCATTAGTATGGGTAATATAACAAGGAATTTGCTGTGGATGATCCGACAGCGATCCCATAAATGAAAATACCGGTAATACGGAGTCGCCATGCTGTTTGGTGAGGACATCAAAATTGATAGTACGAGCATCAATGCGTGGTGGTGTACCTGTTTTTAGGCGATCCACACGTAAATTCAGATCGCGTAAACGTTCCGCTAATGTGGTTGAAGCAGGATCGCCTGCACGTCCTCCTTCATAATTTTCCAGTCCAATATGGATCTTGCCAGCCAAAAAAGTACCGGCTGTTAGAATTACCGATTTTGCACAGAATGTTAAGCCCATCTTAGTGGTGACACCGGTTACTCTATCCTGTTCAATTAAAATATCCGTAGCTTCTTGTTGGAAAATATCAAGGTTGGGCTGATTTTCAAGGGCAACACGTACAGCTTGGCGATATAACACACGATCAGCTTGTGCACGTGTGGCACGTACAGCAGGGCCTTTACTACTATTTAAAGTACGAAATTGAATTCCAGCCTTATCCGCTGCGTGAGCCATTAAACCACCCATGGCATCGACTTCTCTTACCAAATGACCTTTTCCGATCCCCCCAATAGCAGGATTACAAGACATTTGCCCTAAAGTATCTACATTATGCGTTAATAAAAGGGTTTTTAACCCCATACGGGCAGGCGCTAATGCCGCTTCCGTTCCAGCATGACCACCACCAATGACGATCACATCGTAAGTTTCAGTATAAAACATCGTTTTCTCTAATTATTAGGATCTAAAAATGTGGGCTATTCTACAGAAATTCGATTTTGCTTGAAAGTGAGAATTCGATCCTAAATGAGATGGAGAAAAAAGATCGAAAAGTGGTGTGGTAATAAATATTAGATCTTTTTTTATAGATAAAGATCTTATTATTGTTACTATTAGGATCCTTTTGTTATGTGAATAATGCTTTTTTCTTTTTATAAATTAATAAGTTAGATCTTATTGAAAAATGTTTATCAATGATAAAAATAGCCGTTATTCATTGTGGATAATTTACATATTTATCCACAGCAGAAAAAAATTAAGATCTTATTCAGTTAAAAAATACAGGTTTTTGACAGATTTTTTATGAGTTATACACAGGTAAAAAAACGATGATCGTTAAAACCATCGTTTTTTTATGAAAGGGATTGAACAAATAGAGGAAGCCAATTTTCACTATAGCTTTCAGGATCATCCACATTGAGTACATCAATTTTTAATGTTTCACAAACTTTGATCGCACTTTTTTGTTCTAGAATATTTTCGATATGATTTGCGGCATAACAAAAGGTATCGTAATCCGAATTACCTAAACCAACAATGGCAAAACGTAAATGCAAAAGATCGCTATCAGATTGTTCTATCTGATCAAAGAGAGGTCGTAAATTATCGGGAATTTCACCGGCTCCATGGGTGGATGTAACAATCAACCATAAGGTTTCATCAATCACATCATCATACTCTGCGCCGTGAAAAAGTGCGGTTGAAAATCCTTGTGTTTTTAAAATATCTTGCAAATGTTCGGCAACATATTCCGCTGTGCCTAAAGTACTGCCTGAAATAATACAAACTTTCATAAAAATTATCTAAAACAAAGGCTTAGATTTTCTAAGCCTTTAATGGAGTTAAACGTTATCAAATTTACCGAGCAATGAACGAATATGCTCTTGCCAGTTACGATGTTCATTTTTTAATTGTTCATTTTCACTTTGCAATGCTTCAACGGTTTGCTGAGATTGACTGTTTTGTTCTTTTAATTCTTCTACTTCAAGTTGAAGTAATTGAATCGTTTCTACCGCTTGTTTAATTTTGTCTTCAAGCTGGTTTAAAATTTCTAATGACATAGTGATTTCCTTTTAAAATAAAGTCCGAAACTGCTTTATTGTACCCACTTCACTTTTCTTTTTAAAGCTTTCAGTAAAAATTTATTATGCAAACGTTTGCATAGTGTTAGAATGGCTCGCTTTTTGCTTGGAACAAATGGAGATAAAGAATGAATCGTGCATTGGCTATTGAATTTTCTCGTGTAACAGAAGCGGCTGCACTGGCTGCTTATACTTGGCTTGGACGTGGCAACAAGAACGCGGCGGATGAGGCAGCCGTGAAAGCCATGCGTTATATGCTGAATCTCATTCATATGGATGGTGAAATTGTCATTGGTGAAGGGGAAATCGATGAAGCCCCTATGCTCTATATTGGAGAAAAAGTCGGCTCCGGTAATGGTGAGCTTGTTTCTATCGCTGTTGATCCTATTGACGGTACACGTATGACGGCAATGGGGCAATCTAATGCCATTTCTGTATTGGCTGCGGGCGGAAAAAGAACTTTCTTAAAAGCGCCGGATATGTATATGGAAAAAATGGTGGTGGGGCCTGAAGTCAAAGGTATGATTGATTTAGCGCTACCACTAGAACAAAATCTTCGCCGCACAGCTTCCCGTTTGGGAAAATCTTTGTCTGATCTAACGGTGATGGTGTTAGCAAAACCCCGTCATGAGGCAGTGATTAAACAAATGTATGATTTAGGTATTCGTGTCATCGCAATTCCCGATGGTGATGTAGCGGCTTCTGTTTTATGTTGCTTACCTGATGCTGAAGTGGATATGGTTTATGGCATCGGCGGGGCGCCTGAAGGCGTAGCTGCTGCAGCGGCTGTTCGAGCATTAGGCGGCGATATGCAAGCACGTTTAATTCCCCGTAATGAAGTGAAAGGTGACAGCGAAGAAAATCAAAAAATTGCGGCGGAAGAAATTAGCCGTTGCGAAGCTCAGGGCGTAAAAGTTAATGAGGTGCTGAAACTGGAAGATTTAGTTCGTGATGATAATCTTGTTTTTGCTGCTACGGGTATTACCCATGGAGAATTGTTAAAAGGGATTTCCCGTAAAGGCAATCTTGCGAGTACGGAAACTATTTTGATCCGTGGTAAATCACGCACCATTCGTAAAATTCAATCCGTTCATTACTTGGATCGTAAAGATTCGGAAATTTATAAAATCTTAAATATTTAATTTTAATAAAGTGCGGTTGAAATTTGATGAGTTTTTATTGAGATTGCTGAAAATCTATGCAAAAAACTACTTGCATCAATAACATTTCTTGGTTATATTCAACCCATCATTTTTAGATTAAATAGATTTTATTATGAATTTTATCAATGCGTTTTATCATCATCACCATTCCTGAATAATCTTTCGGGCATTCGGTGTGTTCGGAAGATAAACTTCCGAGTACGTGTGAAATGCAAACATAATAAATGATCACTTATCAACCCCTCGGAAGGAAACTTTCGAGGGGTTTTTGTTTTATTTAAATTTCAAAAAAGTAGGAAAACAATATGACAAACACAACTTCATCAAATCGTTTACGCATTGCTTTGCAAAAGAAAGGGCGTCTAAGCCAAGATTGCGCCGCACTTCTTAAACAATGCGGAGTGAAAATTAATTGGAATGAACAACGTTTGATTGCCTATGCGGAAAATATGCCCATTGAAATTTTACGCGTGCGTGATGATGATATTCCTGGGTTGATTTTCGATGGCGTGGTCGATCTCGGCATTATCGGCGAAAATGTGCTGGAAGAGGCGGCATTAGGGCGGATTTCAGCAGGTGAGAGTGCCGATTACCAAATGCTTAAACGCCTTGATTTTGGCGGCTGCCGTCTTTCGCTTGCCGTGCCACGTGAGATGCCTTACCGCCAACTCAATGATCTTCGCAACAATCGCATTGCCACTTCCTACCCAAACTTACTCAAACGTTATATGCAAAGCCAAAATGTCCCGTTTAAAAACTGTTTACTCACGGGATCGGTTGAAGTTGCGCCAGCAGCAGGGCTTGCCAATGCCATTTGTGATTTGGTTTCATCAGGTGCAACGCTGGAGGCCAACGGCTTACGCGAAGTGGAGGTTATTTACCGCTCTAAAGCCTGCTTGGTACAAAGTATTCAGCCGTTGGATTGCAAAAAACAGGCGTTAATCGACCGCTTGCTCACCCGTATCCAAGGTGTGCAACAGGCGGCGGAGTCAAAATACATTATGCTACACGCCCCGAAAGATCGCCTTGCAGAAATTACCGCACTTTTGCCAGGCGTTGAAAACCCGACCATTTTGCCCCTTGCCCATGACACCAACCAAGTGGCAATGCACGTCGTCAGCCAAGAAAATCTCTTTTGGGAAACGATGGAACAGCTCAAAGCCATTGGTGCAAGCTCAATTTTGGTGTTACCGATTGAAAAAATGATGAAATAGTGATGATGAGGGAAATACTATGATTATTACAACCTTAGGGGATAATGCATATCCCTCTACTTGCAGCTATTTAGCAGCTCAAAAACAATACCTGGGTGAAAAAATTACATTATTAGATAGTTTTGAAGCGTGTTTGGAAAGCCTTAAAATTGGCAATTCTGATATATCTATTATTCTGGCAACTTATCCTAAGCTAAACAGTATTATTATGGATGATAATTTTGAAATAAATAATACTTTTATACATAAAATACCTGATCTTGTTTTATCCTGTAAATATAATGAAAATGAGTTTTCTTGTTTGTATTATCATATAGCGACTCAAATATTATTAAAAAAATATCAAAGTCATACAAAAATAAACAACTTGTAAACTCTAATACAGAAGCTGCTTTAAAAGTAAAATCATCATCAAGCTATGATTTGTGTATAACTAATAGATTTTGTGCAGAACAACAGTCTTTAATAATATTACAAATATTGAGAAAAGAACTCAAAATGCCATTTCTTTGCTTTTCTAAAAAGGAGAAAAAATGACCTTATCCCTGTTATTTTATTTCACCCTTTCCAGTTTGCTACTCGCCGCTTTACCCGGTCCTTCGATGATGCTTGCGATTCAAGGCAGCCTCGAAAAAGGCTTTAGAAAAGGTATGGAGATCACGTTTGGTGTTTTACTTGGTGATGTTGCGCTACTGATTGGGGTAATTGTGGGTGTTGGCGAAGTATTAAGCCAATCGCCCAACATTCTGGCAATAATGGGAACGGTCGCCAATGGTTATTTAATTTATCTTGGTGTCAGTAGCTTAAAGACACTTCGCCATTTTGTTAAGGCAGAGGAAAGTGTCACCAATAAATTCAACTGGAAAACAGGCTTTTTTATTACCGTGATTAACCCGAAAACGATAGTATTTTTACTGGCTTATTTTCCCCAATTTTTAGATCCTAAAAGCCTATGGAGTACCACCCAACAGATGATCTTACTGGCTGTGATCTTTTTAATTGCTGTTGCGGTGGTAATGTTTTTTTACGCTTTCAGTGCCGCATTAGCGAAACAATTTTTAAATCGCCCCAACGTACAAAAAATAATGAACCTCACTTTTGGGGTATTGCTCATTTATCTTGGGGTAAATGGTTTTATTCAGGAATAATATAAGGAAACGATATGCAAACACTCATTTGGAACAATTTAAAAACATCGGAAAAAAACACCGCACTTTCTCGTCCTGCACAAAAAGTGGGGGAGAGCATCACACAAGCGGTGGACGCTATCCGTGAAAATGTGGCACGGAATGGTGATGGTGCTTTGTTTGAATTGGCGGAGAAATTTGACAAGGTCAGATTGGAAAAACTCACCGTATCAACGGAGAAATTGCGGCGGCAAGCGGTCGAATTTCACCAGAACTTTGCCAAGCCATTCAACAGGCGAAGGCGAATATCGAGGCGTTCCACAAGGCGCAACAAAATCAAGAAATTGACATCGAAACCCAGCCCGGTGTGCGTTGCCAAGTGCTGACCCGCCCGATTGAACGGGTTGGATTGTATATCCCAGGTGGTTCAGCCCCGCTATTTTCGACAGTATTGATGCTTGCCATTCCTGCCAAAATTGCAGGCTGTAAAACAATTGTGCTTTGTTCCCCTCCACCGATTGCAGATGAAATTCTTTACACTGCCAATCTTTGCGGCGTAGAAACCATTTACACTGTGGGTGGCGCACAGGCAATTTTTGCGATGGCACAAGGCACGGAAACGGTGGCGAAAGTGGACAAAATCTTCGGGCCGGGCAATGCCTTTGTGACAGAGGCAAAACGCCAAGTGATGCAACGTGGCACCGCGATTGATATGCCCGCAGGTCCGTCTGAAGTGTTGGTGATCGCCGATGAATTTGCCGACCCCGATTTTGTCGCCAGCGACCTGCTTTCCCAAGCGGAACACGGGGCGGATAGCCAAGTGATGTTGGTTACCAACAGTGAAACGCTGGCAAAAGCGACCGCATTTTCCATTGAAAAACAACTTGCAGACTTGCCACGAAAAGAGACCGCTTGCCAAGCGCTCGACCACAGCCGAATTTTAATTGCTGAGAGCATTGAACAAGCGGTTGAAATCAGCAACGAATATGCCCCCGAACATTTGGTGGTACAAACGCAAAATGCCCGCGAATTATTGCCATTTCTAGACAACGCAGGCTCGATTTTCTTAGGCGCATACTCGCCCGAAAGTATGGGCGATTACGCCAGTGGCACAAACCACGTGCTACCCACTTACGGCTACACCCGCACTTATTCCAGTTTAGGTTTGGCGGATTTCAGTAAACGAATGACCGTACAAGAACTCACCCCACAAGGTTTCCAAGCCCTTGCCCCAACAGTGATGGCAATGGCAAGTGCCGAACAGCTGGAGGCGCACAGACAAGCGGTGGAAGTGCGGTTGGAAAAATTGAAAAGCGAAGTATTACTTGCTTCACGAATGAAAGACGAGTGAGTTTGCAAAACTGTTGGGTAAAAATAATTTATCCCTTATTATTCTTTAAAAGACTGACATAAAAGGACAAAAAATGAAAATTACCTGCCCCCATTGCCAAGTAAAAAATGACATTGAATTTGCCAATCATATCAAATGCAAATGCTGCCAAAAGAGCTTTCAGGGGTATTCCTATAGCATTAGGGCTATCACTAAACCGATTATGGCTGGGGCATCTGCCCTATTGGTTGCTGGGGGGATTATTGGCTATCAAGTTGAAAATAGCTTAGATCAAGTGAGATATTCCCCAATGTTTGAGTATGCCATTATCAACCAATGTGCAAATCCTGATAGTAGGTATCTTTCCAAGAAAGAGCTTGAAAGAAAAATTGAAATTTGTAGTTGTACTTTAGAAAAAACGATGAAAAAGGTGGGATACAAAGAACAAGTAGATGACGAACTCATACAAAGTTTTAGTTATCATTTAAGACTGTGTGAGAAATAGGCTCTACACGAGAGCCTATAAATTAAGGTTTAGAGATTATTTTCTAGGTGGGTTATTACCACGACCACCACCAGATGGGTTACCGGTTTTACTTGGCCAATTTGGGTTTGGTTTGGAAGACATTTTTATTCTCCATAATGAATTAAACGTTTAAAACCTCTGAAGGATTGTCCTTCATTGGTTATACATTCTACGGGTCAAGATGGGAAATTTGGGGACAAATGAGTAAAAAACAATCAAATAAACAACGAATTCAAAATTTATTAGAAAAACTCCAAGAACTATTAACTGATGTTAATTGGAGTAAAAAAGAGCTCGCTAATAAAGTCATTGAAGAGCGACCTGGATACTTAAATGATACCGAAGAGGAAACAGAAAAAAACAAGAGTAAAGAGTACGAAAAAATCAAAAAAATGTTTAATCGTCCACCTAAAAAATCGGAGATGATAGAGCGGTACATCTCTTTTATAGTGGGACTCGACGAGAATAAAGAGCGAGATTTTCGTAAATTACCCAAATTAGAAAAATTTGATGAAAATCAAAAAGCCATTTTGGAGGGTATTGCAGAAATCTCTAGAACCTTTTTTGCAAACAATAAGAAATAATCACTTTTATCACCCTATTTTTAAAAGGAGCAAAAATGCAAAACCCCATCGAAATTTACCAAACCCAAGACGGACAAGCCCAAGTGGAAGTGCGGTTTGAAAATGAGACGGTTTGGCTCTCACAGGCACAGATGGCAAAAGTATTTGATACAAGCTCGGATAATATCAGCTTGCACTTGAAAAACATTTTTACCGAAGGTGAGCTTGATGAAAATTCAACTACCGAGGATTTCTCGGTAGTTCGTCAAGAAGGGAGACGCAATGTTACTAGGCATCTTAAACATTATAATTTAGATGCTATTATCTCGGTTGGGTATAGGGTAAGGTCTAGCTCAGCGACAAAATTTCGCATTTGGGCAACGGCTCGCTTGAAAGATTATCTTGTCAAAGGCTATGCCTTGAATCAAAAACGCTTGCAACAAAATGCGGTGGAATTGGAACAGGCATTGGCGTTAATTCAAAAAACGGCAAGATCCCCTGAATTAACGGTGGCAAGCGGTCGAGGATTGGTCGATATTGTCAGCCGTTATGCTCAGACATTTTTATGGCTACAACAATATGATGAAGGGCTTTTGGCTGAGCCCCAAACGCAGCAGGGCGGAACATTGCCAAGCCTCAGTGAAGCCCGCTCGGCATTGCAGCGGTTTAAACAGCAACTTGTCGAAAAAGGGGAGGCTTCCGATTTATTCGGCAGAGAAAGAGATGACGGGCTGGCGGCAATTTTAGGCAATTTAGATCAAACGGTTTTTGGTGAGCCTGCGTACCCGAGCATTGAAGCGAAAGCCGCGCATTTGCTCTATTTTGTGGTGAAAAATCACCCGTTTTCAGATGGCAATAAACGCAGTGGCGCATTTCTTTTTGTCGATTTTCTGCATCGAAATCACCGCTTGTTTAATGCCGATCATCACCCTGTGATCAATGATACTGGCTTGGCAGCGCTGACGCTTCTTGTGGCGGAGTCTGATCCAAAGCAAAAAGAAACGCTTATTCGGCTGATTATGCATATGCTGAAAAAAGCGGATTAACTTTATTAACAAAAGACAAACACAATGAACATCAACAATTTATCCCGAAAAAACATTCAAGCCCTCACCCCATATCAATCTGCACGGCGATTAGGGGGGAAGGGCGATATTTGGCTGAATGCAAATGAATACCCGATTTCGCCAAACTTTGATTTAATTGACCGCACTTTTAACCGCTATCCCGAACCGCAGCCGCAGGCGGTGGTGGAGGGCTATGCCGCTTACGCGGGCGTGTCGCCTTACAATGTGCTGGTAAGTCGGGGCGGTGATGAAAGCATTGAACTTATTATCCGTGCCTTTTGCGAGGCGGATGATAAAGTGATGTACTGCCCGCCTACCTATGGAATGTATGCGGTGAGTGCCGAAACCTGTGGCATTGCCTGTAAAACCGTGCCGTTGACGGCAGATTTTCAACTGAATTTGGTGGAGATTGAACGTCAGCTTGAGGGCGTGAAAGTGGTGTTTGTGTGCAGCCCGAATAACCCAACGGGCAATTTGCTCAAGCGGTCGGATTTGCTCGCTCTTTTGCAAATGACCGCAGGGCGTGCGATTGTGGTGGTGGACGAAGCCTATATCGAATTTTGTCCACAAGCGACAATGGCAACGGAGCTGGCAAATTATCCGCATTTGGCGATTATCCGCACTCTCTCCAAAGCCTTTGCATTGGCGGGGCTACGCTGCGGATTTACCCTTGCGAATGCGGCATTGATCCAAGTCTTACAAAAAGTGATCGCACCCTATCCACTGCCTGTGCCTGTATCGGATATTGCCGCCCAAGCCCTGCAACCACAAGGGCTAGCCCAAATGCAACGCAGTGTTGCTGAACTTCTCGCCAATCGTGCCGATTTGCAAAAAAATCTTGAAAACCTACCGCTTGTAGAGCAGGTTTACCCGAGCGAAGCCAACTACCTTTTGGTGAAATTCAAAGACGGACAAAAAGTGTTTCAATCACTCTGGGAAAAAGGGATTATCCTACGAGATCAGCATAGAGCGTTGAATTTGCAAAATTGTATTCGGATTACGGTGGGGACAGCAGAAGAAAATGCTCAAGTCATAGAGGCAATAAAAGTAATACAATAAATGGCTTTATCTGCCTAGCACTTCAGTGCTAGGTTACGCATAATATCGCTACTTTGTAGCGATGATCTAGGGGAAAATATGAGTTATACACGAAATTTATACCATATTGTCTTCCGCACAAAATACGGTGTACCAAGTATTTTGGAAGAAAATGAAGCTACGCTGTATCGTTATATTTGGGGATTTGTAAGGGAACATAAATCCGTACTTTATCGTATTAACGGAATGCCCGATCATATTCATCTTTTCGTTGAATTGCATCCAATGATCTCGGTTGCTAAATTTGTGCAAAAATTAAAAACCAGTACGCATAAATGGATTGATGAAAATAAACATCTTTTTCCCGAATTTTATGCGTGGGCAAGAGGTTATTGTTCCCTAACATATTGCGAAAGAGATAAAGATAAAATTATTCATTACATTAAAAATCAGAAAATACACCATAAAAATGTCTGCTTTGTAGATGAAATGAAATATTTACTGACCGAAGAAGGCATAGAAATCAACGAAACATTTTTTGAACAAAACTTATAGTGATGCAAAGCATCGCCACAATGTTTAACCACATACAAAGTATGTGGTTGGTATCGGATATAATAGGAGAAAACAACATGCAACCCACCCTTTTTATCGACCGTGATGGCACATTGATAGATGAGCCGAAAACCGATTTTCAAATCGACAGTTTGGAAAAACTCAAATTTGAGCCGAATGTGATTCCTGCCCTACTGAAACTGCAAAAACGTTACCGTTTAGTGATGGTGAGTAACCAAGACGGCTTGGGGACAGCATCTTTTCCACAAGAGGATTTTGACAAGCCGCATAATGCGATGATGGCGTTGTTTCGCTCGCAAGGTATTGCATTTGATGACGTGCTGATTTGCCCGCACAAGCCTGAAGATCAGTGCGAGTGCCGCAAGCCGAAAACCAAACTATTGCAAAAATATATCGACAGAAACTTATTCGATCCCGACCGCTCTTTTGTGATTGGTGATCGCCAAACTGACGTGGAGCTGGCGAAAAATCTCGGTATTCGAGCGTTGCAATACCACCCCGAAAAACTGAACTGGGATCTGATTACGGAAAAATTGTTAGGCGAAGCGGTAACCAATATCGGCGAACGGCCGCCACGCTATGCAAGCGTTGAACGCAAAACCAAAGAAACGGACATCAAAGTGCAAGTCTGGCTAGACGAAACAGGTGTGAACGAAATCAGCACTGGCGTGGGTTTTTTCGACCATATGCTAGACCAAATCGCCACCCACGGTGGATTCCGTATGAACATTTCTTGCAAAGGCGATCTGTGGATTGACGAACATCATACCGTAGAAGATACCGCCCTTGCACTCGGCACAGCGTTAAAACAAGCCATCGGCGATAAACAGGGCATTGCCCGCTTTGGTTTTGTGCTACCAATGGACGAATGTAAAGCCCAATGCGCGTTGGATTTATCGGGTCGCCCGTTTATTAAATTTAAAGCAGAGTTTAAACGGGATAAAGTGGGCGATTTCAGCACTGAATTGACCGAGCATTTTTTCCAATCCATCGCTTTCACCATGCTTGCCACCCTACACATCAAAGCCAAAGGCGACAATGACCACCACAAAATTGAAAGTTTGTTTAAAGTGTTTGGGAGAACCTTAAGACAGGCTATAAGGATTGAGGGGGAGGAGTTGCCGAGTAGTAAGGGGGTGTTGTAATAGCTGTTATTATGAATTATGCAAGAGATTGTCTAAACATTAAAATATGTATTATTTAATTACGTTTACTATTTTTAATATAGGTTATAATTATGTGGAAAAAAGAAAATGTTGATTCAGTTTATAATAAGTTAAAGGAACTTGATAGTTCTCTACCCAAAGAAAATAGGGAGAGGGATAATAAAAAACTAAAGTTTTGTTTTGATATTTTGACCAGTATGAAAAATTCTTTTGAAGAGTGGAACGATATTTGTCAGTATTGTGTTAGATTTTATTCAAAATATATCTCAGAGAAATACATTGAAAATGATAGAGTTTCTGATGAAATGTATTTAACTTGTGGTATGTTTTTAAGAGAGTATATTTTTCCAAATGAAAATAAAAATATAGATTTTGGAGATGGTGATTTTATTAAATTTACACGCTCTGTACAATATACAAATAATGTTCTTTTTAAATTCAATAAGTTTTGGAGTGAATTTGAAAAAGAATCTAGGGGTATTATTGATTCAAAAAATAATCATAACTTGGATAAGTTACTAAATGGGAAGTTTGATATTAATATTATATCATATCAACTTATGCTTGATAAAATTAAAATAAATGAATCGGAAAATAAACTTAAAGAGAAACAAGAATCTATAGATGAGTTTTTAAAAGGTAAACAAAATGAAGTGAATATATTAGCAGAACAGTTAAAAGAACAAAAAACAGCATTTAATTTTGTTGGTTTATCTAAAGGGTTTGAAAATATATTATCCAAAAAAATAAGTGCTAAATGGTGCTCTTTTGGAATTATGTCCACATTTTTTATTATTTTAAGTGCTCTACCAGCAGCTTTTATTGGTGGAAGATTTTTTGGTTTGTTTTGTGAATACAATATTAAATGGGATGAAATCGGTTGGGAACAAATGCTACCTGTATTAGGTTTAGAGTTAATTTTTATTTATTTTTTTAGGGTTGTTTTAACTCATTATAACTCAGTCCAAACACAAATAATGCAAATTGAATTACGCCAATCACTTTGTCAGTTTATTCAAAGTTATGCAGAGTATGCAAAAGAGATTAAAGAAAAAGATGGAATTTCATTAGAAAAATTCGAAAATTTAATTTTTAGTAGTATTCTTTCAACTCCTGATAAAGTACCGAGTACTTTTGATGGGATAGAGCAGTTATCTAATTTAATAAAAAATATAAAATCAGGAAGTTAAATGAGTAAATTTGTAATCATCGACACCGCTTGTGCCAATCTTTCCTCCGTCAAATTCGCTTTTGACCGATTGGGCTATGGAGCTGAGATCACAAGTGATCTCAATAAAATCAAATCTGCTGATAAGCTGATTCTGCCTGGGGTGGGAACGGCAGTCGCAGCAATGAAAAACTTACAAGAACGAGGGCTAATTGAGGTGATCCAAAACCTCACCCAACCCGTGTTGGGCATTTGCTTGGGTATGCAGCTAATGACCGCGTTTTCCGAAGAAGGCAACGTGGAAACCTTGAACCTAATGCCAAGCCAAACGGCGTTAATTTCTGATACAGGTTTACCTTTGCCCCATATGGGCTGGAACAACGTGCGTTATACGGAAGGCTGCCCATTGTTTGACGGCATTGAGCAAAATAGCCATTTCTATTTTGTGCATAGCTATGCAGTCAGCCCGAATGAGAACACCATCGCCACCAGCCATTATGGTGTAGATTTTTCCGCTGCCATTGCCAAAGGCAATTTTTACGGTGTGCAATTCCACCCCGAACGCTCGGGTAAAAATGGAGCGTTGTTGTTGCGGAATTTTGTGGAAAAAATTTAGTTTTGTGATCTGACTCGAAAAGTTGGAATGGTGCGGTTGTAATTTCTTCCTGCTTAGAGTAACAAACTGCCCTAGATATGTTCCCCAAAGGGGAACGTTTATGCGTAACCGTGGGTATTTATACCCACGGATTGTAGCGGTTTGTTATGCCTAGGGTAACTAGTTACCCTAGGTTAAGCATAAACCTACCCCTTCGGGGTAGAGATTAAGGAAGAAAATGAGCTATACACGTTTACTATATCATATTATTTTTCGGACAAAGCACGGTGTGCCAAGTATTAATGGGCGACACGAAAAAGAATTGTATCGTTGTATTTGGAAATTTACACAGGAACATCGTTGTGTTTTACATCGTGTAAATGGAATGCCTGATCATATTCATTTGTTTGTGGCTATTCATCAAACATTATCCGTTTCTGAATTTGTTCGGAAATTAAAGATAACCACACATCAATTTTTAGAGAGTCATTCAGATTTATTTCCAGATTTTACAGAATGGTCGGTTGGTTATTGTGCATTAAGCTATGGCGAACGAGATAAACAAAAGATTATTAACTATATTAAAAAACAAAAAGAGCATCATCGTTCTCAAAATTTTATTGATGAAATGAAAAATCTTTTTCTTGAAGAAGAGCTACTATTTAACGACACTTATTTTGAAAGGCATTTATAACTATCCCAAAGGGATAGGTTTATGATTAACCTAGGGTGACTTGTTACCCTAGGCACATATAGGTAGGAGAATTAAAACCATATGCAAACCTCACAAATTATCCCCGCCCTTGACTTAATTGACGGTCAAGTTGTGCGGTTATATCAGGGCGATTATGCCCAAAAAACCTTGTATAGCGATAATCCCGTGGCACAATTTCAGGATTACGTGCGTCAGGGGGCAAAACAGCTTCATTTGGTGGATTTAACAGGGGCGAAAGACCCAACTAAACGCCAAACCAAGCTAATCGGTGAAATTATCGCGCAAGTCCAATGCCCTATCCAAGTCGGTGGCGGTATTCGCTCAGAGCAAGATGTGGCGGATTTACTGGCGGTTGGGGCAAATCGCGTGGTGATTGGTTCAACGGCGGTTAAGCAACCCGAATTGGTCAAAGGCTGGTTCAATCAATATGGTGCAGAAAAATTTGTGCTGGCATTAGATGTCAATATTGATGCAAGCGGTCAAAAAATTGTGGCAATTAGCGGTTGGCAAGAGGCAAGCGGGGTGTCCCTTGAAGCCTTGATTGACGACTTTTGTGAAGTGGGATTAGCGCACGTTTTATGCACCGATATTTCCCGTGATGGCACGCTGGCGGGGTCAAACGTTGCACTTTATCACGAAATTTGCACCGCTTTCCCTGAGGTACAATTTCAGTCGTCAGGCGGAATTGGTAGCCTAGCGGATATTGCTGCCCTTAAAGATACAGGCGTGGCAGGCGTGATTGTCGGGCGGGCATTACTCGAAGGAAAATTCAACGTGGCGGAGGCGATAGAATGTTGGCAAAACGGATAATTCCTTGTTTAGATGTGAAAGACGGGCAAGTGGTAAAGGGCGTGCAGTTTCGCAACCACGAAATTATCGGCGACATCGTTCCGCTTGCACAACGTTATGCGCAGGAAGGGGCGGACGAGCTGGTGTTTTATGACATTACGGCTTCATCGGACGGTCGCACAGTGGATAAAAGCTGGGTGGAGCGGGTCGCCCAAGTGATTGATATTCCGTTTTGCGTGGCAGGCGGTATCAAGACGGTAGCAGATGCGGAAAAACTGTTTGCCTTTGGGGCGGATAAGATCTCGATCAATTCACCCGCCCTCGCGGATCCCGATCTGATTTCGCGCCTTGCGGATCGTTTTGGTGTGCAGGCGATCGTGGTCGGGATCGATAGCTGGTTTGAGCAAGAAACGGGCAAATACTGGGTCAATCAATACACAGGCGATGAAAAACGGACTCGCCAAACCCAATGGCAGTTGCTTGATTGGGTCAAAGAGGTGCAAAAACGGGGCGCTGGGGAAATTGTGTTAAATATGATGAACCAAGACGGTGTGCGGAAGGGTTACGATTTGGAACAGCTCAAAAAAGTGCGGTCGGTTTGCAATGTCCCTTTGATTGCTTCAGGCGGTGCGGGCGAAATGGTGCATTTCCGCGATGCGTTTGTAGAGGCAAAGGTAGACGGTGCATTGGCGGCGAGTGTGTTTCATAAACAGATTATTCAGATTGGGGAGTTGAAAGCCTACTTAGCCCAATTTGATATTGCAATCCGAGCATAATAAGCGGTCAAAAACATAAAAAATATTGCAAAAATTTTATCAATATCAAGAGGAACAATATGCTAAACCCAACTCAAATCAACTGGCAAAAAGTCAATAATTTACTCCCCGTTATCGTGCAAAATGTAAAAACCTGCGAAGTGCTAATGCTCGGTTATATGAACTCTGAAGCCTTAGAAAAAACACTCGCTGAAAAAAGAGTTACCTTCTATTCCCGTACAAAACAGCGGCTATGGACAAAGGGAGAAACCTCAGGCAATTTTCTTAACGTGGTGGATATGAGCCTTGATTGTGATAATGACAGCCTGTTAATTCTTGCCGATCCGATAGGAGAAACTTGCCATACGGGTGCGGAAAGTTGTTTCCACCAATTTATCCACGACAGCGAACCAGATTGGATTTTTTTCAGCAAATTGGAGCGTTTGATTGCCAGTCGTAAAGGGAACGATCCGCAAAGTTCCTACACCGCCGAGCTTTATGCGAAAGGCACAAAACGGATCGCACAGAAAGTCGGCGAGGAAGGGGTGGAAACGGCGCTTGCGGCGACAGTGAAAGATCGTGAAGAAACCATTTGCGAGGCGGCGGATCTGGCTTATCATCTAACGGTGTTATTGCAAGATGCCAATTTAGCTTGGGAAGATGTAATTAGTAAATTGAAAGAGCGTCATACCGGATAATTTTCGCATTGTAAGTCTAGCTTTTAAGAAAAGGTGCTTTTTGGTTATTATTCGCTAATTAGCACATTTTTTGCTATAATCTTGCCTAATTTTCATTTACAAAAATAGAGATTAATTATGTCAGAAACTACCACGACCGATAACTATGGTGCATCCAGCATTAAAGTATTAAAAGGGCTTGATGCCGTTCGTAAACGCCCGGGGATGTATATCGGTGATACCGATGATGGCACCGGTTTGCATCATATGGTGTTTGAAGTGGTGGATAATGCTATTGATGAAGCCTTGGCGGGCTACTGCTCTGATATTATCGTAACGATTCATGATGATAATTCCGTTTCTGTTCAAGATGACGGGCGTGGTATTCCTGTGGATATCCATCCGGAAGAAGGCGTTTCCGCGGCAGAAGTGATTATGACCGTGTTGCACGCCGGTGGTAAATTTGATGATAACTCTTATAAAGTATCCGGTGGTTTGCACGGTGTGGGGGTATCCGTTGTCAATGCTTTATCGGATAAATTACAGCTTACCATCCGCCGCCAAGGTCATGTTCATGAACAGTTTTATCATTTAGGCGAACCGCAAACGCCACTGACGATTATCGGTGATACAGAGGCAACCGGAACGAGTGTGCGTTTTTGGCCGAGCCCTGATATTTTTGCGATAACAACCTTTGATTACAAAATTCTGGCAAAACGCTTACGTGAACTTTCATTTTTAAATTCCGGTGTATCTATTCGTTTGGTAGATAAACGTGATGGTACGGAAGATCATTTCCACTATGAAGGGGGAATTCAGGCTTTCGTTGAATATTTAAACAAAAATAAAAACCCAATTCACCCAAAACCTTTTTATTTCACCGCAGAAAAAGACGGCATTGGTGTGGAAGTGGCATTGCAGTGGAATGATGGCGTGAATGAAAACGTCTATTGTTTTACCAATAATATTCCGCAGCGTGATGGTGGCACGCACTTAGCCGGTTTCCGTGGTGCATTGACCCGTAGCCTGAACAGTTATATGGAAAATGAAGGTTTGTTGAAAAAAGAAAAAGTTTCCACTTCAGGTGATGACGCTCGTGAAGGTTTAGTGGCGATTATTTCTGTGAAAGTGCCTGACCCAAAATTTTCTTCGCAAACGAAAGATAAATTGGTTTCCTCCGAAGTGAAAAGTGCGGTGGAATCGGCAATGAATGAGAAAATGCAGGAATATTTGTTGGAAAACCCTGCTGATGCGAAAATCATTGTAAATCAAATTATTATGGCAGCACGTGCCCGTGAAGCGGCACGTAAAGCCCGTGAGATGACACGCCGTAAAGGGGCATTGGATATTGCAGGGTTACCGGGCAAACTTGCGGACTGCCAAGAAAAAGACCCTGCGCTGTCAGAACTTTACCTAGTGGAGGGTGATTCCGCAGGCGGTTCGGCAAAAGTAGGGCGTGATCGTAAAACTCAAGCCATTTTGCCATTAAAAGGGAAAATTCTAAACGTTGAAAAAGCCCGTTTTGACAAAATGCTTTCCTCTCAAGAAGTGGGAACGTTGATTACCGCATTGGGTTGTGGCATCGGGCGTGATGAATATAACCCGGATAAATTGCGTTATCATCACATCATCATTATGACCGATGCTGATGTGGATGGCTCACATATTCGTACACTTTTACTCACCTTTTTCTATCGCCAAATGCCGGAGCTTATTGAGCGTGGTTATGTGTATATTGCCCAACCACCGCTTTATAAAGTGAAAAAAGGTAAACAAGAGCGTTACATTAAAGATGCGGATGAAATGGAGCAATATGAATTAACCCTTGCTCTAGATGGTGCAGCGTTGCATATCAGCGAAAATGCACCGGCAATGAATGCTCTTGCATTTGAAAAATTGGTGGCGGAATATAACAGCGTACAAAAATTGATTGTGCGTTTAAGCCGTCATTATCCAAC
Source organism: Rodentibacter ratti (assembly GCF_002000485.1). GTDB lineage: Bacteria > Pseudomonadota > Gammaproteobacteria > Enterobacterales > Pasteurellaceae > Rodentibacter > Rodentibacter ratti. The sequence continues at coordinate 44,967 of NZ_MLAJ01000004.1, read as the reverse complement.
CCCTTTATTGCAAGGATTGATTTATCAACCGCCGCTTTCTGTTGAGATGATGCGTGAAGAAAGTGCGGTTGAAAATTGGGGAAAATCTTTTATTCAATTACTTGAAGAAAAAGAAACGGAAGCCCATCAGTATGCAATGCGTACTCAATTTAATGCTGAACGTCAGGTTTATGAAGCGATTATTACTGTTCGTAAACACGGTATAGATAACGATTACTTTATTAACTTTGATTTTGTCAGTGGTAATGAATATGCAAAAATCGTTTCACTCAATACACAATTAAATGGGCTATTAGAGGACGGAGCTTATGTTGCTCGCGGTGAAAAAGTTCAACAGGTACGCACCTTTGAGCAAGCCGTAGAATGGTTAGTGAAAGAATCACGCAAAGGCTTGGAAGTACAACGGTATAAAGGATTGGGTGAAATGAATGCGGATCAACTTTGGGAAACCACTATGGATCCGAATGCCCGCCGTATGTTGAAAGTGTCTATTAAAGATGCCGTTGCAGCAGATCAACTTTTCACCACCTTAATGGGCGATGAAGTAGAGCCGCGCCGTGAGTTTATTGAGCTTAATGCGCTAAGAGCAAATTTGGATATTTAATCTAGAAAAATAGAGTAAAAAATCAACGCACTTTAGAAATGAAGTGCGTTTTTTTTTGATAAATATCACAAAATGAAAATTATTATCAATAAAATCTATTTTTATTTAATTTAGTTTTTTATAATCATTCTCATTTTAATAATCTAGGGAAATGAGAATGAAAAAATATAAAGTATTAGTAACAGCCTATAGTCTATTGCCTATAAGTATTGTTTTGTCGGGTATTAATTTAGCAAATGCAGAAGAAAAATTGGATGAAATTAGAGTTCAAGATGAGCTGACTTCAACCCGTCAAACACAATCCTCAGTGATTCATAAAAATGCAGAAACGATTCAAAAAGAATTGATTCGTGATACTCGAGATTTAGTCCGATATACCTCTGATGTCGGTATCAGTGATAACGGCCGTTTTTTAAAAGGTTTTTCGATTCGGGGAGTTGAAGGAAATCGGGTTGGAATAAGTATTGATAGTGTTAATTTACCGGATAGTGAAGAAAATTCTTTATATGCCCGTTATGGCAACTTTAATAGTTCACGTTTATCAATTGATTCTGAATTAGTGCGTGAAATCGATATTGTGAGAGGCGCAGATGCCTTTAATTCAGGCAGCGGTGCGTTAGGCGGTGTTGTGGCTTATCGTACCCTTGAAGCGATAGATATTGTTAAACCGGGCAACAAATTTGGTGCACTGTTACGTGGTGGCTATGCCGGAAAAAATAGTGAATGGGTTCGTACCTTCGGCGTAGGTTATGTTGGTGATAAATTTGATGCATTGCTTATGTACTCACAACGTACGGGCCATGAAATGAAAAGCAATGGTGAAGGGGATTTATATTACAGTAGTGAAAGTCAACATCCGGATCCGTCAACACATCGTTTCCATAGCTATTTAGCAAAATTAGGCTATCAAATTAATGATCATCATCGGATTGCCTTTGCGATAAACGGTCAAAAAGGAAATCGTTATACGGATGAACGTAGTTATGCGCTTTACGGTGGTGCTTGGCGCGAAGCGGACGATCAAAATAAGCGCTACAACATTAATTTGAATTATACCTATGCGCCTGAATCAAATTGGCTGGCTTTTGCGAAGCTGGATTTGGATTATCAAAAAACGGATCTTGCGGCTGTTAATTATAAAGGTGGTTCTAACTGGTTAACGAAAGAAAAAGAACTCGATGAAATTTTTGATAGAAGAATGAAAACCGAGTTTAAACGGGCAAATTTAGAACTTGAAAGTATATCGTTTAATTTATTGGCTGATCATACACTTACCTTAAGAAGCTATATAAGTGAACGTGAATTTAAAAATATCAACCACGATAGAATCGGCATTGGGAAAAGTTATGAAAGCGATATTTGGTACACGATTCAACGTCCGGTTAAAACCAAAATGTATGGCATTTCTTTAAAAGATCATATTGTCTGGAATCCTATTTTTTCTTCTGATTTAGGCATTCGCTATGACTATGCCAAATTAAAACCTAAAGCGCTGAATGCACAATGCTCTAAGGCCTGTTTGGAAGGTGGAGAACTCAACCAAAGCAGTTTTGCCAATTGGAGCGGTTTTATCGGACTAAATGCCCAAGTGACGGAAAGCTGGAAACTAGGTTATCAACTCTCGACAGGCTATCGTATTCCAACGGCATCGGAAATGTATTTCACCTTTCAAAATGCTTATGGTTCTTGGCGGGCAAATCCGGATTTAAAATCTGAGCGAAGCATTAGCCACACGCTTTTCGCTCAATCCCACAGTGATATGGGATTATTTGATGTCAGTATTTATCAGTCGCACTATCGAAATTTCTTATTTGAACAAGAAAGTGTGATCATTTCTTATCCTTATGGAAAAAAATTCCAAAGCCTAGAACAACAAATGGTCAATATTGATCGTGCAAGAGTGAACGGTATTGAAGTTAAGACCCATTTAAATTTGGATCAAATCGTCTCATTTATTCCAAAAGGATTTAAGTTTTATGGTTCCTTAGGTTATAGCAAAGGCAAACTTTCAAATGGCACCAGTTTACTTTCTATCCAACCGATAAAAACCGTATTTGGACTGGATTATGAAGATCCAAATGGAAAATGGGGGATTTTTAGCCGTTTCACTTATTTAGGCGGTAAAAAAGCAAAAGATGCGAAAACTATTGAGAATAATCGATATTGTATTCGCGAAGAATTTGATTATTGGTTCGGCACTTCTATTTGTAAAGAGTATGATTTTAAACAGGAAATCGTGACTTATAAATATCTCAATAAATCAGCCTTTATTACCGATTTGTTCGGTTATTACAATCCAACGGAAAGCATCACATTGCGTGCCGGAGTCTATAATTTATTTGATAAAAAATATCACACTTGGGATGCGTTACGGGGAATTAATGCACATAGCACAACAAATACCGTTGATCGTAACGGCTATGGGCTTCAACGTTTCTACGCACCGGGCAGAAATTTTGCTGCATCCGTTGAGATTCGTTTCTAGCTTTTTTAGTTATTACATTGAAAAGTGCGTATCTCATTTTGCGCACTTCTTTTCGTTTTAGGAGTAATCATTATGATGATAGATAAACGCCTGATTAATACCGTGGCGGAGAGCAAAAAATGGATTGCAATAACCGTGCTGTGGAATTGGCTTGCGTTAGTCGGCGGTATTGTTACTGCGGTGGTATTTGCCTATGTGTTACAAGCTGCATTTTTGCATAAACTTAGCATACCAAGTGCGGTGGGTTTTGGTGCAATTTTGGTTGTGGCACTTGCCTTGCGAGTCTTCTCCGGCAAAAAATCCGTACAGGCATCTTATTTTGCCAGCACAAGAGTGAAGCACGAATTGAGAGGTTTAATTTACCGTAAATTATCAACTATGCCATTGAATCAAGTGAACCAACAATCCACATCAAATATCATTCAAGTGGCATCTGAAGGGGTGGAACAGTTAGAAATTTACTTCGGACGTTATTTACCACAACTATTTTATAGCTTACTTGCTCCACTCACCTTATTCTTTTTCTTGGTATTTTTTAATGCACCGACAGCATTGATCTTGCTGGTATGTGTGCCACTTATCCCAATCTCTATTATCGCTGTAAATAAAATTGCCAAAAAACTTTTGGCAAAATATTGGGCGATCTATGTCGGGCTAGGCAGCAGTTTTTTGGATAACTTACAAGGTTTGATTACTTTGAAAATTTATCAAGATGACGGCTACAAAGCCAAACAAATGGATGCGGAAGCTGAACAATTTCGCACTATTACAATGAAAGTGCTGACGATGCAGCTCAATTCAGTTTCATTAATGGATTTGCTTGCCTATGGCGGTGCAGCGGTGGGAATTTTAACCGCACTTTTGCAATATCAGTCGGCACAAATCAGTATTTTTGGCGTAATTTTGTTTATTTTGCTCGCCTCTGAATTTTTTATTCCTTTACGCTTATTGGGTTCTTTTTTCCACGTGGCAATGAATGGCAAAGCCGCCTCCGATAAAATTTTTACCTTACTTGATACACCGGTCGAAGCACAACAAAGTGCGGTCGGTTTGGCTGCAAAAAATAATATGCAAGTAGAAATACAGAATTTACATTTTTCCTATTCCCCTGAAAAAGCGGCTATTCAGGGCTTGGATTTAATGATTTATCCAAATCAACTCACTGTGTTTGTGGGAAAAAGCGGTTGCGGAAAATCCACATTGGTTTCTTTGTTGATGGGTTTTCACAAGCCGCAACAAGGGGCAATTTTGTTTAATGGGCAAAACGCCGCTGAAATTGACCGCACTTCTTTCTATGAAAATGTTTCATTGGTGAGCCATAGCAGCTATCTGTTTAAAGGTACATTGCGCGAAAATATGCTAATGGCAAAAAACAGCGCCACCGATGAGCAAATTTACCAATGTTTGGAGCAGGTTAATTTAGCCGATTTTGTGCGTGAAAATGGTGGTTTGGCGATGCCTTTATTAAGTCGGGGAGCAAATTTATCAGGCGGACAAATCCAGCGTTTAGCCTTGGCTCGGGCATTGTTACATAATGCGATGCTTTACATTTTTGATGAAGCTACCAGCAATATTGATGTAGAAAGTGAAGAAGTGATTTTGAAATTTATCCAACAATTTAAACAACACAAAACCATTGTGATGATTTCCCACCGCCTTGCTAATGCGGTAAATGCGGATTGCATTTATGTGTTGGATAAAGGCAGATTGATTGAACAAGGCACGCACACCTCGTTAATGGCAGAAAATGGGGCTTACGCAGAAATGTTCCAACAACAAAAATCTTTAGAGCAAATTAGAGAGGTGGCAAATGCGTAAAAACGGATTTTTAGTGATGTGGCAGTTACTCCGGTTAGTAAAACCCCTCGCACATATTATGGTATTTACTATCACAATGGGGACGCTCGGTTTTTTAAGTGCGACTTTTATTATGGTACTGGGGGCGATGGGATTGACGCATTTGCTCGGTTTTGACGGACATTTAAATTTAACCCAAATTTTGACCGCACTTATTGCCCTTGCCGTTGCCCGTGGGGTTTTGCGTTATTTAGAACAAATGTCCGGTCATTATATTGCCTTTAAATTGTTGGCATTATTGCGTGATAAAGTCTTTTCCGCCTTGCGCCGTCTGGCATTTGTGAAATTGCAGGATAAACAAGCCGGGCAACTTGTCTCACTGGTAACCAATGATATTGAATTACTTGAAGTATTTTATGCTCACACCATTGCGCCGATTATGATCGCCTTTTTTACCTCAGCGATCTTAGTCGCGGTATTTGCCCATCTGTCCCTGTGGTTTGCCTTAGTCGCATTTGTGGCATATCTTTGTATTGGCGTGGTTTTACCGATCATCACCACCCGATTAGCCCGTGAAGACGGCAGACAATATCGCGAACTGGTAGGTGAAATGAATGATTTTTTCCTCGACAGTATTCGTGGAATGAAAGAAATTCAGCTGTTCGGCTATGAGCAGAATCGTTTAGAGGAAATCCAACAGCGTAGTCAAGCCATTGATAAGGTTTTTCGCAAAATTAAAGATCAAGAAGGCAAAGTACGAATTTATACAGAAATAGCGGTGTCTGCCTTCAATATCATCATTCTATTTACCGGCTTGATTTTGTTCTATTTAGAGGAAATTAATTTTGCCAATTTTTTGATAGGCACGATTTTATTAATGTCGAGTTATGGTCCGGTGATTGCCTTGAGTAATCTTTCCAGTAATTTATTGCAAACGTTGGCATCGGGCGAGCGGGTATTGAGCTTACTGGCGGAACAACCCGTATTAAAAGATGTAGAAAGTGCGGTCAATTTGGAAAGTGTTGCTGAAATTAGCGTAGAAAATCTGAGTTTTTCTTATGCTGATGAACACATTCTCACGGACATTAATTTTCAGTTACGAAAAGGTCAAATTTTGGGGATTCACGGCAGAAGCGGCAGTGGTAAAAGTACATTATTAAAACTTTTAATGCGTTTTTATGATCCGCAAAAAGGGAAAATTTCCATTAACGGCACAGCACTTGCGGACATTAATACGGCGAGTCTGCGTGATAATATGGCGTATATTACCCAGCAAACCTATATTTTTAATGACACGATTGAAGAAAATATCCGCCTTGCCCATCGTTCTGCGACGCAAGAACAGATCATTGAAGCGGCAAAACAAGCATCTATTCATGATTTTATTATGAGTTTACCGGAGGGATATCAAACCAAAATGACGGAACTTGGCGGCAATCTTTCCGATGGTGAAAAACAGCGCATCGGCATTGCCCGCGCCTTTTTACATAATGCACCGATTATTTTATTGGATGAGCCGACAAGCAATCTGGACAGTTTAAACGAAGCGATCATTTTACAATCCTTACGCAATGTGAAGGCAGATAAACTGATTATTCTCGTCAGCCATCGCCAATCTACTATGGCAATTTGTGATCAGGTGATTGGTATTGAGAATGGGCGAATGTCCTAATGAAAAGTGCGGTTGAAAATGACCGCACTTTTTTATTACAAAATTAACCTTTAAAGCTAGGTAGATAATTAAACATCGCTAAAAAGTGGACAATGGCAACAAATACGCCAAATAAAACAGTAAAAATAATTAATCCGTTTCCTCCGCCAACGCGAAATTCTGTCGTGTTGTGGCGTTTTCTTGATTTATAAACCAACAGTGCCGGAATAATGCAAGTCCAAATCGTTGCCACTGCACCGGCATAGCCAATGGCTTTTAAGAAACCCAATGGAAATAGGATCGACATAATAAGTGGTGGGAAAAAGGTGACCATCCAAGATTTTGTACGTCCGATTTTACTATCGTCAAATTTGAAGAAATCGGCAAGATAATCAAATACACCTAATCCTACTCCAATAAAGGAAGATAAAATTGCGGCTATGGAAAACGCATTTATCATTTGTTTCACTGTATTTGATTCAATGACATTACCGAGGGAATTAAGTAATACGTCTAAATTTCCATCGCTCTCCAAAATAGGGGCAAATTGATCACGCGGAAGATTGCCAAAAATGACAAAAACCCAAATGAGATAAAGTGTCAGCGCAATTCCTGTTCCTCCTAAAATGGCATATTTTGCCTTCCGTTCTTCACCATAATACGCACGCATACTACAGACGGAATGATGGTAACCAAAAGAAGTTAAAGCAACAGGAAACATCCCAATAGCATATTTGGCATAATCGCCCTCTTTTCCGCCAATATCAAAAAGAGTATCCAAAGAAATGTTAACCGCTAAACCATAGATACTGATAACAAAAGTGATCCCCATAAATACAATAAGTAATACAGAAATTCGATCTACGATACGGGTGGAGTGCCAAACAAAATACGAAAAGACGAGTACGAATATAGTCGAACAAATGGCTAATCCGGAGGAGCCCAAGTCAATCCATGGTTTGATTAAGTTTTCTATAATACCGCCGGATGCGGTTGTGTAAGCATAAAGTAAAATTCCCCCTACGAAATAGACGGCAAGATTGTTAATCGCATTAATGGTTGAACCCAACATATCTTTCGTGACAGTACTAAATGAAGCTCTTAAATCATAAGTCGAGTACGCCTCAAGTAATAACCAACCTGATAATGTCATGACGACCATCGTTAAACAAATGGCGACAGCAGACCATATTGTCCATGCGCCTGCGCCTGAGGTGGGTAATCCAAGCATTCCTGCACCGACACAAACACTGGCAATAATACAGGCACCACCGAAAATGGAAGGTTGTTTTTTCATATTGCATCCTTATCAATAACAATGTATTGAAATAAGTCTTTGATAAAAAAATGCAGCTCAAAATGAACTGCATTTTCTAAGATAATTTTATTATTCCACTTCTTTCAATCGTGCGGTGAAATGACGTAAAACCTTAGGCTCATAAGTAAAGGTTAACCCTTTAATATTCGCCGCGTTTTCTTTCACCTTTTGGAAGGCTTCAATAATGAAATCCATGTGGGTTTGTGTATAGGTCGCACGCGGAATCGTAAGACGTAATAATTCAGCCGGACAAGGTAATTGTTCACCTGTTTTTGGGTCACGCCCTAATAAAAATGAACCAATTTCGACCGCTCTTATACCGGCAACTTTATAAAGTTCGCAAGAAAGGGCTTGGGCAGGGAATTGTTCCGGCGGAATATGTGGTAATAATTTACCGGCATCAACGAAAGCGGCATGTCCACCGGGTTGTTGGCAAGCAACACCAATGCGTTCAAGTCCTGCTACCAAATATTCAATTTGAGCGATGCGATAAGCTAACCATTCTTGACGCATTCCATCGCGTAAACCTATTGCCAAACGTTCCATTGCACCGCCTTCTAAGCCACCATAAGTCGGGAAGCCTTCTTGTGCGACACAAAGGGTGCGACATTCATGATAAACGTCTTCCATCGATTGATCTTTAAAGGCTAAAATTCCCCCCATTGGCACCATGGCATCTTTTTTGGCAGACATTGCCAAGCAATCGGCATAACGATAGCTTTCGTAAGTGATTTGTTCGATTGTCCAATCTTTATAAGCTTCTTCACGTTGCTGAATAAAATAGGCATTTTCAGCGAAACGGGCGGAATCCATAATTACCGGAATATCGTATTTCCGTGCAATTTCATACATACCTTTTAAGTTAGCGATGGAAACAGGTTGTCCCCCGGCGGAGTTACAAGTAATGGTACAAACGATATAAGGCACATTATTCGCACCGACTTCTTGAATACCTTGTTCCAATTTTTCTAAATCAAAATTACCTTTAAACGGATATTTGACTGAAGTATCAAAGGCTTCTTTGATATAAACGTTACGCACGGTTGCCCCATTTATTTGGCTATGACCTTGTGTGGTATCGAAGAAATAATTGGAAAATACGACCATTTTGCGGCGATCCAAGCCTTTTTCTCGCTCACGTTTGGCAATTAATACCGGAATATAAATTTGTTCCGCACCTCGTCCTTGATGAGTTGGGATGGTGTATTCATAGCCAAAAATTTCTTTCACGGCATTTGCCAGTGCATAATAGCTACGGCTGCCGCTGTAAGCTTCGTCACCGCGCAACATTGCAGCCTGCATATCTTGTGTTACCGCACCGGTACCGCTGTCGGTTAAAAGATCGATAAAAACATCTTTACTATCTAGTAAAAACGGGTTCATTCCTGATTTTAAAATTGCTTCTTCTCGATATTCTCGGGTTGTTCTTTTCACCGGTTCAATAACACGAATGCGGAAAGGTTCGGGTAAATGTTTGAAATTTTCCATAGCAAAATCCTCAAAAATTAATCTGATTAATTTAAGTAAAAAATTATTTTCTAAAATGAAAATAGAGCTGTAATAAATAGAAAGAAAAGAATGGTAGATTATGGAAAATAGAAGGAGAGTCTTGGATCGATAAGCACCCAAGTTTGGTTCGGTGAAAGTAAGTTAAGCATATTAAAATCCTTTATCGAAAAATAGAAACTTAATACTACTAACGGCTTACTTCTAACTGCGAAGTTAGATCAGAATAATACAAAAATAAAATCTGTCATCTGTTATTTTCTTAATTTGTGAAGCTTGTCACATAATATTTGTAACGAAAAATTATTAAATAATTTTGCTTTTATCATTTATCTTTTTTATTGATTTTCGTAATTTTAGGGTTGGGCTTAAGGTTAGTGTTTGGTAAGGCTCCTTTGGGTTTTTTATCCGTTGGAGCAATAGCTCTACGGCAAGTTTTCCTAATTCGGCTTTGGGTTGGTTAATGGTAGAAAGAGGGGGATAAAGATAGCGGGAAAGTTCAATGTCATCATAACCGATGACAGAAATGTCCTCCGGAATTCGTAACCCCTGCTGTTGAAGTACTTGATAAGCCCCTACTGCAATGGCATCGCTACAACAAAATACAGCGGTTGGGCGGTGTGGTGTCGCAAGTAATTTTTGCATACCGATAATCCCCCCTTCAAAATCAAAATGGCTTTCGATGAGCCAATCATTATTCAATGGGATTTCGGCTTCCGACAAGGCTTTCTTGTACCCTTCCAAACGGTTTTTCGCCACTGATTTTTTAAGATTACCTGTGATGATGCCAATATTTTGATGTCCGGCTTCAATTAATGTTTTTGTTGCCAAATAGCCGCCAAATGTTGAGTTTTCAAGGATTTTATCGGCATTAAGCTCCTTGAACCACCAATCCATAATCACTAAAGGTACAGAAATTGCCAGTTCGGTATCGGCGTTAAAACGGCTGTCACCACACATTAGCAGTAAACCATCCACTTGTTTATGGAGAAGTGTTTGTAAATTTTGCTGTAGTCGTTTTGCATCACCACCGGTGGTGGCAATGATGAGATTATATTGGTGTTGGTGGCAATATTGTTCTACCCCTGCCATCACTTCGGCAAAAAAAGGATTATTCGTCGCAGTAACAAGTAAGCCAATCGTTTTGGTTTCTTTTACTTTCAAGCTGCGCGCCACAGCAGAAGGCGTGTAATTGAGTTCTGCCACCACACCCATGACTTTTTCACGGATTTCTTCACTCACAAAACGTGAGCCATTGATGACGTGGGAAACGGTGGATGTAGAAACTTTTGCTAATCTCGCAATATCTTTCATTGTTGCCATAAAAACAATCCTATTTTTGACCGCACTTTAAGTATCACGAAGAAAATCTAAGGTTTCCTGTTTTGTCGGAATAGAAGGCTGTGCACCCGGTCGGGTAACGCTTATTGCAGCGGCAGCCTGAGCGAAACGAATCGCCGCTTCAAAAGATTGCCCTTCCAGTAAAGCCGTTACAAAACCGCCATTGAAGGTATCACCTGCTGCTGTGGTATCCACCGCTTGCACGGAAAAACCTTTGATAATGCGGTTTTCTCCGTTTCGGCTAATAAATACACCTTTTGCACCGAGCGTAATAATCACACAGCTTATCCCTTTTTGATGAAAAACTTCAGCGGATTTGACCGCACTTTGCTCGTCTGTTACCTGCACGCCGGTAAGAATTTCAGCTTCCGTTTCATTTGGCGTAATAATGTCAATTTGGCTTAATAAGCTATCGGGTAAAGGTTGAGCCGGTGCCGGATTCAGCACGACTTGCACTCCATGTTTTTTCGCTATTTGTGCGGCAAGTGTCACTGCCGGAAGCGGTGTTTCAAGCTGCATCAGTAAGCCGTCGGATTGCGCAATTTGTGCTTCGTTTTGGCGTACGATTTGTTCATCTAAATAAGCATTTGCCCCCGATGCAATAACAATACTATTTTCAGCAGATTGCGCAACTTGAATAAAGGCGATACCTGTCATTTCCTGTTGAATTGTCGTGATCGGTGAGGTATCAATCCCTTCCTGTGCAAATGTATTCTTCATGGTCTCACCAATACCATCACTGCCGATACAGCCAATAAAGGCGACGTTAGCCCCTAATCGTGCTGCGGCAACTGCTTGATTTGCTCCTTTCCCGCCATAGGCAATGCGATAATTTTCTCCGGTGAGGGTTTCTCCCGGTTTGGCAAAATAAGGTACGGATATGACATGATCGGCGTTTATACTGCCAAGAACAGTCAGTTTTTTGTTCATATTGAAATCCTTATTGATTGTTATGGCAAATTTTCTGCCACAAACCTAAAGGCTTGTGGCAGCCGTTATACAAATGACGAAAATAATTATTCACTAATTACTTTTAAATCTACCGGGATTTTAGCGTCCACTTTTTCGCCTTTTAAGATTTTATCGGCGGTTACAACGCCTAATGAACCGATGACCTCCGGTTGTTGTGCGATAGTCGCTGCTAATTTACCGCTTTTCACTGCTTTGACGCCATCATCTGTGCCGTCAAAACCGACAATCAGCACTTTTTTATTGGCGGCATTCACAGCCCGCAATGCACCTAATGCCATTTCATCATTTTGGGCGAAAATCGCTTGCACCTCTGCTTTGCTGGCAAGTAGGTTTTCTGTTACGTTTAAACCTTTGGTACGGTCAAAATCTGCCGGTTGGCTGGCAAGAACATTGAATTTATGGGTTTCAATCGCTTGTTTGAAACCTTCGCCACGTTCACGTGCCGCAGATGTCCCTGCAATTCCTTCAAGTTGAATGACTTTTGCCCCATTACCTAATTTTTGTGCGATAAAATCCCCTGCCATTTTACCACCGGCGACATTATCTGAAGCAATATGGCTCACGACATTTCCTTTGGCGGCACCGCGATCTAGGGTGATCACCGGAATATTGTTACGGTTCGCAATCGCTACAGCGTTACCCACCGCTTCGGAATCTGTCGGGTTGATTAAAAGCACTTTTGCACCGCGCACTGTTAAATCTTCTACGTTGGCGAGCTCTTTTGCCGGATCATTTTGTGAATCAAGTACAACGAGTTTGTAGCCTAATTCATCGGCTTTTTTCTGTGCACCGTCTTTTAATGTGACGAAGAAAGGGTTATCCAATGTGGATACCGCAAGGGCAATGGTATCCTGTGCGGAAGCCGTGCCGGATAGGGATAAACCTAATAATACAGCGGAAGTAAGTGCGGTTAATTTTTTCATCGTTTTTTCTCCTTAAAATGAGTTACAGTTTTTTTGTACCAAGATAGTTATCGGCTAAAACAGCAACCAGAATAACCAACGCTTTTGCTATCATTTGATAGTAAGATGAAATATCTAATAAATTCAGGGCATTATTTAAGAACCCGATAATCAATGCACCAATGAGGGTTCCCATCACTCGCCCTTTTCCTCCCATAAGGCTAGTTCCGCCCACTACAACAGCGGCAATGGCATCCAGTTCATAGGATACACCGGCGGTCGGTTGAGCAGAGGAAAGGCGAGAGGTCACAATCAGACCGGCAAGGGCGGATAAAAAACCGCTCACGGCGAATACAAACACTTTGATTTTATTCACATTAATACCGGAAAGTTGGGTGGCAGATTCATTGCCGCCAAGGGCATAAATGTAACGACCGATCGGGGTATGTTTTAAGATATACCACGCCATCGCAAATACCGCAGCCATAATCCAAATTGGAATTGGAATGCTTAGAAAATAGCCCGTACCGATAGTTGAAAAAACATCGGCACTGTCAGAAAAACCGGTGGTAATCGGGCGACCGTCCGTATAAACCATCGTCACACCACGTAATAAGGTCATGGTAACAAGGGTTGCAATAAAGGCTTGAACTTTTCCTTTTGCCACGATAACACCGCTGATTCCACCCAAAATTGTGCCCAGTAATAAAACCATAGGAACCACAAGTAAAATCGGCAATTCATGGCTTACCATAGAGGCAGCGATCGCCCCGGTTAATGCCAGAACAGAACCCACGGAAAGATCAATTCCTGCGATTAGAATGACGAAGGTCATTCCCACAGCGATAATGGCATTGACTGATGTTTGACGCAAAATATTCAGAATATTATCTACGCTGAAAAAATTCGGGTTCATTGTGGATACAATGGCGATAAGAATAATCAGCGCAATAAATGAACGCTGTTCAATTAAAAATTTGCCCATTTGGAAACAGGAAGTCTCAGTTTTCATTATTTTTACCTTACCTATTCATATTTGCCGATAGCGGCAGCTAATAATTTTTCCTGTGTTGCCTCTTTACGAGAAAATTCCGCACTGATTTTGCCTTCACGCATCACTAAAATGCGATCACTCATTCCCAGCACTTCTGGCATATCGGAAGAAATCATTAAAATACTCAAGCCGTCTTTTTTAAATTCATTGATGAGTTGATAAATTTCTTTTCGAGCGCCGACGTCCACACCTCGTGTCGGTTCATCTAAAATCAGCACATTGGGGCGTGTCATCAAGCCTCGGGCAATGGCAACTTTTTGTTGGTTACCGCCGGAAAGCAAACCGACTTGTTGATCCCGGCTTGGGGTTTTGATGTTAAACATCTCAATAAAATCATCCACCGCCATTTTTTCCACTTGGTGACGGATTTGCCCCTTTTGCGAAAAATGGTCGAGGGAGGTGAGCGACATATTTTCTTTCACTGACATTCCCAAAATCAGACCGTCGTTTTTTCTATCTTCCGAAATATAGACGATGCCGTGATCTAACCCATCTTGTGGACGGTGATTTTCAATCTCTTGATTTTTTAACCGCACTTTGCCGCCCGTTTTTGGCAATGCACCGTAAAGCACTTTGCCTAATTCTGTTCTGCCTGCGCCCATTAAACCGGACACCCCGACAATTTCACCGCCATAGAGTTTAAACGAAACATCATCAATACCGCTTCCACTGAGGTGGGCGACATCTAACACACATTCACCTTTTTCTTGTGTCAGGTGGGGATATTGTTCGTCCAATCGGCGACCGACCATCATTTCGATTAAATCATCTTCATTAATATCTGCTACCGTACGCTCGCCAATAAATTGACCGTCACGTAAAACCGTCACATCATCGCAGATTTGGAAAATTTCTTTTAAACGATGAGAAATATAAACAATGCCGCATTTTTTTGCTTTAAGCTCACCAATTACCTTGAATAAAGCCTCTGTTTCCGTATCGGTTAATGCATCAGTCGGTTCATCCATAATGATCACTTTGGATTTAAAGCTGAGCGCTTTGGCAATTTCTACCATTTGCTGTTCGCCGATAGAAAGCTCGGAACATAATTTTTTGCTGCTGTGCGTTACGCCTAGACGTGACAAAAGTTTATCGGCTTCTTGGTACATTTGGGGCCAGTTGATCGCTCCCCACTGTGTTTTAAATTCACGACCTAAAAAGATATTTTCTGCAATAGTTAAATTACCGATTAAGTTTAATTCTTGGTGGATGATGCTAATTCCCGCTTCTTGAGAGGCTTTTGGTCCTTTGAAGAGAACTTCTTTACCAAGATATTCAATGGTTCCGGCATCCTTGGAATAAATACCGGTTAGCACCTTCATTAAAGTGGATTTTCCCGCGCCGTTTTCCCCCATTAATGCCATCACCCGACCGGCATATACCGATAAACAGGCATTGCTCAAGGCTTTCACTCCGGGGAAGGATTTATCTACACCACTGATTTTGAGTAAGGTTTCCATCATTTCACCTTTTATTAAAATGGTACGCCGGAATACAAAATAACATTGGCATAAGGTGAACATTCACCGCTACGCACAATAGCTTTGCTATTTTGGGAATGTTGTTTAAACGTTTCATGTGGCACAAATTCCAGTTGAATTTTATTGCCTTGACTGGCTTCAAGCTGGTTAAAGCGTGACAAAAGTGCGGTCAAAATATGAGGATTTTTAGTTTTGATTTCTTCGGCAATCACTGCACGTTCTACAAACATTTCATTGATTACAACATCTAAGGTTTGTAAAAAATTTGGCACACCGGCAGTGAGCGCAAGATCAATGCGTTCTACTTGGCGGGGAATGGGTAATCCGGCATCACAAATAGTAATGCTATCGGTATGACCTAATGTGGCAATACAATGGGAAAGTGGTGCGTTGAGTAATGTTGTTTTTTTCATCGAAAAATCCTTTTAAGGTTTATCGAAACGTTTCGATGAATAAATGATAGAGAGAAAAAGTAAAAAAACAATCACCAAATTTAAAATTTGAGACAGCGATCACAGAATTTTTATGTCAGAATAACGAAGGTTTAAATAAATTATTATGAATAATAATTGAATATATATTTAGTTTTATTTGATATCTATTCACTTTAATAACCAAGGAAGCAAACACAGGAGATAACAATGAAAAAACAACTTTTACTCGGTATTTTTATAGGCGCGGTGAGTGTTACTACCAATGCGGAGGAATTAACGTTTGGTACAGAACCAAGTTATCCCCCGTTTGAAGTTACAACGGAAAAAGGTGAGTTGATTGGGTTTGATATTGATATTGCACAGGCAATTTGCAAAGAAATTCAATCCATTTGCTATTTTAAAACGATGCCGTTTGATTCGTTAATTCCTAGTTTGAAAGCAAAACGCTTTGATGCGGCGATGTCGGCAATTGATATTACCCCGTCCCGTGAAAAACAGGTTTTATTCAGTGATCCTTATTACGATAGTTCTGCGAGCTATATTGCATTGAAAGGCAAAGGGAATTTAGCAACGGCGAAAAATATCGGTGTACAAAACGGTTCGACCTTCCAGCAATATACCGTTGCTGAAACGCCTCAATATTCACCAAAATCTTATGTCAATTTACAAGATGCGATTTTGGATTTACAAAATGGGCGGATTGATATTGTGATGAGTGATACGGCACTATTAGCAGATCTTATGGCAAAAGAGTCAAATATCGAATTTGTCGGTGAAAAAGTGACCAATGAGAAATATTTTGGGCGCGGTGTAGGCATTGCATTAAACAAGTCCAATCAAGCTTTGCAAGACCGCTTAAATCAAGGGTTGAAAGCGATTAAAGAAAAAGGTGCATATCAAAAAATTTATGATAAATGGATGAAAAAGTAGTTTAAAAACGTTGTGGAAAGCGACCGCACTTTAATAGACTAAAGTATGATGGAATTTTTCATAACTTGTGTAATTACCTGTTTCTGAAATAATAAAATCAGAAACAGGTATTTTTTATTATGAAAAAACGAGAGATTAGCCTTAATATTGGCAAACTTCTGCCTGCTCTAATACGACTTTTTGTAAAACTTTAATCCCTGCTTCAATATCTTTCCATTCTGTAAATTCCAGTGGGTTGTGGCTAATGCCTAAATGCGATGGTACAAAAATCATACCTGTTGGGCAAAGGGTCGCCATATGCATTGCATCGTGTCCTGCCCCACTCGGCATAATTTCATACGAATAACCAAGTGATTTTGCTGCATTTTCAATTTGTTCAATCATTTCTTGTGGAAGGACAACAGGGTTATCTTTTGAGATAAGTTGGAATTCAATAGATAATCCGCGTTTTTGGGCTACATTTTCGATTTCATTTTGTAATACTTCTAGAACGTAGTCACGGGCTTGTATATCTGTACCTCGAATATCAACGAGTAATTCACAATATCCGGGTACCACATTCATCACACCCGGTTTTGCGGAAAGATTTCCTACAGTGGCAACCGTCGAGTGTTTGGCTTTAATGGCTGCTTGTTCAATCGCAAGAGAAAGTTCTGCGCCACCCAATAAGGCATCATGACGATAATGCATGGCTGTTGCACCGGAATGATCGGCTTGTCCATCAATTCTTACTATTCCACGAATTGGGGCAGCGATACCCGTGACAACACCAATCGTTTTGTTTTCATTTTCTAAACGTGGGCCTTGCTCAATATGAAGTTCAAAGAAACATTTAAAATCTTTTCCATCACGTTTAGCTTGATGAATTAAATTAAAGTCCATCCCAAGTTTAGTCATTGCTTCGGCTAGGGTATTGTCTTGTTTATCACGTAGTTGACTTAATTTTTCTTGATTTGCCAGACCGCACATGACTTTACTTCCTAAGGTAGCAAAGTTAAAACGGCTAGATTCTTCACAGGTGAAAATAATTAATTCCAACGGATAACGAGTTTGGATATTTTGCTCGCACAATTGAAGAAGTATTTCTAATCCCCCAATAACGCCTAAAGGACCATCAAATTTTCCTGCATTTACCACCGTATCAATGTGAGAACCAAATGCAACAGCAGGTAAATGATCCTCTTTTCCTGCTTTACGAATGAAAAGATTGCCAATAGCATCCCGTCTGATTGATAAATTGTATTGGCGGCATAATTCAATGATCACATCGTGCGCTTTTTCATCTTCCGGAGTAAATGCCAAACGGGTGAGTTCATCAGAAGAAGATGAGATTGACGCTAATTTTTCTATTAAATGCTGTACTCGCTGAAGGTTAATCGACATAGTTTTCTCCTTGTATTGTTTATTTTTTGACGTTCAAGTGATGGTAGTATTGATTTGAAAGGATATTTTCATTTTATTCTCTATGAGTTATAGACCCGCCTGTACTAAATGTTATGAGCTAAAACTAACTCTATGTGATTATATTCTCTACTACAATAAGAAACCTACAAATAGATAATAAATTGCCTCAAATTTTGAGAACAAGATAAAGTGTGGTTGATATTAAATAGAATGTAAAAAAGCCCACGCTAACGTGGGCAAATGGAGTAAGAAAATTTTATTCTTTAACTGACCGACGAAGATCAAATTTATAAGAGACAAAGCCGTATAATGTCCAACCGATAAAGGTCGCGATTGAACCATATAGCATGGCTTGCTCACCTGCTGCGTAAAGGGCATATATGCTGTACAACGAGCCGATGAATGCCACAAACACGGTTGTTTTATATTTTCGTGTCGGAACATTTTCCGCTTTTAACAGAACAGCTAATGCAGCCATGGAAAGCAAGTATGGAATGACATTGGTTACCACGGCTAAATCAACCAATACATTAAATTGTTTATTTAATGATGGACTGATGGTTAATAAAGATAATAGGGTTTGAATTGCTGTAATGGTTACCATACCGATAATTGGCGCATCTTTGCTTGTGACTTTTTTGAAGAATGCCGGGAAGTATCCTTCTTCTGCGGAAGATTTAAATACTTGTGCAATGGTGAATTGCCAGCCTAATAAAGAACCGAAACAAGACATAACCATTAATCCCATGATGACTTTACCGACGGTTTCATTGAACATATGAGCAAATGCTAACCCGAATGGTGCGGTAGATTGTGCTAAGTCCATATTTGGTACGATACCGGCAATCACGTTGGTTGAGACAATATAGATTACCGCTGCACCGATTGTTCCGCCTAATACGGCGATAGGTACGTTTTTCTCCGGATTTTCAACGGCATCGGCGTTTGCACAAGCAGATTCTAAACCTAAGAACGCCCATAAAGTCATAGAAATAGAGACACCAATTGCTTCAAAAGTTGGGACATTGTGAGGGTTCCAAGAGCTAATATAGAGTGAACCATCGAACCAGTACCAACCCACGATACAAAGACCAACAACAGGAATGATCACTCCCCAAATAGTGAATGAACTAATATTCCCTGTAATTCTTGCACCGCCAAAGTTAAGGACAGTGGCAAGCCACAATGTAAAAATTGTCCATAATGCAATGGATAACGGTGAAAGCGTTGTGCCTAATAGTTCAGAACCGTAGCCTACCGCAGAAATGGCAATCGCTGTGTTGGCGATCACTAAAGAGACGCCATAGGTGTAATTTGCCATGAAATTACCTGCTTTACCGAAAGAATATTCGGCATAGCCACCCATACCACCGGATTTTTTACTGAACATCCCGCATTGTGCGAATGCGTAAGCAAGAGCAGTAGAGCCGACAGCAGTAACTAACCAAGATATGATAGAAATGGTTCCAATTTCTGCGAGTTTTGTTGGTAGCATGATAATACCGGAGCCCATCATGTTTACCATAGTGAGGATTGTAAGTTGCACCACACCAATTTTATTACTTTTTGTACTCATAATTTATTCCTCAAGTGCGGTCAATATTCTTATTGAAAAATGACCGCACTTTTTTAGCGATTAATGTTCATTTAATACATAACCATATGCACGAGTCCGTCCGTCAGGATCTTTTTGTAGATAAACCCCTTGGATTTCCGGTGCAAAGCCCGGTAAGGTATTAATTCCTTCTTCTAGCGCTAAGAAATATTGTTGGGCGGTTGTACTCCATCTTTCTCCCGGTACGACACATAAAACACCCGGAGGATAAGGAAGCGCACCTTCTGCTGCAATTCTGCCCACAATGTCGGTTAGTGAAATTAATTCCACATTGTTGCGAATTAACTCAATATTGGCATCGTGAGGGTTCATTGCATATTCAGGCAAGGTCGCTTTACGGAATAAGTCTTTTTGTAATTGTTTTACATTGCGACTGACGTAGAGGTCATGCATTTCTTGGCATAATTGGCGAATGGTATAACCTCTGTAACGTTCCTCATTATTTTTGTAAACGGTTGGTAATACATCTTGTAATAACGAATCTTGTTTGATATGTTTTTCAAACAATGCGATTTGGGCGACTAAGGTTTGCATTTTTGTTAAGGTTTCAGCAGGCGTTAACAAAAATAGGATGGAGTTCAAATCGCATTTTTCCGGAATAATACCGTTTTCACGCAAGTAGTTTGCTAGGATAGTCGCCGGAATACCGAAAGATTCATATTCACCGCTTTCTAGGCTAATACCCGGTGTAGTGAGCAAGAATTTGCAAGGATCGACGAAGTATTGTTCATCTTCATAACCTTCAAATTTATGCCATGTATCGGTTGGATGGAATTTGAAGAACTCAAGATTTGTGACGATTTCTTCAGTATCGTAATCCTGCCATTTTTTGCCTTTTATCGTAGTTGGGATAAATGGACGAATAAGCTCACAGTTATTTAAGACTAGTTTACGTGCTTCAATCCCTACTTTTACACAATCATGCCATAAACGGCGACCGGCTGCGCTACCTTGAATTTTGGCATTCACATCAAGTGTTGCGAATAATGGGTAGAATGGGCTGGTAGAAGCGTGCAACATAAAGGCATTATTAAAGCGTTTATGGTTAACATAACGACTTTGACCTTTGATATGTTTGTCTTTTTTGTGGATTTGGGAGGCTTGTGAGAAACCTGCTTGTTGTTTATGAACAGATTGTGTCACGATAATGCCGGGATCGTTTTCATTAAGTTCTAACAAGAGAGGAGAGCAATCTTTCATCATTGGAATAAATTGTTCATAACCTACCCAAGCGGAGTCAAATAAAATGTAGTCACAAAGATGACCAATTTTATCTACTACTTGACGTGCGTTATAGATAGTACCATCGTAAGTACCTAATTGAATAACGGCTAAACGGAACGGACGTTGTTTATCCGCACTTTCCGGCGCGACTTCTTTAATTAAGCCTCTTAAGTAGCTTTCCTCAAAGCAGTGACTATCAATCCCGCCAATAAATCCGAATGGATTACGTGCAGTTTCAAGATAAATAGGGGTTGCACCTGCTTGAACTAACGCACCATGATGGTTGGATTTATGGTTGTTTCGGTCGAATAAAACAAGATCACCCGGAGCGAGAATAGCATTTAATGCCACTTTATTGGCAGAGGATGTACCGTTTAATACGAAATAAGTTTTGTCGGCGTTAAACACTTGTGCTGCGTGTTTTTGTGCATCGCAAGCTGCGCCTTCATGAATAAGTAAATCACCTAGTTTTACATCGGCATTACAAATGTCCGAACGGAAAATGTTCTCTCCATAGAAATCATAAAGGAAACGGCCTGCCGGATGTTTACGGTAATATTGACCGCCTTGATGTCCCGGACAGTCAAAGGCAATATTCCCCATTTCTACATATTCGCTAAGCATTTTGAAGAATGGAGGAAGCATTTTTTCTTCATAAAGTGTGGCTGCAGTTTCAATTTGACGACTATAAAGCTGGATATCATAGCCGTTGAGATCCTGGATATGGTAAACAGAATCATAAAATTTAGGTGAAAGTGGTTGCTCGGCTGTTTGCACAACAAAAACAGGAATATTAAATTCAGTTTCTTTGATGGAATCAATAAATTGATCTACATCAGAGGAACTTAACACGATAGCAGCAACATCAGTAAAATCAGTTTGTTTGATTTCTACCATATCTCTTTGGGTTAAGAAATATTGAGTAACTGCCGGGCTATATGCGATTTTTAATTTAAGCATAATAAACTCCTTGTTTATATTTTTGAGATAAAAAGACTCTTTACATTATAAAAATAATGTATGCTTTATTTTTTAAATAATAAGGGTGATTATCACTAGATTAATGAATAATTAGCGATAGATTCTTATTTATTTAAAATGGGGTGATGGCTTTAAATGATAAACAGCGACTTTATTTAGTCATGTTTATTTTTTTAAAGCTAAGATCTCTCTGAATAGTGAATAGCACTATTAGAGAGCTAAATGAGCTGGTTTATTTTGAGATGCAAAAACAGAATAGGAAAAACAAGAACGATGTGATGGCATCATAATATGTCTCGTTCTACGAATATGTGCCATTAAAGAACGTCCTTTTATTGGGTTAAGGCTCAAAAGGCGTAAAAGTTTTGTATATACTTGCATAGAGTCCTCCTTTGTCTATACAATTCAACAGACCTATTTTGATTGTCATTCTGCTCCTTCCTAAACGTGGAAGCAATAATAAATGTTTAAAAATGTGATCATCGTCAAAATAAATTTTATTTTTAATTTTTTTATAACATTTATTTAACCATGGTCATATTTATTCTAATGTTTTATATAAATAAAATTTTATGTTTATTTTATTTTTCTATAAGTATAATGCCAATGATTATTCATCATAATGAGACAAGATAAATATGAAAACAATGTTACTGCTAAGTAGTTCAAAATACAAGGATACGGGATATTTAGAGCATACCGTCCCTTGGTTGCAGCAATTTTTAGCGGATTATCGTGGTAAAAAAATTGCTTTTGTCCCTTATGCGGGAGTACGCCGGACTTTCGATGAATATGAGAAAACCGTGCAAGAGGCATTATCGGATGTGGAGATGGAAATTATTTCTGTCCACCGTGGCAAACAACATCGCGACATTATTGAGCAGACAGATGTGATTGCAATTGGTGGTGGCAATACATTTTGTTTATTGAAACAGCTTTATGAACATAATTTGATTGAAGCCATTCGGGAAAAAGTAAATAGCGGGACGCCGTATTTTGGCTGGAGCGCTGGGGCAAATGTGGCGGGAAGTTCTATTATGACCACCAATGATATGCCAATTACTTATCCCCCTTCTTTTTCTGCATTGCAATTATTTCCTCATCAAATTAATCCTCACTTTATTTCCGGCAAAATGCAAGGTCACAATGGCGAGAGTCGCGAAGAACGTTTAGCTGAATTTTTACTCGTCAATCCGACCGCACTTGTCTATGCATTACCGGAAGGCTCAGCATTACATATTCAAGGAAAACAAGCGACAGTGCTGGGTGAAAATCCTATTTTACGTTTCAGTGAAGGTATGCAATGTGAAACTTTTGCTGTAAATTATAGTTTTTCTTATTAACCTAAAAGGAACATTGTATGGAAATGTTTAAATCTCTGGTGGCAATTATCGGTATTTTGGCCACCATTTACTTTTTGATCAAAAAAGCGGAAACAAGAACCGTATTAATCGGTGTCGGTTTACTGATGTCAATTGTCACGTTAAACCCAATGGGCGCACTCGATGCCTTTGCAAAGAGTATGACATCCGGTGGATTGATTATGGCGATCTGTTCCAGTATGGGTTTTGCCTATGTGATGAAATACACGAAATGTGATACACATTTGGTGCATTTACTGACGAAACCGTTAAGCGGATTAAAATTTTTCTTAATTCCGATTGCCACCATTATTACTTTCTTTATTAATATCGCGATTCCTTCTGCTGCCGGTTGTGCCGCCGCAGTGGGGGCAACATTAATCCCAGTGTTAAAAAGTGCGGGTGTGCGCCCCGCCACTGCGGGAGCTGCTATTCTAGCCGGAACCTTTGGCTCAATGATGAGTCCGGGGTCTTCCCATTCCGCAATGATCAGCGAAATGTCAGGTTTAACCATCACCCAGGTGAACCTTTCTCACGCCCCTTACAATATGATTGCGGGAGCGATTGGGGCGGTTGTTTTGACGATTTTAGCCCTCGTTTTTAAAGATTACGGTGAAGAACATCGTAAAGCCTATCTTGCCGAACAAAAAGAAACCGAAACCAAAACGGAACAAGGGGTGAATGTACTCTATGCCATTGCGCCATTATTGCCATTAATTATTTTGGTCATCGGTGGCACATCCTTACAACAAACAGCGGGTCTTGAATGGACAAAAATGGGTGTTCCGCAAGCGATGCTGATTGGTGCAATTTACAGCATCATTGTTACCCGCATTTCCCCGGTGAAAATTACTGAGGAATTTTTTAATGGTATGGGCAATTCTTACGCTAACGTACTGGGTATTATTATTGCAGCAGGCGTATTTGTTGCAGGATTAAAATCAACCGGTGCCGTTGATGCGGCTATCGCTTTCTTAAAAGAATCCAACGAATTTGTACGTTGGGGAGCGACTATCGGGCCATTTTTAATGGGATTAATTACCGGCTCGGGCGATGCCGCCGCCATTGCCTTTAATAGTGCTGTTACACCGCATGCAGTAGATCTGGGATATACCCATGTGAATCTTGGAATGGGTGCCGCTATTGCCGGTGCATTAGGCCGTACAGCTTCCCCTATTGCCGGTGTTACCATCGTTTGTGCCGGTCTTGCTATGGTGAGTCCGGTTGAAATGGTGAAACGTACCGCACCGGGAATGGTGCTTGCCGTCTTATTCTTGGCATTATTTATGCTGTAATATTCGAAAAACACCGTACAGTATGCAAAGTGCGGTGTTTTTTCATTAAGTTTTTTAAAGAAACAAAGGAGAAAAAAATGAACTTAGATTTATCTCAACTCATCCATTGGCGCCGTGAATTTCATCGCTTTCCTGAAACCGGTTGGAGCGAATTTTGGACAACAGCACGTATTGCGGATTATTTAGAAAGCCTTGGTTGTTTTGAAATTTTAATGGGCGAGCAAATAATTAACCCTGATTTCGTACGAGGCCGTAAACAAGCGGTGGTAGATAACGGTTTGGTAAAAGCAAAAGCCTATGGTATGAATGAAAAATGGCTTGATAAAATGAGTGGCTATACCGGCTGTGTTGCTGTGTTTGATTCCGGTAAACCGGGTAAAACCGTGGCGCTACGTTTTGATATTGACTGTGTGAATGTTAAAGAAACGAACGATCCTAACCATATCCCAAATAAAGAGGGTTTTGCTTCGGTTAATGATGGCTTTATGCATTCTTGCGGGCATGATGGACATATTACGATTGGATTGGGAACTGCACTATGGATTGCACAAAACCGCGATAAACTTACCGGTAAAGTAAAAATTGTTTTCCAACCGGCAGAGGAAGGAACCCGTGGTGCCGCTGCCATTGCCGCCAGTGGGGTGCTTGATGATGCGGATTATTTTGCCAGTTCCCATATCAGTTTTTGTGCCAATTCCGGCACGGTTATTGCTAATCCGAGAAACTTTCTTTCTACAAGCAAAATTGATATTCGCTATCATGGTAAACCGGCACATGCCGGTGCTGCCCCTCATTTAGGCTGCAACGCTCTGCTTGCTGCTGCACACGCAGTGACTCAATTACACGGCATTGCCCGTCATGGTGAAGGCATGAGCCGTATTAACGTGGGTGTATTGAAAGCAGGGGAAGGTCGTAATGTGATCGCCACGGAAGCGGAATTACAACTTGAAGTTCGTGGTGAAAATAAAAAAATCAATGATTATATGACCGAGCAAGTGATGCAAATTGCTAAAGGGATTTCTATCGGTTTCAATGTGGCTTATGAAACAGAAATCGTAGGCGAAGCGGTTGATATGAACAATGACGAGGAATTGGTGAAATTAGTCGAAGAAATTGCTTTGCAGCAACCTCAAATTCATAGTATTGATGATTACGCCTTCAATGCCAGTGAAGATGCCACGGTATTAGGCAGACGTGTGCAAGATCACGGTGGAAAAGCCATTTATTTTATTCTTGGCGCTGATCGCACTGCCGGTCACCACGAAGCCGAATTTGATTTCGATGAAAGTCAATTAATAACAGGCGTAAATATTTATAGCGGATTATTACAACGTCTATTGGGGTAATACCCTATTTTCTAAGGCGGTTTATACCGCCTTTCTTTTCAAAAATATTCTCAAAATCGACCGCACTTTTTTTCAAAAACACGTAAAATACCATTAATTTTTATCTCTCCAATGAGGACATTTTTATGATAAATAGACGACATTTCATCCAAATCAGTGCAACCAGTATTCTTGCACTAAGCGCGAGCCGTTTCACGATAGCAAAAGGTAAACCTGATGTTGATTTACGCATTGTAGCAACCACAGATATTCACAGCTTTTTAACGGATTTTGATTACTACAAAGATGCACCGACGGATAAATTCGGTTTTACCCGTGCGGCAAGTTTAATTCGTCAAGCCCGCAATGAGGCAAAAAACAGCGTATTAGTAGATAACGGTGATTTAATTCAAGGGAATCCGATTGCAGATTACCAAGCCGCGCAAGGTTATAAAGAAGGCAAACCAAACCCGGCCATCGCCTGTTTGAATGCCATGCACTATGATGTGGGTACGGTGGGCAACCACGAATTTAACTATGGCTTAGATTATCTTGCGGATGCGATGAAACAGGCAGCATTTCCGATTATCAATGCCAATGTGGTAAAAGCAGGCAGTGATGAACCTTATTTCACGCCTTATCTCATTCAAGAAAAAGCAGTGGTGGACAATCAAGGTAAAACCCATCAGTTAAAAATTGGCTACATCGGCTTTGTGCCGCCGCAGATTATGGTGTGGGATAAAGCCAATTTACAAGGTAAAGTGGAAGCTCGTGATATTGTCAAAACCGCACAAAAATATGTTCCAGAAATGAAACAAAAAGGCGCTGATATTGTGATTGCTTTGGCGCATACAGGTCCATCGGATGAGCCATATAAAGAAGGGGCGGAAAATTCGGCATTCTATTTAGCGGATGTCCCATACATTGACGCAGTGATTTTTGGCCATTCCCACCGCTTATTCCCGAACAAAGAGTTCGCCAAATCTCCGAATGCGGATATTGTGAAAGGCACGGTAAAAGGGGTACCGGAAAGTATGGCAGGATACTGGGCGAACAATATCAGTGTGGTGGATTTAGGCTTAACCGAACATAACGGCAAATGGATTGTCACGGAAGGACGTGCGGCGCTTCGTCCGATTTTTGATGCTGAGAACAAAAAAGCCCTCGCAGAAAATGACCCGGAAGTGACCGCACTTTTACAACCGGTTCACGAAGCAACCCGAAAATTTGTGTCTCAGCCAATTGGGAAAGCCACCGACAATATGTATAGCTATTTAGCGTTGGTGCAAGACGACCCAACCATTCAAATTGTGAACCAAGCCCAAAAAGCCTATGTGGAGAAAGTCGCACCCAGTGTGGCAGCAATGGTGGGCTTGCCGATTTTAAGTGCCGGTGCGCCATTTAAAGCGGGTGGGCGTAAAAACGATCCGACCGGTTATACTGAAGTGAACAAAGGCGAATTAACCTTCCGTAATGCAGCGGATCTCTACCTTTACCCAAATACGCTTGTGGTGGTGAAAGTGACAGGCGAACAGCTCAAAGAATGGCTTGAATGTAGCGCAGGCATGTTTAATCAAATCGACCCAACCAGTGATAAACCACAATCATTGATCAATTGGGAAGGTTTCCGCACTTATAATTTTGATGTGATTGATGGCGTTCATTATGAATTCGACATTACCAAACCAGCCCGCTATGATGGCGAATGTAAACTCATTAATCCTGAATCACACCGTGTGGTAAACCTGACTTATCAAGGCAAACCGGTTGATCCAAAAGCGGAATTTTTAATTGCTACCAACAATTATCGTGCTTACAGCAATAAATTCCCCGGCACAGGCGATCAACATATAGTCTATGCCTCACCAGATGAAAACCGCCAGATTCTTGCGGACTACATCAAAGTAACCAGTGAAAAAGAGGGTGCGGTGAATCCAAGTGCGGACAAAAACTGGCGTTTTGTTCCTATCACAGGCAACGATAAATTAGACGTGCGTTTTGAAACCTCGCCGACAGAACAAGCGGCGCAATTTATCAAAGAAAAATCACAGTATCCAACCAAACAAGTTGGCACTGACGAAGTAGGCTTTGCGGTGTATCAGATTGATTTGTCGAAATAATAAAAATAAGGTGGGTTGTTTGTCCACCTTTTAATTTGATGCAAAGTGCGGTCAATTTCCCTTCGTTTTCAAATCCCCGCAAACCATCTATGCCATTTCCCTTTCACTTTGGTTGGATAGTTCGTTTTTAAGAACTGATAAAACTGGGTGAAATTGTCATTGAAAATCGTGTCTTTCGGGATAAATTGATAATGGCGTTGCCCGTTTGGGGTGTGAATACGCATAAACCAGTATTTTCGGTTATTGACTGTCACACTCATTTTTTCCAAAGCGATCAAATCCTCAAATTGATAATGATGAATTAATTGCCCTGCACGGAAGATAAAAATCCCTTTTGAATTAAAATAATAACGCTCTGGGCTAAACACTTTCCCACAGCTAAAAGGAATGAGTTTTTCGCCTTCAAATTCCTTGTTATTTCTCGTTTGTAGAAAACGGATGAAAGGAATGAGGGTGAAAATGGAGAGAATACCTAGCGTAATAATAACAATAAAAATATCCATCGATTTTTTGGGAAGATGACTGCGATGGAGGAATTATAGCAAATTTTCTAAGTAAAATTTTGTATTGGGTGATGTTTCTAAAAGAAGCAGAAAAATAAACCGCACTTTTGCGAAAGTGCGGTCGATAATTGAATTATTTTTCTTTTGGTAATCTGATCAGGGCAAAAAGGAAACCACCCCAAATCACGCCAAGGGCAATAATCATCATAATAATTGCGCTAGAACTCATTTTATTCTCCTTTTGCATCCATGGTTAATTGGGTTTCGTTTTTCCATTTCAAACGAGAAAGGATAAACGCAACCACGAGCAAGCTAATTGCCATCCCCCAACCGAAAATATTCACAAACCAACTTGGATAGCCTTCGTAACCTTCAGAGAAGACTTTTGCCCCTTCACTAAATAACATAAAGGCGAGGATACCGGTGGTAAGCACAATACATAAACGCCAGAAAAAGCCCACTTTGAAAGAGGAGGTTTCGTTTAAGTGATCACCTAATAAGCCGAGTTTTTCATTTGCCACAATGGCAACGAGAGAAACAAATGCCACGGCAACGATACCGAAATAGTTGACGAATTTATCGAAAACATCAAGCATTGGTAAGCCGGTTGTGGTGCCGAATAAAATCACGGAAACAAACATCATTGGTACGCCAACGATAAAAGTCACTTTTGCACGGCGAATGCGTAGTTTGTCTTGAATAGCGGAAATAATAACCTCGATCACTGAGATAAATGAGGTGAGTGCCGCAAAGGTGAGTGAACCGAAGAACAACACGCCAAGCACTTCACCAAATGGGGCTTTGTTGATAATGGTTGGGAAAGCGAAGAACGCCAAGCCAATCCCGCCTTTTGCCACTTCGCTGACTTCTTGTCCTTGTGCGGCGGCGATGAAACCTAATGCGGCAAAAACCCCTATTCCGGCTAATACTTCAAAACTACTATTGGCAAAACCGACGACTAAACCGCTACCGGTGAGATCGGATTCTTTTTTCAGGTAGGAAGCGTAAGTCACCATAATCCCGAAACAGATAGAGAGCGAGAAGAAAATTTGGCCATAAGCCGCAATCCACACACTTGGACTGGAAAGTTTTGACCAATCCGGTGTGAACAGCGCATTTAACCCTTTTTCTGCACCCGGTAAAAAGAGGGAATAAATTACTAGAGCGACAAACATCACCACAAGAACAGGCATTAGAATGGACGAAGATTTCGCAATCCCTTTTTGAATACCCATGGAAAGTACGCCTAAAGCAATGACCCATACGGCAATTAACGGACCGGTGACCATGCCAACAAATTCAAAGCTGACACCGTTAGTAATATCACCCATTTTTAAAAATTCACCGATGAAGAAATCAATGGGTTTGTCACCCCATGCACTGTTGATGGAAAAGTAGGTATAACTCGCGGCCCAACCTAATACGACGGCGTAATATAAACCGATAATCACGTTCACCATCACTTGCCACCAGCCGAACACTTCAAAATGTGGGCTGAAACGACGATAGGACAAAGGTGCACCGCCACGGTGACGATGTCCGATTGCATAATCTAAGAATAACAGCGGGATCCCTGCAGTTAATAGTGCGATAAGGTAGGGAATAATAAATGCACCACCGCCATTTTCATAGGTGGTATAAGGAAAACGCCAAATATTGCCTAAACCGACAGCCGAGCCAATTGCGGCGAGAATAAACGCTTTGCGACCGGAGAAAGTCTCGCGTTTTGGAGTGGATTGCGCCATAAATAAATTGTTCCTATTGAAAAAATGTGAAAGAATTCAACTATAATGAAATCTTTCACCTAGTCAATAAAATTGATAAAAGAGCGGTCATTTTTACGGAATTTTTCGGTGAAAAATGGGTCTATGAAACGGTTTTTCTAACAAAAAGGAACAATTTATGGATTTTAATCAAATTTTAAATCAAGTCGTCAATATCGCTAAAAACTCAGCGAGTAATTTACAAACCGGTAATCCGACATTGGATAACATCACCAAAGTGGGTGGCGGTGCGGCTATTACAGGGATTTTATCCATGATTTTAGGGCGTTCCGGTGGGGCGAGTTTAGCCAAATTAGGTTCTTTGGCTGTATTGGGTAACCTTGCTTATCAGGCGTATCAAAACTACCAAAAATCTCAACAGGCGCAGCCGGTGATGTCAGCCAATGAATTTGATGTGTTAAATTCTGCTTCGCAACAAGATGCAAGTGCATTGATTTTACGCACTATGATTGCGGCAGCGGCGGCAGACGGTGAAATTACAGAAGAGGAAAAACAAACCATTGCCAATGAAATTGGCGATAATGCGGAATTAGCGCAATGGCTTGAACAGGAAATGCAAAACCCGATTAGTGTGAATGAGATCGCACGCCAAGTGGGAAATGATACTGCACTGGCGGCAAATGTGTATCTTGCGGCACGTTTGGTGAGCAAAGATTTATCTCGTAAAGAGATTATTTTCCTGGCGAACCTTGCCGAAGCACTAGGTTTAGATGATGCACTAGTTGAACAACTGGAAAAACAAGCCGGTTTTTAACCGCACTTTTTCTATTTTAGAAAAGCACGACAAATTATTTTGTTGTGCTTTTTTATTTTTTTCGTCTTTCGCCCCTACCAATACGACAAAATTTCGCTACAATGAAAACCTTGTCAAAAAAACAACAATAAATGTAGGATGTAAACACTATGACAGGCGCACAACTCATCATGGCGTGCTTGAAAGCTCACCATGTCACCACACTTTTCGGTTATCCCGGTGGCGCGATTATGCCCACCTACGATGCTCTTTATGATGCAGGTCTTGATCATCTTCTTTGTCGCAATGAACAAGGTGCGGCAATGGCAGCCATTGGTTACGCGCGTTCCACGGGCAAAGTGGGCGTGTGCATCGCTACCTCCGGTCCCGGTGCCACGAACTTAGTCACCGGACTTGGCGATGCTATGATGGATTCTGTTCCCGTGATTGCGATTACAGGCCAAGTGGCATCGCCCTTAATCGGTACCGATGCTTTCCAAGAAGCGGATGTACTCGGACTTTCTCTTGCTTGTACAAAACACAGTTTTATTGTGCAAAGTGTAGATGAATTGGCCGATGTTTTCGCACAAGCATTTGAAATTGCACAGAGTGGTCGTCCCGGTCCGGTATTAATTGATGTTCCACGTGATATTCAAGTGGGCGAAGTGCCGGAACATATCAAGGCTTATGTCAAAACACCGACAAAACCGACCGCACTTTCCAATGAAAATCTTGAGCAGGCGAAAGCACTTTTATCTGCGGCTAAAAAGCCCGTACTTTATGTGGGTGGAGGCGTAGGTATGGCAAAAGCCGTACCGGCATTGCGTGACTTTTTAGCCCAAACCAATATGCCCTCCGTTTCCACCTTGAAAGGATTAGGCACCATTCATCCTGAAGATGATGTTTATATGGGAATGATTGGGATGCACGGCACGAAAGCGGCAAATTTTGCCGTGCAAGAATGTGATTTATTGCTTGTTTGTGGCGCACGCTTTGACGATCGGGTCACCGGAAAGCTCGATACCTTCGCCCCCCATGCCAAAGTGATTCATTGTGATATTGATGGGGCTGAAATTCATAAACTCCGCCATGTGGATGTGGCGTTACAAGGGGATTTAATTCAAGCCTTGAATGCGCTAAAACAACCGCTTGATATTGAACCTTGGCGTGAGCATATTCGAGAACTCAAAGCAAAATTAGATTTCACTTATGTGGATAATGCCGGCAATCGCCCGATTGATCCTTGGGCATTGCTCAATACTTTGTCTAATCGTAAACCAAGAAATGCCGTTGTTTGTACCGATGTAGGGCAACATCAAATGTGGTCGGCACAACATATGCAGCACTTTGCACCGGAAAATTACCTCACCTCCGCAGGCTTCGGCACGATGGGATTTGGTTTGCCGGCAGCGGTAGGGGCGAAAAAAGCCCGTCCGCAAGATGAAGTGATTTTAGTCACCGGAGACGGCTCTTTTATGATGAATATTCAAGAGCTGGGCAGCATTAAACGGGGCAATTTACCGGTGAAAATTTTACTGTTGGATAATCAACGTTTAGGTATGGTTCGCCAATGGCAAGATTTGTTTTGGAACAAACGTCGCTCTGAAACAATTTTAGAAGACAACCCTGATTTTGTCATGCTCGCCAATGCCTTCAATATCCCGGCTGAACGCATTGAACGAGCAGATGAGGTGGATGCCGCTCTCACAAGATTGCTCGAAAGCGACACTGCCTATTTATTACAAGTCTGTATTCCGCCCGAAGATTGTGTTTGGCCTTTAGTGCCACCGGGGGCGTGTAATGCGGATATGGTGGAGGAAATGTAAGATGAATGAATATCAAGTTGAATTAATCGCCCACCACCGTCCTGAAGTATTGGAACGTATTCTGCGTGTCATCCGCCACCGTGGTTTCACGGTGACCGCCATGCAAATGGAATTAATCGAAGGAAAAGTGCGGTTAAAAATCACCGTAAAATCCGACCGCACTTTGAATTTATTGGTGAATCAATTGGTGAAGTTGCCGGATGTGGTGGAGGTTAAATAATGTCTATGAATGAGCAGAATCAAGAAGATTTTCCTATATATCGGATAATGTCAATTTATGAGTTTTATGAGCTTTATAATAGAAAGAAATTAAAACTAACATCGTATTCTAAGCAAAGTGATAAAGATGATGGGTTAGAGAAATCAATATTATTTATTTTAATGAAAGATTTTTTTGATGATCTTCATAAAAATATAAGAAAGACCCAATACATGACTTGCTGGACGAAAACTAGGGAGTCTGTTGCTATGTGGTCGTTATACTCTCCATGTAAAGAATCTATTTTAGTTAAAACTACCAGAAATAAATTAAGAGATGTTTTACAGAAACTTAAGTATCCGTACTCTGTAAATCTAAAGGATGAATTTGTCGTTGAAAACTACAGTATACAAAATGCTGATTACAAGAACTTGATGGAATTGCTTAATGACATTGATAGAGGTAGAAAAGAAAATTTATTATCTATAGGGATGAATATAGAAACAAAATTTTTGAAGGATGTTTCATATCAGCATGAAAATGAAGTTAGAGGATCTGTTGTTATTGAATATCCGGTAGATCTAGCTTCAATCCATTTATTAGCAGAGTATGTTGATGATATTTATCAGGGGAGAGATATTCCAGCGGATGTTCAAATGGAGCTTACATATAATACAAAATATGATTTACCACCAGTCATATATGCAATTACTGATTCTAATTTTATTGAAGAAATTTCTTTTGATCCAAGAATGGCCCCTTACAAAAGAGATGTTTTGATAGAAATGCTAAAAATTAGAGATAAATCAATAATTACTGAAGCAAATACTTTTAAATCTATTAAAGATTCGTAAAACTTGGAGAGATTATTATGCCAAAACTACGTTCGGCGACCAGTACACAAGGTCGTAATATGGCAGGCGCACGAGCCTTATGGCGTGCCACAGGAATGAAAGAAAATGACTTCGGAAAACCCATTATTGCGGTGGTCAATTCCTTCACGCAATTTGTACCGGGGCATGTGCATTTAAAAGATTTAGGTCAACTTGTTGCAAGAGAAATTGAAAAAGCAGGCGGTGTGGCAAAAGAATTTAACACCATTGCGGTGGATGACGGTATTGCCATGGGGCACGGTGGAATGTTGTATTCCTTGCCTTCACGGGATCTTATTGCTGACTCGGTGGAATATATGGTGAATGCCCATTGTGCCGATGCGATGGTGTGTATTTCCAACTGCGACAAAATTACCCCTGGGATGTTAATGGCAGCGATGCGCTTAAATATTCCAACGATTTTTGTTTCCGGTGGACCTATGGAGGCAGGTAAAACCAAACTTTCCGATCAACTGATTCGTTTAGACTTAGTGGATGCGATGATTGAGGCGGCGGATCCAAAAGTGTCTGATGAGCGCATTGATGCTATTGAGCGTAGTGCCTGCCCAACTTGCGGTTCTTGTTCGGGGATGTTCACAGCCAACTCGATGAACTGTTTAACGGAAGCCCTTGGGCTAAGTTTGCCGGGCAATGGTTCTATGCTTGCCACTCACGCCGATCGCAAAGAACTCTTCTTAAAAGCCGGTCGCCAAATTGTGGAATTGTGCAAACGCTACTACGAACAAGATGATGAAAGCGTGTTGCCACGTTCAATCGGTACTTTTGAAGCCTTTGAAAACGCCATGAGTTTGGATATTGCCATGGGCGGTTCAAGCAACACGGTTTTACACTTATTAGCTGCTGCACAAGAAGCCGGTGTGGATTTCAAAATGGCGGATATTGATCGCCTATCCCGTGTGGTGCCTTGCTTAAGTAAAATCGCCCCTAATACCAACAAATATCACATGGAAGATGTTCACCGAGCCGGGGGCATTATGGGCCTATTGGGCGAACTCGACCGTGCAGGATTAATCCACAAAAATACCCATACCGTATTAGGAATGAGCATGGGCGAACAGCTCGATCAATACGATATTATTCGTAATCAAGACGAAGACTTACACAAATTCTTCCGTGCGGGGCCTGCCGGTATTCGCACCACAGAAGCTTTCTCACAAGATTGTCGTTGGGATACGGTGGATAATGATCGTGAAAACGGTTGTATTCGTGATAAAGCCCACGCCATCTCACAAGAAGGGGGCTTGGCGGTGCTATTTGGTAATCTCGCAGAGGACGGTTGTATTGTGAAAACCGCCGGAGTGGATGAATCCATTTGGAAATTCAGCGGTTCCGCTATTGTATTTGAAAGCCAAGAAGATGCCGTTGCCGGGATTTTGGGCGGAAAAGTGAAAGAAGGCAACGTCGTCGTCATTCGCTACGAAGGACCAAAAGGCGGCCCAGGGATGCAAGAAATGTTGTATCCGACCAGCTATTTAAAATCCATGGGATTAGGCAAAAAATGTGCCTTATTAACTGACGGACGTTTTTCCGGCGGTACATCAGGGCTTTCAATCGGCCATGCTTCACCGGAAGCGGCATCAGGTGGCGCAATCGGCTTAGTGCGTGATGGCGATATTATCAATATTGACATTCCAAATCGTGCCATAAATCTTCAAATTAGCGATGAAGAACTCGCAGCCCGTCGTGCAGAGCAGGATGAAAAAGGCTGGGTGCCGGCAAATCGCCAGCGTGAAGTTTCTTTTGCCTTAAAAGTATTCGGGCATTTCGCCACCTCAGCGGATAAAGGTGCGGTGCGGGATAAAACCCTTTTAAAATAATGGCGTGCGTTTTTAATGCGTGCCTTTTGTTATATTTCTAGAAGATTTATTCATAACAGGGGACTAATATGTCAGATCCAATGAGAGCGTTGTTATCCTTACAAGAAGAACTTTCAAACAATCGAATAACCTTACTTAACTGTAAAAATAGTGAATTACATATGTGTTTTGATAAACCTGAAGGCATACCTAGGTTTACTTATGTAAAGATAAATAGAGGAGAAATACAATCTTTTTGTAATTTTGTTCTCTCTGATCCTATTGATAAAACTCCTTGCTTTCAAATTGGGTATGCCGTCCCCCAAAAATTTCAAAACAAAGGTTTCGGTAAAGAAATAGCTAAATTAGCTTTAATTGAATTTTTGACTAATATGTTTAGGGCTTCTGATTCTAAAAGCCTATATATTGAATCAGTTATTAGTATTAATAACTTGGCTTCTCAAAAAATAACTGACTATATTTTATCTACTGAACCCGAGCAAATCACAGATTCATTCTCTAATGAAAAAATGTTTTGTTATCAAAAGCTATTTTCAACACTTGATGAGTTGAATGAATTATAAAGTACTCTTATGAAAAACCTACTCACTAACCCACAACCGAGCCAAAACGATTATATTAATGCGATTGTCAAACTCGGCTCACGTGTTTATGAAGCGGCAACGGTCACGCCGTTACAAAAAATGGGCAAATTGTCCGAACGCCTACACAACAACATTTGGATTAAACGGGAAGATCGCCAACCGGTGAACAGCTTTAAGCTGCGTGGTGCCTATGCAATGATTTCCAGCCTTTCACCGGAACAAAAAATGGCAGGCGTGATCGCCGCATCAGCGGGAAACCATGCGCAAGGTGTCGCTTTATCCGCAAAAGAACTCGGTTTAAAAGCCTTAATCGTGATGCCGCAAAATACGCCAAGCATTAAAGTGGATGCGGTGCGTGGTTTCGGCGGCGAAGTATTATTACACGGTGCCAATTTTGATGAAGCGAAAGCCAAGGCGATTGCCCTTTCCGAAGAAAAAAATATGACCTTCATTCCGCCTTTTGATCATCCGCTCGTGATTGCCGGACAAGGCACATTGGCGATGGAAATGTTACAGCAAGTGGCGGATTTAGATTATGTGTTTGTGCAAGTTGGCGGTGGCGGCTTGGCTGCCGGCGTGGCAATTTTATTAAAGCAATTTATGCCGGACATTAAAGTGATCGGCGTAGAATCCAAAGATTCCGCCTGTTTAAATGCTGCTCTTGAAAAAGGTGAACCCACCGATCTCGCCCATGTGGGATTATTTGCAGATGGTGTGGCAGTGAAACGGATTGGTGATGAAACCTTCCGATTATGCCGTCAATATCTTGATGATATGGTGCTTGTCGAAAGCGATGAAGTTTGTGCTGCCATGAAAGATTTATTTGAAAATGTGCGTGCCGTTTCCGAACCTTCCGGTGCATTAGGCTTGGCGGGTTTGAAAAAATATGTGAAAAAACATCATATCGAAAACAAAAATATGGCGGCAGTTTTATCTGGTGCGAACCTGAATTTTCACACGCTACGTTATGTATCCGAACGTTGTGAAATTGGTGAAAATCGTGAAGCCTTGCTTGCGGTTACCATGCCGGAACAACCGGGGAGTTTCTTAAAATTCGTTCAAGTATTGGGAAATCGTGCGGTAACAGAATTTAGTTATCGCTATGCCAATGATAAACGTGCCTGTATTTTTGTGGGGGTACGCACTTTGGATGAAGCGGAAAAATCAGATATCATCAGAGATCTCACACAAAACGGTTTCGATGTAGAAGATATGTCCGATGATGATATTGCGAAAACCCACGTACGCTATTTAATGGGCGGACGTGCCGCAAATCCGAGTGAACGTTTATATTCCTTTGAGTTTCCGGAACAAAAAGGGGCGTTACTCAAATTCTTAGAAACCCTACAAAATCGTTGGAATATCTCCCTTTTCCATTATCGGGCACATGGCGCAGACTACGGCAATATTCTTGCTGGCTTCCAGTTAGGAGAAACCGCACAGGCCGAGTTTGAGGAGGCGTTGGAAAAACTCAATTATGTTTACGAAGATGTCACCGAAAGCAAATCTTATCGTTATTTCTTGCGCTAAAAATTACATAAAAAAACAACCGCACTTTATGCGCTAAAGTGCGGTTATTTTTTGTTTTGTTTTTTATTTGACAAAGTCACTAAATTCCAATTCATAATCATCGCCATCCCGAGAATATTTAATATAGCGAGGGAATTGTTCTCCGGTAAATTTTTTCACCATAATATCTTTATTGCCGGTTTTGAATGTGTAGGTGATTTCTGTCACTTTTTGTTTATTGTATTCAATTTGTTTTTCACTTTTCTTCACCTTCACATTTTCCATCGGATAGAGTTTTTTACCATTGGTAATTTGGAAACTGTTCGGTAGTTTATCGTAGTAACTCAGCTGGAAAGCCATGGTGAATAAGTCGAAAGTCGGTAATTTTAGCGGCTCGGTTTTTAAGCCGTCTTTTATTTTGCCGTATTCAATCGTCGTAGGTGAAATTTTAGAAACTGAGTAACTTTTTCCATTACGGCTATCTTGATAATTTACCATGTTAAATTGATTTGAAGTTTGCGTGCCGCGTGAATTGAATACGATGTTATAAAGCGGGATATTAATCTTGGCATTCACCGAATATTGTGAGCCATTTGCTTTAAAATGCACATAAGCTGGCATTAAATAGTTAGAGCTGTATTTGATATTGTAATCTGCGGCTGACCATGCGTTGGGAATATAAGCCACAAGGGCAATAAAAAGGGTTTTAACAAGTTTCATTAATGTTCCTTATAAAAAATAAACATGCCTATTAGAGCAAAATTTTATAGATAAGTTCGTAAAGATAAAAAACGGTGCAATACGCACCGTTTTTATTCTCCACCGAAACTATTTAAAGAAGAACATTAGCGAGTAATAGACCAATTACTACGCTAAATACCATACTTAATAAGCCCGGTAGCATAAAGCTATGGTTAAAAATGTATTTACCGATTTTAGTTGTACCGGTGGTATCAAAGTCAATAGAGGCAATAATTGGACCGTAGTTTGGTACGAAGAAATAACCGTTTACTGCCACGAATACCCCGATTAATACCGGAGCAGGAATACCAAGGGCAATACCCAGTGGGAATAAGGTTGCCACGGTCGCACCTTGGCTATTTACTAATACGGAAAGCACAAATAAGGCAAGAGCAAATGTCCATGGTGCGGTTTCAACCAAACCTTTCACCATCTCTTTTACTTCTGTCATATGAGCTTGCATCAACGTATCGCCCAGCCATGCAATACCGAAAATCGCAATCACCGCACGCATACCGGCGTGGAAAACGGAACCTTTGGTGATTTCCGTACCATCAGGTTTACAGGTTAAGACGATTAATGCACCGATTGATAACATAATAATTTCAATGGTATGTGCCATTCCCATCGGTTTTCCGTCAAACACAGGACGTAAAGAAGGAATCGCCCCCATTAACACCACAAGTAATGCACCGAATAAAAATAGAGATACAGAAATTTTTGCTGTTTTACTAATTTCTAATTCTTTAACATCCGTCGTGGAATTAAAAGCGTCCGCATATTTCGGATCTTTTAAACGGCGTTGGTATTCAGGATCATCTTTGAGTTCTTTCCCCATTTTATTGACAAAAATACAAGCAAGGAAGATACCCAAAAGGGTTGCCGGAATGGTGACCATTAATACATCGCCAAGATGAATGCCTTGCGGTTCAAGATAAGCCACTACTGCAACCACTGCCGCCGCAATCGGGCTTGCGACAATCGCAAATTGTGAGGCGATTACTGCCATTGAGAGTGGACGCTCCGGACGAATACCGTTTTGACGACTCACTTCTGCGATAACCGGTAACACGGAATAAGCCACATGACCGGTTCCTGCCAAGAAAGTGAATAACCAAGTCACAGCTGGTGCGATAAACGTAATGTGTTTTGGGTTACGACGTAAAATTTTCGTAGCGATTTTGATCATATAATCCAAGCCACCCGCTGCTTGCATTGCGGCAGCGGCGGCCACCACAGCCATAATCATAAACATCACATCGATGGGTAAACCTGCCGGTTTCAAGCCAAAACCAAAGGAAAGAATAGCAAGGCCTAAACCACCAAATACACCGAGACCGATACCACCGACACGTGCTCCCACAAGGATACACAATAGCACGATGGCAAATTGTAATAAGAACATTGCAGACATATTGTCCCCCTAAGTTGTTAAAAATAAATCGTTATTCTGTTATAGAAACTTTCGCTAATATAGCAAATAAATAGGTACTGATTCTATAGTTTATATCAAGAAACTCGGGCTTTTTGGCGAAAAGTGCGGTTATTTTCACCGCACTTTTTACTTGTCAAATTAAAAGTCCTCAAAGAATTGTTGAATTTCTTTCGGATCTTTAGTTTTGGTTAATGCTAATTGCAACAGCACACGGGCTTTTTGTGGATTCAACGTACCGGAAGCGATAAAGCCGTATTTGGAATCATCTACTTCTGCATCGCGTGTAGTATAACCGGTTGGTACACGAGAAGAACGTACTACTGCTACCCCGTTTTTCGCTGCATTTGCCAATAATTCAAAGTTTTGCACATTGACATTACCATTTCCTACACCGGCGGAAACAATGCCATCATAACCCGCATCCAGTAAAGATTTCAGTGGTTCTACAGGTGCATTGGAATAAGCATAAATAATGCCGACTTTTGGAAGACTATCCAGATTATCTACATTGAATGGTGTGTTGATAGTGTGTTTGCTTTCCGGGGAACGCTCATAATCTACTTTACTGTTATGTACGTAGCCAAGCGAGCCAAAATTTGGTGAGTGGAAAGTTTGCACCGCAGTCGTACTCATTTTTGTCACATCACGAGCGCCAAGCACTTCGTTATTCATTGCAACAAGCACACCACGACCGGTAGATTTTTTATCTGTAGCAACCACGACGGCGTTATATAAATTTAACGGACCGTCCGCACTCTTTTCTGTGGCAGGACGCATTGCTCCCACCAGTACAACCGGTTTTTCACACTTTACAGTGAGATCTAAGAAATAGGCGGTTTCTTCCATGGTATCGGTACCATGTGTAATCACAAAACCATCCGTATCTTTACATTGTGTGTTAATGGTTTTAACAAGTTTTAGCCATACATCATCGCTCATATCTTGTGAACCGATTTTCACTATTTGTTCACCTTTAATATTGGCGAGTTGTTTAATTTCAGGCACGGCGTCAATTAACGCTTCGACATTGAGTTGACCGGCTTTATAGGCAGAAGAGACAGCGGTTTCGCCGCTACCGGCAATAGTACCGCCTGTAGCTAAGATCGTAATGTTCGGTAATTCTGCTGCTTGTACTATAGAAATACTGAACCCCAACATGGTGAGTAACGCTAATTTTTTTAATTTCATCGAACATTTCCTTCTGAGAGTAATAATGCAAGTATCTTCTACTTAATCAGGGGTAGAGGAAATAGGTATATGCAATATTTATGATCACGATCATGTTTCCCTTTTTTGGTTGTGCAAAATTTAACCAGTCTGGTTTTCTAAGATAATTTTTTTGAAAGATAATACAAGTATGGTTATACTTAAGCTCTATTTTATTCAGTCAAATTTTAACTAACATAATATTGAGACAACAATGCAAGAATTTCTGCCTGATGCAATTCAATTTGCCCAAAAACATACTTTATTAACCGTTTCTTGGTTTGCGATTTTCGCCATGGTGATTTACACCTTTTTCAAATCGGCAACAGAAAAATTTAAAGTGATTCCACACCCTGAAGCGATTCGTTTAATCAACAATGACGATGCTGTTGTCATCGATCTTCGAACCTTAGATGAATTTCAACGTGGCCATGTCATTAATAGTATCAATTTACTTCCAAGTGACATCAAAAATGCCAATCTTGGTAAAATTGAACAACACAAAGAAAAACCATTAGTTTTGGTGGATGTTAATGGTGTATCGGCTCCGGCATCCGCAGCATTACTGGTGAAACAAGGCTTTGCTCGCGTTTATATCTTAAAAGAAGGAATTTCCGCTTGGATGGGCGCAAATTTACCTATCGTTAAAAAACACAAATAAGGAACAATTACTATGTCTGAACAAAACCAACAACCCGAAGTGGCAGCGGAAGAATCACAAGCCGTATTACAAATTCAGCGTATTTACGTTAAAGATGTGTCTTTTGAAGCGCCTAATCTTCCTCATATTTTTCATCAAGAATGGAAGCCAAAATTAGGTTTTGATTTAAGTACAGAAACCCTGCAATTAGGTGATGATTTATATGAAGTCACCCTGAATATTACCGTTGAAACCACCATGGAAGATTCCGGCGATCTCGCTTTTATCTGCGAAGTAAAACAAGCAGGCGTGTTTACCATTAGCGGTTTAGAAGATGTACAAATGGCACATTGCTTAACCTCACAATGCCCGAATATGTTGTTCCCTTATGCCCGTGAACTCGTTTCAAGCCTAGTGAACCGTGGCACATTCCCGGCATTAAATCTTTCTCCGGTGAACTTTGACGCGTTATTCATTGAATATATGAATCGTCAGCAAGAAGCGGAAAATGCTCAAGCTGAAGAAACGAAAGAAACTCAACATTAATTCTTGATAAAAAAGGGCAGGCTTTGGGCTTGCCCTTATTTTTTGGGGAGGAAATGATGCAACCTCAATCACCGATTACCGTACTTGGCGCCGGTTCTTATGGTACGGCGTTGGCAATTTCGTTCTCACGTAACGGCTCGCCGACTTATCTTTGGGGGCATAATCCTACGCATATTGAGCAAATGCGGCTTGAACGTCAAAATCGCCGTTTCTTGCCTGATATTGTTTTTCCGGAAGAACTCCATTTAGAAGATGATTTGGCACAAGCACTCCAGCGGTCACAAGATATTTTAATCGTTGTACCAAGTCATGCTTTTAACGAAATTCTCGCTAAAATCCGACCGCACTTACAGCCTCATCATCGTCTTATTTGGGCGACTAAAGGGTTAGAACGAAATACCGGGCGGCTTTTACAAACCGTGGCGGAAGAACAACTGGGAACAAATTATCCCCTTGCCGTGCTTTCCGGCCCCACTTTTGCCAAAGAACTGGCGCAAGGTTTACCCACAGCGATTACCCTTGCCTCCAACGACGAACAATTTGCCCTTGAATTTCAGGCTCGCATTCATTGCAGCAAACATTTTCGTGTATATGTCAATACAGATATGATAGGTGTGCAACTTGGCGGAGCAATTAAAAATGTGATTGCAATTGGTGCAGGCATTTCCGATGGGATGGGATTTGGTGCCAACGCACGCACCGCATTGATCACCCGAGGCATTGCAGAAATCAGCCGATTAGGGGCTTCCTTAGGAGCAAATCCTAATACCTTTATGGGTATGTCCGGTTTAGGCGATCTAGTCTTAACCTGTACCGACAATCAATCACGCAACCGCCGTTTCGGGCTGATGTTGGGCGAAGGATTGAATGCGCAAATGGCAATGGACAATATCGGGCAAGTCGTGGAAGGTTTTTACAATACAAAAGAGGCTTATTTACTCGCCCAACGTCAAGGCGTAGAAATGCCGATTACAGAACAAATTTACCAAATTCTTTTTTGTGGGAAAAATGCACAAGATGTGGCTCGCAGTTTGCTTGGGCGTGAACGAAAAGGCGAATAAGGAGGAAAAATGACATTAGAAGTATGGCAACATATTCGCCAAGAGGCGAAAACATTGGCAGAGCACGAACCCATGCTTGCAAGCTTTTTTCATTCCACGATTTTAAAGCACCAAAATCTGGGAAGTGCATTAAGTTATTTGCTCGCCAATAAATTAGCCAACCCGATTATGCCGGCGATTTCTTTACGTGAAATTATTGAAGAAGCCTATTTAGCTGAGCCGGCGATTATTGATTACGCTGCTTGTGATATTAAAGCGGTGCGCCAACGGGATCCTGCGGTGGAATTGTGGTCCACCCCCTTGCTTTATTTAAAAGGGTTTCACGCCATTCAAAGTTATCGAATCACCCACTATTTATGGCGACAAGATCGAAAAGCCCTCGCTCTCTATTTACAAAACCAAATTTCCGTTGCATTTGATGTGGATATTCACCCTGCTGCCAAAATCGGCCATGGCATTATGTTCGACCACGCCACAGGCATTGTGGTGGGGGAAACCTCGGTGATTGAAAATGATGTGTCTATTTTGCAAGGTGTGACCTTAGGCGGAACGGGGAAAGAGTCCGGCGATCGCCATCCGAAAGTGAGGGAGGGCGTAATGATTGGTGCCGGTGCAAAAATCCTTGGCAATATCGAGGTGGGTAAATACGCCAAAATCGGGGCAAATTCTGTGGTGCTTCAACCTGTACCGGAATATGCCACTGCCGCCGGTGTTCCCGCCCGAATTATTGGCAAAGACAAGGCGGCTAAACCTGCCTTTGAAATGAACCAGTATTTTATTGATGATGGGATGAATTTGAATATTTGAGGTAAAAATGATCAACAAAGACACCCAACTCTGTATGTCTCTTTCCGGCAGACCGGGAAATTTTGGCACCACATTTCATAATTATTTATATGAAAAACTTGGGCTTAACTTTATTTATAAAGCCTTTACCACACAGGATATTGAACACGCGGTGAAAGGTGTGCGTGCGCTAGGTATTCGGGGTTGTGCTGTGTCTATGCCATTCAAAGAAAGCTGTATGCCGTTTTTAGATGAAATTCACCCTTCCGCCCAAGCCATTGAATCGGTGAATACGATTGTCAATGATAATGGCTTTTTGCGTGCTTATAACACCGATTATATTGCGATTGTAAAATTAATTGAGAAATATCAATTAGATAAAAATGCACGGGTCATCGTGCAGGGGAGTGGCGGAATGGCAAAAGCGGTTGTTGCTGCATTTAAAAACAGCGGCTTTAATGATTTAAAAGTGTACGCCAGAAATGAAAAAACAGGTCAATATTTGGCCGCACTTTATGGCTATGACTACATCAATAGTTTGGAAAATCAACAGGCTGAGATTTTAGTCAATGTCACCCCAATCGGTATGAAAGGGGGAAAAGAAGAATCTGACCTCGCCTTTCCGGAAACCATGATTGATACGGCAAATGTGGCTTTTGATGTGGTAGCGATTCCTGCAGAAACGCCATTTATCCGCTATGCAGAAAGTAAAGGAAAACAAACCATTTCCGGTGCCGAGGTGATTGTTTTACAGGCGGTGGAACAATTTGAACTCTACACCCACCAACGCCCAAGTGATGAATTGATTGATGAGGCGGCAGCCTTTGCGAGAGCGAATAGTTAAAAGTGCGGTGAAAAATAAAGGCGTTTTTGAACCTCCAAAAACGCCTTTTTTATTTTTAAC
>NZ_MLAJ01000003.1 GCF_002000485.1 Rodentibacter ratti | reverse complement strand
TCGACAGAGTGAAATAAATTAAACAA
Source organism: Rodentibacter ratti (assembly GCF_002000485.1). Classification (GTDB taxonomy): domain Bacteria; phylum Pseudomonadota; class Gammaproteobacteria; order Enterobacterales; family Pasteurellaceae; genus Rodentibacter; species Rodentibacter ratti. Next base: position 244,911 of record NZ_MLAJ01000003.1, on the reverse strand, counting down.
ATCAACAAATCAATGTTCTCAGCTTGTGACCGATAAACTCGAGAAGAGATAAAGAGAGAAGAACGAAGCTGTCGAATAGACAGAGAATAAAGAGAATAGATAGAGAGTTGAAAAGTTATCAAAGAATTATCTTGGCGGCGAGAGTGCAGTGGACCCACCTGAATCCATTCCGAACTCAGAAGTGAAACGCTGTAATGCCGATGGTAGTGTGGGGCTTCCCCATGTGAGAGTAGGGCACCGCCAGGTTTTTATTTTAATCCCGAAGTTGATAGGCTTTGGGATTTTTTATATTTATGATATAGAATCCTCCCCTGAGCCGAAAGGTTCGGGGGATTTTGTTTTTGGTTATAATCTACAAAGCCTAGAAACTAATCCTAACCAACGATATCGACTATTATTTAAATCATAAAAAAACTCCACAAAAAGAGACCGCACTTTTAATCACTGAATTCAGCTTGTTGATAGCTTTTCTTAGTTTTATTTATCGATCACTTCAGCATTGCTAAATAAGGATTTTTAATAGGAAAAATTGAATATTAAAAGAATAGGAATAAGTTATCATTTATTAATGAGAAAAACTTACTCAAGTGGTACAATCCACCAAATTTTATTAGAAGGATAAATCCCTAATGGCTCGTAAGAAAAAAACACGCCGAATTACTGATGTTATGCCAACCCGCAAAGCAGATAAAAAGCCGGAGATGCCAAAACGTTCAGGTAAAAAAATGACCCGCTATGAGCTTGATGCGAAAGCCCGTGAGGATAAGAAAAAGCGTAAACATAAAGGTTTAGCCTCCGGATCACGTCATAGTGCAGTGGAAAATAAATCAAATAAACTTCAACAAGAAATTAAAGATCCAAAAATTGGGAGTAAGAAAAAAATTCCTTTAATTGTGGAATTTGTGAATAAACCGGAAAAAGGTCAAATTATTCCTGTATTAGAATCTGTGAAGAAACCAGATCCAATGAAAGAGTTGGAGAGTCTGGAAAATAATGAGATTCTTAATGAATTGTTGGATATGTTGGAGGAAGGTAAAACTATCAGTAAAGCAGATCAACAATTTGTTGATGAATGTTTGGATCGTATTGCAGAATTAATGGAAGAACTCGGTATTGAAGACGAAGAAGAAAACGACGATGATTTATACCGCACTTTTGAGAAAATTAATATTGAGCAATTTAGATAAAAGATGATTTGGATAGTTATTTTAGGTTTATTTGGCGCTCTTATTATTGCCGTATTGTCTTGGTATGCACTACGTTTATTGAAGCAAGTGAAACAGCAAAAACAAGCTTTTTTACAGGCTAAAATGCACAGAACAACTCGGTTAAAGGAAAGTATCGAAATTATTGCAAGAGCGATGAAAAGTAAAGAATGCAACCATTCTGAAGGTGTAATTCGCCTTACAATGTTATTGATGCCATTTGGCAAAAATTTGCAACCTTACCCGGCAATGCTGCAGCTTTATGACATTGTCAGAGATATGCCAACCCATGAAGCTCGAAAAAAGCTAGGAAAACAAGAAAGAATGCGTCTTGATGTTGAACGGGAAAGCGCTGAGGCGAAGTTTGAGCAAGCTATTGTGGAAGAGTTAGGTAAATTACTTGATGATATAAAAAAATTAGGAGATATTTAATGTCAGAGATAATTTGGGATAAGGAACTTATACAGAAATATAATCAATCAGGCCCTCGCTATACCTCTTATCCGACGGCATTAGAATTTCATGAGAAATATACTAACCAAGATTTCCTCAAAGCAGCTGAGCGATATCCGAATCGTCCTCTTTCTCTTTATGTGCATATTCCTTTTTGCCATCAGCTTTGTTATTTCTGTGCTTGTAATAAAGTGATTACCCGTCATCAACATAAAGCGGATATTTATCTTGATTATCTTGAAAAAGAAATAATTTCTCGTGCTCAATTGTTTAAACATCGAGTTGTGACACAAATTCACTGGGGGGGCGGCACGCCTACTTATTTAAGTGAAGAACAATCAGAACGTTTAATGAAAATGTTAAAAACGCATTTTAAGATTGAGGATAATGCGGAAATTTCTATTGAGATAGATCCTCGTAGAATTGAACTTTCAATGCTTGATCATTTACGAGCGATTGGTTTTAATCGAATGAGCATGGGTGTACAGGATTTTAATAAAGAGGTGCAAAAAGCGGTTAATCGTGAACAGGATGAACACTTTATTGCAGCTTTATTGAAACGTGCACGCGAGTTAGGATTTCAATCAACAAATCTTGATTTAATTTATGGTTTACCGTTACAAAATGTAGATAGTTTTATGTTTACTTTGCAAAAGGTGATTGAGTTAAATCCTGATCGTTTAAGTATTTTTAACTATGCGCATTTGCCGAGTCGTGTACCGGGACAAGCAAAAATTAAAGAAGAGCAATTGCCTAAGCCGGAAACTAAACTTACCATTTTGCAGAAAACAATCGAGACCTTAGGGGAAGCGGGTTATAAATTTATAGGTATGGACCACTTTGCAAAGCCTTACGATGAATTGGCTATTGCACAAGAAAAAGGCGTTTTGCATCGTAATTTCCAAGGTTACACAACACAAGAGGAATGTGATCTTCTCGGATTGGGTGTTTCTTCTATTAGTTTGTTAGGGGATACTTATGCACAAAATGAAAAAGATCTTAAAACCTATTATGCTTTAGTTGAAGATAGTGGCAATGCATTACATAAAGGGCTGGCATTAACGGAAGAAGATTGCTTACGTCGGGATATTATCAAGCAGTTAATTTGTAATTTTAAATTAGACTTTGAACCAATAGAGAGACAATATAATCTCCAGTTTAGAGAGCATTTTGCTGAAGATTTAGTATTGCTCCAACCTTTGATTGAAGATGAATTAATCAGTCTAACCGAGCAAGGGCTAAAGGTTTCGCCTAAAGGACGTTTGCTTATTCGGAATATTTGTTTGTGCTTTGATACTTATTCTCGTGCAGCTGCAAAACGCCAACAATTTTCAAGGATTATTTAACGCTACATGCCACCAGTTTCGGTGGCATTTTTCTTTCTATAAAATTGTAGGGTGGCAATAGCCTAATGTGTGTTTTATCTTCCATAAAAAATGCGGCTATTTTTAGCCGCACTTTGGTGATTGATGAGACTTGTATTAAGCTTCAATACCTTCAAACAATGCAGTGCTGAGATAGCGTTCTGAAGCAGATGGAAGAATCACTACGATAAGTTTATCCTTGAATTCCGGTAATTTTGCAATACGGTCAGTGGCGGCAACAGCAGCACCGGAAGAAATTCCCGCTAAGATCCCCTCTTCAGCCATTAAACGGCGTGCCGTGGCGATGGCGGTATCGCTATCAACGGTTTCCACACGATCAATGAGGGATAAATCTAAATTTTTCGGTACAAATCCGGCACCGATACCTTGAATTTTGTGTGGGCCCGGTTTGACTTCTTCACCCGCTAAGGTTTGAGTGATAACAGGCGATTCGCTTGGCTCAACGACCACAGAGGTAATCGCCTTACCAAAATCCAGTTTGATAGCACGGGAAACACCGGTGATTGTTCCCCCTGTACCGGCCCCTGCAACCACCACATCAACTTTCCCGTCCGTATCTTTCCAAATTTCCACACCGGTTGTTTCTCGGTGGATTTGTGGGTTCGCCGGGTTTTCAAACTGTTTTAACATCACATAACGATTCGGATTAGAGGCAACAATTTCTTCTGCTTTTGCTATTGCGCCTTTCATCCCTTTTGCCCCTTCTGTGAGCACAAGGTTCACGCCCAAACCACGCAATAAACGTTTACGCTCTAAACTCATGGTTTCCGGCATGGTAAGAGTGATTTTATAGCCACGGGCAGCCGCCACATAAGCCAACGCAATACCGGTATTACCACTGGTCGCATCCACAATTTCTTTGTCTTTGGTTAGGATTCCGTCCTTTTCCGCTTGCCATACCATATTGGCGCCAATACGGCATTTCACGCTAAAACTTGGATTTCTTCCTTCAATTTTTGCCACGATGTTACCATTACCGAAGTGTTTTAAACGTACAAGTGGCGTGTTACCAATCGTATAAGAATTATCTGCATAAATTGTCATATTTATCCCCTATGAAGATGACTTAACATTATTAATAACGCAGTTATAGCACCTATGATGAGATTAAAAAAATAGTTATTTGATCTATTTTATAACTAAATGCTATTTCACAATTTGATTATTATTTGTGCGAATGTCGGTGCTATTACTGCGGGTCGCCATTTCTCTGGAAGGATTATCACGGCGATAATTAAAATTCATATCAAAGCGTAAACGATCACGATAGTTTTCTACCCACATCACTGTCGCACCACATACAGCAACGGGAATAATCACTAAATTCACGATAGGTAAAAAGGTACAACAAGTCACCAATCCACCGAAAGTGAGGCTTTGTGAGCGTTGCTCGCCTAAGGCATTTTTCATGACATTAAAAGAGATTTTATGATTGTCGAAAGGATAGTCGCAATATTGAATTGCCATCATCCACGCTGTGAATAAAAAAGTTAAAACCGGCACGATGGTTTGCCCCACAAGAGGGATAAAACTGAGCAAGAATAAGCCGATAATTTTAGGCAGGCTATACCACAATTTTTGCCACTCTCGGCGTAGCATACGTGGTACATCTTTCATTACATCTAGCCAGTTATCATCATTAATCGCTTCTCCCGTCAGCATTTTTTCCAATTTCTCTGCCAGTAACCCATTAAACGGGGCGGCAATAAAACCGGACAGTGTGGTAAACATAAAATAAAATAATAACAAAATCATACCGATAGAAAACACAAGCAAAATCACGCTGAGAAAACCAAGCCAATCCGGTACGAAAGTCATCATCCAATCGATCATTGAACTAATTTGTGAAACCAGTAACCAAAGTAAACCGGTCAGTAAAAGGATATTGAGTAAAATAGGCATTATGACGAAACGGCGTAGCCCTTTTTGTGTAATAAAATGCCATCCCATCACAAAATAATGGAATCCCGATTTGATTTCTTGTTGATTAATCATTGTTTTTCCTTTTGATGTATCCATAAGCTCAAGAAGAGCGCTTGATTCTGACAGTGTTTTTACCGTTAAATTCCCTATGAGTTCTGTTTTTTCACCCTTTAAAATATGGTAGCATTAGTCAGTTTTATTGCCTGTAAGGAGCAAAAATGGATCTGAATACAATTTTGATTATTTTAGGGGTGCTGGCACTTGTTGCCCTGGTTGCACACGGATTATGGTCAAATCACCGTGAGAAATCAAAATATTTTAAAAACTCGGCAACATTTAACCGCACTTTTACTCAAGAACAGTATGGTCGGGAACAACAAACATTATCTGAATCGGTGATTCAAGATACGACTTCGTCTGTGGTTTCTCAAAAGGTACAACAATCCTTTGAACAACATCAATCAACCTCACCGGTGGATTACCGTGAAACTGAGCGTACGGTTGATGATATTAAAATTTCTATTCCAAATGCAGAACCGATACGCGAACCCATTCGAGTGGAATATGATATGAATCCGGCAGCGTCTAAGCCCAATCCTGCTAATATGACACTTGAACAACTGGAGATGCAAGCCGGTGAATTTGAAGGGATTAATTCTTCTTCGCCTGAGTTGCGGGAACAACTTTCGCAAATGTCATTAGGGGAATTGGATGAGGTAAAATCCACCGTGCATTTTAATGAAGCACGAGTACAGGAAAAAAATACGGAGAAACAAACTTCCGGTTATATTCAACTTTATGTTGTTTCGCCACAGTATCGTGAATTTAATGGTTTAAGATTAATACAATTCCTCGAAAACTTGGGATTTATCTTTGGTGAACACAATATGTATCACCGCCATTTTGATTTAAGTGTGGCAAGTCCAACGTTATTTAGCGTAGCGAATTTACAGGACGATGGTGGTTTTAACCCATATAACACGGAATTTACCACCATTGGTGTAGTGCTATTTATGAAATTGCCTTCTCCGGGTAGCGATCTCGCCAATCTCAAATTAATGATCCGTGCGGCTAAAACCCTCGCAGACGATTTAGGCGGAACAGTACTCACCGAAGATGAACAAATCTTTGATGATTACCAAGAGCAACGTTACCTTGCGCGTGTATAAAACAGATTAATTTTTCACCGCACTTTTCATTCGGGCGAACATTGAGTTCGCCTTTATTATGCAACAGATTAAAAAGTGCGGTTATTTTTCACCGAGAATTTTATGATTGACATTCAAACCCAGATTAACAACCTACGCAAAACCTTGCGTCAATACGAATATGAATATCACGTTTTGGATAATCCAAGCGTGCCGGATAGCGAATATGATCGCCTTTTTCATCAACTCAAAGCCTTAGAATTGGATAATCCTGAATTAGTGACGGCGGATTCTCCTACTCAACGTGTCGGCGCTAAACCGCTTTCTGCTTTTCGTCAAATCCGTCATGAAATTCCCATGCGTTCTTTGGATAATGCCTTTTCCGATGAGGAATTCTATGCCTTTGTAAAGCGTATTGAAGATAGGTTAGGAAAGTCATCGTCACCTTTGACATTTTGTGCAGAACCCAAACTCGATGGACTTGCGGTGAGCATTTTATATGTGAATGGCGTACTAACCCAAGCGGCAACCCGTGGCGATGGCACAACGGGTGAGGATATTACATTAAATATTCGCACCGTTCGTAATATCCCTTTGCAGTTACTGACTGACAATCCGCCAGCACGATTGGAAGTGCGGGGTGAGGTATTTATGCCCCATGAAGGGTTTGAGCGTTTGAATGAATATGCCCTCGAACACGGCGAGAAAACCTTTGCCAATCCGCGCAATGCCGCCGCGGGATCGTTGCGCCAACTTGATCCGAAAATCACCAGTAAGCGTCCGCTTGTATTGAATGCTTATAGTGTCGGCATTGCAGAAGGCGTGGATTTACCCTCTACCCATTATGAACGTTTACAATGGCTAAAATCTATCGGTATTCCGGTCAATCCGGAAATCCGTCTTTGCCATGATGCTGAAGAAGTGTTGGCGTTTTATCAGGCTATGCAAAATAAACGTAGTAAGCTTGGTTATGATATTGACGGCACCGTGTTAAAAATTAATGATATTGCCCTGCAAAATGAACTGGGTTTTATTTCCAAAGCACCTCGTTGGGCGATCGCCTATAAATTTCCGGCACAAGAAGAATTAACGGTATTAAATGATGTGGAATTCCAGGTGGGACGCACAGGAGCCATTACACCGGTGGCAAAACTTGAACCGGTATTTGTCGCAGGGGTAACGGTGAGTAACGCCACCTTACACAATGGTGATGAAATTGCCCGTTTAGATATTGCCATTGGCGATACGGTGATTGTTCGCCGTGCCGGCGATGTGATTCCACAAATTATTGGTGTTTTGCGTGAACGCCGTCCTGAAAATGCCAAACCGATTATTTTCCCGACAAATTGCCCGGTGTGTGATTCACAGATTATTCGTATTGAAGGTGAAGCCGTGGCTCGTTGTACCGGCGGGTTATTCTGTGAAGCACAACGCAAGGAAGCCTTAAAACATTTTGTTTCACGCAAAGCTATGGATATTGACGGCGTAGGCGGAAAATTGATTGAGCAGCTTGTCGATCGTGAGCTGGTTCATACTCCGGCGGATTTATTCAAACTTGATCTTACCACGCTAACCCGTCTAGAGCGCATGGGCAAAAAATCGGCGGAAAATGCTTTAAACAGCCTCGAAAAAGCCAAACATACCACTCTCGCCCGTTTTATTTTTGCTTTGGGGATTCGTGAGGTGGGCGAAGCCACAGCATTAAATTTAGCCAATCATTTTAAAACCCTTGACGCCTTACAGAATGCCGATTTTGAACAACTCCAACAAGTACCGGATGTGGGGGAAGTGGTGGCTAACCGTATTTTGGCATTCTGGCGTGAACCCCATAATGTCGAAGTAGTGAAAGCTCTCCTTGAACAGGGAGTACATTGGGAAACGGTGGAAATCAAAGAAGTGCAAGACAATCCATTCAAAGGCAAAACCATCGTCCTCACCGGCACCCTCACCCAAATGGGACGCAACGAAGCGAAAGCATTATTACAAGAAATGGGCGCAAAAGTCAGCGGATCGGTTTCTGCTAAAACGGATTTCGTTATCGCCGGCGACTCGGCAGGATCGAAACTTACCAAAGCGCAGGAATTAGGGGTATCAATAATGACAGAAGAAGAATTTTTGGCACAGATTTAGTGCTTAATCGAGAAAATTTAACTTTAAATTTTACTTAAAAAAGCCTCAAAAAATCACCGCACTTTGTACTGATGGCAAAGTACGGTGATTTTTTATTTCAGCTTATTGAAATCAGAATATATATTATGACTGACAATAATTTGCCCAACAGAATTTTCACTGAATGTAATCGTATAAGGTCGTGCACCTTTGTCTGTTATTAAAGATGCTCGACAAACTAATTGATTATCTCCTCTTTTAACAGTTTCAACATTTTTTACATCAATGACTTCCAAAGGCATGTAATGAGAATAGTTGTTTATGTAACTTTCAGTAAACTGTTGTCTGAACTCCAATTCAAGCCAATTTGGTTCTACAAAAGGAATTTCCCTTATAATATGTTTGGGGTGACATTTTCTAGGGAGGTTATTCAGATAGCCTGAAATACTAGATTCTGCGTGCGAATAAATAGAAAATAAACACAATATAAGGAGTAATATTTTCTTCATTTTAGCCACTCACTATTCGCTATCAACGATACCTACCTCATAAATACTTTTCTTCTCATTCTGCCATCTTATATTGTAGATAAGAGTTTCTTCCGTTGCGTCAGAATACATTATATCAGCGGAGCATACTCTAATTTTACTTTCTTTATTAAGACCTTTTTCAATAATATTCTTACTGGAAATAAACTTCGCTTCCTCGCCGTTCTCTTCAAGAGACTCATTGATAATTTGAGTTAGAAGGGATTTAACATCCTTCTCATCACATTTAGGAAGATCTTGTGTTAAGCAGCCGGATAATAAAAAAGTCGCTATAACAGTAGAAACCAAAAATGTTAATTTTTTCATGATATTATCCTTTAGGGTAAGCGCCGTATTTGTTATCGCCCGTTTTACTATCAAGGCACATAAAGACGAGGAAAATAATGAAGCCAACTAATGGAATAAAATTAATTAATAACCACCAACCGCTTCTATTGGTATCATGTAAACGTCTAACTGAAACTGCAAGAGCCGGAATAAATACTGCGAGGGTATATAATCCGCTTAGAACACCTAAACCGGTTTCATAATTAATTAAACCGAAAATACCATCAAGAATTGACAAGGCGATAGAAATAATGAAACTGAATAAACAAAACATCCAATATTCTTTACGTCTTGCCCGACCACTAAAGGTTGCATAATTTTTTAGTACCGAAAGATACCAATTCATATAAAATCTCCATAAAAGGTTGGTTAAAAAGTGGGTTTATTTTAAAGGGCTTTAAAAAATGCTACAATCCACAGAATTTATCCTTTACCTCCCCAGTTAAGATCCTTTACCCCAATAGTTGTGGTGCAATATGAAAGTAAATGAAAAAATCAAACTACTCAGAGAAGATCGTCAATGGACACAAGAAGAAATGGCTCAAAAATTAAGCATGACAACCAAGGGTTATGCCAAAATTGAACGAGGTGAGACCATTTCTAATTTACCTCGTATTGAGCAAATTGCCGAAGTATTCGATATGGATATTTGTGAATTATTGGCGTATGGGGAAGAGGGAAAAATATATATCAACAATACGGATAACAATCTGACTAATTCTTTTATTTCTCTTGGAAATGGTAGTGACGAAGTCCAACGTCTACAACAAATTATTTTTCATAAAGACGAATTATTGGCTCACAAAGAAGATATTATCGAAAGCCAAAAACGTGAACTCGCTCTTCTAAATCAACTGATTGAATCCCTAAAAAAATGAAAATCCACCTTCTATGAAGGTAGATTTTTTTACTGTGATTTATCGGAATATAGTTTGCTCTTCTACATTTTATGGCAATCGGTAAAACTACGCCCGTAATTTGATTGCGCCACGCTCAAGTTGTTTTGCCAAACATTCTTTTGAGGCGGTGATTTGTTTACCGAAACGTTGGTAAATATGGCGTTTAAATTTTGCCAATAAGCCGGGTTTTGTTGCTTTTTCCGCACCAAATAATTGTTGAATGTGTCGGCTGACAGCCTCTAACTCTTGTGATGCAATGTCGGTTTTCGCTTTTAGTTCATTTAATCGGAAGGTTATTTTTTCTTGTACGGATTTTTCTAAATTTTGCATTAATGCCTGTTTATCGGCATTTTCGTTTTGATAAGCCTGTTCAAATTCGGCTATTTCTTGGCTGAAATCAAGGGCTAAATCATGCTCTAAATCTGCTAATACCGATGTGCCATATTCCATTTGTACCGACAACTGTTGGCTGCTTTGTTGTAATGTAGCCTGAATTTGTTCGCCTTGCGTGATTTGTTCTTTTAAAGATTTCGCCAATTCCTCTTGTTCTGCGGTTGCTGCGAGTTTAAGTTGATCAATTCGTTGCATTAAATCGCTCATGTTTGATAAATTTTCCATTTTTTCTCCTTGTGTAAAAATAGCTTTATTATTAACCGCACTTTGTAAAGTGCGGTTGGTTTTATCATTATTTTTTAATCACTTGTTTTACATCGATTTCCGTGTTGTTCCATTCTTTATCCACTTTACCGATGATTTGGATCTGATCTTGAGGATTTACGGTGACGCCGTTCCATGCTTTTTTATCGATTTCAATTTGAATTTCTTGACCGCTGTTGTCCTTAAAAATAAAGTCTTTTTTACCCAATTGTTTTACAATTTTCCCTTCTAAACGAACGGGCGTGTCATCGTTGGCTTTTAGTGCATCGGAAACGGTTTTAACAATCGCATTTTCATCAACGAAACCTTGCATCTGTGATGCGCCGTTGTTAAATCCTTGCGCTAAGGCAGTGCCGTAAATGGCGATTGAAGATAATGCGATAGTGGTAACGGTAAGTAATTTTTTCATAGTTTGTTCTCCTAAATACAATAATTATAAAATTGAGTATCGAATGCTTGCTTGCCTTTCGATGTGAGTATTAAAACAAAGAAATCTTAAGCAAAGGTTAAGGGAAGTAAAAATTTTTGAAAATGAAAAATTACGCGAATTCATTAAAGAGCGGTTAATTTTGTGAATGTTTTATGTTTTTATAAAAATTTCTTGACCTGGTACTCACTACGGACTTTACACTTGCGTTATCATAAACAATGAAAAAGGGTTTATCATGGAAAATACTTTTGTAAAAAAAGATCCACACAGTGAACATCAACATTCTCATACTCCGAAAGATAAAAAAATTCTAAGTATTAGTTTGCTGATTATCACAAGTTATATGGTGGTGGAATTTTTAGGCGGTTATTTTTTTAACAGTCTTGCCTTAATGGCAGATGCGGGGCATATGGCGAATGATAGTTTATCGCTGATGTTAGCGTTAATTGCGCTTTTTTTAAGCGTAAAATGGCAAAAATGGTTTGCCTTATTAAATGGCACTTCGTTGGTTGGCGTGGCAATTTGGATTCTGTTGGAAGCCGTAGAGCGTTGGCAATCGCCGACAGAGATGATTGCATTGCCAATGTTAAGCGTAGCGGTCGTGGGGCTTTTGGTGAATATTTTAGTGGCGTGGATAATGCTCAAAAGTGATCAGGATAATTTAAATGTTCGGGCGGCTTATTTGCATGTACTGGCTGATTTATTCGGTTCGGTGGTGGCGATTGTGGCAGGGTTAAGCGCATATTTCCTAGATTGGCAATGGGTTGATGTGGTGGCGAGTGTCATCTTGAGCTTATTGGTATTACGTAGTGGTATGTTCGTAGTATGGCAGGCATTCAAAGCGTTGCGTGATAATTCTGAAAATTTTGCAGTGGAAAGTCACGATCATTAAATAATGTTCTTCGCTAAAACTGTATCAAAGGTAAGTTGAGGAATGTAATGAAAGTTAATGAATTAAGCCTTCGTACCGGCGTCAACTTTGAAACGATTCGTTATTACGAAAAACAAGGTATTTTGCCCGAACCCAAACGGGCAGCAAATGGTTATCGTCATTATGATGAGGAGAGCGTAGTATTATTAAATTTCATTAAAAAATGTCGTACTTTAGGTTTTTCTCTTGAGGACATCCGTGGGTTGAATCGCCTGAAATTCGGTTTAGCCGATCATTATCAAGCCGATCAAATTGTGTTAAAACAACTTGCGCAAGTGGAAGAAAAGATTAATCAGTTATTGGAAATTAAGGTGTTTTTACAATCTATTGCAACAGAGGAAGCGCATAGCGAATCGGAGTGTAAGGCTATGGCAGGCTTGGAAGGCAAGCTCGATTTTTGACGAATGTTTTATAAAGTAAAAAGGAAACCGAATTATTTGGGGTTTCCTTTTTTAACAATAAAAATCGATGAAAAATAGACCGCACTTTATCCTGCAACTGCCGGTAAATAGCCTGTTTGAATTAAAAACGGAATTACCATAATTACGATACCTATGACTAATGCAACGGCTAATGCAACATTTCCCCCCATCACCCGATAAGGAAGATTTGGGTGGGTTTGACGGGTTCGCCACGCTAAACCGATAGGTAGAATCAAACAGTAAAAAGCACACAATAAACCGGCATAACTTAAGGCGGATATAAAGCCCTCAGGGTAAAATAATGCAAATACCAATGGCGGGGTAAATGCGGTAACGGTGAGTGACAGACGATTGTGTGGCAAATGATAACGTTTGAATAAATCGCCCAAGCCTTCAAAAACACCAAGCATGACACCAAGAAAAGAGGTGATAAGTGCAAGTGCGGAAAAAATACGCACGATTTCGCCCATCATATTTGAGCCGGTGATTTCACGCACTGCATTGACTAAACCGTTTAATGTAGGATCTGCTTGTAAGATACGAACAAATTCACTTTGGCTCAATACACCGTGGGTAGCGAGTTGCCATATTAAATAGGCAAAGAGAGGAATAGCCGTTCCGACAAGAATTGCTTTGCGGAATTGGCGAACGTTGCCGTCTAAATAGCTGTTCACACTTGCCATAATGACATGGAAACCGAAAGAGGTGAAAAAAATCGGTGCCGCAGAAATTACAAAGGCATAATTGAGAGGGAGCGCCATAAGATTATCTGTTGCCACTTTGGGTAACATCATAAATAACACAAAAGCGAAAGCGAGTAATTTACCGATGAATAATAGTCGTGTGATGCCATCAACCCCTTTTGTGCCGATCACGACAAAAGAACCCAGTACGACGGTGAAAAGAACGATCGCCGTTTTTAGAGACATGGCTTCCATACCAAATGCGGTAGGTAAGCCCGAAAGTAAAGAACCTCCGCCGGTAATATAGGCTGCCGAAAGGGCATAAAGCAAAATCAATAAACTTAGGGTCGCGAGAATACGTCCCGGTACGCCAAAATATTTTTCTGCCAATGTTGCGACGCCATCATTAAGTTGATCTGCGGTTTGGTAAACTTCGACAAATAGCAATCCGCTATAAACAAGTAGGGTCCAAAGCCCGATAAGTAATAACACCGTATAACCGAAGCCCATTCCTGCCGATGTCAACGGCATGGCAAGCATTCCTGCGCCAATGGTTGTTCCGGCGATAATTAAAGCACTTCCGAAAGTTTTATTTTTTAGCATAACACTGACCTTATATTTCTATGTTGTGTTTGAAAATTACGTTAAAAACTCAGTTAAATTTGACCGCACTTTTCTTTGTAATGATAGCGGCAAACGGAAAGGTAGGTGTCATTTCCGCCAATTTGGATTTGTTCGCCTTCTTTGACGACTTCACCGTTTTCAGTGAGACGAAGGACAAAATTTGCTTTACGTCCACAATAACAAATGGTTTTAAGTTCTTCCAATTGATCCGCCCAAGCGAGTAAGTATTTACTGCCTTCAAAAAGTTCTGCTTGGAAATCGGTGCGCAGACCATAACATAATGTAGGGATATTAAGTTTATCGACGACATCGCTGAGTTGATAGACTTGCTGTTTGGTGAGAAATTGTGCCTCATCTACTAACACACAATGTATTTTTTCTTGTTGTAAATGTTGGCTAATTTCATGAAATAAATCGGTACCGGCATTAAATAAATTCGCTTCTTGAGAAATGCCGATACGGGATGTTACTTTTCCCACTCCAAAACGATCATCAATAGCTGCCGTATAAACCAGCGTATTCATATTGCGTTCGCGGTAGTTATAGGAGGATTGCAGTAAGGTAGTGGACTTACCGGCATTCATGGTGGAATAATAAAAATATAATTTTGCCATTATTTAATTACCCATTTCCAAATGTGATAAACCAAGAAACCGGCAAAAGGAGGAAATGCAGAGAGCAAAAAAGCACCGTAAGTCGTGCCTCCACCTAGTTGTTGACCAACTAGAGTCAGAAGATTGACAATTTCATCACTCGGTGTGGTAAAAACCCATACGCCAATCATGACTAATACAGTAAAGCAAGCAATACCGGCAGCACGCATGGCTCGGAATTTAATATCTTTCATGTTTGTTCCTTAAATGGTGGAGAGTTCTGTCATTGGCCAGCGAGGTTTAACCTCTATCTCCAATTCATCGTGCTGACCTTGTTTTAAACGTAAAAAGCCGGTGTAGGCAATCATTGCGCCATTGTCAGTACAAAATTGAGGTTGAGGATAAAACACTTCACCTTTTAAATCTTTCATCATTTCAGCCAAAGTTTCACGCAATTTTTTGTTTGCACTTACCCCTCCGGCGATGACTAAACGCCGATAACCGGTTTCTTTTAAGGCGCGTTTGCATTTTATCGCCAATGTATCGATAACCGCATCTTGAAAGGCGTAGGCAATATCCGCTTTGGTTTGTTCCGTTAATTCGCCTTCTTCTTTAATCGCTTGATTTACCGTATTGGCAGCAGAAGTTTTTAAGCCGGAAAAGCTAAAATCCAACCCCGGGCGATCTGTCATTGGGCGTGGAAATGTAAAGCGGGTTGGTGATCCTTTTTCGGCTAAGCGAGATAATGCAGCTCCGCCAGGGTAATCTAAACCAAGTAATTTAGCGGTTTTATCAAAGGCCTCACCCGCGGCATCGTCAATAGATTCACCAATGACGTTGTATTTTCCCACTCCTTCTACTTGTACTAATTGGGTATGTCCGCCCGAAACTAATAAAGCAATAAACGGAAAGTGCGGTTGATTTTCGTCCAACATTGGCGCAAGCAAATGACCTTCCATATGATGTACGCCGATTGCCGGCACATTCCACGCATAGGCAAGGGAGCGGGCGATAGTCGAGCCCACTAATAATGCGCCTACGAGCCCCGGTCCGCTGGTGTAAGCCACGCCGTCAATTTGGTCGGCGGTTAAGTTTGCTTCAGCTAGGGCTGCCTGAATTAATGGGATCGTTTTTCGGATATGATCGCGTGAGGCGAGTTCCGGCACTACACCGCCATAATCTGCGTGAAGTGCAATTTGTGTATAAAGTTGATTCGCAACTAAACCTTTCTCTTCATCATAAATTGCTACACCCGTTTCATCACAGGAGGTTTCAATTCCCAAGATTCTCATTGATTTTCTTAATTTACTTTCTAAAATGAGGCGTGATTTTACCTTGTTTAGCTGTTTTTAGCCAGTTGAAACAGCCAAATTCAATGAGGTTGCGTATTCTCCTCTTTACTTTTGCCCCAAAAGTAGATTAGAATTGCGACCTTTATTAAATTTGTCGCATTTGCGGCAGAAATAAAATTTAAAATTGCAATTAAATTAAACTCATTGAGGTGATTGGCTTATGCCTGTAATTAAAGTACGTGAAAACGAATCATTTGACGTAGCTTTACGTCGTTTCAAACGCTCTTGCGAAAAAGCTGGTATCCTAGCGGAAGTTCGCGCTCGTGAATTCTACGAAAAACCAACGACAGTTCGTAAACGTGAAAAAGCAACACTTGCTAAACGTCACGCTAAACGTAATGCTCGTGAAAATGCGCGCAACACCCGTTTATACTAATTTATAGTATTTTTAACTCGAGTTAACGCAAACCGTGATTCCTTTGGCATCACGGTTTTGTTACTTTCAAATAATGTAAAAAATATCAAAAAAATTAACCGCACTTTCACATCATATTCAAGGAGGCAAAAGCGATGAAAGGCTTAATTCCACGCCCGTTTATTGATGATTTGCTGACAAAATCCAATATTATTGATGTGATTAATTCTCGTATAAAGCTTAAGAAAGCCGGGCGGGACTACCAAGCTTGTTGCCCTTTCCACCACGAAAAAACACCGTCTTTTACGGTGAGTGAAAAAAAACAGTTTTACCATTGTTTCGGCTGTGGTGCGCACGGTAATGCGATTTCCTTTTTGATGGATTATGATAAATTGGAATTTGTCGAAGCTATTGAAGAGCTTGCGGCAATGGCCGGGTTGGAAGTACCTTATGAAAAACGTAGTCATTCGGCTAATCAACGACCACAAGCAAATTATCAAACCAAACGTAATCTATATGAATTAATGCAAGAAATTGCTAAATTTTACCAAACACAATTACCCTTGAATATTCCGGCGCAAAGCTATCTGCAACAGCGTGGGCTTTCAGCCGAAGTGATTGAACGATTTCAAATCGGTTTTGTGCCGAATGCGATGGATAGCGTTCTACGCAAGTTTTCGGTAAACCGTGAAGAACAGCAAAAATTGCTCGATCTCGGTATGCTTTCCCGTAATGATCGTGGTAATGTGTATGATAAATTTCGTAATCGGATTATGTTTCCTATACGGGATAAGCGTGGGCGCACGGTGGCATTCGGCGGGCGGGTTTTGGGTGATGAGAAGCCAAAATATCTAAATTCACCGGAAACCATTACTTATCATAAAGGTAGTGAACTTTACGGTTTATATGAAGCACTACAGATGAATGATGAACCGCAAAAACTGTTGGTGGTGGAAGGCTATATGGATGTTGTGGCGTTAGCTCAGTTTGGTGTGGATTATGCGGTTGCCTCTCTCGGGACTTCGACAACATCGGAACAAATTCAGCTGCTTTTTCGCTCCACCGAACAGATAATCTGTTGTTATGACGGCGACAGAGCCGGGCGGGATGCGGCATGGCGTGCATTAGAAAATGCTTTACCTTATTTGGAAGACGGGCGACAAATTAAATTTATTTTTTTGCCGGATGGTGAAGATCCTGATACCTACATTCGTCAATACGGTAAAGCAAAATTTGAAGAGTATATCGAAAGTGCACAATCACTCACGGAATTCTTGTTTGCTCATTTAAATCCGCAAGTGGATTTTTCCACTAAAGAGGGACGGAGTAAGTTGGTAGCACTTGCCGTACCATTGATTCGACAAATTCCGGGTGACGCATTGCGTCTGTCTTTACGTAATACGTTAGCTCAAAAATTGGGCATTTTTAACGAATCGCAACTAGAGAGTTTAATTCCAAAACAAGTGGAAAATCACAAGACAAAGATTGTTGATTCACAACCTAAAATGAAGCAAACACCAATGCGTGTATTGATCTCACTTTTATTGCAAAATACGCATTTGGTTAATCGTATTACTGAATCTGGTCTTGTTGCACTGCGCGCGGAAGCCGGTTACGATTTATTAGAAAAATTGACCGCACTTTGTCGAGAACGGGAAGGTATTACAATTGGACAAATCTTGGAATATTTCCGTGATACGGAATATAGCCGTCCCCTTGAAATTTTGGCAACTTGGGAGCATTTACTAGATGATACGGAAATTATTAATGCTTTTTCACAAAATTATCGCCGTTTGAACATTCAGGCTATTGAGCGGAATATTGAAATGCTCATTGCTAAGGAACGATCTGAAGGATTAACAGAGCAAGAAAGACAAATGCTTGTCACACTACTTACGAGTAAAGAAGAACAGAAAAAACAGTTAGTTAATCCTCAGTAACAATGATAAAATCTTTCGCTTAAGCGAAAAATTCATCCATAAAATAATGCGACACGGGTATGAAAATGGAACAAAACCAACAATCTACTGCTGAACAATATTCAGAGCAAATTGAACAACTGATGGAATTAGGTCGTACGCAAGGCTATTTAACCTATGCGGAAATTAACGACTTATTGCCGGAAGATGTGATTGACCCAGAATATTACGATAAATTACTCCAAACCTTGCAAAATGATGCAGGTATTCCGGTGTTGGATGAACCGCCGGAAAGTGATGACATGATTTTAAACGATACCATCCCGGATGAAGATGCGGTGGAAGAAGCCACACAAATTTTATCGAATGTGGAATCTGAAATTGGTCGTACTACCGACCCTGTCCGTATGTATATGCGGGAAATGGGAACGGTAGATTTGCTGACCCGTGAAGATGAAATTAGTATCGCTAAACGTATTGAAGAAGGGATTGATGAAGTTCAAACTTCAATCGCAGCCTATCCGGAGGCACTTTCAGATTTGTTGGCACAATATGATCAAGTGGAAGAAGGACAGGTTCGCCTGGCTGATCTTATTACCGGTTTTGTGGATCCGAACGCGATTGAAGAAGAGACCCCTGAGCTATCAGAAGACTTTGATGAAGACGAAGAAAGCTATGAGACAAGCGATGTGGATGATAGTGAAGAGGAAGAAGAGGAAGGGGATTCTTCTTCAGATAAGAGTGATTCGGATAACAGCATTGATCCTGAAGTTGCCCGTGAAAAATTTACAGCACTGAAAGAACAACACACAAAAACCCTTGCGACTATTACCAAATATGGTCGTAACCATAAAAAAGCACAAGAGCAAGTGCTTATACTGGCAGAGATTTTTAAACAATTCCGTCTTGTTCCGAAACAATTTGATCAGCTTGTTTTATCGATAAAAAACATCATGAAACGTGTGCGTGCGGAAGAACGTCAATTACAGAAAGTTTTGGTTGATATTGCAGGTATGCCGAAAGATGAATTTGAAACCATTATTATTAAATTCGGAAGTAGTGATGCTTGGTTGGATAAAGCGTTGAAATCTTCTAAGCCATGGGCAAAACGCCTAACGAAATATGAAGATCGAGTTCGTCAGGCTCTGGCAAATTTAGTCGCATTTGAGGAAAACTCAAAATTGACGATCCAACAGATGCGTACAATTTGTGATGCCGTGGCACGTGGTGAACAAAAAGCACGTCGTGCAAAAAAAGAAATGGTAGAAGCAAACTTACGTTTGGTGATTTCTATCGCTAAAAAATATACCAACCGTGGCTTGCAATTTTTGGATTTAATTCAAGAAGGTAATATCGGTTTAATGAAAGCGGTGGATAAATTTGAATATCGCCGCGGTTATAAGTTTTCTACTTATGCCACTTGGTGGATTCGTCAAGCCATTACACGCTCTATTGCGGATCAGGCGCGTACTATTCGTATTCCGGTCCATATGATTGAAACAATCAATAAACTGAATCGTATTTCTCGCCAAATGTTGCAAGAAATGGGGCGTGAAGCGACACCTGAAGAATTGGCGGATCGTATGGGAATGCCGGAAGATAAAATTCGTAAGGTATTGAAAATCGCTAAAGAACCGATTTCTATGGAAACGCCAATCGGTGATGACGATGATTCACATTTAGGTGATTTTATTGAAGATAATACCCTTGAATCGCCGTTGGATTCTGCTACAGCGCAGAGCTTGAGAGTGGCGATACAAGATGTATTGGAAGGGTTAACACCACGTGAGGCGAAGGTATTGCGTATGCGTTTTGGTATTGATATGAATACTGACCATACCCTTGAAGAAGTGGGTAAACAATTTGATGTAACGCGTGAACGTATTCGTCAAATTGAAGCAAAAGCTTTACGTAAACTTCGTCATCCAAGTCGTTCAGAGATTTTGCGTAGTTTCTTAGATGCTTGGATGCATAATTAAGCTTATTGAAACGATAAAAGGCAACCGAAAGGTTGCCTTTTTTATCTCATATAAAAAATAAATATTCCTTATGAGTACAAATAAAATCGCACCCCAAATTTAATTTGAGGTGCTGAAATAAGACCGAAAGTGCGGTCGAATTTCACCTTGTTTTATCAACCTACGACAAAAGGTAGATAACCGGCACGGATTGCAAATGGAATAGACGTAATCACCACACCAAGTACGAGTACCACAAACAAGGTGAAATTGCCTCCCCATACACGGTATGGAAGCGATGAGTGAATGCGACGGGCTTTCCATACAAGGCTGACCGGCAATACCACAGCATAAAAAGCAAACATCTGACCGGCATAACCTAATGCTAAGATGAAACCTTCCGGATAGAATAAAGCGAAAGCAAGGGGCGGAATAAAAGTGAGCAAGCCAAGAGAAATTCGCCCTGTGGAAATATTAAAAGATCGTTTTAATAAATCCTCGATACACTCTAATAAACCTAACCCTACACCTAAGAAAGATGTCACCAAAGCTAAAGTGGAGAATAATTTGACCGCACTTGTGATCACATTGCTACCGGTGATAGCAAGGGTCGCTTTTACTAAACCATTCAATGTAGCATCTTCTTTTAATATTTGTAAAAATTCATTTTGCGTGAGCAAGCCGTGTGTAGAAAGTTGCCACAAAATATAAGCTCCGAGCGTAATGCTCGAACCGACTAAAATCGAAATACGCAAAGCTTTCACATTTCCACCTAAGTATTTATTCAAACTTGGGATAGAACCGTGGAAACCGAAAGCAGTAAAAAATACCGGGCTGGCTGAAATGATCAGGGCATTATCGATCGGCATGGCTAATAAATTATCCATCTTAATTTCCGGCAGCATTAATCCGAGTACGATCACAAATGCGGCAAGCATCACAAAAAATAATAGGCGATTAATTTTATCCACGCTGTGTGTACCGATCACAATAAATGAGCCAAAAACGATTGTGAATAATAAGATACTCACTTTATTACCAAAGCTTTCCGGCAATAAATCCTTTAATAAGGAACCACCACCGCTCACGTATGCTGCAATTAAAGCATATAAAAAGATAATGAGTACAGCAGTAGCAACGATACGCCCAAATTTTCCGAAATATTGTTCTGCCAGTGTGCCGATACCTGCATCGCTTTCAGCGGTTTGGTAAAGTTCCACAAACAATAAAGCCGTAAAAGTGAGCAATGCCCAAAGTGCTAATAGTAAAACTAGCGTGAAACCGAAACCGATTCCGGCGGAAGTTAGGGGCATTGCCAGCATCCCTGCACCAATCATCGTGCCGGAAACCAGCAATGTACTGCCAACAGTTTTGTTCATTTTTATTCCTTGGGTGTAACTTAAAATTTACAAAGATTGTATTTTAAAATTTACAACCTGTAAACATCTTATTTATAGAAATATTTTTAGAAATCATTTCACTTTCTCGTTACAATAACCGACAAATCGACTAAGACAATAAAATTGGGAGCTCTTATGATTTATAGTATGACGGCCTTTGCTCGCCTCGAATTGAAAAAAGATTGGGGAGATGCGGTATGGGAAATTCGTTCGGTGAACCAGCGTTATTTGGAAAATTTCTTTCGATTACCGGAACAATTTCGCGGTTTGGAGAACGCTTTACGTGAAAAACTTCGTCAAAGTTTGACCCGTGGTAAAATTGAATGTTCTTTGCGTATTGAAAGCAAAAAGCAAACCAATAGCGAACTTAATATTAATCGGGAATTGGCAAGCCAAGTGATTCAATCTTTGCAATGGATTAAAGCGCAGGCAGGCGAGGGTGAAATTAATTTAACGGATGTATTACGTTATCCCGGTGTAGTAGAAGCGCCGGAACAGGATTTAGATAAGATTAGCCAAGATTTATTGAATGCTTTTGATGAGCTGCTGAAAGAGTTTATTGATATGCGTGGTCGCGAAGGGGAGAAATTACAAAGGCTCATTCAACAACGCTTAGATGCTATTGGGGTCGAGACAGATAAAGTGCGGTCACAAATGCCGGCGGTTTTACAATGGCAACGCGAGCGTTTATTACAGCGTTTTGAAGAAGCAAAAATTAGCCTTGATCCACAGCGAGTCGAACAGGAGATGGTTTTATTGGCACAGCGAGTGGATGTCGCAGAGGAGCTTGATCGCTTGCAAATGCACGTAAAAGAAACCGCAAATATCCTAAAAAAAGGTGGGGCTGTTGGGCGTAAATTGGATTTTATGATGCAAGAACTTAACCGTGAATCCAATACATTAGCATCTAAATCTATCAATGCGGATATCACAGCGTCAGCGGTTGAATTAAAAGTATTAATCGAGCAAATGCGTGAGCAAATTCAGAATTTAGAATAGGGGAACGGGATGGCTCAATTTATTCAACTAAATCAATATCAACTGATAGAAGCACAGGGCAGCGATGCCGAAAAATATTTGCAGGGACAACTTACTACTGATGTGGTGGGATTGGCCGGTGGTGCAACTACGATCACCGCACACTGCGATCCGAAGGGTAAAGTGAATGCAATTTTTCGTTTATTGAAAGTCAGTAGTGAACAGTTTTTTTTATTAGTGAGAAAGGATTTATTACCAAGTGCACTGGAAGCATTGAAAAAGTATGCGGTGTTTTCCAAAGTCAGCTTTGATTTACGCGATTGGCAGATTGTTGGGGTAATCGGTGAAAAATGTAGCAAAATTCAACCGCTCTTCACACTGGAAATTGATGAGCAGCGAGCGATTTTACTCAATGAAACCTCATTGGCGGTGAGTTTCAATGCCGATGAACAAGAGTGGGATCTTGCGGATATACAAGCCGGAATTCCTCATTTGAGCGCAAAAATGCAAAATGAATTTATTCCTCAGGCAATGAATTTACAAGCCATTGAGCAAGCCGTTTCTTTTACTAAAGGTTGTTATATTGGACAGGAAACAGTCGCACGAGCCAAGTATCGTGGTGCAAACAAGCGTGCGATGTTCGTTCTAAAAGGTGAAACTCAAGACATACCGGAAATCGGTAGTGAAATTGAAATGCAGCTTGAAAGCCACTGGCGTAAAACCGGTACAATTATAAGTGCGGTTAATATTGATGGCGTTTTGTGGTTACAAGTGGTGATGAATAATGATATTGATACGACTCAAACTTTCCGTTTGCCGAAAGACGATTGTATTCTGACCCTTCAACCTTTGCCATATATACTCAATTAAAATGAATGCGAAATATTATATCGGAATCATGTCCGGTACGAGTTTGGATGGCGTAGATATTGCGTTAGTGGATTTTAGTTTACCTAAACCAAAATTGGTGGCATCGGATTTTACGCCTATGCCAAATGATTTACGTGAAAAAATTACCGCACTTGTGCGATCAGGTGAAACGACATTACAACAGTTGGGAGAGCTAGATCATCAACTTGGCTTGCTTTATGCAGACTGCGTAAACCATTTTCTACAATCCAGGCAGATCCCAACTGAACATATTCAAGCTATCGGCTGCCATGGACAAACGATATGGCATTCACCGCAAGGGAAATTTCCTTTCACAATGCAAATTGGCGATATGAATTTGCTCGCCGCTCGTACCAATATAACAACAGTCGGAGATTTTCGCCGTAAGGATATGGCATTCGGCGGACAAGGCGCACCGCTTGTGCCGGCATTCCATCAGGCTGTTTTTTTTGACCCGAATTATGCCACCGTAGTGTTGAATATTGGCGGAATAAGCAATGTATCCTTGCTGATCCCGAACCAGCCTATTATGGGGTTTGATACCGGTACGGGCAACACATTACTTGATCTGTGGATCGAAAAGCATCTTGGCGTACCCTATGACAAAAATGGTGAATGGGCGGCAACCGGACAATGCAATGAAGAATTATTGGATTACCTGTTAGACGAGCCTTTTTTCCAACAACCTCCACCTAAAAGTACAGGGCGGGAATTATTTAATTTGTCTTGGTTGGAGCAAAAAATTCAACATATTGCTACAAATTCAACCGCACTTTTACCACAGGATATACAGGCAACCTTGGTGGAGTTTACGGTTAGGAGCATTAGCGCAAGCCTAAATAATATCAGTACCACTTTGCCAAAACGGCTGTTGGTTTGTGGTGGAGGCGCAAAAAATAAATTCATTATGCAGCGCCTTGCAAACAGTTTACGAAACTGGGAAATCTACACGACCAACGAATTTGGTATGGATGCAGATTATGTGGAGGCAGCTGCTTTTGCATGGTTGGCTTATCGAAGAATGAATCATCAAACGGGTAATTTACCTGATGTTACCGGTGCACAACAGGCGGTGGGATTAGGTGCCGTTTTTCCGATGCCTTAAACAATGATGACAGAATAATCCAAGCCCCGTGAAATCGTCATTCGTTGTGAATGAATTTATTCACGGATCACATATTTCCAAATAAAAATAAACTAGAATTTAACCGCACTTTATGGTATAAATCGCACCGCTCTTTTTTCCATAAAAAAGAGTGAATTTTTAACTTAAATAACACACACATATCATCAAGGCTTCATCGGGGTGCCAAACGGTCGATGAGCTGATATGTGGAGGCTCAACCCCAATTAAAAGGAAAATATTATGGCACAAGTTTCAATGCGCGATATGATCAACGCAGGCGTACACTTCGGACACCAAACCCGTTACTGGAATCCACAAATGAAACCTTTCATTTTTGGTGCACGTAATGGTGTTCACATCATCAACCTTGAAAAAACCTTACCATTATTCAATGAAGCATTAGCGGAATTAACCCGTATTGCAAGCAATAACGGTAAAGTACTTTTCGTTGGTACAAAGCGTGCTGCGTCTGAAGCCGTTCAAGCTGCAGCATTAGACTGTCAACAATATTATGTAAACCACCGTTGGTTAGGTGGTATGTTGACTAACTGGAAAACAGTACGTCAATCAATTAAACGTTTAAAAGATTTAGAAGCTCAATCTCAAGACGGTACCTTCGATAAATTAACCAAAAAAGAAGCGTTAATGCGTACCCGTGAGATGGAAAAACTTGAATTAAGTCTTGGCGGTATCAAAGATATGGGTGGTTTACCGGATGCGTTATTCGTAATCGGTGCTGACCACGAACACATCGCAGTGAAAGAAGCGAATAATCTTGGTATCCCTGTATTTGCTATCGTTGATACAAACTCTACACCTGCCGGCGTTGATTTCGTTATCCCGGGTAACGACGATGCAACCCGTGCGATTCAACTTTACTTAACGGCAGCAGCTGCCGCAGTAAAAGAAGGTCGTGGTAACGAAGCAGCGGTTACTGAAGAATTAGTCGCTGCGGCAGAAGCGGAATAATTTAAGTTTTGCAATAAGGCGAAAGCCCTTATTAATCAAACGATTAATTGGCACAGGGGCGAGAAATTGCCCCTGTATTTTTATCTAAAAAGTTCGGTGAAAAATAACCGCACTTTCAGACAGAGGATTGGAAAAATGGCTGAAATCACAGCAGCATTAGTAAAAGAACTTCGTGAACGTACCGGTGCCGGTATGATGGAATGTAAAAAAGCATTAGTTGAAGCGAACGGTGATATTGAATTAGCTATCGATAATATGCGTAAATCAGGCCAAGCAAAAGCAGCGAAAAAAGCGGGTCGTGTAGCAGCTGAAGGCGTTATCATTGCACGTGTTGAAACCGGTTTCGGTGTATTAGTGGAAATGAACTGTGAAACCGACTTTGTGGCAAAAGATGGCGGTTTCTTAGCGTTAGCAAATGAAGTAGCTGATTACGCGGCAGCAAATAAAGGCACCACTATTGAACAATTACAAGCACAATTTGAAGAAAAACGTGCGGCATTAGTAGCGAAAATCGGTGAAAATATGACAATCCGCCGTGTAGCTTACTTAGAAGGTAATGTGATCGCTCAATACTTACACGGTGCGAAAATCGGTGTATTAGTTGCCGGTGAAGGTTCAGTTGAAGAATTGAAAAAAGTGGCGATGCACGTTGCAGCATCTAAACCTGATTTCGTCAATCCGGAAGACGTTTCTGCTGAAGTAGTGGAACACGAGCGTCAAATCCAAATCGACATCGCAATTAATTCCGGTAAACCAAAAGAAATCGCAGAAAAAATGGTTGAAGGTCGTATGAAGAAATTCACCGGTGAAGTTTCTTTAACCGGTCAAGCATTCGTTATGGATCCTTCTCAATCTGTGGGTGATTACTTAAAATCAGTGAATACCTCAGTTTCTAATTTCATTCGTTTAGAAGTAGGTGAAGGTATTGAAAAAGTAGAAGAAGATTTCGCAGCAGAAGTGGCAAAAATTACCGGTGGTAATGCTTAATTCTTCTATTTTAAAGATTAAAAAAGCCGATATTAATTTATCGGCTTTTTTATTACTTACGTTTTGGACGAATATCAATAGCGGGATCATCTCCTTTTTCGTATTTCTCATCGATCCGTTTTTGCAAGCCAAAATCGTCTTTATCCATTTCAGGGGAAAATAAATCTTCTTCCCTGGTGAGTTTTGGATTTTTGATACCTATCCAACTTGCAATTCCCTCTACAAAATTTAAACCGGATTTAAATGCCTTATATTCTTTACGTTCAGTATCATCAGATGCAATTTTAAATAATGGAACATTGTGATGGCTACGGCTAAAGCAGTTTTGGTTGAACAACATCACATTATTTTTTTCATCTTGTTGATGGCATAAGCCGTGATCGGCAAAGTAAATCATTGAAAAAGTGCGGTGATTTTTTTGGGCGTTTTCTTGTAATTGCTCATAAACGCGTTTTAAAAATTCATCAGTTTTTTTGATGGAAGAAATGTAACAGTTCAAATAAGCATATTTAGATGTGATTTCATTGTCCTTAAAAATTTTCGGATAGTCTTCTAAGCGATCGCAAGCTAGCGGATGTGAGCCATAAATATGTAATACAATAAAACGCTTACCTTCTATAGGATTTTCCAGTATTTGGACGAATTTTGGTAATAAATCAAAATCACTATAGTTGGTGGAATTAAAACTCCCCCCTTTTTTCAAGAAAAAGGTTTCATCGGATTTTGCAGCAAGAGAGGAGACCGGTGTATCAAATTCCCCCAGTAGCCCTTGATTGGATAGCCAATAGGTTTTAATGTCGGCAGATTTGATGAGATCGACTAAACTTAAATCATAATTCGGTTCCCATTTTTCTTTGTTTGGTAGCGTAAGCATTAAGCGTAAAGATGCAATCGTATTGGTACCGGCAGAGTGAAGCCCATTAATCAGCGTCCCTTTGGCATTGGACATAAAAGGCGTATTTCCCACGGGATAACCATAGGCATGATGATAATCTTGGCGCGCACTTTCGCCGATAATTAGCACATAATCATCGTATCGGGAATGTTCTAACGTTGATTTTCCCCAGTTATCCGAGTGCGACATTTGTTTGAGTTTATTGACTTCATCGTAAATTTTTACAGTTGAATTGACGCTTTCTTTCACGGGATCGGCAAGGGGAAGATGGTAAGCAAAGAGTAATGCTGCCAGTGTGATAAAGGTTTTGTTACGGTAAAATTTAATGCCAAATTTGACCGCACTTTTATACTGTAAAAACACCAATATTGGAATAGAAAAGGCAATGAGGTAGCTAGTCAGTGGAATTTGCAATAAAAATTCTTTAGTTTCCAGCATATCCGTCGCAAAAACGGAAGCAATATATTGATAACTCGGAGCACCGAAATTGAGACCGACAGGGGCATAAATGGCATGAACACAAGCGATCGGCAACAAAATAAAATAGAATGTTTTTTTACTGTTGCTCAATAAAAGAATAAGGGTGGTCGCGAGTAAAATCAGCCCAATATCGGGCTGAGGAAACATACCTGAACCCATTAATATGAAATAACCCGCCACCATGGCACAAATAAAAATCCAAAGTGCGGTTAAAATCTGTAGTATTTTTGGCGTATTCATACTATCTCTAGGAGGAAATAAATGCGCCTATTATCCAGTTTTCAATAAGAATTTCCATCTTTAATATCTTCACTCTTGCACAGTTATTCTATAAAATAAACCAATTTTTTTAGCCCAAAAGGAAAAGATAATGAGCCAACCAATTTACAAACGTATTTTATTGAAATTAAGCGGTGAAGCATTACAAGGTGACGAAGGGTTTGGTATTGACCCGTCAATTCTCGATCGTATGGCGTTAGAGATCAAAGAATTAGTCGAAATGGGTGTAGAAGTTGGTGTCGTGTTAGGTGGGGGAAATTTATTCCGTGGCGCAAAATTGGCGAAAGCCGGTATGAACCGTGTGGTAGGTGACCATATGGGAATGCTTGCGACTGTGATGAATGGTTTGGCGATGCGTGATGCGTTACACCGTGCGGATGTGAATGCAAAGTTAATGTCTGCTTTTCAGTTAAACGGTATTTGCGATACCTATAACTGGTCGGAAGCAATTAAAATGTTACGGGAAAAACGCGTGGTGATTTTCTCTGCCGGAACGGGTAGCCCATTTTTCACGACGGATTCTGCGGCCTGTTTGCGTGGAATTGAAATTGAAGCCGATGTCGTGTTGAAAGCAACCAAAGTCGATGGGGTGTATGATTGTGATCCAGCGAAAAATCCACAAGCGAAGTTGTACCAAAATCTTACTTATGCCGAAGTGATTGATAAAGAATTACAGGTAATGGATTTAGCCGC
Organism: Rodentibacter ratti; assembly: GCF_002000485.1. Classification (GTDB taxonomy): domain Bacteria; phylum Pseudomonadota; class Gammaproteobacteria; order Enterobacterales; family Pasteurellaceae; genus Rodentibacter; species Rodentibacter ratti. The sequence goes on along the minus strand of NZ_MLAJ01000003.1, from coordinate 216,292 downwards.
ATTTACTTTAGCCCGTGATCACGGTATGCCGATTCGTGTGTTTAATATGGTTAAACCTGGTGCATTACGTAATGTTGTACTTGGTACAACGGAAGGTACGACTATTTGTTAATTGAATAGGATTAGTGAATTGAACTAGGAAAACGCAATGGAATTGAGTACAATCATTGCGTTTTTAATTTTTACTAAAAGGAACAGAATAAATGATTAATGAAATTAAAAAAGATGCACAAGATCGTATGGATAAAAGCCTTGAAGCGTTAAAAGGTCATATTGCCAAAATTCGTACAGGTCGTGCTCAACCAAGTTTATTAGATGCAATCCAAGTAGAATACTATGGTGCAGCTACGCCACTTCGTCAATTAGCCAATGTGGTGGCGGAAGATGCACGTACTCTTGCTGTAACAGTATTTGATCGTTCATTAATCAGTGCGGTGGAAAAAGCGATTTTAACTTCCGATCTCGGTTTAAATCCGTCTTCTGCCGGTACGACGATTCGCGTACCGCTTCCTCCATTAACGGAAGAACGCCGCCGTGATTTAATTAAAATCGTTAAGGCTGAAGGTGAGCAAGGCAAAGTTGCGATCCGTAATGTCCGCCGTGATGCGAATGATAAAATCAAAGCATTGCTAAAAGATAAAGAAATCAGCGAAAACGAACAACATAAAGCGGAAGAAGATATTCAAAAAATTACCGATCAATTTATTAAAAAAGTTGATGAAGTTTTAGCAGAGAAGGAAAAAGAGCTATTAGATTTTTAGTGGTGATGACATAGAGGCACAAAGATATCCGGTGAATTAATTGTGAAGAATACTCAATCTGATCTTGTTGCGGATGTATCTTTTTCTATTATTTTCCAAGTATCTTTGACACAAAAATAATCTGAATAGCGAAATAAAGGACGCATGGGCGTCCTTTTTATTGAATATAAAGTGCGGTCAAAAATTTATGCAAAAACAAAATATTGTGATTCTTGGTGCGACGGGTTCGATTGGACAAAGTACCCTGTCGGTAATTGAACATAATCCTGAAAAATATCATGCTTTTGCCCTCGTAGGTGGAAAGAGCGTTGAATCAATGTTTGAAAAATGTGTGAAATTTCGACCGCACTTTGCTGCCCTTGATGATGTGACCGCCGCTAATATTTTGCGTGAAAAGCTTTCAGCACAAGGGATTGTAACAGAAGTATTAGCGGGGCAAAAAGCGATTTGCGAATTAGCTGCACACCCTGATGCCGATCAGGTGATGGCGGCGATTGTCGGTGCGGCAGGTTTATTGCCGACGTTATCTGCAATAAAGGCAGGAAAACGCGTGTTGCTAGCTAATAAAGAAGCATTGGTAACCTGTGGAAAAATTTTTATCGATGCCTTGAAACAGCATAATGCCACTTTATTGCCGGTGGATAGCGAACATAATGCGATTTTTCAATCTTTACCGCCTGACGCACAACAAAAAATCGGTTTTTGCCCATTAGCCGAGTTAGGCATTAGTAAAATCCTTCTAACCGGCTCTGGCGGCCCTTTTCGTTATACTCCATTAAATGAGTTTAAACATATCACGCCAGAGCAAGCGGTCGCTCACCCGAATTGGTCAATGGGGAAAAAAATTTCCGTAGATTCCGCCACAATGATGAATAAAGGGTTGGAATATATTGAAGCCCGTTGGTTATTCAATGCAAACGCAGATGAAATGGAGGTGATTATTCACCCACAATCCATCATTCATTCTATGGTGCGTTATGTGGATGGTTCTGTCATTGCGCAAATGGGTAATCCTGATATGAGAACCCCGATTGCCGAAACCATGTCTTATCCTCAACGTACCTTTGCCGGTGTTGAACCTTTGGACTTCTTTAAAATCAAAGAATTAACTTTTATCGAGCCTGATTTTAATCGCTATCCGAATTTAAAACTGGCGATAGAGGCTTTTGCCGAGGGGCAATATGCGACAACGGCAATGAATGCCGCTAATGAAATTGCGGTACAGGCTTTTTTAGAAGGACGTATTTCATTTACCGATATCGCATATATTAATCAAGAATCGGTTTTAAAAATGTCACCTACAATGATTTCTTCTATTGATGATGTGCTTGAGGTGGATAAAAACGCTCGCATACTTGCAGAATCGTTAATTATGCATCGCTAAAAGAGCGGTCAAAAATAATCTTATTTTTTATGATAGAACTTGATAAGAATAATATCCCTGAACACGTTGCGATTATTATGGATGGCAATGGGCGTTGGGCGAAACAACAAAATAAATTGCGTATTTTTGGGCATACGAATGGGGTAGCGGCGGTTCGCCGTGCCGTCACTTATGCTCGTCAAATTGGCGTGAAAGTGTTAACCCTTTATGCCTTCAGCAGTGAAAATTGGAACCGTCCGGAACAGGAAGTCAGTTCGTTGATGACGCTTTTTATGCAAGCCTTGGATCGTGAAGTCAAGAAATTACATAAAAATGATATTCGCCTAAAAATCATTGGTGATACATCACGGTTTAGTGAAAAATTGCGAGAGAAAATTAGAAAAGCTGAAGAACTGACTGAAAAAAATACCGCACTTACGCTGAATATCGCCGCAAATTATGGTGGTTGTTGGGATATTGTACAGGCGGCTAAACAAATTGCGGATAAAGTAAAAAATAATGAGATACAGACGGAAGATATCACCGAGCAATATTTCCAGCAACACCTTGTTACTCAAGATCAGCCTCAAGTGGATTTATTAATTCGTACCAGCGGTGAACAGCGTATTAGCAATTTTTTGCTTTGGCAAATTGCTTATGCGGAACTGTGTTTTTTAGATGTTTTATGGCCGGATTTTAGTGAGAAAGATTTTAATCAAGCCATTGCGAGTTATCAACAACGTCATCGCCGTTTTGGCGGGACAGAATAAGCGGAGAAATTATGCTTAAAGAACGTGTATTATCGGCTATTGTGCTTATTGCATTGGTACTTTGTGCCTTGTTCTTATTTACCCCTTTTTATTTTGCTTTGGCTTTGGGATTGGTGGCGACATTGGGCGTATGGGAATGGACACAATTTGCCCGTTTTAAACAACTTCTCGCCCGTTTGTGTATTAGCGCATTTCTCGGTGCTTTTATTTTTTTATGGCTTTTTACCGAAGGCGATTATTTAAATGCCGGACGTGTTTTTGAAAATTATCTGCCGTTTATATTACTTAATTCCGTGGTTTGGTGGGGCATTGCGTTATTGTTAGTCATCACTTATCCCAACTCCGCAAAATATTGGGGCAAAAATAAGCCGATCCATTTATTGTTTGCGTTCGCAACCTTAATTCCTTTCATTGCTGCCGTTTTGCGATTGCGTTTGGATCATTATACGCAAGATCCTCATCACGGCTTATTTTTACTGCTTTATGTGTTCGTGTTGGTTTGGGCGGCGGATTCCGGGGCGTATTTCGCCGGTCGTGCTTTTGGTAAACATAAACTCGCACCAAAAGTTTCACCGGGTAAAACTTGGGAAGGCGTTTTTGGTGGTTTGATTACCGCTGTTATTCTCGCATGTGTTTTTATTTATTTTTCTCGAGAAACCTTGCTTGGCAACCGTGCAATGACAGGATTTGTCATTCTCTCGGTGGCGACAGTTGCGATTTCAATTTTAGGTGATTTAACAGAAAGTATGTTTAAGCGTGAATCAGGTATCAAGGACAGTAGCCAACTTATTCCCGGTCATGGCGGTATTTTGGATCGTATTGACAGTTTAACGGCGGCAGTTCCCTTTTTTACCTACTTTTATTTCTTTGTCTTATAGGAATTGATAATGTCATTTTTGTGGTCACTAGGTTCTTTTCTGATTGCCATTTCCGTGTTAGTGGCTGTTCATGAATACGGCCATTTTTGGGCGGCACGAAAGTGCGGTGTAAAAGTACATCGTTTTTCTATCGGTTTTGGTAAAGTACTTTGGCGGCGTACTGATAAACAGGGAACAGAATTTGCCTTGTCAATGATCCCATTGGGTGGCTACGTTAAAATGCTGGACGGACGGGCTGAAGACGTTCCCTTGTCGTTAAAATCTCAGGCATTTGATCAAAAATCGGTATTACAACGTGCATTTATTATTGCTGCGGGCCCATTAGCTAATTTTATTTTTGCTATCGTGGCGTATTGGGTAATTTATTCTGTCGGGATGCCAAGTGTAAAACCGGTGATTGAGAGTGTCACGCAAAATTCCATCGCAGCGCAAGCAAAAATCGAAGCCAATTCACAAATTATGACAATTGATGGACAAGAAGCACCGGATTGGGAAACCATTAATATGCTATTAGCGACAAAGCTAGGGGAATCTCAAGTGGAGATTGGTTTTTCGCCTTTTGGTTCAAGTGTCACCTATGAAAAACGTTTGGATTTATCCGATTGGAGCTTTGATCCGGAAAAAGAAAGCGCTTTTGAATCTTTGGGAATGATCCCTGTTCGTGCGAAAGTAGAGATGACGCTATCAAAAGTCGTGGATCATTCCCCAGCTCAAAAAGCCGGTTTGCAAGTGGGGGATAAAATTTTAAATGAAAATTTGACCGCACTTTCATGGCAGGAGTTTGTAAAACTGGTCGAACAAGGCCAACCTATTTCTTTGAAAGTTGAACGTGACGGCAATATTTTTGACAAAACGGTGCAACCGGAAAAAAATAAAGAGGATCGTTGGTTTGTGGGGATAAGCCCAACCTTTTTAAATGTTGGCGAGCAGTATCGAACAGAATTAAAATATGGTATTCTTGACGCCCTGTCGAAAAGTGTAGAAAAAACGGCGCAATTGTCTTGGTTAACCGTTAAAGTGATTGGCAAATTATTTACCGGTGATCTTTCTTTAAATAATTTAAGCGGTCCGATTTCGATTGCAAAAGGTGCAGGCGCTTCATCAAGTGTAGGGTGGATTTATTTCCTGAGCTTTATGGCGTTAATCAGCGTCAATTTAGGTATTATGAATTTATTTCCGTTGCCGGTACTGGATGGTGGACATTTGGTGTTTTTGGCAGCAGAAGGTATTAAAGGAAATCCTGTTTCCGAGCAGGTACAAAATTTAAGTTATCGCATTGGTGCGGCATTGCTATTAACCTTAATGGTATTTGCACTTTTCAACGATTTCTTACGTTTATAAATTTTTATAGTAAATAGGATACAGTCGATGAAAAAACTTCTAATCGCAAGTTTATTATTCGGTACGACAGCAAGCGTGTTTGCTGCCCCTTTCTTGGCAAAAAACATTCGCGTTGATGGCGTTCAGGGTGAATTAGAACAACAAATTCTCGCGAGTTTGCCGGTTCGTTCAGGTCAACGTGTGACTGATAACGATGTGGCAAATATTGTTCGCAATTTATTCGTAAGTGGTCGATTTGATGATGTGAAAGCTTATCGTGACGGTGATTCTCTTGTGGTAAGCGTAATTGCTAAACCGATTATTTCGGAAGTGCATATTAAAGGTAATTCCTTAATTCCAACGGAAGCATTAAAACAAAATCTGGATGCGAATGGTTTCAAAGCCGGTGATGTACTGAATCGTGCGAAACTTGACGAGTTCGTTAAAGGTGTGAGAGAACACTACAAAAGCATAGGACGTTATAATGCGAAGGTCGATGCGATTGTGAATACGCTGCCAAATAATCGTGCGGAGATTAATCTTCAAATTGATGAAGATGATACGGCAAAATTAAAATCCGTCACCTTTAACGGCAATAAAGCGGTTTCCAGCAGTACATTACAAGAACAAATGGACTTGCAACCGGATGCATGGTGGAAACTATGGGGTAACAAATTTGATGCAACTCAATTTGATAAAGATTTGCAATCGATCCAACAGTACTATCAAAACAATGGTTATGCTAAAGCGCATGTTACCAATACTGATGTGAAGCTAAATGATGAGCAAACCAAAGCGGAAGTGACAATCGATATTAATGAAGGTGAAAAATACGATTTAGCCAGTGCACGTATTGTCGGTAATTTAGGTGGAATGGCAGAGGAATTGCAGCCGTTATTAAACAGCCTTCACTTGAATGAAACTTTTAGCAGAGCGGATGTTACCGATGTTGAAAATGCCATCAAAGCAAAACTGGGTGAGCGTGGTTATGGTAGTGCAACCGTCAACAGTGCGCCAACATTTGATGATGTGAATAAAACAATCGCACTAACTTTTGTCGTTGATGCGGGTCGTCGTTTATCCGTTCGTCAAGTCCAATTTGAAGGAAATACGGTTTCAGCCGACAGTACATTACGTCAAGAAATGCGTCAGCAAGAAGGAGCTTGGTATAACTCCCAGTTAGTTGAATTGGGTAAAATCCGTTTAGATAGAACCGGTTTCTTTGAAACAGTGGAAAGCCGTGTTGCTCCGATTGAAGGAAGCAATGACGAAGTTAATGTTGTGTATAAAGTAAAAGAGCGTAACACAGGTAGTATTAACTTCGGGGTAGGTTATGGTACGGAAAGCGGTATCAGTTACCAAGCCAGCATTAAACAGGATAACTTTTTAGGTACAGGGGCTGCGGTAAGTTTAGCCGGTTCCCGTAATGATTACGGTACGACGATCAACCTTGGTTACACCGAACCGTACTTTACAAAAGATGGGGTAAGTTTAGGCGGTAACGTGTTCTATGAAACTTACGATAACTCCGATAGTGATACTTCATCAACCTATAAACGTACGACTTATGGTGGTAATGTTACTTTAGGCTTCCCGGTCAATGAAAATAACTCATACTATATAGGATTAGGTTACACTTATAATAAAATCAGTAACTTCTCTAAAGAATATAATCGTGACCTTTATTTGGAATCAATGAATTTTGATGCAACATCATCGAAACCTCGGATTAAATCTCATGATTTTGATTTATCTTTTGGGTGGAATTATAACAGTCTAAACCGTGGTTATTTTCCAACTAAAGGGGTAAGAGCAAATATTGGTGGTCGTGTCACGATTCCGGGATCCGATAATAAATATTATAAACTAAATGCAGATATTGAAGGTTACTATCCGCTTGATCGTGAGCATCGTTGGGTGATTTCAGGTAAAGCCGGAGCCGGTTATGCAAACGGTTTTGGCGGTAAACGTTTACCGTTCTACCAAAACTATACGGCGGGGGGAATCGGCTCACTACGTGGTTTTGCGTATGGTGCAATAGGTCCTGAGGCGATTTACTATGTCAATGACTGTCAGGGTGGTAAGGCTGATTACTGTGGCCGTAATGGCGATATCGTTGGTGGTAATGCAATTGCTACTGCAAGTATGGAACTAATTGTACCTACACCATTTATTTCAGATAAGAGCCAAAACTCGGTAAGAACCTCGTTGTTTGTTGATGCGGCAAGCGTTTGGAATACAAAATGGACGGCACAGGACAAAGCAAGATTCCCTAATTTGCCGGATTATAGTGATCCAAGTCGCATTCGTACATCTGCAGGGGTAGGCTTCCAATGGCAATCGCCAATCGGTCCGTTGGTATTCTCCTATGCTAAACCGATCAAAAAATATGAAAACGACGATGTAGAGCAATTCCAATTTAGCATTGGTGGTTCTTTTTAATCGAACTTTTTATTTATTATTTAGTCAAAACAGACACTTGCACAGCAAATGTTTACGCTGTGCAAGCATGATTAACTACTTAACCTAATAAGGAAATTTCAATGAAAAATGTTTTAAAAGTAACCGCACTTTCAGTAGGTATTGCGCTTGCATCAGGTTTTGCCGCAGCAAATGAAAATATTGCATTTATTAACGCAGGATATTTATTCCAAAATCATCCGGATCGCCAAGCTATTGCAGATAAATTAGATGCAGAATTGAAACCGACGGCAGATAAATTGGCTGCAAGCAAAAAAGAAATTGATAACAAAATTGCTGCATCACGTAAAAAAGTAGAAGCAAAGGTTGAAGCATTGAAAAAAGATGCACCGCGTTTACGTCAAGCTGAAATTCAAAAACGTGAACAAGAAATTAATAAATTTGGTGCTAATGAAGAAGCTGCATTAACTAAGTTGATGCAAGAGCAAGATAAGAAAGTAGCGGAATTCCAAGAAGAAAGCGACAAACGTCAAGCAGAAGCGCGTGCAAAATTATTAGAAAGCATCCAAGTGGCAACCAATAATTTAGCCAAAGCAAAAGGTTATACTTACGTTCTTGATGCAAATTCAGTCGTATTTGCAGTAGAAGGCAAAGATATTACCGAAGAGGTATTAAAATCTATTCCTGTAACTGAAAAAGCGGCTGAGCCAGCCAAAGCAGAAGAGAAAAAATAATAGGTTCTCATAATGCAAAAATCCTATTCTTTACAAGAATTGGCTAATCAAATCGGCGCTACCCTTCGTGGTAACGCCGATGTTGTTGTAGCAAATATCGCTCCTCTCGATAAAGCGCAAGCTCATCAACTCACTTTCATTTCCAATGCAAAATTTCGTCCGTTATTAAAAGAATCTAAAGCCGGCATTTTAGTCGTATCTGAAGCCGATGTTGAATTTTGTGCGAAAGAAAGCAATTTACTCATCGTCAAAGATCCTTATGTGGCTTATGCAATTTTAGCCCAATATATGGATACCACACCAAAAGCTGCACAAGGTATCGCGCCAAGTGCGGTTATTTCCGAAGGTGTTTCTTTAGGTGAAAATGTATCAATTGGGGCAAATAGCGTTATTGAAGAAGGCGCTGTATTAGGCGATAACGTAATTATCGGTGCAAATTGCTTTGTGGGTAAAAACACAAAAATTGCTGCAGGCACGCAACTCTGGGCAAATGTGACCATCTATCACGATGTCGAAATTGGTAAAAACTGTTTAATTCAATCCGGAGCGGTGATTGGTAGTGATGGTTTTGGGTATGCCAATGATCGAGGTCGTTGGATTAAAATCCCTCAAGTGGGACAAGTCATTATTGGTAACAATGTTGAAATCGGTGCTTGTACTTGTATCGATCGAGGCGCATTGGATGCAACAGTGATAGAAGATAACGTGATTATCGATAATCTCTGCCAAATTGCTCATAATGTTCACATCGGTACAGGCACAGCGGTTGCCGGTGGCGTGATTATGGCTGGCAGCCTGACGGTAGGGCGTTACTGTTTAATTGGCGGGGCAAGTGTGATCAATGGTCACATGGAAATCTGCGATAAGGTGACCATTACCGGCATGGGGATGGTGATGCGGCCAATTACTGAACCGGGTGTTTATTCTTCCGGTATTCCGTTGCAAACAAACAAAGAATGGCGGAAAACCGCCGCTTTGACGTTGGGAATTGATGGAATGAATAAGCGTTTGAAAGCGCTCGAAAAGAAAATCGGTTAATCTGCTTTAAAAACGCACCGCACTTTTGTGGTGCGTTTTGTTTTTACCCATAAATATCGTATAATTCATGGGAATTTAGTTTTTATTTGTAAAGGTATCCACGTGTCAGAACAGCAATCAAGAGTGATCGAAGCAAAAGAAATTATGACTTTATTACCACACCGTTATCCATTCTTATTGGTGGATCGCGTGTTGGATTTCAAGGAAGGCGAATGGCTAAAAGCCGTTAAAAATATCAGTGTTAATGAACCTTGTTTTACCGGTCACTTCCCCGGCGAACCTATTTTACCGGGAGTATTGATTTTAGAAGCGCTTGCACAGGCGATGGGAATTCTGGCATTCAAAACCCATGAATTAAAAGGTGGGGAATTATTCTATTTTGCAGGAATTGATGAAGCCCGTTTTAAACGTCCTGTGTTACCGGGAGATCAAATGGAATTAAATGTTCAAGTCATCAAGGAACGTCGTGGAATTACCGCCTTTACCGGTATTGCAACCGTTAACGGCGAAATTGCTTGTGAAGCGAAATTAATGTGCGCACGTCGCTAATAATAAGGGGATAAATATGATCCATCCTAGTGCAAAAATTCACCCTACGGCACTCGTTGAAGAAGGAGCAGTTATAGGTGAAGGGGTTTTTATTGGTCCTTTTTGTATTGTTGAAGGTACAGTTGAGATTAAAGCACGTACCGTACTGAAATCACACGTAGTTGTGCGTGGCGATACAGTGATTGGTGAAGATAATGAAATTTATCAATTTGCCAGTATTGGTGAAGTGAACCAAGATTTAAAATATAAAGGCGAAGCGACAAAAACCATTATCGGTAATGCCAATAGAATTCGCGAACACGTCACAATCCATCGGGGCACGATTCAAGGTGGCGGTATAACCCGTATCGGTAATAATAATCTGCTGATGATTAACGTCCATGTGGCACACGATTGCCAAATTAAAAATAATTGTATCTTAGCCAATAATGCGACCCTTGCCGGTCATGTTGAATTAGATGATTTTGTGATTGTGGGGGGAATGTCCGCCATTCATCAATTTGTGATTGTGGGGGCGCACGTGATGTTAGGTGGGGGCTCAATGGTCAGCCAAGATGTACCACCTTATGTGATGGCACAAGGTAACCATGCCCGTCCGTTTGGTGTGAATTTAGAAGGGTTAAAACGCCGTGGATTTGATAAACCGACAATGCACGCCATTCGTAATGTGTATAAAATGATTTACCGTAGCGGTAAAACCCTTGAGGAAATCATCCCTGAGATTGAACAAATCGCTGAAACCGATTCCGCAATTAGTTTTTTCACCGATTTTTTCAAACGCTCAACGCGCGGTATTATTCGTTAATCACGAACTTTTATCCTCCTTTCGAAACGGAGATTTCCAAGAAATTAGTGTTAAATCAACCGCACTTTAATCTTAAAAGTGCGGTTATTTTTTAGGATAAATTTAATGAATAAAGAAAATCTTACTATCGCCTTGGTTGCGGGCGAAATCTCAGGTGATATTCTCGGCGCCGGCTTGATTCGCCAGCTGAAAAGCCATTATCCTAATGCCCGTTTTATCGGTATTGCCGGACCTAAAATGTTAGCCGAAGGTTGCGAAACTTTAGTGGATATGGAAGAACTTTCCGTCATGGGATTGGCTGAAGTGGTGAGACATTTACCTCGTTTGCTAAAAATCCGTAAAAAGGTGATTCAAACCATGTTGCATGAAAAGCCCGATGTGTATATCGGTATTGATGCACCGGATTTTAATTTAGATGTTGAGCTAAAACTCAAAGCCAACGGCATTAAAACGATTCATTATGTTAGCCCTTCCGTGTGGGCATGGCGTCAGAATCGAATTCACAAAATCGCCAAAGCCACCCACCAAGTATTGGCATTTTTGCCTTTTGAAAAAGCCTTTTATGATAAATTTAACGTGCCTTGCCGTTTTGTTGGTCACACCATGGCAGATGCGATTCCCCTTAAACCGAATCGAGTTGAGGCGTGCCAATTTCTCAATATTGATCCGACGCAACGTTATTTAGCGATACTGGTAGGAAGTCGGGGCTCGGAAGTTGAATTTCTAGCTGATCCTTTTTTGAAAACCGCCTTATTGTTGAAGGCGCAATTTCCTGATTTACAGTTTCTTGTTCCCTTAGTGAATGAAAAGCGTCGCCAACAATTTGAAGCCATTAAGGCACGAGTTGCACCGGATTTAGCCATACATCTAATCGACGGCAATGCACGCCAAGTGTTGATGGTCGCACAAGCAACATTATTGGCTTCCGGCACCGCTGCTCTTGAGGCAATGTTATGTAAATCACCGATGGTGGTGGGCTATAAAATGAAACCTCTCACTTATTTATTAGCAAAACGCTTAGTGAAAACGGACTATATTTCCCTACCAAATTTACTTGCTAATGAAATGCTCGTGCCGGAGATGATTCAAGAAGATTGTGAACCCACATTACTTGCTGAAAAACTGGCGGTATATTTATCTGACGAAGAAAGTGCGGTTAAAAATCGCCACGTTTTAATTCAACGTTTCACGGATTTACACCAACAAATCCAATGTGATGCGGATAAACAGGCAGCCCAAGCAGTGATTGATTTATTAGAGGAAAAGCAAAATGTTTGACTATCCGCAAGGCTATGAACTTATTGCCGGTGTTGATGAAGTGGGACGAGGCCCTTTAGTAGGGGCGGTAGTAACTGCGGCGGTGATTTTAGATCCGAATCATCCCATTGAAGGCTTAGCCGATTCTAAAAAATTGACGGAAAAAAAACGTCTTGCGCTTGCTGAAGAAATTAAACAAAAAGCCCTTGCATGGTCATTGGGGCGTGCGGAAGCGGAAGAAATTGATGAACTGAATATTTTACAGGCCTCCTTACTTGCGATGACACGGGCGGTAAAATCCTTAAAAGTTCAACCGCACTTTGTGCTGGTGGACGGCAATAAAATTCCAAAAGATCTTACTATTCCCGCCCAAGCCATTGTGAAAGGCGATAGTCTAGTGGCGGAAATAAGTGCGGCTTCCATTCTGGCAAAGGTGGCACGGGATCAGGAAATGGAAGCCTTAGATCGTCAATATCCCGAATATGCGTTTGCTCAACATAAAGGCTATCCGACCAAGTTACACTTAGAAAAATTAGCCGAATTGGGCGCATTGCCACAGCACCGCCGTAGTTTCGCACCGGTTCGCAAAGTATTAGAAAATCGCTAAAGATGAGGGAAAGGAGATGAATACCATATTTACCAATGCACTTTGGGTCAGCCCGCTTTTTTGGACCCTTGCTTTGTTAGCGGTTGCCGTGATTTTATTCGTGAGAAATAAAGTGAGAATGGATGCGGTCGCACTTTTGGTGATGTTGGCGTTCTATTTGAGCGGTATTTTAACCACTAATGAGATTTTCGCTGGTTTTAGTGACCCGAATATTATTTTGATTGCCTTATTATTCATTATCGGTGAAGGGCTAGTGCGTACCGGCGTGGCTTATCAAGTGAGTGAAGGGATCTTAAAACTTGCCGGCAATAGTGAAACTAAAGTTTTGGTATTACTGATGCTTGCCGTGGCTGGGTTAGGGGCGTTTATGAGTTCCACCGGAGTCGTCGCGATTTTCATCCCTGTCGTATTGATGATTTGTCGCCAAATGAATCTTTCCCCAAAACGTTTAATGATGCCGTTGAGTGTGGCGGGTTTGATAAGCGGTATGATGACACTTATCGCCACTGCACCGAACTTAGTCGTAAATGCTGAGTTGATTAAAGATGCCGGCGTACGCTTACACTTTTTTGACTTTACACCAATTGGCTTAGTGATTTTATTATTAGGCATGGGTTATATGTTACTCACTCGCCGATGGCTTGGTGCGAATGTTACGACAGAAAATCAAGAAAATGATCAACGTTCCATGGTGGAGCTGATTGATGAATACGGTCTGCGTAACCGTACTAAACGTTTTGTAGTGCGTACCGGTTCACCTTTTATCGGTAAAAACTTAGATGAATTACATTTACGCTCCAGCTATGGATTGAATGTATTGGCGATTGAACGCTGGAAACGTTTTCGCCCAACTTATATGATGCCTCTTGCGACCTCGGAAATTCACGAAAAAGATATTTTGATGATTGATATTGGTCAACAAGAATTTAATTTAGCGGAGTTCTGTCAAACCCATAATTTAGAACCGGCAGAAATTAAATCTCAATCATTTGATGAGCAGGCGAAATCTATTGGAATGGCAGAGTTAGCTTTAGTGCCGGGGTCTGCATTAATTGATAAAACCACAGAAGAGCTGGCATTTCGTTCTCGCTATGGATTAAATGTGGTGGGGATCAAACGGGATGGCGAGCTGATTTCCGACAGCTTTTCCGGTACCCCTTATAAACTTGGTGATTTAATTCTCGTTATTGGCGATTGGAAAGTGATTCAACAAATGCGTAACCGCACCAAGGATTTTGTGGTGCTTACCTATCCGAAAGAAATGGATCGTGTTGCACCAGCACAAAGCCAAGCACCGCAAGCCCTCCTTTCCGTGTTGGTGATGGTGTTATTAATGGTATCCGGTGTTGTACCCAATGTGATTGCAGCGCTCATCGGTTGTTTAATGTTGGGCTATTTCCGTTGTGTCGATGCAAAAAGTGCTTATGATTCCATTCATTGGCCAAGTTTAATTTTGATTATCGGTATGATGCCCTTTGCCACAGCATTACAAAAAACCGGCGGGATTCAACTTGCGGTGGAAGGAATGCTACAGCTGATGGGTAATTGGGGAATGCACCTCGTGCTGATGATGTTATTTATTTTCTGCGCGGTCGTCGGATTGTTTATTTCCAATACTGCGACGGCAATTTTGGTTGCGCCTATTGCTATTTCGTTAGCCCAACAGCTTCAAGTATCGCCTATTCCTTTTGCTATGGTGGTTGCCATTGCCGCTTCCGCTGCCTTTATGACGCCGGTATCTTCACCGGTGAATACGATGGTGATGGGGCCGGGTGGATATAAATTTAGTGACTTTTTAAAAATTGGTGTGCCCTTTACATTGATTGTCATGGTTGTCAGTGTGTTTTTAATTCCACTTTTATTTCCATTTTAAACATTAAGATTTGATACAAAAATTTAAGGAAAAATATGACCGCACTTTTAAAAATCGGCCTTGTTTCCGTGTCTGACAGAGCTTCATCAGGCATTTATCAAGATCAGGGCATCCCCGAATTACAGACTTGGTTAGAAAAGGCATTAATCGATCCTTTCTATGTGGAAACCCGATTAATTCCTGACGAACAAAGCATTATTGAGCAAACTCTCAAAGAATTGGTCGATGAACAAGGTTGTCATCTTGTGTTAACCACAGGGGGAACGGGACCGGCAAAACGTGATGTGACCCCCGATGCCACCTTAGCGGTTGCTGATCGTGAAATGCCCGGTTTTGGAGAGCAAATGCGTCAAGTGAGTTTACACTTTGTTCCTACGGCGATTTTATCCCGCCAAGTTGGTGTGATTCGCAAAGAAAGCTTGATTTTAAACCTACCGGGACAGCCTAAAGCAATTAAAGAAACCTTAGAAGGGGTGAAAGACCAAGAAGGCAACGTGCTGGTGAAAGGGATTTTCAGCGCTGTGCCTTATTGTTTACAGCTCATTAACGGAGTGTATATTGATACCCACCCTGAGCTGATTGAAAGTTTCCGCCCAAAATCGGCAAGACGGGAAAATTTGGAGAAATAAAATGAAAAAAATTGAAGCAATGATTCGCCCTTTTAAATTAGATGATGTACGTGAAAACCTTTCCGATATCGGCATTAGCGGGATGACAGTGACCGAAGTACGAGGTTTCGGTCGCCAAAAAGGGCATACGGAACTTTATCGTGGGGCAGAATATATGGTGGATTTTCTACCAAAAGTGAAAATGGAAATCGTCGTCCCGGATGATTTACTCGAACAATGCCTTGAAACCATTGTTGAAACCTGCCAAACCGGCAAAATCGGCGATGGAAAAATTTTTGTTTATGATGTTGAGCGGGTGATCCGTATTCGTACCGGTGAAGAAAATGAGGAAGCCATTTAGTGGAAAATAATGTAAATTTATACCGCACTTTGTTGGGGATTGCCGCCGTTATTATTATTTTAGCCGGCGTTAAATTAGCAGCTGAAATCGTAGTGCCGTTTTTGTTGGCACTTTTTATTGCTATTATTTGCTCTCCTATTATTAAGGTAATGACCGTCCGCCGAATTCCCCACTGGCTTGCGATGGTATTGCTATTTATCTTGATTTCCCTCATTTTCTTCTTTTTGCTGGGATTGATTAATAGCAGCGCACGGGAGTTTACCCAATCTATTCCTCAATATAAAATTTTGCTTTCCGAACGAGTGAACGACCTGATGGCGTTGGCGCAACGTTTCAATTTACCGTTCTCTTTTTCACGAGAGACCGTTCAGGAACATTTCGACCCAAGTATCATTATGAATTTTGTTAGTCGTGTGTTACTTAATTTCTCTGGTGTGGTGAGCAATGTGTTCGTCTTAGTGCTTGTCGTCATTTTTATGCTTTCTGAAGCCCCTACAATGAAACACAAATTTGCTGTAGTGATAAGCTCTACACCGAATGATGTGGAAAAGGAAGAGCGTCATATTGATCGCATTTTACAAGGGGTGATTGGCTACCTTGGAATTAAAACGATCACAAGCCTGTTGACAGGGATTGCAGTGTTTATTCTGTTGGAGGTTTGTGGCGTGCAATATGCCATTTTGTGGGCAACATTAAGTTTCTTACTCAATTATATTCCGAATATCGGTTCGATCATTGCTGCCATTCCTATTATCGTACAGGCTCTATTATTGAATGGTTTTGGTATTGGTTTTGCTGTAACGACCGGAGTGATTGTCATCAATATGGTGATTGGGAATATTCTTGAACCCAAAATGATGGGGCAACGTCTTGGGCTTTCCACTTTAGTGGTTTTCCTTTCCCTCTTATTTTGGGGCTGGCTGTTGGGGACAGTGGGAATGTTACTCTCCGTTCCCCTGACGATGGCACTAAAAATCGCCTTAGAATCCAGCCCGAACACGGTGAAATATGCCGCCTTGTTGGGCGATGTGGAAAGCGATTAAAATTTTTGAGAGATATAAAAAGTGCGGTCAATTTTGACCGCACTTTATTTAAAGGGAATGGGGTTACCAAGCCCATTTTCAATGTGTTTTCGGTGTTTTTATACCTTGGTTAAACTAATGGTGTAATTATGTTGCGAATAAGAACTTCTTATTTTATTTAAATGGGATATAGGCATTTAAAATTTTATCTAACTTTTTTCTAAAAGGTCTTGTTAATTCTCTATATATTTTAAAAAATAAATTTATTTTCTTTCTTTTTTTCTCACTTTCTTCACTTTTGTATCGGATTTGTCTTTCTTTTTCTAAATAGCTTTCAAATTTAATTTCTTTATTCAGTATAAAATCTTGTATGCATAAAGCCGGTGTCATTTGTAGGACATGATAATGATCATCTGCTAAATATTTTCCAAATATAAGATCATCAATAGGTATAGTTAAATTTTCTTGATGGATACAATCTATAAGGAAGTTAATTCCCTTTGAAGTTACAAGATATCCTGCCGCACCAGCATGTCTCTTTTTTAATCTAAACAATTTTCTATTAAGGATTTTAGTTTCTGTTTTAAATATTGTAGGTAAACGATCATATTTATTTGTTTCTAATTTTAAAATATGTGTATTTGGGGGTAAGTAATTAATATTAAGTAATTTATTGGCATCTTCACCTAGATAAATATCGTCTTCAAAAATACAGATGTACTCTAATTTTTGATCTTTTGCCAAATGCCATAAAGCAATATGGCTTAATGCACAGGCAATTTCTCCTTTTGTTAAGGTAGTATTTGAGATATCAATATTTAATTCATTAGCTTTTTGGTGAATTTGCTCAAGGGTTATAGCATCAAAAAATTCAAAAGGAATATTTTGTTTGCCAAATTCATTTTCAATGTGCTTTCGGCGTTTTTGTGCTGTAGTTAAACTAATGACATAATTGCGTTGTGCTATATTTTGCATAAATTTTGCCTATAAATAAGATTAAGTTCATAAAATATCATTATCTTAATGAGTTCCCAAAATAAACAATTTTAGGAACGTCAAATTTAGAAATACTTTAAACTTCCTAATTAAACAACATTCTCTGCTTTCTGCTTTTCTTCACCTGAGCAATCAGTATGACCACAAGGATAAGCACATATACTGCAAAGATAAATACTAACCATTGCACCATGGTGATACCGAAGAGCGACCACTGACTGTTATCACAGGAACCGGTTGGGTTGAAAATGCTTGGGAGCCATTGGTGGAAGGGCAGGGTTTCCGGGAAATTCGGGATAAATTCACATTGTTTCCACGGGGCTGGGTTCATTTGGAGATCAAGGTGGCGGATGGAAATCATCAGCCCCTTAATGCCACTAAATAAACCTAACGCAAGGGCGATTAAACGCACAATTAGTGAACGAGGTGCGAGAAAACCAATAATGCCCGCAAAAAATAAACCACTCATTGCCAAACGCTCATACACACAAAGCACGCAGGGTTGCAACCCCATACCGTATTGGAAATAAAGTGCGGTCAATTCTAAGGCTAAACTTGAAAATGCAAGTAATAACCACGATGAGCGTTTTTCTGAAAATTGTTTAAATAATGCGAGCATATGTTTTCCTTAAATTGGCTGAATTAGTCCTAAATTTGCCAACCAGACGGTGGCAGCCGGTAAAATATATTCAATGGCAAATAAGCCCACTAAGGATAGCACAAGGGTGTAAGGTAATGCCATGTAAACCATTCTGCCATAAGAGAGACGAATTAATGGGGCAAGCGATGAGGTTAATAAGAACAAGAATGCCGCTTGACCGTTTGGCGTTGCGACAGATGGCAAGTTTGTTCCAGTATTGATTGCCACAGCAAGTAATTCGAATTGATGTGGGCTAATCACACCGTTAGTGAGCGCTGCTTTAACCTCGTTAATATATACTGTCGCTACGAAAACGTTATCGGAAATAGCGGAGAGTAAGCCGTTAAAGGCATAGAATAAAACAAGTTGCGTACTTTCGCTTGCGGATAACACATAGTGAATAATCGGTGAGAAAAGTTTTTGATCAATAATCACGGCAACGACGGTAAAGAACACCACGAGTAATGCGGTAAAAGGTAAGGATTCTTGGAAAGCCTTACCGATAATGTGTTCATTTGTAATGCCGGTAAACGCTGTGGCGAGGACGATTACACTTAAACCGATTAAACCTACGGCAGCTAAGTGGAAAGCGAGACCAATAACTAACCAAAGCGCAATGAGAGCTTGGAAGAATAACTTCATTTTCTCTTGCTTTGACATTTTTTGTGTATTATTACGATCTAAACGTGCCAACACAGCCCAGACTTTACGGGGAAGTTTTGCGCCATAACCGAATAATTTAAATTTTTCCACTAAGTAGCAAGTGAGCAAACCACAGGCTAAAACAGGCAAGGTAACGGGCGCCATACGGAAGAAAAATTCAATAAAGTTCCAATTTGCTTGTTCTGCGATAATTAAATTTTGTGGTTCACCCACCATCGTCATCACACCGCCGAGTGCGGTTCCGACACCGGCATGCATCATTAAACTTCTTAAAAATGCACGGAATTGTTCTAATGTAGCACGTTTATCGCCTAATTTATCATCGTTAGTGATGTCAACGAGATCATTTAATTTATTCCCTGAGGCGACTTTGTGATAGACACCATAAAAGCCCATAGCGACACTAATAATGACAGCAACGACCGTTAGCGCATCTAAAAACGCGGATAAAAATGCGGCGCTGAGACAGAAGGCTAAAGAAAGGGTAATTTTAGATTCAATGGCGACCAGCAATCGGGTAAACACAAACAACAAGAGTTGTTTCATAAAATAAATGCCGGCAACCATAAACATCAACAATAAGATAACTTCAAAATTTGACATAATTTCAGCTTTTACATGGGCCGGATTTGTCATGCCAATGATAATTGCCTCAATCGCAAGTAATCCACCCGGCTGCAACGGATAGCATTTTAATGCCATGGCGAGTGTGAAAATAAACTCGGCAACTAAAACCCAACCGGCAAGGAAAGGGCTAATAAAAAAGAAAATAATTGGGTTGGCAATTAGAAAAATGATGATGGCGAGCTTATACCAATCCGGGCTTGCACCAAGAAAATTTTTCATTAAGGCCTGTGTGTAAGTCATAAATGGCTCCTGTTTTTTTATAATGCGCTCATTGTAATATAGAGTGCTTTAAAGGATAATAACGAAAATAAAAATTTGTTGAATAAGTCACATTTTTTTGATCTTGTTAGGTTTTTTTCCTAACATCTGATGATTATGAATACAGAAAATACACTTTTAAAAGCACAAAGCCCGGCAGCACTGGCTGAGGAATATATCGTGAAAAGTATTTGGGAGGATGTGTTTCCCGCCGGGACTCATTTACCTTCAGAACGCGATCTTGCGGAGAAAATCGGTGTAACCCGCACG
This sequence comes from Rodentibacter ratti, assembly GCF_002000485.1. Classification (GTDB taxonomy): domain Bacteria; phylum Pseudomonadota; class Gammaproteobacteria; order Enterobacterales; family Pasteurellaceae; genus Rodentibacter; species Rodentibacter ratti. Next base: position 196,471 of record NZ_MLAJ01000003.1, on the reverse strand, counting down.
ACATTACGCGAAGTGTTGCAGCGTTTGGCACGTGACGGTTGGCTGACTATTCAACATGGCAAGCCGACAAAAATAAACAATATTTGGGACACCGCCAGTCCGAGCATTATTGAAACGTTAATCACGCTTGATCAAAGCTCAGCGCCTTTGATTATTGATAATATGCTATCGCTGCGTAGTAAAATGTCGGAATTTTATATTTATGAAGCGGTGAAAAAATCCCCTCAGCAATCTGCCATGCTGTTTGATGACTTAAATGAATTAAAAAATACGGCGGAAGATTATACTGAATTTGATTATCGTGTTTTTCGTCAATTTACCGTATTGGCAAATAAACCTTTTTATCGTTTAATTTTCAATAGTTTAAAAGGTGTATATCAAAAAATAGGTTTACTCTTTTTTAGTTGTGAAAAACATCGTGAACTCACTAAACAATTTTATGTGGAATTGCAGCAAATTTGCCAAGCAGGTAATGCCGATGCTGTGGTAGATTGCATCCGCAAACATAATTTGCGTTCTGCCACTTATTGGAGTGCGATTCTGGAACGTTTACCGCACAGTTTTTCTAATTAACCCAAGAAAGTGCGGTTAAATCAACCGCACTTTTTACTTTATCTCTTTCAATATATTATGCGCATACCCCGAATTTATCACCCCGAAGCTCTTGAAAATCGCACTCAATGCCAACTTTCTGATGAGGCGGCAAATCACGTTGGGCGAGTGCTCCGTATGACTGAAGGCGAACAAATTGAACTTTTTGATGGTAGTAACCACATTTATCCTGCCCGCATTATTGAAGCCGGTAAAAAATCGGTGAAAGTCGACATTCTAGGGCGTGAATTTGTCGATAAAGAATCAAACCTCAAAATTCATTTGGGGCAGGTGATTTCTCGTGGCGAGCGTATGGAATTTACTATTCAAAAATCCGTTGAATTGGGCGTGAATGTGATTACACCGCTTTGGTCGGAACGCTGTGGCGTGAAATTAGATGGCGATCGCATGGATAAAAAAATCCAACAATGGCAAAAAATTGCGATTGCTGCCTGTGAGCAATGTGGCAGAAATGTGATCCCGGAAATTCGTCCATTGATGAAATTACAAGATTGGTGCGCAGAAAACGATGGCGCATTAAAGTTGAATTTACATCCCCGAGCCCAATATTCCATTAGAACCTTGCCAATAATCCCAAAAGAAGGGGTACGCTTGTTGATTGGTTCTGAAGGCGGATTATCTCCGCATGAAATTGCCCAAACGGAACAGCAAGGTTTTACTGAAATTTTATTAGGAAAGCGTGTGTTGCGCACAGAAACCGCCTCTTTAGCGGCGATTAGCGCACTGCAAATTTGTTTTGGAGATTTAGGTGAATGATGGATTTACAAGGACAACTTTTAATTGCCATGCCACATCTGGCGGATTATTTTCACCGTACGGTCGTTTTTGTTTGTGAACATAATGAGCAAGGTTCTATGGGAATTGTGATTAATCAACCCACCGATCTCAGCATTGCGGAGCTTTATAACAAATTAAATTTTATGATGAAAAACGACCGCACTTTTGATGATGCGATGGTGGTGGCGGGTGGTCCAATGCATACTGAACGTGGCTTTATTGTTCATAAAAATAGTCTCGTTGATTTTCAGCACAGCTATAAGATCACCGATGATCTTAGCTTAACTACTTCGGCAGATGTGGTGGATACCTTCGGTTCTTTACAAGCACCGGAAAAGTACCTTGTGGCATTGGGTTGTGCCGGTTGGTCGGCAGGGCAATTAGAACAAGAAATCGCTGATAATGCGTGGCTTGTCGTGCCGTCAAATGATAGGATTTTATTTGATACCCCTTACGAAGAGCGCTATCTTGCGGCAAATCAATTGCTCGGCATCAATATGCATAATTTTGCGACTTCACAAGTAGGGCATAGTTAATGAACATTACCGCTCTCGCTTTTGATTTTGGGATGAAAAGTATCGGCTGTGCTGTGGGGCAAAGTATCACCGGCACGGCTCAAGCATTGCCGGCATTTAAAGCACAAGATGGCATTCCTAATTGGGATGCCATTGCTAAATGCCTACAAGAGTGGAAACCGGATGTGGTGGTGGTTGGGCTGCCACTCAATATGGACGGAACCGAACAAGAACTCACGTTAAAAGCAAAGAAATTTGCCAACCGCTTAAATGGACGATTTGGTGTGAAAGTGGCGTTACAAGATGAGCGTCTTACAACAACGGAAGCGCGGAGTGAAATTTTTGAACGTGGCGGTTTCCGTGCATTGAAAAAGGGTAAAGTGGATGGCATTTCAGCCTGTTTGATTTTAGAGAGTTGGTTTGAGAATAACCCGGATTTTTGATGAGAGAGTGAGGTTTAAATGAAAACCTCTCAATGTCTAATCGAACCAAATAACACTTGCCATTCTGCCGGTTTTCCCTTCCCGCCGATAAGAGAAAAAGCGATCTTTTTCATTAAAGGTGCAATAGTCTCCACCGGAAATTTCCGTAATACCCAATTTATTTAAGCGTTGTGTAGCGAGCTGATAAAGATTGCCGAAATATTTTCCCTGTTGAGATGGATCTGCGATGAAAGCGGTCTCTGCAATAGGGTCAACGCACATAAATTGTTCAATCACCTCTTTTCCCACCTGAAATGCACGAGGTCCGATGGCAGGGCCGAGCCAAGCAATAATATCTTGTGGCCGGGCTTGAAAACATTTTACTGTTTCTTCCAATATTCCATCGCATAATCCACGCCAACCTGCGTGAGCCGCAGCAACTTCATTGCCTTGTTTGGTTGTAAAAAGTACCGGCAAACAATCGGCGGTCATCACCGTGCATACTTGATGAGGTTGATTGGTATAAACCGCATCGGCTTCAAAATTATTACCGGAGTAGGGCAATTGAATGACATTGGTGCTGTGGGTTTGAGTGAGAAATAACGGGGAATGGGGTAAATGGAATTTTTCCACCAATAAAGTGCGGTTTGTTTTGACCGCACTTTTTTCATCGCCCACATGATCACCTAAATTAAAACTTTCAAAGGGTGCTTTGCTTATCCCGCCTTCACGTGTAGTAGTAAAAGCGCGAATATTAGAGGGAACTTGCCATTTTGGAAAAATCGCTTGCATATTAATAATCCAAGTTGTCTTTGTGTTCAATATAATCCGCTTTTAGGGCATTAAGCAATTCGACAAAATCCTCCGGTAGAGGAGCGTGCCATTCCATCATTTCACCGCTAATAGGATGTGCTAAACGTAACATGACGGCGTGCAAAGCTTGACGTTTAAAATTACGCAAGACTTCCATAAAATTTTCACTGGCATTTTTGGGCGGACGAGGGCGACCGCCATAAGTTTGATCGCCTAATAGTGGGTGGGCAATATGTGCCATGTGTACACGAATTTGATGGGTTCTTCCCGTTTCTAAACGTAAACGTAGGCGGGTATAGTTGCGAAAATTTTCCATAATACGGTAGTGGGTTACCGCCGGTTTTCCCATTGGGTGAACCGCCATAAGCGTACGTTTAGTCGCGTGGCGTGCCATTGGCTGATCAACCGAACCGCCTTTGGTCATAATGCCGGAGGCAACGGCTTCGTATTCACGGGTAATTTTTCGTTTTTGTAAATCACGTACCAGTTTTGTTTGGGCGGGAATTGTTTTTGCCACTACCATTAGACCGGTAGTATCTTTATCTAAACGATGCACAATACCTGCCCGTGGTACTTCGGCAATTGGCGGATAGTGATAAAGCAGGGCATTCAATACCGTGCCGTTCGGATTGCCCGCACCGGGGTGAACAACAAGATCTTTCGGTTTATTAATCACAATAATATCATCATCTTCATAGACGATATTAAGTGGAATGTTCTCAGGTTCAAAGCGTGTTTCATCTTCTACCTCTACGGTGATTTTGATGTGTTCACCGCCGAATACTTTTTCACGAGGTATATTGGCAATGCGATCGTTGATTTTCACAAGATCTGCTTCAATCCAAGTTTTTAGACGTGATCGGGAGTATTCAGGGAACAACTCGGCAAGGGTTTGGTCTAAGCGCTGTCCGATGTGTTCAGGTTGTACTTCAGCCGAAAGGGTTATTTGTGGCATAAAAATTTATCTCAATAAGTTTAAAAAGTTGGCTTATTTATTAATGTTCTATACAATGTCAGCTAATTGTATCTTATTTATTAGTTTTCGTAAAAATTAAGGAAAAAACAATGCGTAAAATGAAATCATTGGCTTTGCTTGCTGTAGTATTTGCTGTGATCGGTTGTTCAAGCGGTAACAAAGAAGTTGAGCAATTATCGGTAGATGAGCTTTACAATAAAGGCGCCACTTCTTTACAAGAAGGAGGGTATTCTGAAGCTATTCGTTATTTAAATGCGACAACAGAACGTTTCCCGGGAAGCACATATCAAGAACAAGCCATGTTGGATCTCATTTATGCAAACTATAAGTCGCAAGAATATACTGCAGTATTGGTGACGGTAGATAATTTCTTGAACCAATTCCCGCAAAGCCCGAATCGTGATTATGCAGTGTATATGGCAGGTTTAACGAATGTTGCAACAGCGGATAATGCTATTCAGGATTTCTTTGGAATCGATCGCGCAACACGTGAAACGACTTCTTTAAAAACCGCATTTTCAAATTTCCAAAGTTTAATACGTGCGTTTCCTAATAGTCCTTATTCACAAGATGCCTTAGCCCGTATGGTTTATATTAAAGATTCTTTAGCACGCCACGAATTAGAAATTGCGAAATTCTATGCCAAGCGTAATGCGGATGTTGCGGTGGCGAATCGAGTAGTAGGAATGTTGCAATTATATCCTGATGCACAAGCGACTTATGAAGGTTTATTCTTGATGCGTGATGCCTATCAAAAAATGGGATTAGCCACTTTGGCAAACCAAACCCAACAAATTATTGATGCAAATAAGGATAAACAGTTTGCAAAAGTAGAAAAGCCGGAAGAGCCTGAATTGGTTGTACCTACTGCAACAAAATAATTGAATAAAAGCCCTGATATCAGTATCGGGGCTTTTATTTGTAAATTCCTTAAAATTCAACCGCACTTTTGGAAATAAGCGTGCGGTTTTTATTTAACAATAAATTTCTTGTATAACAAATTGCATCGCATGGCGCTCAAATTGCTTTTGTTTACGATGTTTTAATCGTCTTAAACGTAAGTTACGTGAAGTGGAGATATCACGGGATTTTATTTTTTTTAAAAAAGTTTTGCGTTTTAACATCTTACTCTCCTATTCTTGTTTGTTTTCCATGATATTTTCAGTTTCAGTATCATTATTGTTCTGATTTTCCTGAACACGATGATAGTTAACAATGCTTTTCATATAGCGACGGATATTTTCTACATATTGGTAGGCCTCATAACCACGGGCATAGCCATACTTCAGAGTATTATAATGACGTTTTTCTGCCAATAAGGGTAAATTATTTTTTACATCAAGCCAATTATCCGGATTTCCCCCTAATTTTTTTGTTAAACGACGTACATCCAGTACATGACCTAATCCCATATTATAGGCGGCAAGGGCATACCAAATTCGATCTTCTTGGGCGATACTGTCAGGTATTTGGGTCAATAACCAGTGTAAATAATCTGATCCCGCTTTGATACTTTGTTCCGGATCCGTTCGATTGCTGATTTTCATTCGTTCAGCGGTATCTCTCGTCAGCATCATCATTCCCCGTACTCCGGTAGGCGACGTTGCATCCGGGTTCCAGTGTGACTCTTGATATGCCATCGCAGCCAATAGACGCCAGTCCAACGAGCCTTTGTATTTTTCAAAGAGCGGTTGATATTGTGGAAGAATTTTTTCAATAGCATCTAAATAGGCTCGGCTATCGACATAATCAAATTGAGCAATATGACGGAAATATTTTTCTTCAATGCGATCAATTAAACCGGTATCTAAAGCATTGTTCATAAAATCTAATAAACTGGCTTGCAGTTCATTATAGGAATTATTGGCGAGGTACCAATGGACGGTAGCCTCATCTGTTAAATCAAAGGCTATCGCAAGATTGGGGCGGATTTGTTGTGTCGTTGCGACATCAATGGAATTGGCGATAGTGTAAGGAATTTTCCCTTCTGCAACTTGAATTAATAATTCTTCTTGTGTGAGCTGCTTGTTGTTTTTCCACTGTAACTCTGGAAATTTTTTCTTAAATTGGGTCAATAACTCATTAAGTTCTTCCCCGCCGGCAATCGTGATTTCTTGTTGTATTTGGCTTAAATCTTTTGGTCGGTTTTCTCCTTTTTTATAGACCAGTTGCCAAGATGCAGAGGTATAAGCCGGACCGATTTGGAATTGTTCCGCGCGGCGAGGGTGGTAGAGTAAATTGGCGGCGGCAAAATCAATTTGGTTATTTTCGAGAGAATTAAAAAGTGCATCTGTATTCTCAAGGGTTTTAATTTCCAGCTTAACACCTAAATAATCAGCAAAATTTTTTGCCAATTCATATTCTAAGCCGGATTCTCCCTCAGGACCGATCAAATAATAAATAGGATTATTGATTGTTCCAACAATAAGGCTGCCTCGTGATTTAATGGTAGTATAGTGATTTTCTTCCGATTGCATTATTTTCTGCCAAGGAAAAACCATATCAACCGCCCAAAGTAGCAGAGCAAGTGCAGCGATAATACGTAAAAATAAACCTTTCAAATATGTGTTCCTATTTATAAGCGTATCAAATAGCTAATCTATATCCGATGAATGATGCCAACGTTTTTTCTGATTGATATCATCATATTCATCAAGTAGATGGTATTTAAAATCAATGGAATCAAAGACTTCATTGATAAATTTCTGTGTTTTATTCATATTGGAAACGACTTTATCATCATAGTTTGGTTCATTATCATAATTTAATTTTTCATAGATGTGAATCTCCAACAACCAAGCGCAATTTTTATATTGTTCTTCTTGCTATTTTTCTTCTAAGTCTTGATTTGGAATAATAGCAATGAATGTTTTCATTTCTTTATTCCTAATAGAAAGGGTAGGGATATATTCTATCTCTACCCTTACCGATATTAGGATTAACCGCGTCGTTCTCTTCGCGGTTTCTCGTTAAAAGAGCGGTTGTTTTTTTCGTTGAATTTACGCCCGCGATCATCGTGACTAAAATCATTGCCACGACCTTTTCGTTTACCTCGGGAATCATCATTATTACGATGACCTTCTGATTTCACCGCACCTAAGAATGACATTCTCATTTGTTTATTTAGCACGCGGGTTTTGCCGAATTGTTGGAGCAATTCTTTTGGCATACCCTGTGGTAATTCCACGGTGGTGTAGTCATCGTAAAGTTTAATGTGACCGATGTAACGACTATTAATATCCCCTTCATTGGCAATTGCACCAACAATATGACGAACCTCAACGCCATCCATTCTGCCGACTTCAATGCGGTATAAATCCATCGGTTGTGGATTACCATAGCCTTTGCGCTCGCCACGACGTTCTGCTGAACGAGGGTTATCACGGCGTTCGCCACGATCATTACGGCGGCGTTTTTCCATTGGTGGATCCGGTGGAAGGATTAATTTTTGTTTACCTTGAAGCAACATAAGCATTGCCGCTGCAATATCTTCTTGATCTTGATCAGCAGTAAATAAATCTTCCAATAAACTGCGATATTGCTCTAAATCATGATGCTCAAGTTGTTTGGTGATTTTCGCCACGAATTTTTTACGACGACATTCTTGCAATATTAAATGATTCGGTAGTTCCACTTCATTAATCGGTTTTTTCATCAAGTGTTCAATATTGCGTAGTAAGCGACGCTCGCGTGGTTCTACAAATAATAATGCGCGACCGGAACGACCGGCACGACCGGTACGGCCAATACGGTGAACATAAGATTCGGCATCAAGCGGAATATCGTAGTTCACTACAAGACTGATACGCTCAATATCAATACCACGAGCAGCAACATCTGTGGCGACAACAATATCAAGGCTACCATTACGTAAGCGATCAAGGGTCTGTTCACGTAGTTGTTGGGTCATATCGCCATTAAGTGCGGCGGAACGGAAACCGTTTTTTTCCAAAAGTTCGGTAATGTCTAATGTGCCGGTTTTGGTGCGGGCAAAGATAATTGCCGCATCAAAATCTTCCACTTCTAAGAAACGAAGAAGCGCTTCATTTTTGCGTACACCATTAACATACCAACAACTTTGTTCAATATCCGGCGCATTCTCATTATTGACTTTAATTTTTACCTCTTCAGGATTATTCATAAAGCGTTTAGTAATACGACGAATCGGCTCCGGCATGGTGGCAGAGAAAAGCGCGGTTTGATGATGTTCCGGTAATTCAGCCATAACGGTTTCAACGTCGTCAATAAAGCCCATACGCAACATTTCATCGGCTTCATCCAATACAATGAAACGAAGTTCGGATAAATCTAAGGTACCCCGACGAATATGATCAAGAATACGACCCGGTGTTCCCACCACCACTTGTGCACCTTGTTTTAATGCGCGTAGTTGAATATCGTAACGTTGTCCGCCGTAAAGGGTTACAACACGTATGCCTTGAATATGTTTTATAAATTGATCGCAGGCATCCGCTACTTGAATGGCAAGTTCACGTGTCGGTGCCATTACTAACATTTGTGGGTGTTTGGCTTTAGTATTGATTTGAGCCAATAAAGGCAATGAGAAAGCCGCTGTTTTACCACTGCCGGTTTGTGCCATACCCAATACGTCTTTACCGTTGAGCAAGTGAGGAATACAGGCTTGTTGAATTGGAGAGGGAGTTTCAAAACCTAAGTCTGAAACGGCTTTTAAGATGAACTCAGGTAAGCCTAAGTCATTAAAAGTGATTTTGTCAGTCATTAAAATACTCGAATATAAAAAGGAAAGCTCAAGAGGGCTTTCGGTTTAACTGTTGAATAAAGTACGGTCTAAAAATTTTCTGTTTTTGTAACCGCACTTTGTACTTCTTTTTCCTGTTCTGTTTGAGCCGGTTTTAGTTTCATTAGCTCAAAAGAGGCAAAACGATACTCAACAAAGTTATAAACCTGATTCGCCATAGCCAGTTTAAATAAAGCCGCAGCTTCATCAACCAGCCCTACATTGAGTTTTTGTTTTGCTAGATAAAAATAGGTTTCTGTGAGAATTTCAGCATATTGTTGTGCATTTTCAGCGAATTCGCTGGCACGTTGCTGTAATTCCTCCAAAGAAATATGTCCTAAGTAGTATTGAACGATATTTGTACCCCAGAAGTCCTTTGATAGCCCTTTTGATCGTTCGACAAGGTTTTTGTGGGCTTCTTGCGGTTTTAATTTTTGTTCGTTCAAATACAACCATAAAACACGATAAGGATCGGTTGTATCGGTTTGGTAGAACCGTAAGAAATCTTGTTCGGCAAGATTATAACGCCCTACATAATAAAAATTTAAACCACGATTAAGGTGGGTGTAGTCATAACTTGGATCTAATTCAAACACGGCATTGAAGGTTTCCAATGCACCGTCATAATCTTCTTCAAGTAATAGATAAAGCCCTAAATAATTATACACGGCAGCCATTCTAGGCTGTAATGCAAGGGCTTGAGTAAAATCATAACGTGCGAGTCCCCATAAACCTAGGGAGTCGTATAAAACGCCACGTTCAAAATGCAGCGAGGCATGTTCTTCATTACTCATTTTTCCAACTAATAATACTTGGCTAATTCGTACAATCATCACTTCTTGTTCAAAGTGTAAGTTCGGATTTTGTTCGGCAAGTATTACATGATTTTTAGACACAAAAGCGCCTCTATACTGGACACAGCCGGCAAGAAACAATACCGCACATAAGCCAAATAAATAGGCTAAATAATGGCGAGATAGTCGAAAACACTGCATTGGCTTTCTTCTTGTGTACTAATATTTGTTGGAAGTTATAAAACTTGACGGCATTTACCGTCAAGTTTTGATCGTGTTACCAAGATTATTCTTGTTCTTCTTCAGTAGAATCTTCTTGGTTTATTTCAGCGTCTTGTTTTGGTGCAAGTTCTTTCATTGTCAGACGAATACGGCCTTGGCGATCAATTTCCACTACTTTTACGCTGACTTCTTGACCGACTTGAAGATAATCACTCACTTTTTCTACACGCTCTTCTGCGATTTGCGAAATGTGAACCAATCCTTCTTTATTGCCAACGATAGCAACGAATGCACCGAAATCTGCCAAGCGGGTAACTTTACCTTTATAAACCGCACCGGCTTCAACTTCAGCAACGATTTCTTCAATACGTACCATCACGTTTTTCGCAGCGTTGTTATCAACTGCGGCAATTTTCACTGTACCGTCGTCATCAATATCAATTGACGTTCCGGTTTCTTCGGTTAGTGCACGGATAGTCGCACCGCCTTTACCAATTACATCTTTGATTTTCTTCGGATCGATCTTCATCGTATGAATACGTGGTGCGTAATCAGAAATATCTGCACGAGGTGCCGGAATCGCTTGTTCCATCACACCAAGAATATGCATACGGGCACTTTTCGCTTGATTTAAAGCAATTTGCATAATTTCCGGGGTGATCCCTTCAATCTTAATGTCCATTTGAAGTGCGGTCACACCTTCACGTGTTCCTGCTACTTTAAAGTCCATATCACCGAGATGATCTTCATCACCCAGAATATCGGAAAGTACCACGAATTTTTCTTCTTCTTTCACCAAGCCCATTGCAATACCGGCAACCGCTGCTTTAATTGGCACACCTGCATCCATTAACGCCAATGATGCGCCACATACCGATGCCATTGAAGAAGAACCGTTGGATTCAGTGATTTCGGATACTACACGCACAACATAAGGGAACTCTGCAAGGGTTGGCATGACAGCAGCCACACCACGTTTTGCTAAACGACCATGACCGATTTCACGACGTTTTGGCGAACCGATCATACCGGTTTCACCCACAGAATATGGAGGGAAATTATAGTGGAATAAGAAATGATCGGAACGTTCACCGGTCAATTCATCAATAATTTGTGCATCACGTTCAGTACCGAGCGTGGCAACCGCTAAGGCTTGAGTTTCGCCACGGGTGAAAATTGCCGAACCGTGAGTACGTGGTAATACCCCGGTGCAAATATCTAAAGCACGCACGGTATCAACTGTACGACCATCAATGCGTGGTTCACCGGCAATGATACGGCCACGGACGATTTGACTTTCAAGTGCGGTGAAAATATCAACGATTTTACCTTCACTGATTTCTTCATCTTCTGCGGTAATTTGTGCGATAACATCCGCTTTAATCGCATCAATTTGCTCATAGCGGGTTTGTTTTTCAGTAATGCGATAGGCATCACCTAAACGGGTTTGTGCAATGGCTTTTACTTTATTGATTAAATCGGTGTTTGGCTCAGGTGCAACCCAATCCCAACGAGGTTTACCCGCTTCTGCGGTAAATTCTTTAATCGCTTCAATCACCACTTGTTGTTGTTGATGACCGAATACCACCGCAGATAACATTTGTTCTTCTGTTAAAATGTCCGCTTCGGATTCCACCATTAATACAGCCTTATCCGTTCCTGCCACAACAAGATCCAAACGGCTTTGTTTTTGTTCCGACATGGTTGGATTTAACACAAATTGATTGTTGATAAAACCAACACGTGCCGCACCGATAGGACCGTTAAACGGTACACCGGATAGGGATAATGCGGCAGACGCACCAATCATGGCCACTAAATCCGGGCTGATTTGCGGGTTGACGGAAACAACGGTCGCCACAACTTGGATTTCATTGAAGAAACCTTCTGGGAATAATGGACGGATAGGACGGTCGATTAAACGGGCAATTAAGGTTTCGCCTTCGGATGGGCGACCTTCACGTTTGAAGAATCCACCCGGAATACGACCTGCCGCATAAGTGCGCTCTTGATAATTAACGGTTAATGGGAAGAAATCTTGACCTTCTTTCACATCTTTTTTCGCCACAACGGTAACGAACACGCTAGTGTCGTCCATACTTGCCATCACAGCGGCAGTGGCTTGACGGGCAATCGCACCGGTTTCTAATGTTACAGTGTGTTGACCATATTTAAATTGTTTAACAATTGGATTCACTATGTTTTCCTTTGATTTTGATATTAAAAACAATGCTTTATTTTCCAGATTGCGACTAGCAAAAGAAATCTTTAAGAAAATTAACCGCACTTTTGTGAAAAAATTTCTTTTGTTAGCCGCACGCTAATACAGAAAATAAAACTTGCACATTATACAGATGTTTTTAAGTGATTGGTAACTTTATTTCATAACATCAACTTGTTATGATAGCCTGAGTTTTATTCATTCATAAGGAGAGAAGATGATTATCAGCAGCCTAACTAACCCGAATTTTAAAGTGGGTTTGCCAAAAGTGATTGCACAAGTGTGCGATTATCTCAATACATTAGACCTCAATACCTTAGAAACCGGTCGTCATGATATTAACGATCAAATTTATATGAACGTGATGGAACCGGAAACTGCAGATGCAAGCAGTAAAAAAGCAGAATTGCACCATGACTATCTAGACGTACAAGTGCTGATTCGTGGAACGGAAAACATCGAAGTCGGCGCAACTTACCCGGATTTAACAAAGTATGAAGCCTACAATGAGGCTGATGATTATCAGCTTACCTCATCGGAAATTGAAAATAAATTTACGCTAACATTAACGCCTAAAATGTTTGCTGTATTCTATCCTTACGAACCGCATAAACCTTGTTGCCTAGTGAACGGAAGAGCGGAAAAAATTAAGAAACTTGTGGTGAAAGTGCCGGTTTCGTTAATTTAGTTTTTTAACCTACTAAAGCCGATAAAATCCCAATTGAGTGTTAGCTCAATTGGGATTTTACTATGCTAGAAAATCATTTGTTTTTAGCCGTGTGGCTTCAACTTGTTACACTTTTCAAATATAGATTGTGAGACCATCACTATTTGTTCCTTGAGATAGGATTTACAAATTCTCGTACTAATATAACTATTTGAACAACATAGAGAAATTATGTGTCATCATTCCATAGTTTTTTATACGTTTTATTGCTAAATACGCTTAGATTAAGGTATTTAAGTGGTATTTTAATAATGGGGAATAAGCCAACATATCGTTAAAAATAGTAAATTCCACAGTATCTATTTCAAGTAACGGATTTTGTTGTTTAAACGTGTCAGACCAAATTTTTCTTTGGGTTTCAGCACGGGCTAATTGATCCGGTGTATATTTTTTCCAGTTGTATGCTAAGGTGATATGAAAGCGGAATTTATCCGGTTGATTACGCGTAGTTTGTAATAATTCACTTAATTGCTGACGAAATTGGATAATTTTTTCTCGACCTTCAACTAATTCTACTCCCAAAATAATCATCTCTTTATCAAAAGGTCCCCATAATTCGGTTGGTGCAAATTTTAGGACTTTAGGTAAATCAGGCTTAAATTGTTGGAGTTTTTGTACATAGTGTAGATGTACTTCTTCTATTGAGGCTGTTTTCGCTAGATCTCGTGGCCAAAAACCGGCTTTTTCTCGCTGTGCCGGATTTTCATTTGTGCCATTAAATAGAGTGATGTGAAAACTATTTTTAGGTAAGAAAGTATGTAATGCGCCAAGTTCACTTTGCTTAATCTCATTTTGAAGTTCGACTAAATTTTTATAAAACTGTGTATCTTGAGGAACATGGCTGACAATTGAATTCCCGGGATAACGTAGCGCTTGCCCGTCATAATCAAATTTATAGCCTGTACCTACGGTCGGTAAAAATTCATTTTGAGAAATACTTTTTTGGGGCTCATTTGCAAATGTTGGGGAGGTCAATATACTTGAGCTGCCTAATAAAGCTGCGGTACTTAAAAAAGATCTTCTGTTCATAATAACTCCTATTAATTAAAAAAGATAAAGCCAATAAATCATTTGTTTTATATAAAATAATTGTTTCAATTTTATGAATAAACAAAATAATCTTTTGCAAGAGAAAACAACGGTTTTAATTTATAAAAACTATCGTAAATTGAGAAATGTTTATCTTGAGAGTTACTCAGTGAATTGGATTAGTAGGATAAATTAAACTTTTGCAAACATTATTGGGAAAATCCCCTTAATTGGTTATATAACCTTTGGGGATATTTTTTACAAAAAACTAAGGGCAAGGTTTGTTCACCATAATCTCAATGACGTGGCGATCGATATTTTGCATACTTTTTGAGGCGATGGCACAGAGGTTGTCGATAGTGCGATCGAGATCGTGTTCAACGATGCCTTCATTGCCGGTCACGTGAGTTTCATCCATTGCCATCAACACGGATTTATAACCCGATGCCACGCTGGTGGAGACTTTCATTGCACAACTATTTGCCGCACCGTCGCAAATAATGCCGCTGATATCGCCGATCATACTGCAAATCCCCATGCTGGCGGTTTCAAATTTCCCCGTCAGCAAATAGGCAATGCCGGCGCAGCTTCCCATCGAAGCTGTGGTGACGGCACAAAGTGCGGATAATTTCGGCAGTTTACTGTGAATATAAATCGCCATTAAATGTGATAAAAATAAGGCTCTGAGGCGTTTTTCTTCATCGACGTTCAAATAATCGGCAGCGACCACCACAGGCATAGTCGCCGCAATACCTTGATTTCCTGAACCGGAATTACTCATGGCAGGCAAGGTAGCGCCGCCCATCCTGGCATCGGAAGCTGCCGTGGTTTCGATCATAATTTTGCTAAGTAAATCGTCTGAAATTAAACCGCTCCCTACTTGTTTACGCAAGGTTCGCCCAATATGTAAGCCGTAATTTTCCCGTAAGCCTTCATTGGAAAGGGCACGATTGAGTTCGCCGGCTTGTCCGATAAAGCGAATTTTATCTAAGGCAACTTCGCAGGAAAATTCAAAAATTTCACGTGCGGTGACTTGTTTGAAAATTTCATAAGGATCAGTATCGGCACATTCATTTTCAGTTTTTTCAAAGAGGATTTCGCCATTTTTTTCAATCAAAATCACATTGGTATGTTGATCTTGAATAGCGACCTTGACCCAATCGTCATCTGCGAAAAGCACCGCTTCTGAGTAGAGGATATGCTCCGTTGGGTGAATATCGACACTCACCTGTTTTTGCGCAAGCATGGCTTTTGCAGCTGAAACCTGTTGTGCGGTGATCTGTTTTAACACCTCCAGCCCGCCGTCAGGATCTCCACCTAAGGCGCCGATTGCCGCTGCAATAGGCAAGCCCACCATACCTGTTCCCGGTACGGCGACACCTAAACCGTTTTTCATCAAATTGGCGGAAACTTTAGCCTCAATTTTGCTAGGGGTTTTGCCTAAGTATTTTGCTGCCGTAGCACAAGCGAGGGCGAGGGAAATCGGCTCGGTGCAGCCAAGTGCCGGGACAACATCACGTTTGACAATATAAAGTAGTGGTTTTTCAATTTGCTGTAATCTTTCTTCGTACATCATCTTTTTCAAAAAACTAAGTTATGAATAATTTTGCCTTTATTGAACATTAATGGGCTTCATCCCAATTTTTCCCTACGCCTACATCCACAATAAGCGGCACGACCAATTCGGCGGCGGTTTCCATATTTTGTTTGATGAGTTGGCTAAAAAATTCCACTTTTTCCGACCGCACTTCAAACACTAATTCATCGTGCACTTGCATAATCATATCAATATCAGGGTCGTGGCGAACAAGCTCATCAAGTTTAATCATCGCTCGTTTAATAATATCTGCCGCCGTACCTTGCATTGGCGCGTTGATGGCAACCCGTTCTGCCCCTTTACGGCGCATGGCGTTGCTAGAGTTAATATCCGGCAAATATAAACGGCGACCGAATAAGGTTTCCACATAGCCCTGTGCTTTCGCTTTTTCGCGGATATCCTGCATAAAGGTTTGTACGCCCGGATAACGCTGGAAATATAAATCCATATATTTTTGCGCATCGGCACGGGAAATTCCAAGTTGGCGGGAAAGCCCGAAAGATGACATACCGTAAATCAAGCCGAAGTTAATAGCTTTGGCGTTGCGGCGTTGCTCGTTTGTGACGTTATCCAATGGCACACCGAAAATTTCCGCGGCGGTGGAGCGGTGAATGTCTTTACCTTGCGCAAAGGCGTTAATCAACCCTTGATCCTGAGATAAATGCGCCATAATACGCAATTCAATTTGAGAATAGTCGGCCGCCACCACAGAATAACCTTCACGCGCAATAAAAGCCTGACGAATGCGGCGACCTTCTTCATTGCGGATCGGAATATTTTGTAAATTCGGATCGCTGGAGGACAAACGCCCTGTGGCTGTGACGGCTTGATGGTAGGAGGTATGGACACGTCCTGTGTTCGGATCCACCATTTGCGGCAATTTATCCGTGTAGGTGGATTTTAATTTGCTCAAGCCTCGATGTTCCACTAAGACTTTGGGTAATTCATGGCTATAAGCCAATTCTTCCAATACTTCCTCGTTTGTGGATGGCGCACCTTTTGGCGTTTTTTGTAAAACCGGTAAGCCCAACTTATCAAACAAAATCTCTTGTAATTGTTTGGTGGAGGCGAGATTGAAGGTTTGCCCGGCGAGTTCATAGGCTTGCGTTTCAAGTGCGGTCAATCTTGCGGTGATTTCGTTGGATTGTATAAACAATGCATCACTGTCAATTAACACACCGGTTCGTTCCATGTGTGAAAGGACACTGAGTAATGGCAATTCAATGTTTTCAAAAAGTGCGGTTAGGCTCGGTTTATCTTGTAATTTTTCCCATAAAACCTGCTGGAGTTTCATGGTGACATCCGCATCTTCCGCTGCATATTCGGCTGCTTGTTCTAAGGGGATTTGATTGAAAGTCAGTTGATTTTTCCCTTTGCCGGCGATCTCTTCAAAACTGATAGTTTGATGTCCTAAATAGCGTTTGGCGAGATCGTCCATGTTGTGGCGACCGGTGCTATCCAACACATAGGATTCCAACATGGTATCAAATGCCACACCTCGCACATCAATACCGTTGCGAGCCAAAATGGTGAGATCATATTTGATATTTTGTCCCACTTTTTTTATGTCGGCATTTTCAAGAATGGGTTTGAGGGCGGAAAGTGCGGTGGTTTTTTCAAGAGTTTTTGGCGCACCGAGATAATCCAATTGCAACGGAAGGTAAGCGGCCTCACCATTTTCTAGGGCAAAAGAAAGCCCAACGAGATTGGCTATCATATAATTCAGGCTATCTGTTTCCGTATCGAGGGCGAATAAATGAGCCTTTGATAATTTCTCAATCCAACGGGTTAAATCCGCTTCTGTTAGAAGGGTTTCATATTGGCTGCGATCAATTTGAAATTTAGGCTGATTTTCAACCGCACTTTCAGCAGAAACAGTTGGTGTGGCTTGATATGGATTGATTTTAACCGCTTGCTCGTTAGCCTGTGTGATAGAATCTGAGCCATTCATTACTTCACTCAGCCAGCGTTTAAATTCATAGCGCCCGAAATATTCGATCAGCTGGTCATTATCACTTTCACCGAGTAATAATTCATCTGGCGTGATATCTAATGCCACATCGGTTTTAATGGTGGCAAGGGTGTAAGACAAATCCGCATTTTGCTTTTCTGCCAATAATTTCTCGCCGAGCTTTTTCGACCCACGAATAGGTAATTCGGCCACTTTGTCGAGATTGGCATAAATATCGGCCATACTACCAATTCCTTGCAACAGCCCAAGCGCAGTTTTCTCACCCACACCGGCT
Organism: Rodentibacter ratti; assembly: GCF_002000485.1. Classification (GTDB taxonomy): domain Bacteria; phylum Pseudomonadota; class Gammaproteobacteria; order Enterobacterales; family Pasteurellaceae; genus Rodentibacter; species Rodentibacter ratti. The sequence goes on along the minus strand of NZ_MLAJ01000003.1, from coordinate 178,761 downwards.
ACACCGGGAATGTTATCCGAACTATCGCCCATCAGTGCCAGATAATCAATAATGAGTTCCGGCGAAATACCATATTTTTCAATGACACCTTCTCGATCTAATAAGCTATTGTTCATCGTATTGATGAGCATAATATTGTCATCCACCAGCTGCGCCATATCCTTATCGCCTGTGCTGATCAGCACTTTTTTACCCTTTTGGGAAGCCTGCGTGGCGAGGGTTCCGATGACATCGTCAGCCTCTACACCCTCCACCACTAAAAGGGGAATGCCAAGGGCGCGAATCATATCGTGTAAAGGTTGAATTTGCTTTCTGAGATCATCCGGCATGGGCGGGCGGTGGGATTTGTATTGTTCGAACAGTTCGTCACGGAAAGTTTTCCCTTTGGCATCAAACACCACCGCAATATGGCTCGGTTGTACCTGCGAAATCAGGCTTTTGAGCATATTTAATACGCCATACATTGCGCCGGTTGGTTCGCCGGCAGAATTGGTTAATGGGGGGAATGCGTGAAACGCTCGATATAAATAAGAAGAACCGTCCACTAAGACCAGTGGGTTTGCTGCGATCTGTGCCATAAAAATCTCATTCAATGTGATAAAGTGAGCGCATTATAACGTAAATTCAGAAAGGGCGCGAACAGCTAGGCTCACTGATTGCGTGTAAAAGATATGACGGGAAAGTTTGCCTATGGCATAATATTTCCCACTCAAAAATACCAATTAAAGGGAATACAATGTCATTAAAACTGGTTGAAATTGTCGTATTAGGGCAAGTATTACGTTTAAATGTACCTCAGGATCAAGAAGATGCGTTGCGCCAAGCCGCACGCCATTTAGATGCCTTGGTTTCCGAAATGAAAGAAAAAACGGGATTGATTCAGCTTGATCGCGTATTGTCTATTGTTGCGTTGAATTTAAGTTTTGAGCTTACGCAGGAAAAAAATAAAAATGCGCAAATTGAAGATGTTTTGAAAACGCGTATTCAGCAGTTGGATCATTCATTGGGGAGCATTCTCTCAACAAGAGAATAATTTGTGAGCAAGATCGCAGATTTCAAAAATAAAGTCTGGCAAAAATGCCTACTTTTCGTTAGTATAACCTCATAAAGATTTCCTGGAATGTTCGCTAATGGGTTATGTCCCTGAGCCGATACTTAAAATCTTATAAATCGGTTTCCCGTCATTGGTGTGTAGGCTTTGCCTTTATTCTTCTCCTGAAAAATAAAGGAATTAAGAAACCTGAAAATGACCTTATCGATTTCCTTGAACCATCGGGTTCAAGGACTGCCACCCACAACGGCATTCCGGGTTCTTTCTTTTTATCTCTATGAACATTCAGCAACAACGCCAACAAATTCGTCGTCAAATCCGAAAAACGCGAGCGAGTTTAACCGCACTTCAACAGCAACAGGCAGAACAAGCCGTTACACGTCAAGCCCTTGATTTAATTGAACGTCGTCAGGCAGAAAATATTGCATTATACCTTTCTTTTGACGGTGAAATTTCCACTCAAGATTTGATAAAAAAACTTTGGGATAAAAATAAAAAGGTATTTTTGCCCGTCTTACATCCTTTTGCGAAAAATCATTTGCTCTTTTTACGTTATTTGCCCGACACGCCGATGATGCAAAATCATTTTGGTATTTGGGAGCCAAAATTGAATGTTCAAAATGTTTTACCAATCAATGAGTTGGATATTCTTTTTACTCCCTTGGTTGCCTTTGATAAACAAGGTAATCGTCTCGGTATGGGTGGAGGTTTTTATGATCGAACCTTGCAGAATTGGCAACAAAAATTCTTTCTTCCTATTGGTTTGGCACATGCTTGTCAGCAAATTGACGCTTTGCCTATTGAACATTGGGATGTGCCTCTCTTTGATATTTTGGTTGGATAAACCTATCATCTCAATTTAATTGATAGGTAAAATCAAAAATATTTCATTTTTCCCCTTGAAATCATCTCAAATGATCTTACTTACCCTGTGTGAACGGCGAAAGCCAAATTGAATATCAATGAATAGGGAAAAGAGAAATGAATATAGAAAAATTTACCACAAAATTCCAAAAAGCCTTGAGTGAAGCACAGTCGCTTGCGCTTGGCAAAGATAATCAGTTTATTGAACCGGTGCATTTATTGACCGCACTTTTAAACCAACAGGACGGCTCCGTTGCGCCGATTTTAACCGCAAGTGGGGTAAATGTTGCCTTATTGCGTAACGAATTAAATCAAGAGCTAAATAAATTGCCACAGGTTTCCGGCAATGGCGGCGATGTGCAAATTTCCCGCCAATTACTTAACTTATTGAATTTATGCGACAAACTCGCTCAACAAAGACAAGATAAGTTTATTTCAAGTGAATTGTTTTTGCTTGCCGCATTAGAAGAACGGGGCTCGTTAAAAGATATTTTAACCAAGTGCGGTGCGAAAAAAGAACAAATTGCGCAAGCGATTCAACAAATTCGTGGAGGACAAAGCGTGAACGATCAAAATGCAGAAGAAAGCAGACAAGCTCTTGAAAAATATACCATTGATTTAACAAAACGGGCAGAAAGCGGCAAACTTGATCCGGTAATCGGACGTGATGAAGAAATCCGCCGCACTATTCAAGTTTTACAACGCCGGACTAAAAATAATCCGGTTTTAATTGGTGAACCGGGCGTGGGTAAAACGGCGATTGTAGAAGGTTTGGCACAGCGTATTGTCAATGGAGAAGTGCCGGAAGGATTGAAAAATAAACGTGTCCTCTCTTTAGATATGGGGGCGTTGATTGCCGGCGCAAAATATCGTGGTGAATTCGAAGAGCGTTTGAAAGCGGTATTGAATGAATTGGCAAAAGAAGAGGGTAGAGTCATTCTGTTTATTGATGAAATTCATACCATGGTGGGCGCAGGAAAAACCGACGGTGCGATGGATGCCGGCAACTTGTTAAAACCGAGTTTGGCGCGTGGTGAATTGCATTGCGTGGGTGCGACAACCTTGGACGAATATCGTCAATATATCGAAAAAGATGCCGCATTGGAACGCCGTTTCCAAAAAGTGTTTGTGGACGAACCGAGCGTGGAAGACACCATTGCGATTTTGCGTGGTTTAAAAGAACGCTATGAAATTCATCACCATGTGGATATTACCGACCCGGCGATTGTGGCGGCGGCGACCCTTTCACATCGTTATATTTCCGATCGTCAATTACCAGATAAAGCCATTGATTTAATTGATGAGGCGGCATCCAGTATTCGTATGGAAATTGATTCCAAACCGGAACCGCTCGATCGTCTTGAACGTCGTATTATCCAACTGAAATTGGAGCAACAAGCTTTGAAAAAAGAAGAAGATGAGGCGAGCCGTAAACGTTTGGAAACCTTAGAAAAAGAACTGGCTGACAAAGAACGTGAATATGCGGAATTGGAAGAAGTTTGGAAATCCGAAAAAGCCACACTTTCCGGTTCACAACATATTAAACAAGCACTTGATGCGGCGAAAACCGAAATGGAGCAAGCCCGCCGTGCCGGTGATTTAAGTAAAATGTCGGAGCTCCAATACGGACGTATTCCTGAATTGGAAAAACAACTGGCTCAAGCTGAAACCAGCGAAGGCAAAGAAATGAGCTTATTGCGTTATCGTGTGACCGATGAAGAAATCGCAGAAGTGCTTTCCAAAGCCACAGGGATACCTGTGTCTAAAATGATGGAAGGGGAAAAAGAAAAACTGTTGCGCATGGAAGAAGAATTACACAAACGCGTAATCGGTCAGAATGAAGCGGTGGATGCCGTTGCCAATGCTATTCGCCGTAGCCGTGCAGGATTGTCTGATCCGAATCGTCCGATTGGTTCGTTCTTATTCCTTGGTCCAACGGGGGTAGGGAAAACGGAATTGTGTAAAACCTTGGCAAAATTCCTCTTCGACAGCGACGATGCCATGGTGCGTATTGATATGTCGGAATTTATGGAAAAACACAGTGTTTCCCGTTTAGTCGGTGCGCCTCCGGGTTATGTGGGGTATGAAGAAGGCGGTTATTTAACTGAGGCTGTCCGCCGTCGCCCTTATTCCGTGATTTTGCTTGATGAAGTGGAAAAAGCACACGCTGATGTTTTCAATATCTTGTTACAAGTGTTGGATGACGGGCGTTTAACCGATGGACAAGGCAGAACCGTCGATTTCCGTAATACGGTGGTGATTATGACCTCTAACTTGGGTTCCCATTTAATTCAGGAGCATCAAAGTGAAGGCTATGATGAAATGAAAAACCTCGTGATGTCGGTGGTGGGGCAACATTTCCGTCCGGAATTTATCAACCGTATTGATGAAACCGTGGTATTCCATCCGCTTGCGAAAGAAAATATTCGAGCTATCGCTCGTATCCAATTAGAACGCTTGGCAAAACGTATGGAAACCCGTGGTTATGAGATTGTGTTCAGTGAAGCACTCATTGATTTCATTGGTGAAGTGGGCTATGACCCGGTTTATGGCGCACGTCCGTTAAAACGTGCGATTCAGCAAGAGATCGAGAATCCGTTGGCACAACAAATCCTTTCCGGTAAATTGCTCCCAAGCAGCCTTGTTACTGTGGATTATGCCGATGGCAAAGTTGTCGCAAGACAATAAATTTCAAATACAAAAAGTGCGGTCATTTTTACCGCACTTTTTTACTTTCTCACTAAAATCAAAAACCGACAATCGTAAGGATTGTTCTCGTCTTTCTCTCGGTATTCTTCAAATTCAATCTGCCATTCTGCCCAATTTAAGACTGGGAAAAAGGTATCGCCCTCCATTTCGGCTTGAATTTGGGTTAAATAGAGTTTATCTGCTTGGGGTAAATATTGCTTAAAGAGTTCACCGCCGCCAATCAGCATAATTTCTTCAGAATCTTTGACAAAATCAACCGCACTTTCAAGGCTGTTTTTCCAGATGATGCCTTCATATTTATAAGGCTGACGAGATAATACGATATTGACCCGTTTTGGCAGAGGGCGACCAATACTTTCAAAGGTTTTACGCCCCATAATGACCGGTTTCCCCGTGGTATTTTTTCTAAACCAAGCAAGATCAGCTGGCAGGTGCCAGGGCATTTGGTTATCTTTGCCAATTACGCCGTTGAGCGTGGTGGCAACAATTAAACTGAATGTCATAAAAACTCCTTGTTGAGTTGGGAAATATACCATAGCACAGCATAAAATTAATGCTTTTTAATAAATTTAGTGATAACGTAAACGCCGTTTTTTAAGGCTAAAATAGAGAAAAAATGAACAAGAAAACCATTGTTGTCAAATTTGGTACGAGCACCTTAACTCAAGGTTCACCGAAATTAAATTCGCCACATATGATGGAAATTGTCAGACAGATCGCACAACTTCATCATGAGGGCTTTCGGATTGTGATCGTGACCTCCGGTGCGATTGCCGCAGGTCGTCATTATTTGAATCATCCTACGTTGCCTCCGACCATTGCCTCCAAACAATTATTAGCGGCAGTCGGGCAAAGCCAACTTATTCAGGCTTGGGAAAAATTATTTGCAATTTACGATATTCATATCGGGCAGATTTTATTGACCCGTGCGGATATTGAAGATCGCGAGCGTTTTCTCAATGCCCGTGATACGTTACACGCCCTTTTGGATAATCACATTATCCCGGTCATTAATGAAAATGATGCGGTGGCGACGGCGGAAATTAAAGTAGGGGATAATGATAATTTATCGGCATTGGTGGCGATTTTGGTGCAAGCGGAACAACTTTATCTTTTAACGGATCAACAAGGGTTATTTGACAGTGATCCACGTAAAAATCCGGCGGCAAAATTGATTCCGGTGGTGGATAAAATCACCGATCATATTCGATCCATTGCAGGGGGAAGCGGTACAACGTTGGGTACTGGGGGGATGAGTACCAAAATTATTGCCGCTGATGTGGCAACCCGTTCCGGTATTGAGACGATTATCGCTCCGGGTAATCGTTCAAATGTCATTGTGGATTTGGCACACGAACAGGATATTGGCACGAAATTTACCGCCCATCAGGCAGATCGTTTAGAAAGCCGCAAACAATGGTTATTTGCCGCCCCTTCAGCGGGCGCGATCACTATTGATGAGGGGGCAGAAAAAGCCATGCTTGTGCAAAATAAATCCCTTTTGCCGGCCGGGATTGTGGCGGTGGAAGGACGTTTCTCCCGTGGTGAGGTAGTGAAAATTCGTAATCAGGGTGGAAAAAATATTGCACTTGGTATGCCACGCTATAACAGTGATGCGTTATTGTTAATCAAGGGAAAAAAATCTCAAGAAATTGAAGCTATTTTGGGCTATGAATATGGCTCCGTTGCCCTTCACCGTGATGATATGATTATTTTATAAAAATCAGTGATTTATAGGAAAGGGGAATGAAAAACCTTATTTTAACGATAATAATCTTAACTTTAACTGCGTGCGTACAAACACAGGGGAGATTATCATCAAGATCGCCTATTTCCGTTAATGGGCATATCAAGCGTTTAAATACCATTGTTTGTCAAGATATAGATGATTGGTATTTAGATGGCTATCGTGTAGGTAAGGATTTTCCCACATATCGGGAAAATCAGCTCAGTCAACGAATTCAGTTTTGCGGAAATACGACTTCGGCACAGCGTGAGGCTTGGGATAAGGGCTATTCGGTAGGATATAAAAAAGTAGAGAAACGGTATAAGAAATCTAAAAAATCAAGAAAATCGAGAAAATAGTAAGCTTAGGAAAACTAAAGAGCGGTTGAAATTCACACTGAAAATCAACCGCTCTTTTTATTTTTGAGATTAAAGAATATCTAATAATTCTACTTCAAATACCAGGGTAGAAAATGGTGGGATTGAAGCACCTGCACCACGTTCACCGTAAGCTAACTCGTGTGGGATAGTCAATTTCCATTTAGAACCTACAGGCATCATTTGTAATGCTTCCACCCAACCACGAATTACGCCATTGACCGGAAATTCCGCAGGCTGACCACGTGATACGGAACTGTCGAATACGGTGCCGTTTGGTAATGTGCCGGTATAGTGAACACGCACTTTATCCGTAGCTGACGGTTTCGCTCCAGTGCCTTCAGTGATAATTTCATATTGAAGACCGCTGTCCGTGACGGTGACACCAGCTTTTTTGGCATTTTCCGCTAAAAAAGCTTTGCCTTCTTCTTCAATTACTTTGAATTTAGCCTGTTGTGCTTGTGCCGCTTGTTGTTGAAGTTGTTGTACGGAAAGCATTAATTCATTGATATCTAATGCTGGTTGATTGTGATTAATCGCATCGAAAATCCCTTTTGCTACTGCTTCAACGGTGATTTCCATTTGGCTGTCTAATAATTGTTGACCGATTTGTAAACCGATACCATAACTGCCTTTTTCAGAAAGACTTTCTAGTTTAATTTGTGCAAAATTCATGCTGTTTTCCTTTGTTAAAAATTACTTTTTGTATGCCAAAATTTCACCCATGCGAACCGGCTCGCCGACACTGAGATGATCTGCCAATCGTACTTGATTTTCTTGGAATAAATTGATCACGGTAGAGCCAAGTTGGAACCAGCCCATTTCCTGACCTTTGGTTAATTTCACCGCACTTTCACCTTCATAAGTCCAGGTTTTCACTTCATTATGACGTGGCGGATTAATCACTCCTGCCCAAGTCGTCCCTATACTTGCAGTGACAGTGGCGCCGACTAAAATTTGTACCATGGTGCCAAATTCTGTATCAAACACACAAATCACCCGCTCGTTACGGGCAAATAAATTCGGCACGTGTTGGGCTAAAAACGGATTAACCGAAAATAAATCGCCGGGAACATAAATCATTTTGCGCAATGTACCGTCGCAAGGCATATGCACGCGGTGATAATCCCTTGGTGAAAGATAAGTGGTGGCAAACTCACCATTTTTAAAGGCAGCCACTAATTCGTTATCTTCTGCCAATAGATCCTCTAAACGGAAAAAATGCCCTTTGGCTTGTAATAAACGGTTATCGTCAATATGACCACATTCACTGATTCGACCGTCTGCCGGTAGGCAAAGTGCGGTCGGATTTTGGTTAATTGGGCGGGCGTTGTCTTTTAACGGGCGAATAAAAAACTCGTTGAAACTTTCATATTCATTAAATTGTTCTTTTTGCGCAATACTCATATCAATGTTGTATTTTTTCGCAAAGGCTTTAATGGCGAGATGTGTGACTTTGCCCCATTTTTGCTTTGCAAACCAGCCGGCAAATTGAGTTAAATAAAGTTGAGGCATCACATATTGAAAAGCAACTTTTAAGCGTTGCCAATAAGAAATTGAATGCATATTTATCTTTCCTTCTGAAAATGAGCGGTGATTATAGCAATTTTTGCCATTCTTCCAACTTTTAATTCTCCCATAAAATGCACCGTACTTTCTATTGTTGATGAGAAAATAATTCGCTTTGGCTATTGTTCAATGAGGTCAAAAAGAGTATATTCAGCCCAAATTTTTTATTTTCAGAAGAAGGGAGTTTTTATTATGTTTGGTTTATCTCCGGCACAAATGATTATCTTATTAGTAGTGATTTTATTGGTTTTTGGTACGAAAAAATTGAGAAATGCAGGGGCTGATCTTGGTGCGGCGGTAAAAGGCTTTAAAAAGGCAATGCAAGATGATGAGCCAAAAGCCAAAGATGCTGAATTTAAATCCATTGATAACAACAACGAAACGGCAAAAACTGAAACAACAAAAGAGAAAGAACAGGCATAACCCGTGTTTGATATTGGTTTTTCCGAACTTGTTTTATTAATGATTGTAGGCTTAGTGGTGCTAGGCCCTAAACGTTTGCCGGTTGCAATCAGAACCGTAATGGGGTGGGTGAAGACCATCCGTGGGTTAGCCGCTAATGTTCAAAATGAATTAAAACAAGAGCTGAAATTGCAAGAACTACAGGATAGCATTAAGAAAGCGGAATCCCTGAATTTGCAGAGCCTTTCGCCTGAGTTAAGTAAAACCGTTGAAGACTTAAAGGTGCAGGCAGATAAAATGCGCGCCGAGTTAGAATCAAAAGCCGCAGCAGCGGGGACAACGGTGGAAGAACAGATCAAAGAACTTAAAAGTGCGGCTGAAAATATTAAACCGGACGAAAATAGGGTTTCAAGTGATAGCCTAACAAAGAATGAAAGCGTGGAAACCGATGAAAAAACGCCTTCAGATCTGACCACACTTGAACCCCATGAACAAGCTGAATTAACCGAGCGCTTGTCTGATTATTATCCACCGGATGATATGGATGTCGCCCCGGCTCCAAAATCCCAATCATAGAGAGTTTTTATGAATCACGTGGATGAATCTCAACCCCTTATTAGCCATCTCGTCGAATTAAGAAACCGCTTGTTGCGTTGTGTGATTTGTATTGCGGTGATCTTTGTTGGTTTGGTGTATTTTTCTAATGATATTTATCATTTCGTTGCTTCTCCTTTGACAGAGGTGATGCCGAAAGGTGCAACGATGATAGCAACGAATATTCAAACCCCTTTTTTCACGCCGATTAAATTGACGGCAATTGTTTCCGTGTTTATTTCGGTACCTTATTTGCTTTATCAAATTTGGGCATTTGTTGCCCCGGCATTGTATCAACATGAAAAGCGAATGATTTATCCGTTACTGTTTTCCAGTACGATTTTATTTTACTGCGGTGTCGCTTTTGCCTATTACGTGGTGTTTCCCTTTGTTTTCGGTTTCTTCACGCAAACCGCCCCGGAAGGTGTGGCGATTGCAACGGACATTAGTAGCTACCTCGATTTTGCTTTGGCCTTATTCCTTGCCTTTGGGGTCTGTTTTGAAGTACCGATTGCGATCATTTTACTTTGTTGGACAGGTGTCACAACAGTAAAAGCCCTTGCAGAAAAACGCCCTTATATTATTGTCGCCGCATTTTTTATCGGGATGATTCTTACACCGCCTGATGTGTTTTCTCAAACATTACTTGCTGTACCAATGTGGTTATTGTTTGAACTGGGTTTGCTTGTCGCTCGTTTCTACCAACCCAAAGATGATACTGAAGAAAGTGCGGTTAAAAATTCGGAAGAAAAAACAGAATAACAAATGGGGGCATTGCCCCCTTTCTTGTCATAAATAGTCAGTAAAAGGATAGCAATATGACCCAACAAATTTTTACAGGATTTCCAACCCGTCGTTTACGCCGTTTACGTAAACATGATTTTAGCCGCCGCTTGGTCGCTGAAAACAAACTCACAGCAGATGATTTAATTTATCCGGTGTTTATTTTAGAAGGTGAAAATTATCGTGAAGCGGTTCCTTCTATGCCGGGCGTGGAACGTTTAACTATTGATCAATTATTGGTTGAAGCCGGACTTTTGGTGAAATACGGTGTGCCGGTAATTTCTCTTTTTCCTGTGATTGAACAAAACAAAAAAACCTTAATGGCGGAAGAAGCCTATAATCCGAACGGTTTGGTGCAGCGTGCGGTGAAAGCCTTAAAAACGGCGTATCCGGAATTGGGCGTGCTAACGGATGTGGCACTTGATCCCTATACTATTCATGGGCAAGACGGCATTATTGATGAGGAAGGTTATGTATTAAACGACATCACAACAGATGTTTTAATAAAACAAGCACTTTCTCATGCGGAAGCCGGAGCGGATATTGTTGCACCAAGTGATATGATGGACGGACGTATCGGGCGTATCCGCCAAGCCCTAGAAGAAAAAGGTTTTATCAATACACAAATTATGGCGTATTCCGCAAAATATGCCTCAAATTATTATGGACCTTTCCGTGATGCGGTCGGTTCTTCCGGTAATCTGAAAGGCGGTGATAAGAAAACCTATCAACTTGATCCGGCAAATGGTGATGAGGGCTTGCAAGAAGTCGCACTGGATTTGCAGGAAGGGGCGGATATGGTGATGGTGAAACCGGGGATGCCTTATTTGGATATGGTTTATCGTGTGAAAAAACATTTTGGCGTACCGACTTTTGCTTATCAAGTCTCCGGTGAATATGCCATGCACATGGCAGCTATTCAAAATGGTTGGCTAAAAGAAAAAGAATGTATTATGGAATCCCTTCTTTGTTTTAAACGGGCTGGGGCAGATGGTATTTTGACTTATTTTGCCAAACAAGTCGCAGAATGGTTGTATTTGGAAAACAAAAATAAATAGTTTTTTTATGTAAAAATGTGATATTCATCACGAAAATTAAATTTTGTTTAATAAAAACGAGAAAATATTAGATATTTTCTCGTTTTTTCTTTTTTATTCATTTTTTCCTTAAAAAAATCATTGCAATGTTAAACGAGTCATTGCATATTGTGTTCTAGCCGTTCGCAAACGGTTGCTCATAATAAAACAAACACAGATAACATCAAAACTTAAGAAGGAAACACAGTATGTCAACAGTCTCATCTTTAGACGAATTTTTAGCGAAAGTCGCACAACGTGACAGCCACCAGCCTGAATTTTTACAAGCGGTTCGTGAGGTTTTCACTTCTATTTGGCCGTTTTTGGAAGCCAACCCGAAGTATCGTTCTGAAGCCTTATTAGAACGTTTAGTCGAGCCGGAGCGGGCATTTCAATTCCGTGTCGCTTGGACAGATGATCAAGGTCAAGTTCAAGTAAACCGTGCATTTCGTGTGCAATTTAATAGTGCCATTGGACCTTACAAAGGGGGTATGCGTTTCCACCCTTCTGTGAATCTTTCAATCTTAAAATTTTTGGGCTTTGAACAAATTTTCAAAAATGCCCTCACAACATTACCGATGGGCGGTGGCAAAGGTGGCTCGGATTTTGATCCTAAAGGGAAATCTGATGCGGAAGTGATGCGTTTTTGTCAGGCATTGATGGCGGAATTATATCGTCATATCGGGGCTGATACCGATGTGCCTGCCGGTGATATCGGTGTAGGGGGACGTGAAGTAGGCTATCTTGCCGGTTATATGAAAAAATTATCAAATCAAGCCGCCTGTGTTTTCACCGGCCGTGGCTTATCTTTCGGCGGAAGTTTAATTCGTCCGGAAGCAACAGGTTACGGATTGATTTACTTCGCACAAGCTATGTTAGCCGAAAAAGGCGATAGTTTCGCAGGTAAAGTGGTTTCTGTTTCCGGTTCAGGAAATGTGGCGCAATATGCTATCGAAAAAGCGTTATCATTAGGTGCAAAAGTGGTGACCTGTTCGGATTCTTCCGGTTATGTGTATGATCCTGAAGGTTTTACTTCCGAAAAATTGGCCGCACTTTTTGAGATTAAAAATGTTAAACGTGGTCGTGTAAAAGATTATGCAACACAGTTTGGTTTGCAATATGTGGAAGGTAAACGCCCTTGGGAAGTGAAAGTGGATATCGCTCTTCCTTGTGCGACCCAAAACGAACTTGAAATTGACGATGCAAAAGGCTTGATTGCAAACGGTGTGAAATTAGTGGCAGAAGGCGCAAATATGCCGACTTCTATTGAAGCAACAGACGCATTTTTAGATGCCGGTGTGTTATTCGGACCGGGTAAAGCCGCTAATGCCGGCGGAGTCGCAACATCTGGTTTAGAAATGGCACAAAGCTCACAACGCCTGTATTGGACAGCGGAAGAAGTAGATGCCAAATTACACCGCATTATGTTAGATATTCATGCAAACTGTAAAAAATACGGTACAGTAGAAGGTCAAGAGAACATCAATTATGTGGTGGGGGCAAATGTTGCCGGATTTGTGAAAGTGGCTGATGCGATGTTGGCACAAGGGGTTTATTAATCTCTAAAAACACTGAATAAATTGACCGCACTTTTTATAAAGTGCGGTCGTTTTTTCTACAGAATTTTCATTTCCCTAATGCTGTTTTTAGCTTGCCTTTTTGTTCAAAAAGTGTAAAATCCTCAGGCTTTTTGTCTATATATACAGAGAAAAAAGTAAGCTATATTTTTAAGTGACTTTCGAGCTTAGAAATATTCTTTTAATCATCAAATAATTAGAGGAAGGTTATGGTAACCATTCGTTTATCTCGTGGCGGAGCTAAAAAACGCCCTTTTTATCAAATCGTAGTCGCTGACAGCCGTTCACCACGTGACGGTCGTTTCATTGAGCGTGTAGGTTTCTTCAATCCAATTGCACAAGGTAATGCTGAACGTCTTCGTATTGACTTAGACCGTGTAAATCACTGGGTAGGTCAAGGTGCGTCATTATCTGATCGCGTTGCGTGTTTGGTAAAAGAAGCTCAAAAAGCCGCTTAATTCGCTTTTGAGTAGAGATAGGTGAAAAATATGGAACAACAACGTATTGAAGTTGTGGGCAAATTAGGCTCAACCTATGGTATCCGTGGGTGGTTACGTATTTATTCATCAACCGAATATGCTGAAAGCATTTTTGATTATCAACCTTGGTTTTTAAAAATCAAAGGACAATGGCAGCCAACAGAGCTTGAAAATTGGCGTCATCATAATCACGAACTGATTGTAAAGCTAAAAGGTACGGATGATCGTGAAGCAGCCCAAGTTTTAGCAAATGTTGAAATTGGTGTGGATCTCTCCGTGTTTCCTGAATTGGAAGAAGGCGATTATTACTGGCACGATTTAATCGGTTGCTCAGTCGTCAATCTTCAAGGCTATACGATGGGAACGGTCACGGAAATGATGGAAACCGGTTCAAATGATGTACTGGTCGTCAAAGCCAATAGCAAAGATGCTTTTGGAAAACAAGAGCGGTTAATTCCGTTTTTGTATGAACAAGTAGTTAAAAGAGTCGATCTCACCACGAAAACAATTGAAGTGGATTGGGACGCTGGTTTCTAATCTCAGGTATGCTCGAACGTAATGTCGTCAGTTTTAAACAGAGTAAGGCTGAATTATGCAGATTGGAATAATTACCTTATTCCCTGAAATGTTTAAAGCAATTACGGAATTTGGGGTAACCGGTAGAGCCGTAAAACAAAATCTCTTGCAAGTGCAATGCTGGAATCCTCGTGATTTTACACGAGATAAGCATAAAACGGTCGATGATCGCCCTTATGGTGGTGGGCCGGGAATGCTAATGATGGTGCAGCCTTTACGGGATGCTATTCACGCAGCAAAAGCGGTTGTGGGAGAAGGTGCAAAGGTGATTTACCTTTCACCACAAGGACGTAAACTCGATCAATCCGGTGTTGTAGAGTTGGCACAGAATCAAAAATTGGTTTTAGTGTGCGGGCGATATGAAGGGATTGATGAACGATTGATTCAAACTGAAATTGATGAAGAATGGTCAATCGGCGATTACGTTTTAACCGGAGGTGAATTGCCGGCAATGACATTAATTGATGCAGTTGCGCGGTTTATTCCCGGTGTATTAGGCAAACAGGCTTCCGCAGAAGAAGATTCTTTTGTCGATGGTTTGCTAGATTGTCCACATTACACTAGACCGGAAGTTTTAGAAGGGCTCACCGTTCCACCTGTGCTGATGTCGGGGAATCACGAAGAAATTCGCAAATGGCGGTTAAAACAATCGCTTGAGAGAACGTGGCTCCGTCGCCCTGAGCTATTGGAAGGCCTAGCTCTGACTGACGAACAATGTAAGCTGTTAAAAGAAGTGAAAACGGAAAATAACAGTAAACTCAGTTAATTCTAGGATCATTAGATCAATTAAGGATCAAAAAATGTCTAACATTATCAAACAACTTGAACAAGAACAATTAAAACAAAACGTACCTAGCTTCCGCCCGGGTGATACTTTAGAAGTTAAAGTATGGGTAGTAGAAGGAAGCAAACGTCGCTTGCAAGCATTCGAAGGCGTGGTTATTGCAATTCGTAACCGTGGCTTGCACTCTGCATTTACTTTACGTAAAGTATCAAACGGTGTGGGTGTTGAGCGTGTATTCCAAACTCACTCTCCGGTAGTAGATTCCATCACTGTTAAACGTAAAGGTGCGGTGCGTAAAGCGAAACTTTACTACTTACGTGAACGTTCAGGTAAATCTGCTCGTATTAAAGAGCGTTTGGGCGAATAATTTCGCAAATAAAGAAGAATATAAGGCTTGGATTTTCCAAGCCTTTTTTCTTATCAAAATTAGACAAATTTAACAAAACTTGCAAAATATCAAATTTTGTTTAGATAACATAGCGTGTCTCTTGCAAAGAATACCTAAGAGAGTAGAATACCCATGATTGTAGTACGAAAAAGAAATCATCATATTTAGGTATTTTATGTCAGATGTTAAAAATTCCTCTACGCTAGCATTAACACCTGTTGAAGCGACAGATTTTGCAGAAAGTGCCGCTGTTTATAAAGCAAAAAAGCGTCCGTTTCTTTCTTTTATGTCTGGTATTAATGCTGGTGCATGTATTGCATTGGCATTTGTTTTTTATACAACGACACAAACTGCGTCTGCAGGTGCCCCATGGGGAATGACTAAATTAATTGGTGGTTTAGTGTTTTCGATTGGTGTGATTATGGTGGTGTTGTTAGGATCTGAACTTTTTACTTCATCAACACTCACATTTATTGCACGGGTTGGTGGAAAGATTACAACATGGCAAATGATTCGCAACTGGATTGCCGTATATTTAGGTAATTTTGTCGGTGGCTTGATTATTGTTGCGCTTATTTGGTTTGGCGGTCAAACGATGGCGGCAAACGGACAATGGGGCTTAACCATTCTTAATACGGCACAACATAAGATTCACCATACTTGGTTTGAAGCATTTAATTTAGGCATTTTATGTAACATCATGGTGTGCTTGGCTGTTTGGTTATCTTATTCGGGCAAAACCGTTGTAGATAAAGCATTTATTATGATTATGCCGATTGGTTTATTTGTTGCCTCAGGCTTTGAACACTGTGTTGCAAATATGTTTATGATTCCGATGGGGATTGTTACTGCCCATTATAGTAGTCCGGAATTTTGGCAGCAGTTAGGCATTGAAGCGAGTAAATATGCTGATTTGGATGTCTATCATTTTATCGTAAAGAATTTAATCCCGGTAACGTTGGGAAATATAGTGGGTGGTGCAATTTGCATTGGTTTATTTCAACGTTACTTAACAAAATCCCACTAATGAATTGAAACAAATTATTTTTATTAATTAACAAAGGAAATGACTATGTCAGAACTTAATGAAGCGCAAAAAGTTGCTTGGGCCGGTTTTACCGGCGGTGATTGGCAAGAAAATGTCAATGTACGCGACTTTATTCAAAAAAACTACACACCGTATGAAGGCGATGATTCTTTCTTAGCTGGCCCGACCGAAGCAACCACTAAACTTTGGGAATCGGTGATGGAAGGAATTAAAATTGAAAACCGTACACACGCGCCATTAGATTTTGATGAACATACGCCATCAACAATTACTTCTCACGCACCGGGTTATATCAACAAAGATTTAGAAAAAATCGTTGGTCTGCAAACCGATGCCCCTTTAAAACGTGCGATTATGCCATTCGGCGGTATCAAAATGGTGGAAGGTTCATGCAAAGTTTATGGTCGTGAACTTGATCCTAAAGTGAAGAAAATTTTTACTGAATATCGTAAAACCCACAACCAAGGGGTATTCGATGTTTATACACCGGATATTTTACGTTGCCGTAAATCAGGTGTGTTGACCGGTTTACCGGATGCTTATGGTCGTGGTCGTATCATTGGGGATTACCGCCGTGTTGCACTTTATGGTGTTGATTTCTTAATGAAAGATAAATACGCTCAATTCTCTTCTTTACAAGATAACCTTGAAAACGGCGTAGATCTTGAAGCAACTATTCGCTTACGTGAAGAAATCGCAGAACAACATCGTGCTCTTGCTCAAATGAAACAAATGGCAGCAAGTTATGGTTACGATATTTCTAATCCTGCTACTAACGCACAAGAAGCGATCCAATGGATGTATTTTGCTTATTTAGCGGCGATCAAATCACAAAATGGTGCGGCAATGTCATTTGGTCGTACAGCGACTTTCATCGATATTTATATCGAACGTGACTTAAAAGCTGGCAAAATCACTGAAGTGGAAGCCCAAGAATTAGTTGACCACTTAGTGATGAAATTGCGTATGGTTCGCTTCTTGCGTACCCCTGAATACGATCAATTATTCTCCGGTGACCCTATGTGGGCAACCGAAACCATCGCAGGTATGGGATTAGATGGCCGTACATTAGTTACCAAAAATACTTTCCGTATTTTGCATACTCTTTACAACATGGGAACCTCTCCGGAACCAAACCTCACTATTCTTTGGTCTGAACAATTACCGGAAAACTTCAAACGTTTCTGTGCAAAAGTTTCTATTGATACCTCATCTGTTCAGTATGAAAATGACGATTTAATGCGTCCTGACTTCAACAACGATGACTATGCAATCGCATGTTGTGTATCACCGATGATTGTTGGTAAACAAATGCAATTCTTCGGTGCACGTGCAAACTTGGCAAAAACCTTATTGTACGCAATCAATGGCGGTATCGATGAAAAATTAGGTATGCAGGTAGGTCCGAAAACTGCGCCAATTACAGATGAAGTTTTAGATTTTGATACTGTTATGACCCGTATGGATAGCTTTATGGATTGGTTGGCAAAACAATATGTCACCGCCCTAAACATTATCCACTATATGCATGATAAATATTCGTATGAAGCAGCATTAATGGCGTTACATGATCGTGATGTATTCCGTACTATGGCGTGTGGTATTGCCGGTCTTTCTGTGGCGGCAGACTCACTTTCTGCAATCAAATATGCGAAAGTGAAACCAATTCGTGGTGACATTAAAGATAAAGACGGCAATGTGGTTGCCTCTAACGTTGCCATAGACTTTGAAATTGAAGGTGAATATCCACAATATGGTAATAACGACAACCGTGTAGATGACATTGCCTGTGATCTAGTTGAACGTTTTATGAAGAAAATTCAAAAACTTAAAACTTACCGTAACGCAGTGCCTACTCAATCTGTGCTTACCATTACTTCTAACGTCGTATATGGTAAGAAAACAGGGAATACCCCAGATGGTCGTCGTGCCGGTGCACCGTTCGGACCGGGGGCAAACCCAATGCACGGTCGTGACCAAAAAGGTGCGGTAGCCTCCTTAACATCGGTGGCTAAACTTCCGTTTGCTTATGCGAAAGACGGTATTTCTTATACTTTCTCTATTGTGCCAAATGCATTAGGTAAAGATGCTGAAGCACAACGTCGTAATCTTGCGGGCTTAATGGATGGTTACTTCCACCATGAAGCAACGGTTGAGGGGGGGCAGCACTTAAATGTTAACGTGTTGAATCGTGAAATGTTGTTAGATGCGATGGAACATCCGGAGAAATACCCACAATTAACCATTCGTGTATCCGGTTACGCTGTTCGCTTTAACTCTTTAACCAAAGAGCAACAACAAGACGTGATTACCCGTACTTTCACGGAATCAATGTAAAATATTGAAAAAACTGACCGCACTTTAGCGGTGATATAACAATGATGAGCCTGATTTTACTCAGGCTCATTTTTTATGTTGTCATATTCTGATAAAATTTAGCTATATTTTAAATTGTGAGTTTATTATGTCTGTTTTAGGAAGAATTCATTCATTTGAGTCTTGTGGTACGGTGGACGGTCCGGGCATTCGTTTTATTTTGTTTATGCAAGGTTGTCTTATGCGTTGCAAATACTGCCATAACCGTGATACATGGGATTTAGATGGCGGTAGAGAAATCAGTGTTGAAGAATTAATGAAAGAAGTGGTGAGTTATCGCCATTTTATGAATGCCACGGGCGGTGGTGTAACCGCATCGGGTGGTGAGGCGATTCTTCAGGCGGAATTTGTGCGGGATTGGTTTCGAGCTTGTAAAAAAGAGGGAATTAATACCTGTCTTGATACCAATGGTTTTGTCCGCCATTATGATCATATTATTGACGAATTACTTGATGTAACCGATCTTGTGTTACTTGATTTAAAAGAATTAAATGATCAGGTTCACCAAAATTTAATTGGCGTCCCTAATAAACGAACTTTGGAATTTGCGAAATATTTACAAAAGCGTAATCAAAGAACATGGATTCGCTATGTGGTGGTGCCGGGTTATACAGATAGTGATCATGATGTCCATTTACTTGGACAATTTATTGAGGGAATGGAAAATATCGAGAAAGTCGAGTTATTGCCTTATCATCGACTCGGAGCCCATAAATGGAAAACACTCGGATTTGATTATGAGCTTGAAGATGTGATGCCGCCGACACGTGAATCACTCGAGCATATAAAATCCATTTTAGAAGGCTACGGACATACCGTTAAATTTTAATTAACTACCGGCTAACATTAGGCTAAGGAGTAAATAATGAAAAAACTGATTTTAATTTTCCCTGTCGCGCTACTTGCCGCTTGTACTGTTCCGGCACAAAAAAACGTTGAACACCAAGATGTTAAGCTCACTCCACCCACAACAGATCGTAAAGGCTATGTACGCTTGGTAAAAGATGTCAATTACTATATTGATACGGATTCTATTTGGGTTGATAACGAAGAACCTAAAGAAGTGCATTTTGACGCAGTCATTAATTTAGACCGAGGTCTATATGTTTACCCTAAAGAATCAAAACGATATGCGCGTTCTGTTCGTCAATATAAAATTTTGAACTGTAAAAATTATCGTTTAACACAAGTACGTACGGATTTCTATGATGAGTTTTGGGGGGTAGGGCTACGTGCAGCACCGAAAAAACAGGAAAAACATAGTATTCGCTTAACACCTAATACTACGCTTTATAATGCTGCGCAGATTATTTGTGTCAATTACAGTAAATAATCTCTTTAAAGAATAAAAGGTCGCACATTGCGACCTTTGAATATTTCAATATTTATTAAAAAGTGAAGCGATCACGGTTTTTCTCAAGGGTTGCTTTGCCTATTCCTTGTACTTCAAGTAGCTGTTCCGCAGTAGTGAAATTACCATACTTTTCACGATATTGAACAATGGCTTCTGCTTTTTTTGCTCCGATTCCGATCAAAGATTTCTGAATTTCACTTGCGGTAGCTGTATTGATATTGAGCTTATCCCCCATATTTTTTGAGGGAGTATTTTCAGTAATCTCAGTTTGAGTTTTCATTGACTCCACTGCTTTTTCTTCAGCAAATGAACTTGTGCTAAATAGTGCACAGCCCAAAAGGGTTGAACTGATTAGGGTTTTGATTAATTTCATAGTGTTTCCTTGTTAATAGTGAGAATGTTGATAAAATCAACGTCAGTATTTTTTCTATTTCTATGAAAATAAACAAGAAATCGACCGCACTTTTGCGATCTGGGTCGAAAAATCCATGTTTTATGAGATAAAAATGGATGTTTATAAATAATGTCGCCGTTGATGTGATACTAAATTAGTCAGCTATGTTTAAATTTTTTGTTTTTTCAACCGCTCTTTTTCTTTCGTTTTCCTCTTATGGCGAACAATTTGTTTCGCTAACCTTATGCAGTGATCGGCTTTTGGCAGAATTAGCCCACCCTGACCAAATTGCAGCGCAATCAACTTATTCCAAAAATCCGCTGATGATGTTAGATAAAGTCAATACCGATAAACCGACTCTCGAACCGCAACTCACCGCATTATTACCTTACTTAGATAAAACCATACTGCTCAATGAAACCTTCTACCCTCAACTGATGGCAGAGTTGAAAAAACTCGGGGCAAAAGTGATTCCCATTAATGATGACCCACAAACGCCTGATGAACTCTTTACGTTGATGTTGAAACTAGGCAAAATCACAGGCAATGAAATTCATGCTGAGCATTTGGTGAAAACCTTGAAATCGCAAAATTTCAAGCTAAATCAATCTCTCACAGATACTTTAATGCTGTCAGATACAGGTGTCGTGGAAAGCAATTTCCCGCAATATTCCGCTTTGTTGAATTTACTTGGATTAACCCCATTGAAAATGTCTTTAACCGGACAAAATTTTTCCCTCGAAAAAATGTTGCTCGCCCAACCCAATGTACTGATTGAAATTTCAGATAAACAAAGCTATAACGAACAGGCAGAGCTACTCAATCATCCGATTTTACAAAAACTTTTTAAAAACCGACCGCACTTTCGGATTCCAATGAAATACACTTATTGCTTCGACCACGGTATTTGGCAAGGGGCAGAACTGATTTCCCAGCAATACCATAACTTACAGAAAAGGAATTAGCATATGACGATGTACGGTAAGAAATTGATCTTCACCCATAAACATAAAGAAAAATAACCGCACTTTTATGAAAAAATACCTTAACCTATTGCTTTTTCTATGCTTAGTATTGATTGTTATCTGGACGCTTTACCACCAACTCGGTGATTTTGCGCAGTTAAAAAATGCCGATGGCGTGCTAACGGATATGCGCCCTCTTGTGATCTGGGATATTCGCCTGCCTCGCATACTCTTGGCGGTGCTGACAGGTGTGAGTTTAGCGCTGGCGGGCAATGCGATGCAGGCGGTTTTTCAAAATCCCCTCGCCAGCCCGGGATTGCTCGGCAGCGCCAATGGGGCAACCACCGCGAGCGTTTTTTTGCTCTACTATTTTTCCCTCCCTGCCAGCCTGTTGCTGCTCGGTGGCGTACTTGGGGCATTAGCCAGTTTTACGTTGGTCTATCTCATTGCACACAAACAAGGCGCAACGGTGATGATTTTAAGTGGCGTGGCAGTGAATATGCTACTCGGCTCAGCAATCGCCCTTTTACTCTCCAACGCCGAAAGCCCGTGGGCATTGGCAGAACTCTATCGCTGGCTGCAAGGCTCGTTAGTGTGGGCAAAAATGGATACGTTACTTTTATCGTTCCCGATTCTCTTGCTCGGTGGCTTTTGCCTTTTTCAGCAACGGCGTTATATTGATGTTCTCACCTTTGGCGAAGAAACCGCCGCCACAATGGGCATTAACCCCAAACGGAGCTTTTTTATCACCGCATTAGGCGTGGCATTGCTGGTTGGCGCAACCATTCCACAAACGGGGACGATAGGCTTTATCGGCTTAATCGCCCCCCATTTTGCCCGAATGTTACTCAAAAAACGCCCCTCTCAGCTTTATGTGAGCAGTGCGTTAATCGGCGCTTTATTGCTGCTCATCGCCGATCTCTGTGTGCAATATCTCGCGCTTTTCTCACACATCTACATCGGCACACTTACCGCCATTATTGGCGCACCCGTGCTAATTTGGATTTTACTCACACAACAACGGAGGCTTGCCCGTGATTAACCTTGAAAATGTAAGCCAGCCCTACGCCTTAAGCAATGTCAGTTGCCATATTCCGCAAGGAAAATTAGTCGGCATTATGGGGGCAAACGGCGCAGGGAAATCGACCTTGTTGAAAAGTATTGCGGGGATCTTACCGCTTGCAAGCGGTCAAATTTGGCTAAATACTTGCAAATTAAGCGAAATGAACGCCCAGCAAAAAAGCGAACAGCTCGCCTATCTTGCCCAAAATACCGCAATTCACTGGGATTTGTCCGCTTATGAGGTGATCGCCCTAGGGCTGCCTTATCCCCTTAGCCCTGCAAAAGAGCAGGAAAAAGTGCGGTCGATCTCAGCGCGATTTTCTGTTTCTGCCTTATTGGATAAACCCTTTCAGCGACTTTCAGGCGGTGAAAAAGCCCGTGTGCAACTGGCGCGCTGCTGTATTAAAGATGCGCCATTACTGCTTGCTGATGAGCCGATCGCCCCGCTCGATCCTTATTATCAAATCGACATAATGGAACAACTTAAATCCCTCACGCCCAAACAGACGTGCGTGGCGGCAATCCATCATTTATCACTGGCGTATCAATTTTGTGATGAAGTGATTTTGCTGGATAAAGGCAAAGTGCTAGCCAGTGGCGAAACGCAAGCGGTGCTAAATGCGGAAAATCTTGCAAAAGCCTTTGGCGTGCGTGCCGAATTTGATTTAGAGAGAAAAGAGATGTTTAGGGTAGAGAAGTTGGAAAGCTAATCCCAACTTCTTGGATTATTAGGAAAATTGGACGTTAATTTCCCATTTGGGAAATCAACCATACAATCGCTAACCTTCTTTACAACTTAGCCAACGCACCTGTGTGCCTTGATCGTTTTTATAATAAGTCGAACTATGTTGGCGCGCGACTAAATCTACAACACTCCCCTCAATCGGCTGATAGGAACGGTAAATAACCTCAAATTTCGAACCGCGTGTATTTAACGCTCGGTTCTCAATATGATCAAACGGCACTGCCTTACCCCCATCTAACTGAAAATAAATCCCAAAATTCTCTTTCAAACGGCTCTCTCTCGAAAGCGGGAAATAGGTTGTTAAATAAGAAGTAGATTGAGTTTCGATATTTTGACAAATATAGTAATAGCGTTTATAAGCGGTGGGATTATTGAGCTCCGCTTGGGTGATATTTTCTTTTAAGAAACGGGTTTTAACGGGCTTTTTCGGCGGTTGTGTGGTACAGGCAAAGAGCACGAAGAGAGTAGCTAAAAGGAAAAGTTGTTTAAGTTTGTTCATCGTCAAACAATAAATGGGAAATCAGGTGGCGTATGATAGCGGAAAACGGAGAGAGTGCAAGTTTGAGAAAATGACGCTTAGAAATTGACTTCCTATTTATAGGAAAATATAAAAAATTAGGGGGCTGTCCTAGATAACGACTAAAACTCCATTTAGGTTAAGATAACCCAATGAGAAAAAGTCGTCTAAGTCAGTACAAACAACATAAACTCATTGAACTGTTTGTCGCAGGGGTAACTGCCCGAACAGCGGCTGAGTTGGTCAATGTAAACAAAACCACGGCAGCCTATTATTTCCACCGCTTGCGATTGCTCATCTATCAACATAGCCCTCATTTGGAAATGTTTGAGGGCGAAATTGAAGCGGACGAAAGCTATTTCGGCGGTCATCGCAAAGGTAAGCGAGGTCGTGGTACAGCAGGTAAAACTGCGGTATTCGGGCATTTAAAGCGGGACGGTAAGGTTTATACCGTTGTCGTACCGAATACGCAATCTGCGACACTTTTGCCGATTATTCGGGAAAAAGTGAAGCCCGACAGCATTGTTTACACCGATTTTTATCGAAGCTATGATGTACTTGATGTGAGTGAATTTAATCATTTTCGCATCAATCACAGCACACACTTCGCTGAAAATCAAAATCACATTAACGGAATAGAGAATTTTTGGAGCCAGGCAAAACGCCATTTACGCAAGTTTAACGGCATTCCGAAAGCCCATTTTGAGCTGTATTTGAAGGAATGTGAATGGCGTTTTAATCACAGTGACTTAAAATCTCAAATTTCCTTTTAAAACAATTAGTTAGAGGAAGTTTAGTCTGGTTATCTAGGACAGCCCCAAAATTAGAAACCATATTGTTTATTTCTTAAGTCTTGGAATGATTTTTCAACAAGCGGTCAAAATCACTTTCAAAATTGCGATCTTGAATCACACGGTATTTTTCAAATTCTGTTTCAGCATATAATTTGGCTTCATCGAAACTGATTTTGCCTTTGCCGTCTAAAATGGGTAATTCGTCCGCATTTAAGAAAATATCCAATCGTTTCGCCCAATCTTCCATTGTCATTGGAATTTGTCGTCTAGCTCGGCGTTCGGCTAAATCTAAAAATGCGTTGACGATTGCCCCTAAATCTTTCAATTCTTCATTACTTAAATAATTTTTTGCCACTGAAACATCGCTTTTTAAAATCTTGCCATCTGGGGACTTTGCCCAAGTTGTTAGCCCCATATTTGGTTTATCGCTATCGGCTCGTTCCACAATTAATTCAGCGGCAGTATGTTGATGAATAGCGTAATGTAATTTATTTTGCACGGTAGCGAAGAATGTTTTAGTCGTAGGTGCATTTTTATTGTAATCAACTGCTGTGGCGTAAATATCGGTAATTTTCTGATAAAAACGGCGTTCGGATAGGCGAATTTCACGGATTTCTTCCAATAAACGTTCAAAATAATCTTCGCCTAAGAAAGTACCGTTTTCCATACGTTCACGATCTAGCACATAGCCTTTTTGAGCAAATTCACGCAATACTTGTGTCGCCCATTGACGAAATTGCGTTGCTCGCACGGAATTAACCCGATACCCAACGGAAATCACTGCGTCAAGGTTGTAATGTTTGGTGTTGTAGTTTTTGCCGTCTGTGGCAGTTATCCGGAAATTCCGGATAACTGAAAGCTCATTTAATTCTTCACTATCAAAAATATTTTTTAAATGTTCATTTACCGTACGCACATTCACTTCAAAAAGCTCAGCAATACGTTTTTGCGTCAGCCAAATTTCGTTATCTTCATACCGCACTTCAATGCTTTGATCACCAGCTTGATTGGTAAAAATCAAAAATTCAGCGGTGCTGTTGCGAATTAGTTTAGTCATAAGTTATTCCTTACAAAATTTTGGATAAATTTAACCGCTTGTAGGGGAATTGTCGAATGGAAATGAGGGATTTTTCGATGGAGATCGCAAACTAGAAGTAAAAAAGCCCCAGAGGGGCTTGTATGTGTAACCTATACGTTAGAGGTACTAGACAAGCAGTAGGATTTAGCTAAATTTTATCTACTATGCCAAAATACAAATAATCTACCTAGTACTGGTGTTAGAGTTATTTTTATAATCTTTTACTTTTACACTAGTATAAAATACAGAGTATTGATGTGCTTAATAGCATTATTTTTTGAATCTCTCCTTTTTCAGATTTAACATATCTAGAATTTCATTTAATTTGAAGTTTTCAAATGGTTCAAGATTTTTTTTCTGATAATAGGCAGATAACTGGGATATAATTTCATCAATGAAACTCTCTTCGGAATTAAGATGGTTTGCCAAAGATATACCATCAATATAATGATTTTCTGAGTATCTCTCATCAAGAAAATAGCAAAAGTTATATAGCCATTGAAAATTATTTTCTAAAATATCCATAACTTTAATTGCATGCTCTTTTCTAAGGAAAGAAATAAATTGGTATTTTTTATATTCTTTATAGGTATTTTCCCAATCGCCAATTTTAATATACTCTAATAACTTGTAAAATTCTTCAATAGTCTTATCAGCTTTTATGTCGTCATTTTGTTTTTCTAAATTATTAAAGAAATTTTTTCTAATTCTAATAAAATCATGGTCATCTTCATTAAGATACCCTAACCCTGTTCCATTTATTCTGGTAAATCTAATATCTAATAATTGTTTTTTATCCTTATATAAAACCAAATACTCAGAGATTTTATTTTCTATATCACTCATTGACATTTCTTTACATAGGTTATTTTTTATGAAAAATATAAGCATGCTGACGGCGTGCATTATGATTCCAATGTTATCATATTTTATTTCTATGAAATTTGTTTTTACGTCATTAAGGTATTCGTTGAATTCTTCATTATTTAATTCTCTATAATGCCATAATTTCCTCCATGATGGCATTTTTCCTTCTTTTCTAAACATAGGAAATGATGATATTAATTCATTTAGTTCATCGAAATTAATATAAAAATCAGTAATTATTTTTTTCCAAATTTCTTTTTCAAAGATGAGTTGATAATAAAGAACTGAATTTTTTTCTTTTAGTGAGTCAAATGTTTTAGTTATATCATGTTCTTTTCTATAATCTAATGATAATGTAAAAAACTGTTCAGTAAGTAGTCTTGTGAAATCAGGATTTTCAAAATACTTAGGATTGATCCCTCGGGTAAAATCAATATAGTTTTCTATAGTTTGATTTAAATTTCTATAATTCCCATCACCAATAGTTTCAAATATTGATTTGATTAGTTTGCTGTATTGTTTAAATATTTCCTCATATTTTTCATTAAAATTGTTCCAGTAATCTTCAATGTTATTAGATATGTTAAATGTTTTTCCAATAACTTTCTCTTTAAACTTCTTATAAATCTTTTTGTCATCCTCTATCTCGTCTTCATTTGTGATTACAATAACTTTTACATTTTGTTTTTCGCAAAATAAGTTTATAAATCCTAAAATTTCAGATAAAGGTAGCATTGTTCTTTCAAGATCATCAAAAATGAAAACTAAATCTTTGTTAGATTGAGCGTCAAAAGGGTTTAGCTTACTAGGATCAATATTGATTGTTGTTTCTTTATTATCATCTCCAACTAAATCAACTTTAAATCCTAGTTTTATAACTGATGCCAAAACACCTCCTAAAAACTTTATTCTTTTGTTGGATAAAAAAGGATGTAATTCTTGAAAAATAGCTTGATTTACCGCTGTAATATCTTTTAATCCAAATAAACTTACATAAACAAATTTATGTTTTTCATCATGATTTTTTATATAATTTTTTATAAAGAATGTTTTTCCACACCCCCATTTTCCAGTTAATAAAGTTGCATATTCAACATCTTCCTTAGATAAATAAAGATCTAAATATTTTTCTATATGTTTATTCATAAATGGTTCCCTATAATTATAAAAATAATAACGGATATAAATTACCCCATCGAGACCCCAATCCACTTGACCATTTCTCTCTCATTCCAGCCTTTACGTTTGGCATAATCCACAGCCTGATCTTCATCAATTCTCCCCAGAGTAAAATAATTACTCGCAGGGTGGGTGAAATACCAACCACACACACTGGCGGCAGGCCACATGGCGTAGCTTTCGGTGAGTTTCATGCCGATGCGTTGTTCGACTTCCAGTAAATCCCAGATGATCTGTTTTTCGGTGTGCTCTGGGCAACTTGGGTAGCCGGGGGCGGGGCGAATACCGACATAGTCTTCACGGATCAAGCGGTCGTTTTCAAAGGTTTCTTTGCTATATCCCCAGATTTTTGTGCGAAGTTCAAAGTGCAGATATTCCGCCATTGCTTCGGCAAGGCGATCGCCCACCGCTTGCAGTAAAATCGCGTTGTAGTCGTCCCCTGCGGCTTTGTAGCCTTCGACTAAATCGTGTTCTTCAATCCCAGCACAGACGGCAAACATACCGAACCAATCTTGCTTGCCGCTCTCTTTACTTGCGATAAAATCGCTCAAACAAAGATTGTACGGGCTTTTGCTGTTTTTGCCTCGTTCGCTTTGTTGACGCAGATTATAGGCTTTGCCGATAACAGAAGTGCGGTCAGCATTTTGATAGATTTCAATATCATCGCCGACACGGTTAGCAGGGAAAATCCCCATCACACCGCTTGGGTTGAGCTTGTGATTTTGCTCTAATTCGTCCAATACTTTTTGGGCATCATTCCACACTCGGCGGGCTTCTTCGCCCCCTTCAGGATAGTCAAAGGCATCAGGGTAACCGCCCATCAAGCCCCATAACCGAAAGAACGGAGACCAGTCGATAAATTTTCGGAGTGTGGCAATCGGCACATTTTTATACTCCACAATGCCCGTTTGTTTTGGCGTTGGCACTTGGTAGTCCGCCCATTCGCCGCTGAACGCATCAAAGCGGTTGGCTCTGGCTTCCTCAATGGGCAACTGCTTACGAGGTGCTTTTTTGTTGGCAAAGGCGTGCTGGATTTGCTCGTACTCTTTTTTCGTTCTCGCCCACAGTTCTGCTTTCGTTTCCGGATTCATTAACGCCGCACAGACGGTAACGGCACGGGAGGCATTGGTAGTGTAAATGACTTCGTGTTGATATTTCGGGTAAAGTTTAATCGCCGTGTGCTCTTTGGAGGTGGTCGCCCCGCCGATAATCACGGGAATGTTCAACTGCAAGCGGTTCATTTCGCCTAAAAAGTATTCCATTTCATCGAGAGACGGCGTGATCAAACCACTCAAACCGATAATATCCGCATTTTCATCAATCGCCGTTTGAATGATTTTATCCGCAGGCACCATCACGCCCAGATCAATCACTTCAAAATTATTACATTGCAACACGACGCTCACAATGTTTTTGCCGATGTCGTGCACATCGCCTTTGACGGTGGCAATCACTACTTTGCCACTTGATGAGCCTTTTTGCTTGGTGGCGTTGATAAACGGCTCTAAATAGGCGACCGATTGTTTCATCACACGGGCAGATTTCACCACTTGTGGCAGGAACATTTTACCGTCCCCAAATAAATCACCGACCACGTCCATACCGTCCATCAATGGCCCTTCGATCACCTCTAGCGGTGTAGGGAATTTTTGGCGAGCTTCTTCGGTGTCTTCTACAATATAGGTGGTGATCCCTTTCACTAAGGCGTGTTTTAAACGTTCTTCCACCGCCCAAGTTCGCCACTCAGCAATGCTGTTTTCTTCGTGGGACGCGGTCTGATTGCGGTATTTTTCTGCAAAATCCAGCAGACGTTCGGTCGCATCAGCACGGCGGTTAAGTACCGCATCTTCCACGACTTCACGCAATTCGGGATCGAGATCGTCATAAATCGCCAACTGCCCCGCATTGACAATCCCCATATCCATTCCTTGCTTGATGGCGTGATAGAGAAACACCGCGTGAATGGCCTCACGCATCGGGTTATTGCCTCGAAATGAAAAGGAGACGTTTGACACGCCACCCGAAATTTTGGCGTGTGGCAAGGTGCGTTTAATTCGCCCTGTGGCATTGATAAAATCCACGCCGTAGTTATTGTGTTCTTCAATGCCCGTGCCAATGGCGAAAATGTTCGGGTCGAAAATAATATCTTCAGGCGGAAAGCCGACTTGATCGACCAAAATCCGATAGGCACGGGTGCAGATTTCCACTTTGCGTTCTTCGGTATCCGCTTGCCCCACTTCATCAAACGCCATCACAACCACTGCCGCACCGTATTTACGCACCAATTTGGCTTGTTGGATAAATTTCTCCTCCCCCTCTTTCAGTGAGATGGAGTTGACAATGCCTTTCCCTTGAATCGCTTGCAAACCTGCCTCAATCACCTCCCATTTGCTTGAATCGATCATCACAGGCACTTTTGCTGCATCGGGTTCAGTCGCCATAATGTTAAGGAAACGGGTCATACATTTTTGCGAATCGAGCAGGGCTTCGTCCATATTGACATCAATCACTTGCGCGCCGTTTTCCACCTGATCAATGGCAATCTCAATGGCTTCGGCAAATTTTTCTTCTTTAATCAATTTTTTGAATTTCGCCGATCCCGTTACATTATTGCGCTCGCCCACATTGACAAACAGGCTGTTGTCATCGATGTTGAGCGGTTCAAGCCCAGATAAACGCATTGCGGTTTTGATTTCGGGTAAGGGGCGTGGTGGAATGTTTGCCACCGCTTCCGCAAAGGCTTTAATGTGTTCGGGCGTTGTGCCACAACAGCCACCTACAATGTTGACCAAGCCACTCTCCGCCCACGATTTGATATGCGTTGCCATCTCCTCTGCGCCCAAATCGTAGCCACCAAAAGCATTCGGCAAACCCGCGTTAGGGTGAACGGAAACGTAGCTTTCACTAATTTTCGACATCACTTCCACATAAGGTCGCAACTCTTTCGGTCCTAAGGCACAGTTTAATCCGAAACTGATCGGTTTCGCGTGGCGCAGGGAATTGTAGAAGGCTTCGGTGGTTTGCCCTGAGAGCGTTCGCCCTGAGGCATCGGTGATCGTGCCAGAAATCATTACTGGCAATACCACGCCTAATGCTTCAAACATGGTTTCAATGGCAAAAATAGCGGCTTTGGCGTTGAGAGTGTCGAAAATCGTTTCGATCATAATGATGTCCGCCCCGCCTTCGATCAAACCGCGCGTTGCTTCGGCATAGGCATCGACCAATTCCATAAAGGTAATGTTGCGGAAACTCGGATCATTCACATTCGGTGAAATCGAGGCAGTGCGATTAGTTGGGCCTAAAATTCCCGCCACGAAGCGAGGCTTTTCGGGGGTGGAGTACTTATCGGCGGCAAGGCGCGCCAATCTTGCCCCTGCAACATTCAGCTCATAAGCGACCGCTTGTAAATCGTAATCCGCTTGGGCAATGGTGGTGGAACTGAAGGTGTTCGTTTCAATAATATCCGCCCCAGCCTCAAGGTATTTTTCGTGAATGGCGGAAATCAATAGTGGTTGGGTAAGCGTGAGTAAATCGTTATTGCCGCGTAAATCAATAGGGCTGTTTTTAAAACGCTCACCGCGGAAATCTGCCTCAGTGAGCTTATATTGTTGGATCATCGTCCCCATTGCACCGTCAAGGATTAAAATGCGTTGGGTGAGGGCGTTTTTGAGTAGGTTTAAGGCTGTTTTTTGCATAATTTAGATTTTGTAATAATAAGAGAAATAATGGATGGATAATAGGCAGAAGTATTGGCAGTGTCAAATATTGCAAGAGGAAAGTGCGGTGAAAAATCAGTGTGTTTTTATTTCAAGGTAATCGCACTGGTAAAACAGGCTATTTTACATTCACCACAACCGTTGCAACATTCATTATTTACGATTAAATCTGGGGAGATGGCCTGTTGTTGTGGTTTGGTACACTGTGGGGGATTAGATAGGGTTGAGCCATTAATAAAATATAATCAATACTAACCAAACAAATATTTGTTAAATTTTTATTAACAACATTGACGGATAATGAAGAGATCCGTTAGCATATTTGCCGTCCATATTAGTTTACCTAATGTGTTAAGTTTTAACTGTTATTAACTAGAGGATCTTTCCATGAAGAAACGAATTGTCATGGCAATGTTTTCTGCGTGCAGCGCATTGACTTATGCCAATATCAACATACCAAACTATAATACAGATTCCCATTTGTATGAATTTACCCAAACCTATGATTTGAGCGTTCCAAAAGGTTCGCAAGGACAGACAAATTTATGGGTGCCGTTACCGTTTAATAACGATTATCAACAAGTGAAATCCCTCCATTTTGAAGGCAATTATCTTGATGCTTATGTGACAGAAAATAATCAATATGGGGCGAAAACCTTATTTGCGACTTGGGATAAAGATGCGGCAAAACGCGACTTAAAAGTGACGATGGTGATTGAAACTAAAGATCGTGAACCTATGGTAAAAGGGGCATTAGATCATTATCAACCGCCAAAAGAGATTCGTTATTCTGTAGATGTTCAGGAATATTTGAAACCCACCCAACACATTAAAACCGATGGCATTGTGAAACAGTTTGTCGATAAGATTGTTGGAACAGAGAGTAATCCATTGAAGAAAGCGGAGTTGATTCATCAATGGATTGTGAAAAATATGGAGCGTGACAACTCCGTATTAGGTTGCGGTGACGGTGATGTGGAAAAAATACTCACGACAGGCGTGTTAAAAGGTAAATGCACCGACATTAATTCCGTTTTTGTTGCCCTTGCGCGTGCGGCTGGAATTCCGGCGCGTGAAATTTTTGGTATTCGTTTAGGTGCGGCGGATAAAATGGGGCAATATTCTAAAGGCGCTTTTGGCAGTGCAGATGAATATGGCGTAGCAAATGTGAGTGGCGCACAACATTGTCGAGCGGAATTTTATCTTGCCGGTTTTGGTTGGGTGCCGGTAGATTCTGCAGATGTCGCCAAAATGCGATTAGCAGAGAACAAATCCGTCGAAGATAAAGATACGCAAGCTGTCGCAAAATATTTATTCGGCAATTGGGAAGCGAATTGGATAGGATTTAACCACGCACGTGATTTTGATTTATATCCACAACCGGAATTAGCCCCGATTAATAATTTTGGTTATCCCTATGCAGAAATTGGAGGTGATCCATTAAATTTCTTTGATCCGAAAGAGTTTAAATATGACTACGTCTCTAAAAAACGCTAACAAATCTTTTTGGGTTGCCATTGCCACTGCATTGAGTGCGGCAGTGGCATCAACCTTGTGTTGCATTGCCCCTTTAATTTATCTTGTGTTCGGTGTGTCATCCACTTGGTTGATGGGCTTGGGCGAATATGATTATTTGCGTATTCCTATGCTTTTAGTATCAGTATGCGCTTTTGCCTATGGTTTTTGGTTATTGATGTTTTCTAAAAAAATCATTTGTACTAAATATATTTCACGCAGAAAACTTGTTGTACTTTATTGGATCGTCTTCATTATTATGTTGCTTTTTTTTACTTATCCGACGATTCTTCCGTGGATTTTAGAATGAGGAACAAAAAATGAAGAAATTATTGACCGCTCTTTTACTTTCATTGTTTACGGTATTTTCTGTTCAAGCGGAAGATACGCCGATAAAGGCTGAGAAACAAATTGTATTGAAAGTGAAAGAAATGACTTGCCAACTTTGTGCCTATTTGGTGAATAAAGAATTACGCAATATTGATGGTGTGATTTCCACAAAAGCTTCAATAAAGGATAGAACTGTCACTGTGCTGGAAGATTCGAAGGTGACGGATGAACAACTGATTAACGCCATTCATAAATTAAATTATACGGCAGAAGTCGTGAAGTAAAGGCATCATTTGGTAATGACGCCTTTATGATTTAATTATAGTGATGTTAGAAATGTTTTGTTATTTATCCTGTAACGATAAGCGAATAATGCGTGTTTTATCTCCCTCAATACCAAAATCATTGTCGTTAACTAAAATCCATTCTTGAGGTGAAATAATCGCTAATCCTTCGATTTTAGTTGGAAACTTGTCCAAATCATCCGTGTTTACTATTAATTCTTTCTTTATTGTTTTTTCAGTTGTGCTAGGTTTAAGTTTAATTTTGTAAAATTTAGTGGTTTTACTAATCCGCTCTAAAACGATGAGTTCATTGTCTCCGATTGTTGCTATTTCGCTTATTTTTACATCATTTTGGATACGTGCTTTTTTAGCATTATCTTTGAGAAAAGTATTTGGGGTATCTAATTCATATAGCCGTTGTCCGTTAATAGTTTGAGACTGAATATCCATAGAATAGAGTGTAACCGTTCGTTTTCCAGGATCGTATGGGCTTTGTAGCATAAAAAATAGTGTCTTTTCGTCTTTACTCAATGCTAGAGCTTCAAACCCTCGATTTAGTTGACGATTTCTCAACTCTGCTGGTAAATTTTCTGTGATAGTATAATCCGCACCGTTTAGTTCAGATTTTACACCATTAGGCACAAAACGATTTTTAATCACTCCATTTTGATCAGCGTAAATAATACTCGGACCATATTCATCGGCAAGATAAAATTCTCCCGCTTGTGTTACTACCAATGCTTCGGTATCAAAACCGTTTACATCATCCTTGAGTAAGTTTTTGTTAATATCATACGCTGTTTCGGTATTTGGATTGGATATGCCAGAGGCAAGTTTTCCTGATTGCGTTTTGAGCGGTATTTTATCCAAAATCTTTGCAGAAGATTTGTTGTCTT
Organism: Rodentibacter ratti; assembly: GCF_002000485.1. Taxonomy (GTDB): domain Bacteria; phylum Pseudomonadota; class Gammaproteobacteria; order Enterobacterales; family Pasteurellaceae; genus Rodentibacter; species Rodentibacter ratti. The sequence goes on along the minus strand of NZ_MLAJ01000003.1, from coordinate 144,686 downwards.
TCGACAATTTTAATCGGTAAATGGTTGGTGAAAAATTAGGTATAGGAAAAATCTTACCCTTAGAACAATGTGATATCCCTAAAACTTTATAGCTATCACCACAGTCAATATTAGGGCCTCTATCAGTCACGGTGTAAAAAATATCGGCAGGATCATTTGCTCGATGAAAGGCACCGCTTCCGATTCCAACAGATAAGTTTAACGTTTTTTCTGGTGTTGTTATTGTACTGAGCTCTTCATGAAAAGATGAACTACTATAAGTATGAGCCATGGCGATACTCGGTATAAAAACAAATAAAATCAATTTTTTCATATTTTTCCTTAACGGGTTGAGTCATTACATATCAGCATTCTATTGTTATTTAATGACAAAAACATGACAGTACAGCCTTCTATACTTTACTCGTAAGCTTAGCAATCCGGCTGCTATTTCCTTTCTACACTTAATTATTGAATTCCCTCGATATACATTTGCATGAAAATAAACATTCTAAATGCTCTTGACCTTAACCTAAGGTTAAGGTTTAAACTGCCCACTCAATTAACCCAATGGAGGATTTTATGAAAAAACTAATGACAGCATTATTTGCTTTAACACTTGGTGCAACAGCAATGGCAAACACCACTCACCACCATCACGCCACAGAGCTTACCCCTATGCAGCAAGAGCTGATGGCTGGAATGAATGAAATGCACCAAGATATGATGAAGGGAATGGAAAGCCAAGATGCAGATATTGCCTTTGTAACGGGTATGATTCCTCATCATCAAGGTGCTGTTAAAATGGCAGAAATTGAGCTGAAATACGGCAAAGATCCTGAATTACGCCAACTGGCTAAAAATATTATTCAGGCGCAAGAAGGGGAAATTAAATTTATGCAACAATGGTTGCAGAAACATCAAAAATAGTGCAACTCCTTTATTATTCTTTCAATAATCGCTCTAGCCTCAGGCTTTAGCGATTATTTTGCTGAGTATCATTATAAAAATATTGAGTTGCTCATCCCGGTACTGTCTGGTAAACCAAAAAGTGCGGTTGATTTCAGGAAAATTTTATCTCATATAAATTTTCAATCAGTCGCTTTACAAAAATAGGAGAAAAAGCGACCGCACTTTTTTACTGAAAATTTATTATTGAATCCCACTCAATAGCTCATTCAATTTATCCTCCTAATAACGTTACAATCCATCATACTTTTGATGTTTGTGTCTTTCGTCATTGGTACGCTATTATTGGTAGGGGAGAGTCAAGTAGCTAAATAATCAACGGAACTAAAATAACCCATTATCCAAGGAAAGTTAGCCTTATTCCGTCAATACAAATTGTCCCGAGAGTGATCTCTCGGGGCATATTTATTCCTATTTGTTTTATTTATCCTTGCTGTGCTGTTTTTCTAAACGCAGTACACCTAAGTGGGTCATATAACAGCAGAAGATACAACCACATACTGCGAACAGTAGTAAATAAAAGCCTGCATTCCAACCAAAACGTTCAGCGAGAATACCAAATAGCGCTGTACCGGAGAAACTTCCGAGAATATAGCTGAGTAATCCTCTTAAACCAGTTGCTGAGCCAGCGGCAAATGAAGGTACAAGCTCAATAGTTTGTAAAGAAGAAAGGAACATTGGCACATAAATTAAGCAGCCGATAACACCTGCACCGATGGTAACGGTGAGCAAATCTTGCCCTCCCCAGTAAGCAAACATCGCTATACCCACCCCAACCAGCGTTATAATTGCCAATGGCATACGGCGACCTTTAAAGTAAGTATCAGTCAACCAACCTGCTAGCAAGGTAGAGGGGATTGCTGCCCATTCAAAGATAGCAAAGGCAGTCGCCATTTGTCCTTTAGAAAAGCCTTTAGTTTCCAGTAAGTATAGAGGCAGCCAAGTTAATACTCCGAAACGAATCATATAGGTGAATACATCAATAAAAGAAACAAACCAAACGTTAATATCTTTAACGATATAGTCTCTAAAAATTTCCCAAGTGGTTAAGTTGACATTTTCTTCTTTGGTGACAACCAGTTCTTCTTGTTCTGTGCCAAGAATTTTGCTGGTTGGAGGTAAACCTTCGTTATAAGTTCTGCCTGTGCCGAAAATATAGAAAATAATTGCCACCACAGTAGCAATGGCGGTTGGTACGATAAAATGTGCCGCTTGCCAGTGTTCTTGCCCGAGCCACGCGATACTTGCTCCTGCAATTGGTGCAACTAAGCCGCCCCCAACATTATGAGAAATATTAAATGCCGCTGTTGTGACACCACGGGATTTTCGAGGAAACCAGCTGGCTAATACAACATAAGCTGGACCCGCCCCCATTCCTTGAAAGATACCATTCAAAATACATAAAAATAAGAATACCCAAAATGATGCACTAAATCCCATCATTAAGTTTACGACGGCGGACATCATTAAGCCGAAAATCATAAAATGTTTTGGGTTGGATTTATCGGCAAAGGCGGACATAAATCCTTTACTTAAACCATATACAATCAACATGGTTCCGGAAATGAAACCAATATCTTTTTTGGTAAAACCAAATTCGCTGATAAGTTCAGGCGAAGAAAGCAAAAAATTATTGCGTAAAATATAGTAGGCCGCATAGCCGATAAAAATTCCAAACAATGCATGCCATCTCAAACGGTTGTAACGTTCTCTGATTTCACTATCGGGAATGGGTTTACCCGGTTTAGATGCTAAAAATGAAAGCATAGAAATTCCTCTTATTTGAATGATGAAAAAAGAATGTTTCTTACTTTGTAGTAATTATTTTGTATGTTAACCCGATTAAAATGACGGGTAAAATCAGCTAAAAATGCACAAAAATGACCGATTTTTTAACATTTGGGTGTCAAAAATGACCCATAAATTGTTGGGTTGAAGAAAGTGGTTTTTCGACTATCGAAATTGAGTTAATTTCAAGCCATAATGAAAATAATCAGAAAAAAGAAAATTTGAAATTTGTGATTTAGATCACAAAATAGAGAAGGATTATGTGATGAAATTTTTACTCTTTATTCTGTTGTATTCGATTAGTCCGCTGTTATTAGCCAACGAAATTGTTATTGCTACCACCTTTTCGCCGGAAACAACCGAACATATGGTTAAACAATGGCAAAACAATTTTCCTAACCAAAAAGTCCGCTTGATTAATCGAACATCAAGTTCGCTTAAGCGTTTATTAGTTCAACCAAATATAGAGAAAGTCGATTTAGTATTGAGTTCTTCCCCTTTTTTATTTCAATATTTACAGGAAAAGGGATTATTGTTGGAGTTACCGAAAACTTATCAAAATGCACTCGTGCCTTCACAACTCAAATCAACAACGACGGCAGTGGCTTTTTCTGGCTATGGTATTTTATTTAACCGAAACTTACTTAAACAACGTCATTTAGCGGAGCCGCGCGATTGGAATAGCCTGACTGATCCGGCTTATTTTAATAGTTTACTGATTAGTTCACCTTCTCGATCCGGCAGTAATCACATCATGCTGGAAATGCTTTTACAACAAAAAGGCTGGGTTGCTGGATGGCAAGAAATTTTAACGCTATCGGGTAATTTATCCTTGATTTCTTCTCGTAGCTTTAATGTCGCAGAAAAAATTAAACTCGGTTTAGCAACAGCAGGTATTAGTATTGATAGCTATGCGAATAACCTCAATAATCAGGATTTTGGTTTTGTCTATTTTCCTCATTCTATTGCTTCACCGGCGTTTATTGCCGTACATAAAAATAACCAAGCCTCGAAGCCGGCACTTGAATTTATTAAATTTTTGTTAAGTCCGGAAGGACAAGAAGTTGTGACTTCGCCAAATATGGCAAAATTTCCACTTAAACCTTTAGAGCCAAATAGCCGCCAATACGAACAACAGAAAAAATTATTGGCACAGGAACCGATAGATTACGATATTTTGTTATTAAGGCAGTATTTAGTCGAAAAATTATTTGATAATGCCGTCACATTTCGTCTCAATCAATTGAAAGATGTTTGGACGTTAATTTATCAACAAGAGCAAAAAACAGAACGAAAATTGACAGCACTTCGCCATCAACTAACCCTAGTTCCAGTCAGTGAGCAACAAGCGATAGATCCTAATTATTTAAAGAAAATCAAAAATGATCGATATTTTTTATTAGAGCAAGAGAAACTATGGACGGATTTTTTCCAACAACAGATGAATTCAATACTTGTGCAATTAGAGGACATTAAATGAAACAGGGAAAAATCCCCCAACATTTGAAGAGAGCCTCAATAATTGGATTAATATTAACATTACTTATTGGGCTTGTAAGTCTATCTGCTTGGTATATTCAATATCGTCAGGTTAATTATATTATTGAAGATTATTTTCCAAAGACAAATGCAGCGCTAAAATTGGAGGATAAGTTTAATGTATTCTTTAATGATTTAGAACGATTCTATTATTCTCAAAATAATTTAAACCGACAGGCTGGTTTTAAAAATCTTAAAACTCAACTCAATGAGGCTGAAAATTTATCTTCTTTATTATTCAATCAGAAAGAAAAATTAATAATTACAAAATACTTGAATGATTTAAATCAATTAACTGATCAAATTAATAATAATTTATCTGATAATTTTTTGATTTTACAGAAAAAACAAACTTTATTAACTAAAATTCAATGGTTAAATGATGATTTTAACAATGAAATCATTTCACAAATTCAAGAACTAAACTGGCAGAATAATTCTTTTCTGAGAAATTCCTCTTTTTATAATGAGAAAAATAAAACTAAATCAGAGAATGAATTACTTTATTTATATCAATTAGAGGATAAAAAAGAGCAGATCAGAAGCGAATTAGTGCAATTTTTATATGATTTACAACCTAATCAAAGCACACTTTTGCAAGACTATGCCTATTTAAAGCAGGTAATTACTACATTAGCCCAACATTCCTCCTATACGATCAAAAATCCAAGTATTGTGCCATTGCAACAGATGTTTAACGATCTATATCAAATGATTGAATCTCATCATGAGTTAGATAATCTGATTCAAGATATCATTCATTATCAAATTGAATTAAAAAATATTCAGTATCAAAAAAATGAGATTGTTAGCAAAACGCAACAAATAATAAAGCAAGAATTAAATAAAACGAAAGAAAGTTTTACCCGACTAAATGAAAATTTAAAACAGCAAACAAAAATAAGTGGCGTAATCATTATTTCTTCATTGGTTATTTTCCTTATTCTGATTGCTTTATTCAACCAATATTATGTAAAGCGTCATTTAAGCTACCGTTTTTCACAACTTATTTATGCTATTGAAAACCTTAATCTAGGTAGAACAAATCAACCTCTCAATATTAGTGGTAAAGATGAGCTGACAGAAATTGGTTTATTATTAAATAATCATATTCAAATTTTGCAGGAGCGAGAAAAAATTCAAAAAGATTTACAGGAAACGCAAAATGAATTGATTCAAGCTGCCAAAATGGCAATTGTCGGGCAAACAATGACGACACTTGCCCACGAAATTAATCAACCCTTGAATGCAATATCAATTTATCTTTTTACGCTGAAAAAACACCTTGAACAGCAAAAAGATAAGCAAAGTTATCTTACTATTGAAAAGGTGGAAAAATTAACGGAGAGAATTGCTAATATTATTAAAGCATTACGTCAATTTGCTAAAAATGAAATTTCATCTACACCTTATCAAGTGGTTTCTCTTAAACAAAGTTTGACGGAGGCATGGAATTTATTGGAGCTTCGTCATAAACCTCTAAATGCTGAGCTGCAGATTAAAGGGGATGTTTGCTTGCTTGTAAATCCAATTTTGTTGGAACAGGTTTTCGTTAATATCCTTTCAAATGCACTGGAGGCGGGTCAAGCCATACCGATTATTCAAGTTGATGTAGTCCGTTATCAAAACAAAACTTGTGTTTTTATTGAAGACAATGGTAGTGGTTGGCAAACGGATCACGCCGATAAATTATTACAACCTTTTTTTACGACTAAAAGTATCGGATTAGGATTAGGTTTAACGATTTGCCAGCGCATTATGCAGCAATTTGGGGGAAAATTGGCGATTGCCTCTAGTCTTTCTAAAAGTGCGGTTGTTATTTTAGAGTTTTTACATAGTGAGGAAATATGTTAGATCGAGAAACGGTGTTACTGATTGATGACGATAATGATGTATTAAATGCTTACCAATCACTATTAAATGCAGAGGGATACCGAATTAAAGCGATTAATAATCCGTTAGACGCATTAGAGATCATACCTGAAAATTGGAAAGGCGTAGTTGTGAGCGATATTTATATGCCTCAACTATCCGGTTGGGAACTTTTGAGCCGTTTACATCAAAGGGATAAACATCTGCCTGTGATTCTAATCACCGGACATGGTGATGTGCCAATGGCGATTGAAGCAATGCAAAAAGGGGCATTTTATTTTATTGAAAAACCTATCAAACCGGAAAAATTGTTGATACAGCTTGAGCAGGCTCTAGACCAAAGACAACAGCAACTGGCAATTAAAAATGCACAGCAAGAAACATTAGAAACCCATTTTATCGGGCAGAGTCATTGGATGAAACAATTTCGCCAACGTTTACAACAACTTGGAGAAACATCATTACCGATTTTTATTTTTGGAGAAATTGGAACTGGGCGAAGCTTAGCGGCCCAACATCTTGCCTGCTTTTCTGCTGATCGTTTTTCGCCTCAACATAGCCTAGAATTACTTGCCCCCTGTGATATCGAAGAATTACAGCCCCACCTTGATCGAGCCCAACAGGGGTTATTGCAACTTAAAAATATTGAATATCTCTCACAAGCGGCACAGAAAAGACTGGCATTATCCATTCAGCAACAGCATTTTCGTTTTATTGGTATTAGCCAATATTCTCCGTATCAACTATTGACAGAGTTTAACCTCTTACCGGAGCTTTTTTATGCGTTTAATTTAACGCAAATAGAATGTTTGCCACTTTCTCGCCGAACTTCTGATATTGAGCCGATTTTTCGCCATTATTTAGCCCAAACTTGTAAAAAATTAAATAAGAAGAAACCACTGGTGAGTGAGAATTTTATTAAACAGCTGATTTCGCAAAAGTGGCTTGGCAATATCTCCCAATTAATTCACACAGCCGAACTTTATGCTGTTGGCGTTACCGTTCAAAATGATCGTTTCTCGTTGATGCAGGAACAAAGTGAGCTATCGCTTGATAATCTTATTGATGAATATGAAAAGCAGATCATTATAGAAGTGCTGGATCGTTTTCAAGGGAGAATCAATGAAGCCGCAAATTATCTACAAATTCCTCGTAAGAAATTGTATTTACGAATGAAAAAATATGGCTTGAATAAAGCGGACTATAAAGAGTTGTTTTAATTTTTATAGGTGAGCATGATTAATCGTAGGGTCCACTATCAATGTGATAATAAAATCTACATTACATACTAGCGAAGTCATTTTTGTATCTCTAGTCATTACGCCTGTTTTTGGGCAAAGGGCAGTAGTTTTGCAAAAAGTTCATAAAATGCCCGCTTATCTTTTTAAATGCGATCTCTACTTCACTTTAAAATCTGTTCAAATTTATCAAGTGGAATTTTCTTTAAATTATCACATATAAATTCATGTGAGTAGTGTTTTGATGTAGTCACAAATTTTTATTTTTCTAATGTTAAAAAACTAAAGAATATACTTCTATACAGATCATTAATAAAGTAAGTTATACAGTTGATATTGATCTACTATATGAAATTAAGGTATTGATTTTATTGATTTGAAAAAATAACTTTACAATATTAGACCCATTTAATATTACAGTTTGCCATCAGTTTAACTAAAGGGTATACTACTTATAGTTGTTATGTTAATACCAACTATAAATATCTGCTAAAAAAATAATATAGGAGCGTATATGCCTAAAATAGAATTATCAAGTAAATGGTCTTGTGATGGACGTGAATTAAAACCTAAATTTGGTAGCTCAAATGATGCTTGGACATTCAATGGAAAAGAATTAAAGCCAAAATTTGGTAGTTCAAACGATGCTTGGGTTGTTTCAGGAAATACTCTAAAACCTAAATATGGATCATCGTATAATAGTACCTATGATTTAAATGGACAATCCATTTTAGTTGCTTTTGGTCAAGTAATTTTAAAACTTTGGTAGAAAAATAATGGCAGATGTTTAATTTATTCTGCCATTATTTTATTTAAAAGGAAGTAATGTTATAACTATTAAAAATAATGAAAATTATATGAATATATTATTGAGAGGTAAGTGAGTTTTAACATATTTAGAGCTTTCATTAAATAGTTTTAAAATAATTAAATTTTTATATGCTATATGTAAATTATCAAGTATAAGATATTGAATGTAATAAATAGTAAATAATTATTAAAAGCTATCATTCTGACCTAATTTAAAAATGATAAATTTGAAAGGTAACTTGTTTGATCTCTGATAGTAAAGATGATTTAAGTTATTTATCTTATTTAAAGCTGTTAGATAAAATTTTATTATCTAAAGTTGAACCATCTCTCTGTTTTGAAATTAGATGGGCAGTTGCCTAATTGTGAGATTATTAATTAAAGGATATTTATGCAGATGAAACCTGATGAAATAAAAAATGTTTTTTTTAGTTTTTGTGATGAAGCAAGTCAGCCCTATCATCGGTATTATAGCTTCGATCTTTGCTATTCTCACTTTAGAAACTTAAAACTAAAAAATGAAATAAATATTGAACAAAGCCGTTTTGTTTTATGGAGTTATTTAGGTAGCTGGGGAATGTTGCGAGGATCTAGTTATTTATTAAAAACTAAAAATCCTCTCTATTTTAAAGAGCTAGTTGAATGGGTTTATTGTCAAGATAAGACGGTTTGGGAAATTGATGTTGAGGATTATAGAACCCCTGAGAAAGTAGAAATAATTCTTAAAATTTATCAGGTTATTTTTGATAAAATTTCTGATGGAGAGAATAAACCAACTAAAACATTGATTACTAAAATTATATTAGGAGTGTTTGGTATATTACCGGCATTTGATTCATTCTTTTGTAAAACTTTTGAATTCTCTAATTCTAAAGTAACCCAAAAAAATATTATTAAAATTTATGATTTTTATCTGGAAAATAAACAAGTTATCGATGAGCTGCAAAAAGAGCGTTTTGTCAAGGATAGTAATCATAATTCAACCAATTGGCATTATACAAAAGCTAAGATTATTGATATGTATGGTTTTCAAAAAGAAAGAAATCGTCGTAAGCGCTTATCAGAAACTGAGAAGGATACTTAAATGGAGTTATCAAAAAAACATTAAAATTACGTTTGGCTCATATTTTTAATGATAGTTTAGAGGGTAAAGAATGGCATAACAGAATTAATTATATCATTTTATTTTTTATTGCTTTATCCACATTTAGTATATTTCTTTCTACATATGAAAGTATTCGTCAACGATACAGCCTTTGGCTGAATATTATTGATTATATTACTCTTGCTATTTTTACTATTGAAGTTTCATTACACATTTGGTGTATTGATTTAATTGATAAAAAATATCAGGGGTTAATTGGAAGAATAAAATACTGTTTTTCTTTTTATGGTTTGATAGATATTCTATCAACCTATACTTTTTTTCTTACTTTTATTTTTCCTATCTCAGCAACAACAGTACAAATTTTACGAGTGTTTCGTTTATGTCGAATTTTCCGATATTTAAAGTCAATTCAAATTCTTAGCCGAGCTTTTAAGGCAAAACAAGATGAAATGCGTGTTTCTTTAGGGGTTTTTAGTAATTATTACTCTAATTCTATCTTTTATTCTATATTTTGTTGAGCACCAAGCTCAGCCTGAGGTATATAACAACGGCTGGACTTCGGTAGTATGGGCGTTTCTGCAATATATTGGTGATCCTGGCGGTTTTGCTGACACACCTCCAATCACAACAATAGGTCGCCTCATCGCCAGTATTATTGGTATTTTAACTCTTGCAATTTTTGCTGTACCAGCAGGTTTGATTGCTAGTGCTTTTTCAGAAATCATGCAAGAGGATAAAGAGGAGGCAGAAATAACAGAGTTCAAATCTCGAATTTTGCAATCTTTCCGTTTTAACTATGATAGACAATATACGAAACTTTATTATTTACCACGTTATCAACCATTAAGTACAATTTTAACTCGTAAATATATTTCTGAAACGGAGATTATTAAAACAGTAGGAAAATCAGATTGTTTTCATCTATTTAATTTGGCTAATGCGATTAGCCCTTCTGAAAATCCAAGTGATAAAATTGTTGTAGTAAATTATAGAAAAAATCGTCCTTATGGCTGTTGTATTGATCGGGGCTCCAAAATTACCATTGTTAGCACATCAGGGTTTATGGAGCCTGTAACTAGTTGGTTTGCTTACCATATTGCCAAAATTGGTGGATTTAATTTTATCGCAAAAGAAGTGGAAACTAGCCCCGATAATCCAATTAGCTATTATTTGGTTAATAATGAAGATGAATGCCCGAATTTTTCATTATTTTTGGAAGATTTAAATCAGCTAGCTAATCGTAAAGAAAGTTGGGTTTTCCCGATTTTAGGTAGTGTTGCTACCTCAGAACGTCCCACACAGTTCCATTTCTGTTATTCCCCTGAAAAAGGGGATGACAGTTACGATAATGATAATATTACAATTAAAAATATTGAACAATTTGAAAAAATGTACCAGGCATTTTCATCAGCTGCAGAAGCACAATACCAGTTAAAAACTGATAAAAATCGCTATTTTAATATAGCTTCAAAAAATATTGCTCGGTTTGTTAAAACAGAGAATAGTTGTACATTGCGCATTTATACAAAATTATTTGTATTTGACACTAAATCCATTGTTTATGCAAAATTTATTGCAGATATATTTAACCAATATTTAGAAGCAGAAGTGCCGAAAGAGATTCCAGCAGATATGAAATTACAGAATAAAAATGCGTTTGGTATGATTGGATATGATGAGATGTAGGCAATTTAATGTATCGTATAAAATACTGATCTTTATGAATACCATTAACTAAACCAAATTTGCTCAAATTTTTGGTGAAGGTAAAGTGGCTTGCATTTTGGTATCCTACGGCTGGCATTGATTAAGTATGGATTGCCGAAAGACTGTCCGAATGTCGAGTTGTATAAATTTAAATATTATTGAAAAAGTGCGGTGGGGTTTTGAGAGGATTTTGCAAATTGCTCTTAAAATACCACTGTTTTATATTTTTGTTATTTCCATAAGAACATGCATATATTTTCAGTTTTTATGGTTATACCAATAAAAAATGATATAATCATCTTTAAGTTATGAATATAACCAAAAAATGATTAAAGATGATTAACCGCCCAAACTATCTCAAACAACTGAAACCTTTTATCAATATGCCTTTAATCAAAGTGATTACGGGTATTCGCCGTTCGGGGAAATCAACGGTCATTAAACTGCTACAAGCGGAATTATTGGCACAAGGCATTGCTGGTCAACAAATCATTCATATCAACTTTGAAAGTTTTGCTTTTGCTGATTTTAAAATCGCAGACAAACTCTATGCTTTGGTGAAAGAGAAAATTCAGACCACAGAGAAATACTACCTTTTGCTTGATGAAATTCAGGAAGTGGCGGATTGGGAAAAAGCTGTCAATGCGTTTATGGTGGATTTCAATCTAGACCTGTATATCACAGGCTCAAACTCACATTTATTATCCTCTGAACTGGCGACCTATCTTGCTGGACGTTATGTGGAAATCCCGATTTTTACGTTATCGTATCAAGAATTTTTGGATTTTAAGGCAGGTTATAGCCAACAATCTGTGGCAAATTCCACCGCAATTTTTACAGAATATTTGCGTAAGGGCGGTTTCCCGATGGTGCATACGGCGGATTATGAGCAGGAAACTGTTTATAAAATCGTGCAGGATATTTATGCGTCTGTGATTTTGCGAGATACGGTGCAACGCCATAAAATTCGTGATGTGGAGTTACTCGAACGTATCGTTAAATATGCTTTTGATAATATCGGCAACACTTTTTCAGGCAAAAACGTAGCGGATTATTTTAAAAGCCAACAACGAAAAGTGGATTTAAATACTGTTTATAACTACTTAAAAGCCTTAGAAAGTGCCTTTATTTTACATCGTGTCGAGCGTTTTGATATTAAAGGCAAAGAGATTTTGAAAACCCAAGAAAAATTTTATTTGGGGGATGTGTCCTTACTCTATTCAACAATGGGTTTTCGTATAAGTCTTATTTCAGGTATTTTAGAAAATTTGGTTTATTTAGAACTCAAACGCCGTGGCTATCAAGTATATATTGGTAAATTTGGCACTCAAGAAATTGATTTTGTCGCTCAAAAACAGAATGAAAAAATTTATATCCAAGTAGCGTATAAATTGGAAAGCGAACAAACTGTTCAGCGTGAATTTTCACCTTTGCAGGCCATTGCAGATAATTACCCGAAATATGTAATAACCATGGACGATTTTTGGCAGGATAATATTGATGGAATTGTGCATCAGCATATTGGGGAGTTCTTGTTGGGGGAATAATAGATTGGGGACTGATGTAGACTAACATACTAGCTAATCTACGTCAGCTCCTAAATTTATCTATGTAAGATATATTACTTGAAATTCTCAGACATCATTTTACTCCCCTTTTTCGGTATCGTAGATAAAATGATAAAAGAATTATAAAAAAGAGAAGCCTAATCTTAATTGGCTTCTCTTAGTTTTTTATAATTTATTTTTACAAAAATTAGTTATACGTAACTCAGAATGGAATATCATCATCAAACCCGTCCATTGGTGGTTCGGCTTGTGGTTTTGCTTGTTGAGCTGGACGGGATGACTGATAACTGCTGTTAGCGTTCGCTTGATAAGATGGTTGTAGACTGCTTTGTCCCATATCCGGTGCACCATATCCACCTGCATTCGGGTTGCGACCGCCTAACATTTGCATGACATCGCCTTGAATTTCTGTGGTGTAGCGATCTTGTCCGTTTTGATCTTGCCATTTGCGGGTACGCAGACGGCCTTCTACATAAACCTGAGATCCCCTACGCAAATATTCGCCACAAATTTCTGCTTGACGACGATAGAACACAATACGGTGCCATTCTGTGATTTCGCGACGCTCTCCTGTGTTACGATCATTCCAGCTTTCACTGGTTGCGACACTAATATTGGCAACGGCATCACCATTTGGCATCGTACGAATTTCGGGATCATTACCCAAATGACCCACAATAATAACTTTATTTACTCCTGCCATTGAAGAATCCTCATTTTTATATTAAAAAAGTTTGGTTATTTTGCCTGAAATTTTACAAAAGGTCTATAAGATTTAACTGGATATTTGCACAGATATTGAAATATGCGATAATGCTCGCAATTTTGAAAAAATAATTGGCAGAATGCATTATTTATGGAAAACATCGACATTCGTGGGGCACGAACCCACAATCTTAAAAATATCAATTTAACGATTCCTCGCGATAAACTCATTGTAATCACTGGTCTTTCCGGTTCCGGTAAATCCTCTTTAGCCTTTGATACGTTGTATGCGGAAGGACAGCGCCGTTACGTAGAATCTCTTTCCGCCTATGCCCGTCAATTTCTTTCTTTGATGGAAAAACCGGATGTGGATTCCATTGAAGGCTTGTCGCCTGCGATTTCTATCGAACAAAAATCCACCTCTCATAACCCTCGTTCAACGGTGGGGACGATCACAGAAATTTACGATTATTTACGTCTTCTTTTTGCCCGAGTGGGGGAGCCTCGCTGTCCAAACCACGATGTACCACTGACCGCTCAAACTATCAGTCAGATGGTGGACAAAGTGTTAAGTTTGCCTGAAGAATCAAAAATGATGTTGCTTGCGCCGGTGGTAAAAAATCGCAAAGGGGAGCACGTTAAAATCTTAGAAAATATTGCGGCGCAAGGCTATATTCGTGCGAGGATTAATGGTGAAATTTGTGATCTATCTGATCCGCCAAAACTCGAATTACAGAAAAAACATACCATTGAAGTGGTAGTGGATCGTTTCAAAGTGCGGTCAGATTTGGCCACACGTTTAGCGGAATCTTTTGAGACGGCGTTAGAGCTTTCCGGCGGCACGGCAATTGTGGCGGAAATGGATAATCCAAAAGCGGAAGAACTGGTCTTTTCAGCAAACTTTGCTTGCCCACACTGTGGTTATTCCGTGCCGGAATTAGAACCCCGTTTGTTTTCTTTTAACAACCCGGCAGGTGCTTGTCCAACTTGTGATGGCTTAGGGGTTCAGCAATATTTTGATGAAGCGCGTGTGGTGCAAAACCCGAGTATTTCCCTTTCCGGTGGGGCAGTGAAAGGTTGGGATCGCCGTAATTTTTACTATCATCAAATGCTCACCTCCCTTGCGAAACATTATGATTTTGATGTGGATGTTCCTTACGAAAGTTTGCCGAAAAAAATTCAGCACATCATTATGCACGGTTCCGGTAAGGAAGAAATTGAATTTCAATATATGAATGATCGTGGTGATGTGGTTATTCGTAAACATCCTTTTGAAGGCATTTTGAACAATATGGCACGCCGCTATAAAGAGACGGAGTCTATGTCGGTGCGTGAAGAATTGGCTAAAAATATCAGCAATCGTCCTTGTGCCGATTGTGGTGGTTCACGTTTACGTCCGGAGGCACGGAATGTGTATATCGGACCGACTAATTTGCCGATGATTTCTGAAAAAAACATTGGTGAAACTCTCGAATTTTTTACCGCACTTTCATTAACGGGGCAAAAAGCGCAAATTGCCGAGAAAATTCTGAAAGAAATCCGTGAGCGTTTACAGTTCTTGGTCAATGTAGGGCTTAATTATCTTTCACTTTCCCGTTCTGCCGAAACCCTTTCCGGGGGAGAGGCGCAACGGATTCGTCTTGCCAGCCAAATTGGGGCGGGCTTAGTGGGCGTGATGTATGTACTGGACGAACCTTCTATCGGTTTACATCAGCGTGATAATGAACGTTTATTGAATACGTTGATTCATTTACGCAATCTGGGTAACACGGTGATTGTGGTCGAACACGATGAAGATGCCATTCGTGCTGCCGATCATATTATTGATATAGGGCCGGGTGCCGGGGTACATGGCGGACAGGTGATTGCGCAGGGCAATGCACAAGAAATTATGGCGAATACTGATTCCATTACCGGTAAATTCTTATCCGGTGTTGAGCAAATTGAAATTCCGAAAAAACGAACCGCACTTGATAAGAAAAAATGGTTAAAACTGAAGGGTGCATCGGGGAATAATTTAAAAAATGTGAATTTAGATATTCCTGTCGGGTTGTTTACTTGTATCACCGGCGTATCGGGTTCGGGCAAATCTACGTTGATTAACGATACCCTGTTCCCGCTTGCTCAAAATGCGCTAAACCGTGCGGATAAAACCGATTATGCTCCTTATAAATCTATTGAGGGGTTGGAACATTTTGATAAAGTCATCGATATTAACCAAAGCCCAATCGGAAGAACGCCACGTTCTAACCCTGCGACTTATACCGGTTTATTCACCCCAATCCGTGAACTCTTTGCCGGCGTGCCGGAAGCGCGTGCGCGTGGTTATAACCCGGGGCGTTTTAGTTTTAACGTGCGTGGCGGTCGCTGTGAGGCTTGTCAAGGCGATGGCGTGATCAAAGTGGAAATGCACTTTTTACCGGATGTGTATGTGCCTTGTGATCAATGTAAAGGGAAACGTTATAATCGTGAAACCTTAGAAATCCGCTATAAAGGCAAAACTATCCATCAAGTTTTGGATATGACGGTGGAAGAGGCGCGTGAATTTTTTGATGCAATTCCAATGATTGCCCGTAAATTGCAAACCTTAATGGATGTAGGGTTATCATATATTCGTTTGGGGCAATCCTCCACGACCCTTTCCGGTGGGGAAGCCCAGCGTGTGAAATTGGCAACTGAGCTCTCCAAACGGGATACAGGGAAAACCCTTTATATTTTGGATGAACCGACTACCGGTTTGCACTTTGCCGATATTAAGCAATTACTTGCCGTACTTCACCGCCTACGTGATCAAGGCAATACCATTGTCGTGATTGAGCATAATTTAGATGTGATCAAAACTGCTGATTGGATTGTGGATCTCGGCCCTGAAGGGGGAAGCGGTGGCGGACAAATTATCGCCACCGGTACGCCGGAAGAGGTGGCGAACGTAGAAGGATCTCACACCGCTAGATTCTTAAAACCAATCTTGGAAAAACGGTAGAAAAATCCACCGCACTTTATTCGTAAGAGAATGGCTCATTCATTGCTTTTGCATAAAGTGCGGTTATTTTTATCTCTGTTTTTGATCAAGCCGTTCATACCCAGCAAAATCAAACTTGCCCAAATAGGAATATAAGTCAAATAATCGGCAGGGGAAACCTCTGTACCGAGCCAAAATAGCGCAATTAAAAAAAGTAATGCCGGTTCAATATAGCTTAGTACCGCAAATAAACTGATGGGAATTTGTTGGCTGGATTTTAAATTCGCAGATAAGGAGACGGCACTAACAATGCCTAGCGCGGGTAATAGATACCAATAACGCCATTCGTTAGCAATAAGCTGAAAACTATTTCCTTGATAAATCAAATAGATAAAGCAAGGGATTGAAATCAAACAAATATCCAAAGTGATTCCCTGTAATGCCGGAATTTGCATTTTTTTGCGGCTGAGATAATAGAGCGGGTACATTAAGCAGACCCATAGGCTTGTCCAAGAAAAACTTTGTGTATGCCAAAGTTCATGGGCGACCCCGCAGGCGGCGAGGCAAAGGGCAAATTTTTGGATCTGGCTCAATGGTTCTTTTAACCATATTCGCCCCAGAATTGCCATCACGAGTGGAAATAGGAAGTATCCCATTGCAATATTGACCCCTTCATTATTTACCGGTGCCCACATAAATAACCAAAATTGACTGCCTGCATTGGCGGTGCCCAGTAAAAATATCGTCCAACGGGAAAGATTGTTTCCTAAATTTTCTTTCATTAAGCGAAGAATAGCGTGAGGGCCAACGGTAGGAAAAATGATTAAGGCAAGTCCAAATAACATGGTTACCATTCGCCAGGCGAAAATATCCGTGCCATTAATAGGCTGTAACCACAAACTGAATAAATAAAGCACACCAAATAGACATTGGGAAAACAAGCAGAGCAAAACACCTTGAGTTATCAATTTCATAGCAAATCCGTTCAAAAAATGTAGTATTAAAAATTATAGGCAGTTTGCGTGATAAAAATTTTCAATATATGTTGATTCTTGAAAATTTTTTTCTTATAACGTTTGAAATAGAAATTTTTTATTAAGGTGAATAATGCAATTAGATAAGCTTGATCGGGATTTACTGAATTTATTACAACAAGATTCAACGTTACCGTTAAAAGAAATTGCAGATAAAGTAAACAGTTCAGTGGCGACTTGCCAACGGCGTATTCAGCTTCTGACGGAAAAAGGTGTCATCGCCAAACAGGTCGCGGTAGTATCACCTAAGGCAGTGGGCAAAACGATCTCTGTTTTTGTGATGGTGGAAATGGACAATCAGCATTCTTATTATCAAGAGCAATTTGAACGAAAAATGCGTGAAGAATCCGATGTGATGAGTTGTTATGAAATTTCCGGCGACTATGATTTTATGTTGCTCATTCATGCAGCAGATATGGAAAGTTACCATGCCTTCACACGTCGTGTGCTAACCGGTGAATATCATGTTCGCACCTATAAAAGTTTATTCGTGATGAATTTTACCAAAGCGGAAAGTGGGATTTTATTGTAAAAAAGTGCGGTCAAAATTAACCGCACTTTTTTATGCAAAATTATGCCTTTGTGGATTGTTTTAAGAAAAAATATCCCACAATGGCGGAAAGTGTCGAGCCGAGCAAAATACCTAAACGGGATAGCGTATTGACACTTTCGCCGGCATTCGCATCAAAAGCAAGGCTTGCGAGGAACATGGACATGGTAAACCCGATACCGCACAAAATAGCGACGGCAAAAATTTGTTTAAAATTAATGCCTTCCGGTAATTTAGCGATACCTAATTTCACGGAAAGATAACTAAAACCAAACACACCGACCGGTTTGCCGATAATCAATCCTAGAGCAATAGCGAGCAACAACGGTGATGTCAGCATAGAAAAATCTAACCCTTCAAAACTTACCCCTGCATTAGCAAAAGCAAATAAAGGTAAAATAAGGAATGATGTCCAAGGGGCAAGTAAGTGCTCAAAATCTTCTAATGGTGTTTCACCGTTTTCACCTTTCAGTGGAATACAGAAACCGATAATTACGCCGGCTAATGTGGCATGTACGCCGGACTTTAATACGGATGCCCACAAAATTAGGCCCACTACCATATAGGCACAAAGTGCGGTGACTTTAAAGCGATTTAAGGCAATGAGTAGAATTATCGCGATTGTAGCGAAAATAAGTGCTTGAATACTTAATCCATGAGAGAAAAATAAGGCAATAACGATAATGGCACCTAAGTCATCAATGATAGCAAGTGCCAGCAAAAAGACTTTTAACGGCAAGGGGACCTGTTTGCTTAAAAGTGCCATCACACCAAGGGCAAAAGCAATATCTGTTGCCATCGGAATTGCCCAGCCGTTCGCAAGAGTCGGATCTTGACGGGCGATAAAAACATAGACCAATGCAGGAATGACCATTCCGCCTACTGCTGCGAAAGCAGGGAAGATAGCTTGTTGATAACTGGAAAGAGAGCCTTCTAACAATTCACGCTTCACTTCCAACCCGACTAAAACGAAAAATACTGCCATAAAGCCATCATTAATCCAGTGGAGTAAGGTTTTATCAATGGAGAAAGTCCCAATTTGAACACTCACCGGTAAATGTAAAAAATCATTGTAAATCGTACCTAAAGGCGAGTTAGCAAACAAAATGGCTATAAGCGCGGCAAAGAGTAATAAAATTCCGCTAGAGGATTCGAGTTTGAAAAACTGTTGTATCAATCGCAACATTAAAAGATCTCCCAAAAATTAAAAAAATAAACACAATAAAAACTCAAAGAAAGCTTGATACTACCACATTTTTATTTATCTGCGAAAAATATCGGTATGAAAGTGCGGTTGTTTCTATGGGCGTTTTGCGTTGATATTAATAGATTGATCGAGTTCACATTTTTTGGTTTGAGGATTAGGGTTATCAGGTACTTTATAGTAGAATGAAACCCTTTTTATTAATTGAGAATACTATGTTTACTCGTAAAGATATTATCGTTTTAGGTATGATGATTTTTGCGCTTTTTTTAGGCGCAGGAAATGTTATTTTTCCGCCGATGGAAGGGTTTACAGCAGGCACACATTGGGCAACCGCATCTTTGGGTTTTGTATTGACCGGTGTATTTATGCCATTCATTACATTAGTCGTTGTAGCGATGCTTGGGCGGGGGGAAGATCTTACCCGTGATTTGCCAAAATGGGCTGAGGTAATATTTTTAGTTACCCTATATTTAGTGATTGGTTCATTATTCGCCATGCCGCGCGTGACCAATGTCGCCTATGAAATGGCATGGTTGCCGCTGAATATTGTGGATGACAGCAATCACGCACATTTTATTTTTTCCCTTATTTTTAATATTGTCGGTATGCTGTTTATGCTGCGTCCGAATACAATTATTTCAACAGTAGGGAAATTCATGACACCAGCATTGCTCGTATTGTTAGTTGTTGTTGCCGTGAACGTTATCATATCCCCACTTTCTGACATTGTGGAGCCAAGCAAGGCTTATGCTACAAATCCTGCGATTACCTCAGGCTTAATCAGCGGTTACCAAACAATGGATGTTCTGGCTGCTATTGCCTTTGGTGGGATTGTCGCCCGTGCCTTGGCAGTGCGGAATGTTACTTCTCCACAAAAAGTGATGAAATATACGATTTTTGCAGGATTGATTTCCGTACTTTTATTGGCAATGTTGTATTTTGCATTGTTCTATCTAGGGGCGACCAGTGCACAAGTTGCAGAGGGGGCAACCAATGGCGGACAAATTTTCTCCCGTTATGTTAATGCATTATTTGGGGTTTCAGGCACTTGGATTATGTCGGGTATTATCATTTTAGCGAATATGACGACACTTGTGGGGGTGACTAGTGCGTGTGCGGATTATTTCTCTAAATTTCATGTTCGGTTATCTTATCCGTTTTGGGTCGTCGTATTTACGATTTTAACTACAACGGTTGCGCAAACCGGTTTAACGGAATTATTGAGAATTACTATTCCGGCATTATTGTTGATTTATCCGGTGGCAATTATGTTGGTACTGCTGCAAATTATCCGTAGTAAATTGTCGAATATTAAATTCAGTTATTATTTCACGTTATTGGTTACAGTGTTCTTTAGCGCTTGTGATAGCTTGAAGAATGTTGATTTGTTACCGAAGACTCTTGAGAATCTGCTGAGTCATTTACCACTTTATGCTGATGGTATGGCATGGTTGATTCCGGCATTTGTTGCTTTAGCTTTATCGTTATTTTTAGGACGAAAAAAAGTTTAAAAATAGATGAACAATAAAAATACCGAGTTCAGATACTCGGTATTTTTATAAAGTGCGGTCGCTTTTTAAGGTCTTTATGTATTTAACCGTTGGCGTACAATTTCAAATAAGCATACACCTGTGGCAACCGAAACATTTAAAGATGAAACAGATCCAGCCATAGGGATACTCATTAATTGATCGCAATGCTCACGGGTTAAACGTCGCATTCCTTCGCCCTCCGCCCCCATCACGAGAGCCAGTGCGCCGGTCAATTTACTTTGGTAAAGAGTTTCTGTCGCTTCACCGGCAGTGCCGACTATCCAAATATTGTAATTTTGTTGTAAATCACGAAGGGTACGGGAAAGATTGGTCACACGAATGAGTGGCACGGTTTCCGCTGCACCACAGGCCACTTTGCGGGCCACAGAGGTGAGCTGGGCGGATTTATCTTTTGGCACAACGACAGCGGTGACTCCTGCCGCATCAGCGGTACGTAAACAAGCGCCGAGGTTATGGGGATCCGTTACCCCATCAAGTATCAATAAAAGCGGATTTTGTTTGTTGGAAAGAAGAGTATCAAGATCATTTTCATTGAGTTCTTTTGCCGCCTGTACCCGTGCAATCACCCCCTGATGAACTTCACCATTTGCTTTTTTATCCAACGTTTGACGATTAACAAACTGTACGCCAATGCCTATTGCGTGCAGCTCATTAAGCAAAGTCTGTAAGCGTTTATCTTCACGTCCTTTTAATACAAACACTTCAATTAAACGCTCCGGTGTATGAGCTAAAATGCTATTGACGGCGTGAATACCATAAATCTGTTCTGACATAATTTTTCTCTATTTTTTGATTTTGGGGCGATATTATTTTCATTTTTTCTTTTTCTGAGAAACTTCTTTATTTTTAACCGCACTTTTGGGCTTTTTCGTCGCTTTTGGCGGCAATTCTTTAAAGACTTTCTTTGCTCTCTCTTTTGCTGTTTTTCCAGCCCGGCGAGGTTTGCGTTCACTACCGACAAGTGAGAAGTCAATCATTTTTTGTTCTAGATGAACGGCTTCCACACGAATCCGCACTTTATCGCCTAAACGATATTGCATACCGCTGTTTTCCCCGATTAAGCGTTGTTTGGCGGCATCAAATTGATAATAATCATTTTCTAAGGTTGAGATGTGCACTAAACCATCAATGAATAAGTCGTCTAAACGGACAAACAGACCAAAACCGGTCACAGAAGAAATCACGCCATTAAATTCATTACCAACGTGATCTTGCATATATTCAGATTTCAGCCAATCCGCCACTTCACGGGTCGCCTCATCGGCACGGCGTTCGGTCATTGAACAATGATCGCCAAGCTGATCCATTTCATCGAAAGAATAATGGTAGCCACCGGTATCAGTGGTTTTACGTTTTGCACCTTGCTCTTTAGCAAGCAAATATTTAATACTCCGATGGAGCGTTAAATCGGGATAACGGCGAATAGGCGAAGTAAAATGAGCGTATTCTTCCAATGCTAGCCCGAAATGTCCGATATTATCCGCATTGTACACCGCTTGACTTAAAGAGCGGAGTAGCATCGTTTGAATTAACTCGTGATCCGGCCGCTCTTTAACTTTTTCTAACAGCGCAGCGTAATCTTTCGTGGTCGGTTTCATCCCCCCTTCCAACGTTAGCCCAAACTCACTGAGAAAAGCACGGAATGAGGTAAGTTTTTCTTCGCTTGGTGTAGCGTGAATACGATACAGTGCCGGCTCCTTATGCTGTTCCATAAAATTGGCGGCAGCGATATTGGCTAAAATCATACATTCTTCAATGATTTTATGGGCATCGTTGCGGATCACCGGCTCGATGCGTTCAATACGCCCCATCGCATTAAAGATAAATTTGCTTTCAATGGTTTCAAAATCAATTGCGCCACGTTGATGACGGGCTGAAAGTAATGCCTGATAAAGATGATAAAGTTCTTCTAAATGGGGGACGAGTGCGTGATAGCGTTCACGCAGTTCCGTATCACCTTTCAATATGTTTGCCACTTTGGTATAGGTCAAACGGGCGTGGGAATTCATCACCGCCTCATAAAAACGATAATGGGTGAGCTTGCCCTTGGTGGAAATTTGCATTTCACAGACCATGCACAGGCGATCCACTTGTGGATTAAGCGAACACAAGCCATTGGATAAAATTTCCGGCAGCATTGGCACCACTCGATTTGGAAAATAGACCGAGTTCCCTCGGTTGTAGGCTTCGTTATCGAGTGCCGAACGCAAACGCACATAATAACTCACATCTGCAATCGCCACCCAAAGTTTCCAACCTTTACCTTGTTTTTCACAATACACCGCATCATCAAAATCTCGTGCATCTTCACCGTCAATGGTCACAAGCGGTAAATCCCGTAAATCTATACGACCTTTTTTCGCTTCCTCCGGCACTTCCTCAGTAAATTTTTTAACGTATTTTTCCACCGCACTTGGGAATTGATGGGGGATATCATGATTGCGTAAAGCAATTTCCACTTCCATCCCTTTCGCCATATTATCACCCAAAATTTCTGTGATACCCCCTATTGGCTGATTGAAAGCGGCGGAGCGTTGTTGTAATTCCACCACAACCACTTGCCCCATTCGTGCACCATTACGGTGTTCGTTTGGCACAAGAATATCACGCCCGATACGGCTGTCGTCAGGCACCACATAACCAAAGCCGTTTTCCAAGAAAAAGCGTCCGACAATTTGTTTTTTACGACTTTCCAACACGCGCACAATGCGTACTTCACGGCGTCCACGGTGATCTAAATTTGCCGGTTGTGCCAAGACAAAATCACCGTGCATCACCCGTTGCATCTGGTGATTGGGAATAAAGAAATCCTCTTTTTTGCCCTCGACTTGCAAAAAGCCGTAGCCTTCTCGATGCCCGATCACCAAACCCTTAATAAGATCTAATTTTTCCGGTAAGGCATAGCGCTTGCGTTTGGTGAACACAAGCTGCCCGTCATTTTCCATTGCCCGTAAACGACGGCGCATTGCCTCCATTTTTTCCTCATCACGAATAGAAAGTGCGATCAAAATTTCTTCCCGATTCATTGGGGCATTATTTTCACGAATCACACTTAAAATAAGCTCCCGACTTGGAATTGGATTACCGTATTTTGCTAATTCTTGTTGGTAATGGGGATCTTGGTATTTTCGTTTTTTTATCATTATTCTTTACAGTTTTAAAAAGTGAGGAGAGTTTGACACTGTAAAGGGGAGAATGCAAGGAAATAGGCGGATTTATCATGATATAAATCTCTCACAGAAGATATCACGTGAAATTAAGGTCAGTTTAAGTCCAATATCCAAACTATGCATAACTTTGGGAAAGTTATTACCCATGGATTAAATCAGCTATTTCCTTGGCAACCACACCTCCACCAATAACCCCGTTTCAAACTTCTCGCTGTCTTTCAGTGTTAATGTTCCGCCGTAGTGTTTTACGATTTCCATGGCGATTGCCAAGCCAAGCCCAGAGCCTTGCTGTTCCGAACCAAGAATTCGGTAGAAAGGGTCAAGTACGCGTTCCCGCTCTTCTGTTGGAATACCTTTGCCGTTATCTTCCACTTTCAATATGATTCCTTCATGCGTGGTTTGTGCGCTGAGGTCGATTTGACTGCCACTTGGCGTGTAGCGAATGGCATTGTCGGTGAGGGTTTTGATGAGTAAATAGAAGTCCATTTCATTGCCGTAAAAGGTGACTTTTTGTTCACCTTCCACACCTAGATCTTGCTGTTTTTCTAAGGCGAGAGGAAGTAAACCTCCAATAACTTGGCGGAAAATGTCTTGTATCTCAATTTCGCGATAAGGTTTTTCCC
The DNA here is from genome assembly GCF_002000485.1 of Rodentibacter ratti. Lineage (GTDB taxonomy): Bacteria > Pseudomonadota > Gammaproteobacteria > Enterobacterales > Pasteurellaceae > Rodentibacter > Rodentibacter ratti. The sequence continues at coordinate 120,304 of NZ_MLAJ01000003.1, read as the reverse complement.
CTTGATTTTGCAAGCGGGCAAGGGAAAGCAATTGCTCTAATAAATGACGACTACGTTGAATACCTTGTTTTACGGCACTAATTTGGTTTTTCGCTTCGGTTGGTAAATCCTGTGTAGCAAGTTGTTCTACCTGTAAAGAAAGGGCAGTCATCGGGCTACGCAATTCGTGCGAAGCGTCGGCAATAAAGCGTTTTTGCTGCTGAATAAAGCTATTTGTGCGTGATAATAAACGATTAATTTCCATGACAAATCCACGAATCTCATTGGGAAGATGAGTGGTTGGTAAAGGCTGTAAATTTTGTTCGTGTCGTTGTTCCACTTTTTTTGATAGGCGTTGCACCGGTTTCATAGTCAATCTCACAATCACAATGGTGAGTAAAATCACGAGTGGAAACAAGACTAACAATGGCAATATACTTGTCCAAGCATTACGGAATGCCAAAGTTTCTCGATAGCTGTTATCTTGAATTACGATAATTCTGCCCTCCGGCGTATTGCGTACATAAGTGCGGTAGAATTGGTCGGTGTTTTTGTCATGCTTATGGAGACGCATTTCCTTTGGCATATTCTCAGTGAGCATACGACGATATTTTTTCCCTTCTTTTCTCAAATTGTGGAATCCCTCTGCCATTTGTGGCGGAAAATCCGTTGAAGGGGAGCCGGGACGGTTGTGGTCAAAATAAACCCGAACCCGCCCATCAAGCATTTTAGGCGGTAAAAGTGCGGTGGGATTTTCCGATAAATTGACCGATCCTGAAAACCGTTCCAACATCTCATCCTGTAGTTTATTGGTTTCTCGATAAGTGTTATAAAATGCCATTCCTCCGGCACTTAATGCCACAAGGGTGAATAAAATTGTTAACGCTAGTGTGAGGCGAAATTGAAGGGAATTTCTCATTTTTATGTTCCAATCTGTTCATTTTTTGCCACTAACCAACCCGCGCCACGTACATTTTTAATATGCGCTTTACCAATTTTTTCCGCAGACTGTGAATTAAAAAATCAATGGCATTACTTTCCACTTCATCACCCCAAGCGTAAATTTTATCTTCTAATTCTGCACGAGAATGAATAATCCCCGGTCGGTTCATCAAGGCTTGTAAAATGGCAAATTCTTTATTGCTTAAAATAATCGGTTCTACTTGATCGGAAACGGAAACCTGATAATTAGTCGGATTTAGCGTAAGCGAACCATTCGATAAGAAAGGCGTACTTTGTCCACTTTGTCGGCGCAATACTGCACGAATGCGGGCGAGTAATTCGGCGAGATCAAAAGGTTTAATAATATAATCGTCTGCACCACCATCTAAGCCGGCTAGGCGACTGTCTAAATCATCTCGGGCAGTGACGATAAGAACAGGGGTATGATTTGGGGTTTGGCGTAAATGGCGTAGTAGTTGCAAACCGTCTTGTCCAGGTAAACCGAGATCTAACAACACTAAATCATAGGATTGTGTAGTCAATGCTTGTTCCGCTGTATTGCCGTTATTGACCCAATCCACCGCATAACAGGCACTTTTCAACCCTTCTGATACGGCATTAGCGATCATCTGATCATCTTCGACTAATAGAATTCGCATAATTTTTTACCAAAATAAAACGTCCTCAGGGCTTATTCATCATACCGAAAATTTGGCAAAGGAAAACCGCACTTTATGAAAAAGTGCGGTCGATTTTCAATTAATTTTTTTGCATTGGGCATTCAGCCGGGCAATCGCCTTTGTACCATTTTTCATGATGATGTCTGCCTTTAGCGTATCTTTCATACCCGCCTTTGCCCCCACTTTGGGCTTTCATTGGCATATCTATAATCTGAGCATTTTCACCATTGACGACAACATAGAAATGCTGCCCATTGGCAATAGTTTCAATTTTATAAAATCCTTGTCCGTCTCGGAATTTTAAATCGGCTTCAGCCACTTTGCCGCCTGTTTTTTCTATGGCGACATTCATTGCCTGTTCAAAGGAAATTTTAGGTGAATTTTGATTCGCACGCACTCTGACTTCTTTTGGTGTTTTGCTGGTTGTACCTAGAATTTCACCGTTTGCGGCATCCACATCTACCAGATGTTTTTGGTTATTGGCGAAAAGATCCACTTGGAAATAATCTTTACCGTATTTAGTGTGGTGGAATTCCACTTCTTTTACTTTTGCATCTGCACCGATTTTATTTTGTGCAGCACTCAATGCCTGAGCTGCAGTAATTTGAGCTTTAGCCAAGGCTTCTTGCGACTCCGGCGACATTGCTTGTGCCATGTTCACGGCACTGAACATCATCACACTGGCTAATAAAGCAGATAAGATAGTTTTGTTTGATTTTTTCATTATTTTCTCCTTGTATAAAGTTTGAGAGTGACAGTTCGCAACCCATTTGCTTTCCGATGTCGTGTATTCTAAAGAGAAAAAATTAGGGGAAAATTAGCAAATAAAATTTCTATAAAAAATGTTAACGCTATCACAAAATCAACGTTTGCTTATTGATCATAGGAGGATTTAGTCATAGAGTGTAACTGCTTGATTTATCTTATTATGATAAGAAAAAATAGTGCCTATTTGTGATTTGGTTTGAAGTACTAGCTTCAATAATGGAAAGCGCAAATTTCAAATTAATGTGAGGAATCTATGTTTAAACAGCTCCAACAAATCGGTAAAGCTTTTATGCTGCCGATTGCTATTTTACCTGCCGCCGGTCTGCTACTCGGGATTGGCGGGGCATTATCCAATAAAGTCACACTGCAAGCCTATCCTATACTGGATAATTCGTTGTTGCAGGGGATTTTTCAAATTATGTCCTCCGCAGGCTCGGTGGTCTTTGCGAATTTGGCATTATTTCTTTGCATCGGTTTAGGTATTGGTCTGGCAAAACGGGATAAAGGCGTGGCAGCACTTGCTGCCGTTGTCGGTTATTTGATTATGACCGGGACGATTTCTGCTTTAATTCCTCTTTTTTCTCCTGAAGTGAAAAGTATTGATACCGGCGTGATCGGATCATTGGTGATGGGATTGGTGACAGTGAAGCTACATAACCGTTACCATAATATCCAATTACCGCAAATCTTGGGATTTTTTGGCGGTTCTCGATTTGTGCCAATCGTCACGGCATTTACGGCGATTTTTATCGGCGCAATTTTCTTTTTAATTTGGCCGACTTTTCAGGAGTGGCTGGTATCTGCAGGCAAAGGCATTGCCTCAATGGGTGAGATCGGCACATTTTTCTATGGTTTTCTTATGCGGTTAAGCGGCGCAGTGGGATTGCATCATATGATCTATCCGCTATTTTGGTACACCGAATTGGGTGGAACAGAAATCGTAAACGGCGAAACCATTATTGGTGCACAAAAAATCTTCTTTGCTCAATTAGCGGATCCTAACCACCAAGGTTTATTTACCGAAGGTACGCGTTTTTTTGCCGGTCGTTTTGATACCATGATGTTTGGTTTACCGGCCGCCTGTTTAGCTATGTATCATTGCGTGCCAAAAGCCCGCCGGGCAAAAATTGGCGGATTATTTTTAGGTGCGGCGTTAACCTCGTTTATCACCGGTATTACCGAACCTATCGAATTTATGTTCTTATTCGTTGCGCCTTGGCTTTATGTCTTCCACGCATTTTTGGACGGTGTTTCTTTCTATATCGCCGATTTACTGAATATTTCTATTGGAAATACATTCTCCGGTGGATTTATTGATTTCTTGCTCTTTGGTATTTTACAAGGCAATGGGAACACTCATTGGATTCGTGTGGTTTTGGTGGGTATTCCTTGGGCATTACTCTATTATTTCTCGTTCCGCTTCTTAATTACTCGCTTTGATGTCATGACGCCGGGAAGAGCGGAAGAGGTAGAGGAAAGAGTGGAACAGCAAAGCACTTCTCTAACCGAAAATGCTCATCAGATCATCACAGGTCTTGGCGGTGCGGAAAATATCGAAAATGTGGATGCCTGCATTACCCGTTTACGGGTATCTGTTAAGGATGTGAAATTAGTGGATAAAGCCCGCTTAAAATCCCTTGGCGCCATTGATGTATTAGAAGTCGGTGGGGGAATTCAAGCCGTTTTCGGTGCGAAAGCCGTATTATATAAAAGCGAAGTCAATCAGATTTTAGGAAAAGAAGATTAGATAATAGATATTCTCCCCATGCTCAGGGGAGGAGTCTTTCTTTAAAAACTTACTTCAGCACAAAACGTCATCGGTTCCCCTGTGATAGGGTGGGTGATGCTGAGGCTTTCTGCGTGCAGGCAGAGGCGTGGCGACATACTTTTGGCTTGCGGATGGGCGTAGAATTTATCTCCTAAAATCGGGTGGCCTAATGCCAGCATATGCAAGCGGAGTTGGTGGGAGCGGCCGGTAATGGGAGTGAGTTTTACCCTTGTGCTGTTATTGGGTAAACGATCTAAAACTTCGAATTTTGTGACCGCTCTTTTGCCAAAGATAAAATCTAAACGCTGGCGGGGGCGGTTTTCCCAATCACAAATCATCGGCAAATTAACTTCTCCATAGTCTTGCGCAAGATGTCCCCACACCAAGGCTTGATAATATTTTTTCGGTTCACGTTCACGAAATTGGCGTTTGAGTTCTTTGTCTGCCGCTTTGCTTAAAGCGAACAAAATAATACCGCTGGTTGCCATATCAAGACGATGTGCCGGTTCACAAAAGCCGAATTTTTCTTTCACCCGACTCATTGCACTGTCGTAATATTGCGGTTGATTGCCCGGTACGGAAAGCAGCCCGCTCGGTTTATTGACCACGCAAATGTAGTTATCTTGGTAAATAATATCTAAATACGGTTCCATAGGAGGATGATATTCAATCAGTGCCATCATTATTCCTTATTGGTGACGATAACTCGAAGGCTATCCAATCGCCAAGTTGCTTTTGCTAGTGTTTCTAAAGCTTGATCACGCTGTGACGCTAAAATCTCAATTTCACTTTGGCGAATATTTTTATTCACCTTTTGTAAAGCTTGTAATCGATCAATTTCCATACTCAAGGTTTGTTCCGCCAATTTTTGGGCTTGGTGAATATAACTTTGGGCAAGGGGTTGAATTTTCTTTTCGCCAAGCACAAATAATTGTTCCAACGTTGGGCGTGCCATTTTGATCATTTTATTTGCCACATCCCGACCAAGAGGCTTTAATTTGCCGTGCAAGGTATCGAATGCGACTTGTTCTGCAATATCATTGCCTTTGTTATCAAGTAACAAGCGAATCGGTGTCGGTGGTAGGAAACGATTAAGCTGTAATCCTTTCGGTGATTGTGTTTCTACCACATAAATTAATTCTAACAATAAGGTACCAACCGGTAATTGCTTGTTAATCAATAGCGCCATGGCCGCTTTGCCAATATCGCCGGAGGCAATAAGATCGATACCTTGGCGAATCATTGGGTGATCCCAAGTGAGAAATTCCAATTCTTCACGGGCAAGGGCAAGTTGGCGATCAAAGGTGATGGTTATGCCTTCTTCTTTTAGTCCGGGGAAATCAGGAACAAGCATGGTGCCCGTTGGCGTCAAGACAATGCTGTTTTCACCAAGATCCTCTTGTTCTACCCCAATAATATCAAACAAATTGAGGGCAAAATTGACTAATTCCGCCTCATTATCTTGCTCTGCGATAGCATTGGCTAGCTGTTTTGCCTGTTCTCCGCCGTTGGAGTTGAGTTCTAGAAGACGATCACGTCCTTGCTCTAAAGCGATTTTGAGTTTTTCTCGTGCTTGTTTGGTGTCTGCAATAAGGCTATCGAGCTCTGAAAGTGCGGTTGGATTTGACCGCACTTTTTGTAGCAAGCTCGAGAATTGTTCAAATAATGTCATACCCATTGGCGTGGTTTGTTCAAAGGCATTTAATCCTTCGTGATACCAGCGAGCCAATGCATCATCGGCAGATTTTTCCACACAAGGCACATAAATTTGCACATCATTCAACTGTCCAATTCGATCTAAACGCCCAATACATTGTTCAAGTAAATCAGGGTTTTGTGGCAAATCAAATAAGACTAGCGTGTCTGCAAACTGGAAATTTCGCCCTTCTGAACCAATGCTGGAGCTGAGTAAAACCTGTGCGCCACTTTCCCTATCGGCAAAATAAGCGGCGGCACGGTCACGTTCAATAATCGACATTTTTTCGTGGAAAACTGTGGCTCGAATTCCTTCTTTTTCTCGTACATATTGTTCAAGATGAATGGCGGTTTGAGCATATTGGCAAATCACAAAGACTTTTTTATCCCGTTGTGTTTTTAAAAAATCTAACAGCCATTGGGCTTTCACTTCTTCTATTTGATCGGTATTTTCAGCGGTTAACTTGATCGGGTGATAAATACGTTGTGGAAAACCTTTCACCCCTTGGCGTGTATTGCGGAACAGCACACGGCTTGTGCCATGGCGATCAATCAAGTTTTGGATTAAGGTTTGACGTGCCGCTTGTTGGTTTTCCTCATTCGGGGAAGCTAATGCTTGGAGCAGTGGATCGAGATGTTGCTCCTTTAATAGTGTAGAAATCTGATTTTTTTCCACTGCACTTAAGGGTTTATCCGCTAATAAAGATTGAACGGCGTTGGCAACCGGTTGATAGTGCTGCTGTTCTTCTTGGAAAGCTGCATAATCAAAAAAGCGTTCGGGATCGAGTAATCGCAAGCGGGCAAAGTGGCTTTCTTGCCCTAATTGTTCCGGCGTAGCGGTGAGTAATAAAACCGATGGAATTTTATTGGCAAGTTGCTCAACATGTAAATACGCACGGCTTGGAGCGGTTTCAGACCAAGCCAAATGATGGGCTTCGTCCACAATGAGGCAGTCAAAACACGCCTCAAGGGCTTGTTCTGCCCGTTTTGGCGAGTTCACCAACCAATCTAAGGCGCAAATAATCAGTGATTCTGACTCAAAAGGATTTTCCCCGGTGGTGGTAAAATCGGTACAACGTTCTTCATCAAACAGAGAAAAATGCAAATTAAACCGGCGGAGCATTTCAACCAACCATTGATGTTGCAAGGTTTCCGGCACAAGCACTAACACACGTTGAACTTTTTCGGCAAACAGCTGATTTTGTAAAATCATCCCGGCTTCAATGGTTTTACCCAGACCCACTTCATCGGCAAGCAATACTCGAGGATTTACTCGGTTACCCACTTCAGCGGCGATATGCAACTGGTGAGGAATGAGACCCGCCCGAATACCACGCAAGCCACGCAATGGTGATTGAAATTGGGCTTGTTGATGCTTTAATGTACGATAACGCAAGGCAAAATGATGGCTACGATCTAATTGTGCGGAAAAGAGCCGATCTTTCGCCGAACTAAAGGAAATAAGCGGTGAAATGTCGCCTTCTTGTACGATAATTTGTTCATTTTGCGGATTTTCCACCAAATAAAAATTCAAGCCGTTCATGCTTTGAATATCTACAATCTTGCCTTGCCAACCGTCTTTGTGCTTTAGCGTTTCACCTTTGTTAAATTGGATACGGGCAAGAGGCGCTTGGGCGATCGAATAGATACGGGTTTCATCGGAGGCGGGGAAATATAATGTGACAGTGCGGGCATCAAAAGCAGTCACAATGCCTAACCCAAGATTATTTTCACTTCCGCTTAACCAACGCTGACCAAGGGCAAAAGGTGTCATACAATTCTCTATTTTTTATTCATTAAAATTCGGGCGGCTATTGTAGCCCGATTCAAAGGGAATGCAATGAAAACTGTGATCTCTATCACAATCGTGATAGTACTTCTGATTCTATGCTTTACTTTGTTAAAGTGCGGTGCAAGAATGGTGCGCTTTTTTCATTATTATGGAGTAAAAAATGGATTGGTCTGAACGTCTTAAACGTGAGTTTTTATCCGGTTGGAAACCTTTTGAAGTGATCTGGTTGGCGGTGTTTATTATTGCGCAAATTTGGGCGTATGTGCAGGCTCCGGATTCATGGCTGGCAATGATTTCCGGGATTTCAGGCATTTTATGTGTGGTATTGGTGAGTAAAGGGAAAATCAGCAACTATTTCTTCGGCTTGATTTTTGCTTATACCTATTTCTATGTGGCATGGGGACAAAATTTCTTAGGGGAAATGAATACCGTGCTTTATGTCTATTTACCGGCACAATTCATCGGCTATTTTATGTGGAAAAACAATATGCAAAATGACAATGGCGGTGAAAGTGTGGTGGCAAAAGCGCTCACAGCAAAAGGTTGGATTACTCTTGCGCTTTTTATTGGCATCGGTACGCTTTTATTTGTGCAAGCCTTGCAGGCAGCGGGCGGAAGTTCAACGGGGCTAGACGGTTTAACAACCATTATCGTGGTGGCAGCACAGTTGCTGATGATTTTGCGTTATCGTGAACAATGGCTTTTGTGGATTGTCCTCAATATTCTTTCTATTATTTTATGGGCGGAAACACCGGCGATGTATTTAATGTACAGTGCATATTTACTGAACTCCCTTTACGGTTATTACAACTGGACGAAGTTGACAAAATAAGCACTAAACTTCCTATTTTGGAGATAAATAAGGCAACCTCAAGAAATTTAAGGTTGCCTTTAGCATTAAAATTTCAAATAAAAATCCTTGGTTAACTCAATAAATTCCTCTGTATAACGATTTTCCTCATCATAAATCACGATTTGATCACGCAATAAATTTTGTGGTTGTTTGGAAAAAGTGATTAACATTCTTTGCGGCGATTTACCGACTTTCGTGATGATCTCCGTTTGCTTGATACAATAAAGTGCGGTCAGTTTTTCGAGTGTTTTTGCAGCCTCATAAGGCAGAACAAAACTGATTTTTCCTGTTTCGGATAAGCGTTTATCCGCCCAAGTTAGCCAGTCTAAATGACTTTGTTTGGTATAACGGGCTAACTCCCGTTCTTCGTTTTTACATTCCACTCCTTGTGCAAAATAGGGAGGATTGGCGACAATGAGATCAAAGGTTTCAGCAGTGGTATGCAGAAAATCCCGCACATCCGCTTGAATCAGATTAATACGTTCTTGCCAAGGGGAATGGGCAATATTCTCTCGTGCTTGTTGGGCGGCGGCAGGATCTAACTCCACTGCAGAAATTAAACAATCCGGTGAACTCCGTTGTGCGAGCATTAAGGCTAACAAGCCTGTGCCACTGCCCATATCCAGCACATTTTTAACCTGTGCAACATCTGCCCAAGCCCCCAATAAAATACCGTCAGTGCCCACTTTCATCGCACAATGTTGTTGATTAATGTGAAATTGTTTAAAGGTGAAACTACTCATAAATATTTCTTAAATTGGCCGCACTTTCCTGTTTATTTTTAGGCGTTTCAGGGCTTTTCAGGTATAATTCGCACCAATTTTAACAAAGAACCGTACAATAATGAATTTTCCCCAATTTGACCAATTCGATCTTTCCCCTGAACTTCTTCAAGCCATTGAAAAAAAAGGCTATTCACGCCCAACGGCAATCCAATTAAATGCGATACCGGCGGCAATGGAAGCCCGTGATGTATTAGGTTCTGCCCCTACGGGAACAGGAAAAACGGCGGCATTTTTATTACCGGCATTGCAACATCTACTTGATTATCCACGCCGTAAGCCCGGTCCGCCAAGAATTTTGGTATTAACGCCCACCCGAGAATTAGCCATGCAGGTGGCGCAACAGGCGGAAGAATTAGCGCAATTTACCCATTTAAATATTGCCACCATCACCGGCGGTGTGGCATATCAAAATCACGGTGAAGTATTTAACACCAATCAAGATTTGGTGGTGGCGACTCCGGGGCGTTTATTGCAATATATTCAAGAAGAGAATTTTGATTGCCGTTCGGTGGAAATCTTAATTTTTGATGAAGCCGACAGAATGTTGCAAATGGGATTTGGACAAGATGCGGAAAAAATTGCAGCGGAAACCCGTTGGCGCAAACAAACCTTATTGTTTTCTGCCACCCTTGAAGGGGAATTGTTGGTGGATTTTGCCGAACGCTTGCTTAATGATCCTGTAAAAGTGGATGCAGAACCCAGCCGCCGTGAACGGAAGAAAATCAATCAGTGGTATTACCACGCCGATAGTCATGAACACAAAGTGAAATTACTGGCTCGTTTTATCGAAACGGAAAATGTCAATCGTGGTATTGTATTCGTACGCCGCCGTGAGGAGGCACGAGAACTGTCTGAAGTTTTACGCAAGCGTGGGATTCGTTCCACCTATTTGGAAGGGGAAATGGCACAAACCCAGCGTAATCATGCCATTGATAAATTAAAATCGGATGTGGTGACGGCGTTAGTGGCAACGGATGTGGCGGCACGTGGGATTGATATTGATGATGTCAGCCATGTGATGAATTTCGATTTGCCATATAGTGCGGATACTTATCTACACCGCATTGGGCGCACCGCCCGCGCGGGCAAAAAAGGCACTGCGGTGTCTTTTGTGGAAGCCCACGATTATAAATTACTTGGCAAAATTAAGCGTTATACGGAAGAAATATTAAAAGCCCGTGTTCTGGAAGGTTTAGAACCCCGCACCAAACCACCGAAAGACGGTGAAATTAAATCGGTGACTAAAAAACAAAAAGCCCGTATTAAAGCCAAACTTGAGGAAAAGAAAAAAGAGGCGGCGAAGAAAAAAGTAAAATTACGGCACAAGGATACGAAAAATATTGGAAAACGGAGAAAGCCGAGTTCACAGAACGACAATTAGAAAACGAAAAGTGCGGTGAAAAATCACAGAGAATTTTAACCGCACTTTTTCTATAATTTCGGCAATAAAAAACCGCACCTAAAAGTGCGGCCTTTTTAAGCTGTTTTAATTACGCTAATTTTTTGATTTGTGCAGCTAATTTAGATTTGTGGTTCGCTGCTTTGTTAGCGTGGATTAAGCCTTTTGAAGCCATACGGTCAACAACTTTTTGCATTTCAACGAATGCTGCTTCAGCTGCTGCTTTCTCACCTGCTGCTACTTGAGCATAAACTTTTTTGATGTAAGTACGCATCATAGAGCGTTGGCTTGCGTTGTGTTGGCGGCGTTTTTCAGATTGTACCGCTCGTTTTTTTGCTGACTTGATATTAGCCAAGGTCAAACTCCTAAAATTTCTGTTAATTAGTGTGACAAAATAAAGGGCGTCAATATGACGATTTTTTATACGTTTGTCAATGGAAAATTTGTGTTGATTTCGGTGAGACACAACCGAAAGTAAGCATCGTTATTTTTACAAGCGCTTTCAATAGGGGCTCACACAAACGATGTGGGCGGATTTTATCAGTTTTTTTACGTGGAATATAGCGTAAAAACAAAATTTCTATACAATTAAGCAAAATTTTTAGCCAAGAGAACAATGTTTTGAGTAAACGACTTTTAAAATCGGGCGTGATTGTTAGCAGTATGACGCTATTATCGCGTGTATTAGGTTTGGTGCGTGATGTTGTCATCGCCCATTTGATTGGGGCAGGCGCGGCGGCGGATGTTTTTTTATTTGCCAATCGTATTCCGAATTTTCTCCGGCGTTTATTTGCCGAAGGGGCTTTTTCCCAAGCTTTCGTGCCGGTATTAGCCGAATATCGTAAAAGCGGTGATTTGGATAAAACCCGTGAATTTATCGGCAAAGTGTCCGGCACATTAGGCGGTTTAGTGAGTATTGTAACCTTGTTGGCGATGGTCGGTTCACCTGTTGTGGCGGCATTATTTGGTATGGGATGGTTCACCGATTGGCTGAATGACGGCCCCGATGCTCATAAGTTTGAACAAGCCTCCTTGCTATTAAAAATTACCTTTCCTTATTTGTGGTTTGTCACCTTTGTTGCGCTTTCCGGTGCGGTGCTGAATACGCTAGGTAAGTTTGGCGTAATGTCTTTTTCGCCGGTATTATTAAATATTGCAATGATTGCCACCGCACTTTTCTTAGCGCCGAGAATGGATAATCCCGATCTTGCCCTTGCCATTGGGATTTTTCTAGGTGGTTTATTGCAATTTTTATTCCAAATTCCTTTTATGAAAAAAGCCGGACTTTTGGTGAAACCGAAATGGGCGTGGCACGATGAAGGCGTGGTAAAAATTCGTAAATTGATGATTCCGGCATTGTTTGGCGTATCCGTCAGCCAGATCAATTTATTATTGGATACCGTCATTGCCAGTTTTCTCATGACGGGTTCGATTAGTTGGCTTTATTATTCCGATCGATTGTTGGAGTTTCCTCTCGGTTTATTCGGCATTGCCATTTCCACCGTGATTTTACCCACTCTTGCTCGCCATCACGTTAATCGGGAAGATAATTCCGAACAGAGTGCGATAGATTTTCGCCACACTATGGATTGGGGCGTGCGGATGATTTTATTACTTGGTGTACCTGCTGCAGTGGGCATCGCTGTACTGGCGCAACCCATGCTACTCACCCTTTTTATGCGGGGGAGCTTTACCTTTAACGATGTGCACGCTGCCTCCTATTCTTTGTGGGCGTTTAATGCCGGCTTGTTGAGTTTTATGCTGATTAAAATTCTTGCCAATGGCTATTACGCACGGCAAGACACCAAAACCCCGGTAAAAATCGGCATTATCGCGATGGTGAGTAATATGGGATTTAATGTGTTGGCAATTCCCTTTAGTTATGTGGGACTAGCGATGGCTTCTGCCATGTCCGCTACCCTTAATGCTTACTTACTTTATCGTGGTTTGGCGAAATCTGATGTGTACCATTTTTCACGCCAAAGTGCGGTCTTTTTTGTGAAAGTTTTGTTGGCTACCTGTGTGATGGGCGCGGCGGTGTGGTATTACACCCCTGAGATTAATGAATGGGCTGTGATGAGTTTTATGCAACGGGCTCATTGGTTGGCTTGGCTCATTGCACTGGCTGCGATAGTTTATGGCGGAATGTTGGTTTTGTTAGGCATTCGTCCGCACCATTTGCTGACAAAAAACTAACTTACCGCTATAATGCCGAAATTCTGAAATTTTCTTGGGTAAGGTCATGCAATTAATTCGTGGGCTACATCATGCAAGCCGGGTTTTACAAGGTTGTGCGCTCACAATCGGCAACTTTGACGGTGTGCATTTAGGGCATCAAGCGGTGTTGCGCCACCTTCGCCAAAAAGCGGACGAATTACATTTACCCGTGGCGGTATTATTATTTGAACCGCAGCCCCGAGAATATTTTATGGGGGATCATGCGCCGGCACGTTTGATGCGTTTGCGTGATAAACTTTACTATTTACAACAAGCCAATGTGGATGTGGTGATTGTGGCGAAATTTGACCGCACTTTTGCCGAGCAATCGGCACAGCAGTTCATTGAACAGATTTTAGTGAAGCAACTCCACGTAAAATTTTTAAGTATTGGCGATGATTTCCAATTCGGTGCAAATCGTCAAGGCAATTTCGCTATGTTAAAACAGGCAGGTGAGCGTTTCGGTTTTACCGTGGAAGACAATCACAGTTTCTGTTTGGATGAACAACGTATTAGCAGTACCACCATTCGGGAAGCCTTAGCAAAAGATGAATTATCCCTGGCGGAAAGTTTGTTAGGCAAACCTTATCGCATTTTTGGTCGTGTCATTCATGGCAATAAATTGGGCAGAACATTGGGATTTCCGACGGCAAATATCCGTTTACATCGCCAAGTCAATCCGATTAAAGGGGTATATGCGGTAAAAGTGCGGTTAAAATCCGGTGAGATTTTTAACGGTGTCGCCAATATGGGAAAACGCCCAACCATTAACGGCGTAATGCAATTATTAGAAGTGCATTTATTTGATTTTGCAAAGACAATTTATGGTGAACAGGTTGAGGTTGAGTTCTGCCATAAAATCAGAGAGGAAATGAAATTTCCTTCTTTTGATGATTTAAAAACACAGATTAAACGGGATGTTGAAACCGCAAAAGCGTTTTTTAGCAAGAATTTTAAAAAGTAAAAATTGGAAAATAAAATGACAGTCGATTATAAAAACACGCTTAATTTACCGGAAACAGGCTTTCCAATGCGTGGTGATTTAGCCAAGCGCGAACCTGTGATGTTGAAAAATTGGTATGAGAAAAATCTTTACCAAAAAATTCGTGAAGCGGCAAAAGGTAAAAAATCCTTTATTTTGCACGATGGTCCTCCTTATGCAAACGGGAGTATTCATATCGGTCATGCAGTAAACAAAATTTTAAAAGATATTATTATTAAATCCAAAACCGCCTTGGGTTTTGATTCTCCTTATATTCCGGGTTGGGACTGTCACGGTTTACCGATTGAGCTGAAAGTGGAAGGTTTGGTGGGAAAACCAAACGAGAAAATTTCAGCGGCGGAATTTCGTCAAAAATGTCGTGAATACGCAGCGGAACAAGTGGAAGGGCAAAAGAAAGATTTCATTCGTTTAGGTGTATTGGGTGATTGGGATAATCCGTATCTTACGATGAACTTCGATACGGAAGCCAATATTATCCGAACCCTCGGCAAAGTCATTGAAAACGGTCATCTCTATAAAGGTTCAAAACCTGTACATTGGTGCTTGGATTGTGCGTCTTCTTTGGCTGAAGCGGAAGTGGAATACGAAGATAAAGTATCCCCGTCTATTTATGTCCGTTTTCCGGCAGAAAGTGCGGACGAAATTGAAGCTAAATTTAATGCACAAGGCAAAGGTCATGGCAAACTTTCTGCAGTGATCTGGACCACCACACCTTGGACTCTTCCTTCTAACCGTGCCATTGCGATGAATGCAGAATTGAACTATCAACTTGTTCAATTAGGCGATGAGCGTGTGATCTTAGCGGCAGATCTTGTGGAATCGGTGGCGAAAGCAGCAGGCGTTGAAAAGGTAGAAATATTGGGTTCGGTAAAAGGTCAAGCCCTTGAATTGGTTAAATTCCGTCATCCTTTTAATGATTATACTGTTCCTGTGGTTTTAGGCGATCACGTTACCACCGATGGTGGTACCGGTTTGGTACATACTGCACCGGATCATGGTTTAGACGACTTTATTGTGGGGCAAAAATATGATTTGCCGATGGCTTGTCTTGTGGCAAATGATGGTAAATTTATTTCCACGACACCATATTTTGCCGGAAAAGGCGTCTTTGAAGCCAATCCGCTTGTGGTGGAAAAATTGCAAGAAACCGGTAATTTATTAAAAGTAGAAAAAATTACGCACAGTTACCCCCATTGTTGGCGTCATAAAACTCCGATTATCTTCCGTGCCACACCGCAATGGTTTATCGGTATGGAAGTGAAAGGATTACGCCCACAAGCCCTTGGAGAAATTAAACAAGTGCGTTGGATCCCAAGTTGGGGACAAGCACGCATTGAAAAAATGGTGGAAAATCGTCCGGATTGGTGTATTTCTCGTCAACGTACTTGGGGAGTACCGATGACGATGTTCGTCCATAAAGAAACGGAAGAATTACACCCTCGCACCTTAGAATTGCTTGAAGAAGTGGCAAAACGGGTAGAAAAAGCCGGTATTCAGGCTTGGTGGGATTTGGACGAAAAAGAGCTACTCGGTGCCGATGCAGAGCATTATCGCAAAGTGCCGGATACCTTAGATGTGTGGTTTGATTCCGGCTCGACCTATTCTTCTGTGGTGGCTAATCGCCCTGAATTTGCAGGTCACAGTGCGGATATGTATTTGGAAGGTTCAGACCAACACCGTGGTTGGTTTATGTCCTCTTTAATGCTTTCCACTGCAACGGATAATCAAGCCCCTTATAAACAAGTGCTTACCCATGGGTTTACGGTGGACGGTCAAGGACGCAAAATGTCGAAATCCATCGGAAATATTGTCACGCCACAAGAAGTGATGGATAAATTCGGCGGCGATATTTTACGCTTATGGGTGGCATCAACGGATTACACCGGCGAAATGACGGTTTCAGACGAAATCCTAAAACGTGCGGCGGATAGCTATCGCCGTATCCGTAACACCGCCCGTTTCTTACTCGCTAACCTCAACGGTTTTGATCCAAAACGTGATTTAGTCAAAGCGGAAGAAATGATTAGCTTAGATCGCTGGGCGGTAGCTTGTGCATTAGAAGCACAAAAAGAAATTATTGAGGCTTATGATAACTATCAATTCCATGCAGTGGTGCAACGCTTAATGCGTTTCTGTTCCGTGGAAATGGGATCATTCTATTTAGATATTATCAAAGACCGTCAATATACCACCAAAGCAGATAGCCTTGCCCGTCGTAGCTGCCAAACCGCTTTATGGCATATTTCAGAAGCCTTAGTACGTTGGATGGCACCGATTTTATCTTTCACCGCCGATGAAATTTGGCAATATTTACCAAAAACCGAAAATGAGCGTGCGGAATTTGTCTTCACTGAAGAATTTTACACAGGCTTATTCGGATTAGGTGAAAACGAAAAATTAGACGATGCCTATTGGCAAAAACTCATTAGCGTGCGTTCTGAAGTGAACCGAGTGTTGGAAATCGCCCGTAATGAAAAAGTGATTGGCGGCGGATTAGAAGCCGAAGTGACTCTTTATGCCAATGACGAATACTGTGCCTTGCTTGAGCAACTTGGTGATGAATTACGTTTTGTGTTAATTACCTCAAAAGCCATCGTCAAACCACTTGCGGATAAGCCAACAGAGGTAGCAGAAGGCGAGCTTGAAGGCATTGCAGTGAGCGTGGTGCGTTCAAGTGGGGAAAAATGTCCACGTTGTTGGCATTATTCCGATCAAATTGGCATCAATCCTCAACATCCTGCACTATGCCCACGTTGTGTGGAAAATGTAGTGGGTAACGGTGAAGTGAGACATTTTGCATAATGTGATTTGTCATATTCAAAGTGCGGTTGATTTTGACCGCACTTTTCATTTATTTAGGAATTTTTATGACTAAAACCAAATCCGGTCTTTCTTTTCTTTGGCTAAGTGTAGTGGCTTTCGCCCTTGATATCTTCACCAAATATCTTGTAGTTCAAAAGTTTGCCCTCTACGAGAGTGTGAATATTTTGCCGATATTTAATCTCACTTATGTGCGTAATTACGGTGCGGCATTTAGCTTTTTAGCGGATCACGATGGCTGGCAAAAATACTTTTTTATTGTATTAGCTATCGCTATTTCTTTGATGTTGATGTATTTTTTAAAGAAAAATACCGCTGATCAAAAGCTCCAAAATAGTGCCTATGCCTTAATCATTGGCGGTGCATTAGCCAATATGGTGGATCGCACCTATCACGGATTTGTGGTGGATTTTTTAGATTTTTATTGGGATATTTACCACTATCCCGTGTTTAATATCGCGGATGTGGCGATTTGTATTGGTGCGGGCCTGCTTATGCTGGATGTCTTTAAAAGCGAAAAGAAAAAAATCCAAGATAAACAAACAGAAAAGAGCGGTCAAAAATGAAGATAATTTTAGCCAACCCACGGGGATTTTGTGCCGGTGTTGACCGTGCCATCAGTATTGTAGAGCTTGCCCTTGAAATTCACGGTGCACCGATTTATGTGCGTCACGAAGTGGTACACAATCGTTTTGTGGTGAATGGATTGCGTGAGCGTGGTGCCATTTTTGTGGAAGAATTAAGCGAAGTACCTGATGGTGCTATTGTGATTTTTTCTGCCCACGGCGTTTCTCAAGCCGTCCGACAAGAAGCCAAAGATCGTCAGTTAAAGGTTTTTGATGCCACTTGCCCATTAGTGACAAAAGTGCATATGCAGGTGGCACGAGCGAGCCGTAAGGGAACGAAAGCGATTCTTATCGGGCATAAAGGTCATCCTGAAGTAGAAGGCACAATGGGGCAATATAGTAATGATGAAGGCGGTATTTATCTCATTGAAAGTGTGGAAGACATTGCCCGTTTACCGGTGCAAGAAAGCGATGATCTAACCTTTATGACGCAAACCACCCTTTCTTTGGACGACACGGCGGAAACCATTTCAGCATTAAAAGAAAAATATCCGTCAATCCAAGGTCCGCACAAAAATGACATTTGCTATGCCACCACAAACCGCCAAGAAGCGGTGCGTGAGTTGGCAAAATTGTCGGATCTCGTTTTAGTGGTAGGCTCAAAAAATTCCTCCAATTCTAATCGTTTGGCGGAACTGGCTTCTCGTATGGGTGTGCAATCTCAGCTGCTTGATGATCCAGAAGATATTCAAGCCGATTGGTTTGAAAATGTCAAAACCATTGGCATTACCGCAGGCGCATCTGCACCGGAAGAATTGGTGCAATCTATTATTTCTCGCTTGAAGGAATTTGGTGCGAATGAATTAGAAGAACTTCAAGGATTAGAAGAAAATATGTTCTTTGAAGTCCCGAAGGAATTGCGGATTAAAGAAGTGAATTAAAGAAAAAACGGTATCTCAAGTGGGATACCGTTTTTTATGACCGCACTTTTGGGGTTTAGAACGAACCTTTCAATCCAACATAAACATTGCGACCGTCTTGACCGTATTCAACGGCAGTTTCGTATTTTTTATCAAAGACGTTATTCAAGTTTACATACATATTTAGGTTCGGTGAAATTTGATAATTAGCACCTAAATTAACCAAAGTGTAAGATGGCATTTCGACACGTTTTGAAGGGTAAGTCCCCCAATAAGTATCAAACCGTTTTCCAACATAAGACACATTGATGTCAGATCCCAATTTTTCTGTGATTTGATACGACAACCCGGCATTTGCTATATGTTTAGGGCGGCGAATTAAGGTTTCACCTTCTGCACCTAATCTTGCTTCACCATTTTTGATTTGGGTATAGGTGTAGTTTGCATAAGCGGTTAAATCATCGGTGATTCTTCCTTTGTATGCGACTTCAATGCCTCTTACTTTTGTTTTACCCTTAACATTAATTGCTCGGCTGACATTTGTTGCGACAGACTCGCTGCTAATAAAATTATCAACAATTCGAGCAAAGTATGTCATATCTAGGCTATGCTTGTTATCTACCGTTTCTAATAAGAAACCCAATTCTCCACCACGGCTTTTTTCTGGTTTTAAGTCAGGATTGCCGATCCAAGTTATCACCGGGCCAAATGAAGATGTGCCATAGCCATAAAGTTCAGTAAAGGTAGGGTTATGCACCGCTGTACCAAAACTTGCATGAGCTTTAACATTTTCAGATAAACGATAAGCACCAGAAAGGCGACCGGTAAAGGTATTTTTGAAGTTATCACTGTCTGTAAAACGACCACTCACAGAAAGGCTATGATCATCCTCGGTAAATAAACGATATTCTGCGGCAATACTTTTTTCCGTTAGTTTTTGCTCTTTAAATGTCGAATAGGCGGATTGTGCTTCGTAATGTGATTTTTGATATTCACCTAATAAGCTCAAGCCTTGTTTAATATAGCCTTCACGGTCGAAATTAATATCAAGTTGGTAATTGGTGTTTAGTTTTTTCCAGTCGCGGGTATAAGGTGATGCGCTAATATAGTTATAATCATTTTTGATATGGCTGACACTTGCTTTATGTTTGAATAGCTCTTGATCGCTGCCAACATAGCCACTTAATTTGAATGTCGTTTCACGTGTTCTGAAATAGTCTTTATCCGTTGCTTCAGTAAATATTGAGGTATCATTTCTTGTAGTTTGTGAAGAATGTGCGGCTAAAAGTTCAATGCCTTTGTTGTTGTCATCATAGCCTAAACGTAATGAACTGTTATCACGATGGAATTTATCACGTTCAACTGCACCACCTGTTTGGATTTGCGTACCATCTGTTGCGGTATAGTTAAACTTATCTCGGCTTAATACGGAAATACCACGTGTACGATGGCTATTACCGTGAAGGGCATAGTAAAAACCTTGGTTATAACCTGAAACTGTTGCTGAGGCATCATAAGTGCCATGCGAACCTGTGCCTAAATCAAAATCGACATTAAACGGTTTCTCTTTGTAAAGTCCGCTTTTTGTTGTGATA
Source organism: Rodentibacter ratti (assembly GCF_002000485.1). GTDB lineage: Bacteria > Pseudomonadota > Gammaproteobacteria > Enterobacterales > Pasteurellaceae > Rodentibacter > Rodentibacter ratti. Next base: position 100,522 of record NZ_MLAJ01000003.1, on the reverse strand, counting down.
TAAACTACGCCACCAATCGCATCACTTCCCCAAAGGGCAGATTGTTCACCACGCAATACTTCAATACGCTCAATATTGCTTAATGTTAAGCCGCCAAAATCAAAACCATCATTGACAGGGTTCATTTTTACACCGTCAATAACCACAACGGTATGATTTGATTCGGCACCACGTAAAAATAGGCTGGTTACCGCACCACGTCCTCCTGTACCTGCTATCGCCACCCCCGGCACGGTTTTCAACACATCACTCACATAAGTGGCATTACGTGATGCAAAATCTTTTTCAGTCAAAACGGTAACAGATGATGCGGTTTGATCTTGATTGACCGGTGTGGCATAAGCGGAATAAACGTTAATGGGTGGCAGTTCTGTGCTGGAAGATTCCCCATAGACAAACGTGGAAGAGCCCAGCAAAAGTGCGGTTGTAATTAAATTTTTTTTCATTGATATGTTCCTTCGGTTAAATAAAAGGGTATTTTGTCATAACTCCTTTTGCTTTCCTAATTGAGATTTTTCATATCAAGCGTTAATTTCATTCATAAAAAAACGCCTATTTCTCACCGCACTTTTCGCCTTTATCCGCCCCTTGCTTTCAAGTATAATGGCGGCATTTTTCATCACATTTGATATTCAAGATTATGAGCAGTCAATTCAACGTAAAAACATTCCAAGGTATGATTCTCGCCCTGCAAGATTATTGGGCAAAACAAGGTTGCACTATTGTTCAGCCCTTTGATATGGAAGTGGGAGCAGGCACATCTCACCCAATGACCGCATTGCGTGCGTTAGGTCCTGAGCCGATGGCATTTGCTTATGTTCAGCCTTCACGCCGCCCGACAGATGGTCGCTATGGTGAAAATCCAAATCGCTTACAGCATTACTATCAATTCCAAGTGGTGATTAAACCTTCACCGGATAATATTCAAGAATTGTATTTAGGCTCCCTTGAAATGCTTGGTTTTGATCCAACCAAAAACGATATTCGCTTTGTGGAAGATAACTGGGAAAATCCAACCCTGGGAGCGTGGGGCTTAGGCTGGGAAGTATGGCTGAATGGTATGGAAGTGACCCAATTCACTTATTTCCAACAAGTGGGCGGTTTGGAATGTAAACCGGTAACAGGCGAAGTCACCTATGGTTTAGAACGCTTAGCCATGTATATTCAAGGCGTGGATAGCGTGTATGACTTAGTGTGGTCAGACGGTCCGCTTGGCAAAACCACCTATGGCGATGTATTCCACCAAAATGAAGTGGAACAATCCACTTATAATTTTGAATATGCCAACACGGATTTCTTATTCTACTGTTTCGACCAATACGAAAAAGAAGCGCAAGAATTATTGGCACTAGAAAAACCATTACCATTGCCTGCCTATGAACGCATTTTAAAAGCAGCGCACAGTTTTAACTTGCTTGATGCACGCAAAGCGATTTCAGTGACTGAACGCCAACGCTATATTTTGCGGATCCGTGCTTTAACCAAAGGGGTGGCTGAAGCCTATCACGCCAGCCGTGAAGCCTTAGGTTTCCCGGGTTGTAAAAAATAACTCGAAAAACGACCGCACTTTAGACAGGATGAAACAGGAGATAAAAATGACCGATTACCAATATCCAAAAGACATTTACACGGAAGCCGAACCCGATGTAAACACCCTTGCCAATCTTGGACCATTAAGTGGTATGGCAGGGATTTGGGAAGGCAAACGTGGGTTGGATATCAATCCAAAAGCAGAAGGTGCGGAGAAAGAGCCCTATATCGAACGTATTGAATTGCAACCCATTGATGCACAGACAAACGGTCCTCAACTGTTTTATGGTTTACGCTATCATACCCGTATTGTACAGCCCAATGAGGTGGAAACTTTCCACGATCAAGTGGGCTATTGGTTATGGGAGCCGGCAACGGGGAACATTCTTTTCACCTTAAGTATTCCACGTGGACAAACCCTGATGGCGACGGGCAATGCACCGGCGGATGCAAAAGAATTTACCGTGAAGGCCGTGCGTGGTTCACTCACCAACGGGATTATTTCCAATCCGTTTATCGAACAAAACTTCACCACGGAAAGTTATACGATTAAAGTCAAAATCAACGATGACGGCACTTGGTCTTACGAGCAGGATACGGTTATGCTGATTCCGAACTATGATGAACCTTTCCATCATACGGATCGTAACCGTTTAACCAAAATCGCAGAACCAACGCCAAATCCGACTGCTCTTGCGGCGCAAGCAGAATAGCGGCTTGGATAAGGGGTAATCCTAATGATGAAAGGTATCTTTACAAAAATTTCCCGAAATTTAACCGCACTTTTCTGCCTTTTGATATGTATTAATGAGGCAGGGGCGAGTGAACAGAAGGATTTATCATCAAAAGATTACCAGTTAGATAAGGTGTTGATTTTTAGCCGTCATGGATTACGTTCACCGGTGGAAAAAGATCCACAGGAAATGGCCAAATATTCCCCTTATCCTTGGGCGAAATGGGATGTTCCGTCCGGTTATCTCACACCGAAAGGCACGATTTTAGAAACCTATTTTGGACAATATTTGGGGCAGTGGTTTAAACAAAATGGCTTACTCACCACAGAACGTTGTGCCACCGGTGAAAGCATTTTTGTTTACGCAAACAGTGTGCAACGAACCATTGCCACCGGGCAGGCACTCATTGCAGGGGCTTTTGCCGGGTGTCATGTTGCTTTGCAACATCAAGGTGAAATCGGTGACGAAAAAGATCCGATTTTTCACACTAAGGCAAAAAATCTTAATATTGCCTTGATTGAACAGGCTAAAAAAAATGTTGATTTAACCGCTTTACAACAAAAACTCGCCCCAAATTACGCTTTGTTAAGTGAACTGATAGATTATCAAAATTCACCAAATTGTTTACAAAAAGCCGAATGTGATTTAGGAGGAAAGCAAGGGGAATATCGTATCGAAGAGGGGAAATCGGTACGGATTACCGGTTCTATCAGCACTGCTAAAAAAATAGTGAGCAGTTTATTACTGGCGCATTATGTGGGCAAATCACCAAACGAGATTGCTAATGGTAACATTGATAGCTTGCAAAAATGGCAGGCGATCAATGAAATCAAAAATGAATATTACCGAACTCTATTTAAAAATAATCAAGAATTGGCACAACATGTGGCTCACCCCTTACTACAATTTATTCAGCAACAATTACAGAGCGAAAATAAAATCACGCTCCTAGTGGGGCATGATTCCAACATTGTCGCATTGCTTGCCGCCCTTGGGGTTGAGCCTTATGAATTAGAAAATTCTTTGGAAAATATTCCCATCGGCGGAAAACTGATGTTTGAAGTGTGGAAACACAACGTAAGTGGTAAACCGAAATTTCGCTTGGAATATGTTTACCAAACCACCGAACAGTTAATCAATCTGACACCATTAAGTTTATCTACGCCCCCTCATCGCATTCCGCTTACATTAGCAGATTGCAATAAGGATAATGACGGCTTATGCGATTACACTGATTTTCAGCAAATTTTACAGCGGAGCTTAAAGGTTAAAGCAGAAAAATAATGTCAAACCATAAGATCAGTTTTTGGCAATTTCTATTTAAAATTGGCGATGATTATTTAACGTTCCTACGCAACCTAACACCTGCGGTATTATTTTTAGCGTTAGCGTTGTTTATGTTCAGTTCTATGGAACGAGCCAAACAGAGTGTCGATATTGGATTAATGCTTTTCTTTGGTCTCTCATCGGCGTTTATTGCTTTTAGTGTTATCTTGATTAACATTGTCGGCTTCAGCAAAAAAATGCTCAAAGCATTAAATGAATTACATCATAAAGACGAAGCTCAGCAAGAAATTAATAGGGAAATGTTCAATTATCTATGGCAAGAAACCAATGCCAAACAGCTTGTTTTCTTCCTTGTAGTAAATATCGTTGCAGTATTTATGGTGTTCGTCTTTGGCATCCGCTATGCCCTGAATTTTTATAGCTCGATTGGGGCATTGGCTAACTAAGTTGGGCTTGGAAAATAAAGTTTTACTTAGGATGAAATATCTTATTTTCGTGCGTGAATTGTGAGAATTTATACATATTATATTTACTGATTGAGGAGTGATTATGAAAGAATATTTTACTTATGATGGCAATTTCTATATTTTATCTATAATAATTATTATAGGTATGGTTTTGTTTGTTTTATATAAAAGTTTTGTATTATCTGGTGTTATTGGTGGGCGTTGTATTTATTCTCTTGATTTAGGTAGAAAAAATCAAAAATATAAATATTATATAAATTTTCTTATGATTGGTTATATAGGGTTAATGTTTTCAAGTTCAAAGTATTCTTTTGAAATATTTGGGCGGAACGTTTTATCAGGAAGTGTAATTATGAATGCTCAATATATTATTATATTAGTGTTTCTTGTTATTTTTCTATCACTTGATCCAATTTTAGATAAAATAATATTCAAGGAAAATGGTGTATTTATAAATTATATATATTATCCATATAATAAGGTTTCTTTATTTAAACCTGCAGCAGCGGCAGCTAATCATGAATTACATATTTATGGTGTAGAAGTAAGAATAGGAGGACGTAAAATAATCATTCCGTGCAAAAATCCGATGACTGCTTTTTTTAATATTGCAGATGTTATTAAACGAAAAAATCCAAATATAATTACAGACTATACTGCAGATTATTACCCTGGCAATACCCCTATTGGAGGAGGAGCTTACAGAGTATGGGATTATACTCAAGAAGAAAGGGAAAGATATACAGAAAAAGAAAGATCCAATAAAAATCAAATTTAATAAAAAAGAGATTAAACAATGACAACCCAAAACTTCCTAGTAGAAATCGGCACAGAAGAGCTGCCGCCAAAAGCTCTGAAAACATTAGCTACTGCCTTTGCAGATAATGTGCAGGTGGAATTGACTCAAGCGGGCTTAACCTTTGACAAAATCGAATGGTTTGCTGCACCACGCCGTTTAGCGGTGAAAGTATTGGCACTTGCCACACAGCAGCCGAGCAAAGAAATTGAAAAACGTGGGCCTGCGGTATCGGCGGCCTTTGATGCGGAAGGCAAACCAACCAAAGCAGCAGAAGGATGGGCGCGTGGTTGTGGGATTACTGTCGATCAAGCAGAACGCCTTGCTACTGACAAAGGCGAATGGTTGGTTCATCGTGCGAAAATTGAAGGTCAGCCGACCAAAAATTTGCTTGGTGAGATTGTGGCAAATGCTTTAGCGAAATTGCCGATTCCAAAACCAATGCGTTGGGCGGACAAAACCGTGCAATTCATTCGCCCTGTTCATACCGTCACGATGTTACTGGGTGATGAACTCATTGAAGGTGAAATTTTAGGTGTGGCAAGTGGTCGCACTATTCGTGGACACCGTTTCTTGGGTGAACGTGAATTTGAAATCCAGCACGCTGATCAATATCCACAATTGTTGCGTGAAAAAGGCTCGGTGATTGCCGATTTCAACGAACGTAAAGCAGAAATTTTGGCAAAATCTCAACAAAAAGCGACCGCACTTGGTGGTGTGGCGGATATTGAGGACGATTTACTCGATGAAGTGACCTCATTGGTGGAATATCCGAACGTGTTGGCGGCAAAATTTGAAGAGCGTTTCCTTGCCGTGCCTGCGGAAGCCTTAGTTTATACCATGAAAGGCGACCAAAAATACTTCCCGATTTACGATAAAGCGGGCAAATTATTACCGCACTTTATTTTCGTATCGAACATTAACCCGGACGATCCGAGTGCGATTATTGAAGGGAATGAAAAAGTGGTTCGTCCACGTTTGACCGATGCGGAGTTCTTCTTCAAAACCGATTTAAAACAAAAATTGGTGGAGCGCTTACCACGTTTGGAAACCGTATTGTTCCAACAACAACTTGGTACATTGCGTGATAAGACCGCTCGTATTGAACAGTTGGCCGGTGAAATTGCCAAACAGATAGGCGCAGATGAAACCAAAGCGAAACGTGCCGGTTTGCTGTCAAAATGTGATTTAATGACCAATATGGTGTTTGAATTTACCGATACGCAGGGTGTGATGGGGATGCACTATGCTCGCCACGATGGTGAAGACGAAGAGGTGGCGGTAGCGTTGAACGAACAATATATGCCACGCTTTGCCGGCGATGAATTGCCGAAATCCCTTGTGGCAAGTGCGGTCGCATTAGCGGATAAATTCGACACGTTAACGGGAATTTTCGGTATCGGACAAGCACCAAAAGGCAGTGCGGATCCTTTTGCTTTACGCCGTGCCGCATTAGGGGCGCTACGCATTATCGTAGAGAAAAATCTCCCTCTTGATTTGGAAGATTTAGTGCAAAAAGCCACCGCACTTTTCGGCGATAAACTCACCAATAAAAATGTGGTTGCGGATGTGGTGGATTTTATGCTCGGACGTTTCCGTGCATGGTATCAAGATGAAGGCATTGCGGTGGATGTGATTCAAGCCGTATTGGCTCGCCGCCCAACCCGCCCGGCAGATTTTGATGCTCGAGTGCGTGCGGTATCCCATTTCCGTACTTTAGATTCCGCAGAAGCCTTGGCGGCAGCCAATAAACGTGTGGCAAATATTCTTGCCAAAGCGGATATTACTATCGGTGAGATTAATTTAAACGCTTGTGTCGAGCCTGCGGAAAAAGCCTTAGCTGAAGCGGTGCTGGCATTAAAAGCCGAAGTGCAGCCGTTAATCGCACAAGGTGAATATACGCAGGTGTTGGATAAACTTGCCAACTTACGTACACCGGTGGACAATTTCTTCGACAATGTGATGGTGAACGCAGAAGATCCAACACTACGCCAAAATCGTTTGGCGATCCTGAATACGTTGCAAAGCTTGTTCTTACAAGTAGCGGATATTTCAGTGCTTCAATAATGGAGTATAAGGGTGGTTGTTTTTTCAGCGACCATCCCTTTCCTTATAGACTTCAACGGATTATTTCTCTATAATCACCGCACTTTCCCCCCTTAGCTCAGTCGGTTAGAGCAGGCGACTCATAATCGCTTGGTCACTGGTTCAAGTCCGGTAGGGGGGACCAAACGGACTTTTCTCTTCTTATTTCTTCTTACCTTTTCATAAACTAAACCCTTAACGCCATTTTACTTTATTTCTTCATACGTTTTCTTACGAGTTTATATGTTTATAGCAAGGAATTTTAGGGGGACGTTTTAGATTCATCAATTTTGTGTACCCTTAAAACGTTCAAGATTCAGTCAATATAGGGGTTAAATCGTATTATTAAATCCAAAATTTATTTAGTATAAAACTGTTATTTGATAGTTTTTATATAAAACGAGTTGTCACCAAATAATATAAATTCGATTAACCTTAATTATAAAAATACTGTGACTAATTATTTCAAATACCTTCTTTATCTTCTACAAATCCTCACTGAAACCAAGTAAAATGTGTCCGTTTTTTACTTTTTTAAATTATTTTTTTGGGAGTGACTATGGCGGCGGAAGGCGCAGGTGATTTAATTCGAGTTGTAGCATTATTAGGAGCAGCGGTTATTGCAGTGCCGCTATTTAAACGTATTGGGTTAGGTTCTGTACTTGGCTATTTAGCGGCAGGATTAGCTATCGGACCCTATGGTTTACATTTGATAGCCGATCCCCATGCCATCATTCACCTTGCAGAATTTGGTGTTGTGATGTTCTTATTTGTGATTGGGCTTGAGATGAAACCTTCACACTTATGGAGCTTGCGCCGCCAGATTTTTGGGCTTGGCAGTATGCAGGTGATTATTTCCGCTATTTTAATGACTATTGTTGGTGTCCAATTTGGCGTATCTTGGGAAGTCGCCTTTGTTTCTTCTGCCGGTTTCGTATTGACTTCCACTGCTATTGTTATGCAGGTTTTAGGTGAACGTAAAGAACTTTCTACAAAGCGCGGTCAAAAAATCGTTTCGATTTTACTTTTTGAAGATTTATTAATCGTACCATTACTTGCCGTTGTAACCTTTCTTTCTCCTTTTGAAAAAACAGAAGCTTCTATGCCTTGGTGGCAATCGGCCGGCATTGCTATGCTTGCTTTAGCGGTATTAGTGTTTATTGGCCGGTTCATTTTAAACCCGGTTTTCCGTATTTTAGCAAATGCCAAAGCCCGTGAAGTGATGACGGCCGCAGCGCTTTTTGTAGTATTAGGTGCGGCATTGTTAATGGAAGAAGCCGGATTATCTATGGCGATGGGGGCTTTTGTCGCCGGTGTAATGTTGTCTGAATCCGCATTCCGCCACCAATTAGAGGCTGATATTGAGCCTTTTAGAGGACTGTTGCTTGGACTCTTTTTCCTCGGTGTCGGTATGGCATTGGATTTGAAAGTCGTTGCGGAGAATTGGCAATTAATTTTCCTTGGTGTGATTGTTTTGATGATCACCAAAGGTCTCTGTATTTATGTTGTCGCCCGACTCGCTAAAAGTACCCATAAAACAGCGTTGGAACGCACTCTTTTAATGGCTCAAGGGGGGGAGTTTGCTTTCGTTCTTTTTGCCGCTGCTTTGTCTAAAGGCGTAATTGATGAAACGGTCAATGCTAATATGACGGCAATTGTTGTACTTTCGATGGTGATGACACCAATTATTTTGGTTCTCTATGAGAAATACGGTGCGAAAGATAAAGAGGAAGATATTCAAGCGGATGAAATTGATGAACAACACCCAATTCTTATTGTAGGAATGGGGCGCTTTGGACAAATTGTGAATGATTTGCTGCGTTTGAGCGGTTATGCCACCACGGTGGTGGATCTCAATCCAAATATGATTAAAGGTTTCAATGAGTATGGCATTAAATCTTATTTCGGTGATGCCTCACGCCGTGAATTTTTAATTGCGGCGGGATTAGAACAGGCTGAAATGCTCGTTGTTGCCATTGACAATAAAGAGCAGGCATCTGCCATCGTGCATTTTGCCCGTGAAGTAAACCCAAATATTAAAATTATTGCTCGAGCCTATGATCGTTTTCATACCTTTGATTTATATGATGCGGGGGTAAATGAAGCGGTTCGTGAAACCTTCGATTCTGCGGTTCGTACCGGTCGGGTGGCACTTGAAAACCTTGGTATGGAAGCGGAAGTGGCAAAAGAAATTGCGGAATATTATTTCCATGCTGATCGTCATGAAGTGAAATTAATGTCGCAAGTGTACGATCCTCAAGCCCAGTTCTTTAAAAATCCGGCACTACGGGATATTGCTCGAGAATGCGACCAAAAAATGGCAGCTGATATTCAAGAAATCTTGCTAAGAGCGAAAGAAAAAGAGCTAGAACAAGAAGAAAACTAAAACATTTGACAAAAATGACCGCACTTTTAAGCATTAAAGTGCGGTCATTTATTTTCCTTTTTTGGCATTATATAACACCGGTTTTTATTAAACGCTCAATTTTACCTTTAATTCTTGCAATGCCCGTGCACGGTGAGAAATTTTTTTCTTTTCAGTTGTTTCCAGTTCTGCAAAGGTGCAGCCTTGTTCCGGACTGAAGAATAAGCTGTCGTAACCAAATCCGTTTTCCCCTTTTTCCTCAAAACCAATTACACCGTGGCATTCGCCTTCTGCAATGATTGGGGAAGGATCGGTGGGGTGGTGTAATAACACAATACAGCTCACAAATTTTGCTTGGCGTTTTTCCTTTGGTACATCGGCAAGTTCTGCCAATAATTTTTGACGATTTTTGGCATCATTGCCTTCTTCTCCGGCATAGCGGGCGGAATACAAACCCGGTGCGCCATTCAGCGCGTTGACGACTAGACCGGAATCGTCCGCAATCGCTGGTAAGCCTGATTTTTCTGCTGCATAGCGAGCCTTCAATAAAGCATTTTCCACAAAGGTCAGTCCGGTTTCTTCCGGGCTTTCAATCCCTAAATCCGTTTGAGCGATAACCTCAAATCCGAATGTGGCTAACACATCTGCCATTTCTTTTACTTTGCCTTGGTTGCCGGTGGCAAGTACAATTTTCTGCATTATTGTTTATCCTTTTTGTTGAAATTTTGATGATAACCGGAGATTAATTTTGCCCAGTTTTGTTCTGTAAATTGGATTTTCATTCTTTCTCTTTCTTTCATAAAAGAGCGGTGTAAACGGTTCAAGTTTTCCGTTTTCCAAAAATCCCCTGATTTTTCACCGCACTTATCAAAATCCAGCAGCCAACATTTTTGTGTGAGATCTGTGTGTTGAACCAGAATATTATGGGCGTTGAGATCCGTATGGCAAATTTGCAGATCGTGCAGTTGACGAATTAACCCACCGATTTGTTGCCAAGTTTCATCAGCAAGATGTTGAGTTTGCAAAAGTGCGGTCAAATCCTGTGCATTTTCGATCTTTTCGGTGAGAATATCTGCTTGATAGCAAACGCCAATCTTACCTTTTTTTATGCGTGCGCCAATGGGCTTAGGGACAGGTAAACCCGCTTCATACAAGCGTTGTAATAAAAAAAATTCTGCGAAACTGCGTGTTTGGGGAAGGCTTGAAAAATGATAACGATCTTTATTGAATTTTCCCCATAAACCGCCTCGATAATAATGACGAAGGGCACAATTTACGCCAAACCAATCTTGTGTTGCCAAAAAGTAAGTGGTTCCCCGACCTTTCGCCGAGCCAAGAATACGGTTTTTTGTTTGCCAAAATTGAGGGTCGAAAAACTGATGTTGTTGGTCAAAAGTGCGGTCAAAATTGAAGACAAAAAATTGGTTATCTTGTTGGAACTCAAGCATTTTAGATGGATTGAATGATAGAAAATGCCCCCATTCTACTTTAAAATAACGCTAATTTAAACGAGAAAGGAATGCCTATGTCGCTTTTTACCGAAGCTCCTACATCAATCTGTATTCTTCGTCTGTCTGCCATGGGGGATGTGTGTCATGCCCTTGCGGTGGTGCAACGTATTCAGACCTATTATCCGCAGACAAAAATCACTTGGATTGTGGGGAAAACGGAAGCGGCTTTATTAGAAGGGATACCGAATGTGACCTTGATCCCTTATGATAAGAAAACCGGCTGGAAGGGCGTTTTTTCCCTATGGAAACAGCTTAAAAATACTCATTTTGATGCTTTGTTGAATATGCAAACGGCGTTTCGAGCATCCATCCTTTCTCTCGGGATTAAGGCAAAATATAAAATCGGTTTTGGCAAAAAACGTTCTCGTGAGGGGCAATGGCTTTTTGTCAATCGCCGTGTGATTGATCCGATATCGCCCCATGTATTAGACGGTTTTATGGCGTTTGCCGAATATATTGGTGTGCCCAAAGTGGCTCCCACCTGGCATTTAGCCATTTCACCACAAGATCAGCACGCCACCGCACAATTTATTGATCCGACCCGTAAAAATTTATTAATTTCCCCTTGTTCCAGTAAGGCTGAAAAAGATTGGTTGGTGGAACGTTATGCGGAAGTGGCAAATATCGCCAATCAGCATAATGTGAATGTGATTTTTTGTAGTTCTCCGGCGAAAAGAGAGTTGGAAATGGTGGAAAAAATAACCGCACTTTGTGATTTTTCACCGACCAATGCCGCCGGAAAAACGAGTTTAAAACAACTGACAGCATTGATTGCGAAGGTTGATCTTGTACTTTCGCCGGATTCCGGCCCGGCTCATATTGCCACAACACAGGGAACGCCGATCATCGGATTGTATGCCTATCACAATCCATTGCGTACTGCCCCCTACAATAATAGGGAAAATGTGGTGTCTGTGTATGAACAAAACGTGCAAAAAGAATTTGGCAAACCTTCTGCGGAATTGCCCTGGGCGACAAAATTGAAAGGGAAAAATTTGATGGCGGAAATTCAAGTGAAAGAGGTGATTGCACAAATGGAAAAATTGAATTTGTGGCAATAAAAAAGGCGTTCATTGAACGCCAATATCATTCATTTTAGAAAGATTATTTCCCTTTTTGTACATTAAATGCTTCTAATGCACGCAAAGAATAGGTATAAGCAGCACCGGCATTAAGGGCGATAGACATCGCTAAAGCTGCGGAAACTTCTTCTTCCGTCGCCCCTGCTTTTACCGCTTCTTCTGCATGAACGCTAATGCAACTTTCACAACGAGTGGTGATAGCCACCGCAAGAGCAATTAATTCACGGGTTTTGGCATCAAGTACATTCCCCTCCGCAGCCGCCGCACCTAATGCTTGATAGGCTTGCAACATTTTCGGGTGTTTTTTGCCAAGCTCGCCAAATGATTTTTTAACGTGTGAAGTGTGTTCTTTCCAATCGGTAAACATCGTATTCTCTCCTAAAGTTAATGGAATAATTAATTTGTGAGGTAAATAATCCATTGATAATGGAATTCGGATTATTCATCTCAATTTTTACAGCGGAAGTATGATGGATGATTTAAAAAAATTGTGCAATGTAAATTGCAGTTTTTTTACGCTATAATGGCTAAGTTTTGAAGGCAACCTATGTTGCCTTTTGTTTTTAAGGAAATCTTATGTTCGATAAAATTTTTTCATGGTTTGAGAACCGTTTAAATCCTTATCCGGAAGGCAATCCGACAACACCGGAAAAAGGCTTGTTCCGTTTTATTTGGTCAAGTATTGACGGAATGAAAGGCTGGATTTTCTTGCTGGCGATTTTAACGGTGGGGACCGGCATAATGGAGGCGTTACTCTTCCAATTTATGGGCTTACTGGTCGATTGGCTTGGGGCTTATACTCCGGCAACCTTATGGCAAGAAAAAGGGCATTTATTAATTGGTATGGTTGCATTGCTTTTGTTAAGCATTGTATGGTCTTTTATTGGTGTGAATGTTCGATTGCAAACCTTGCAAGGGGTGTTCCCAATGCGGCTGCGTTGGAATTTCCATCGTTTAATGCTTGGACAAAGTTTGAGTTTTTACCAAGATGAATTTGCCGGGCGGGTTTCGGCAAAAGTGATGCAAACCGCCCTTGCCGTGCGTGATACGGTGATGACGATCGCTGATATGTTGGTTTATGTGGCGGTGTATTTTATTACCTCAGGTTTGGTGTTAGCGGCATTGGATATTTGGTTCTTATTGCCTTTTGCGATTTGGATTTTCCTCTTTATCACCATTTTGAAATTGCTGATTCCTCGTTTAGCGAAAACGGCAGAACGCCAAGCCGATGCCCGTTCTTTGATGACCGGACGGGTAACCGATGCTTATTCCAATATTGCAACGGTGAAATTATTCTCTCACGGTTCCCGTGAGGCAGCGTATGCCAAACGCTCCATGGAAGAATTTATGGTGACGGTACACGCACAAATGCGTCTTGCCACCTCCCTTGATACCTTAACTTATGCAAGTAATATTTTCTTAACCCTTACCACTGCCGTATTGGGGGTCATTTTATGGCAACAGGGGCAAGTGGGCGTCGGGGCGATTGCCACAGCGACTGCCATGGCATTGCGTGTGAACGGCTTGTCCCGTTGGATTATGTGGGAATCGGCACGCTTATTTGAAAATATCGGTACGGTAAATGATGGAATGGCGACATTGACAAAACCGCATACCATTGTGGATAAACCGAATTGTCCGGCGTTACAGGTCAAGCAAGGGGAAATTAAATTTAATGATATTACCTTTGCCTATGATCCGACAAAGCCGCTATTAAATCATTTTAATCTCACCATTAAACCGGGAGAAAAAGTCGGCTTAATCGGGCGTTCCGGGGCGGGAAAATCCACGATTGTGAACCTCTTGCTTCGTTTTTACGAGGCACAGCATGGCACCATCACCATCGACGGACAAAATGTCTTGGATGTGCAACAAGAAAGTTTGCGTCGTCAAATTGGTTTGGTGACACAAGATACTTCGCTATTACACCGTTCCGTCCGTGACAATATTATTTATGGTCGCCCAAATGCAACGGATGAAGAAATGAAATGGGCGGCAGAACGTGCCGAAGCAGCAGATTTCATTCCGTTTTTGACGGATGCACAAGGGCGAAAAGGCTATGATGCACACGTGGGTGAGCGAGGGGTTAAACTGTCCGGCGGTCAACGTCAGCGTATTGCTATTGCCCGTGTGATGTTGAAAGATGCACCGATTTTATTACTGGATGAGGCCACCAGTGCGTTGGATTCTGAAGTGGAAGTGGCGATTCAAGAAAGCCTCGATAAAATGATGGAAAATAAAACGGTGATCGCTATTGCCCATCGTTTATCTACTATTGCGGCAATGGACCGTTTAATTGTGTTAGATAAAGGTCAAATTGTAGAGCAGGGGACACACAGCGAATTGCTTGAACAGAATGGTTTGTATGCCAAACTTTGGAAACATCAAAGCGGTGGTTTTTTAAGTAGCCATGAACATTTAGATTAAAACAGAAAGAGAAACGACCGCACTTGGCTCAAAGTGCGGTCGTTTTTTATAGTGTTTTTCTCGTTAGTTCAACCAGAATAAATAGCCGAATGTAGCAATCACAAAGACACAGACAATATTTAATACCAGACCGGCACGTACCATTTCGCTTTGTTTGACTTGACCGCTACCAAACACAATGGCATTTGGCGGCGTTGCCACCGGCAACATAAATGCACAGGATGCGCCTAAGCCGATAATTAATGCAAGACCAATTTCCGGAATCCCTAAGGACTGAGCGATGGAAATAAAGATTGGCACAAGCAATGCTGCACTGGCGGTATTAGATGTAAATTCTGTTAAGAAAATGATAAATGTTGCGACTAATAAACCAATTAGATAGTAATGTTGTCCTTGAACTAAGAAGACAATGCCGTCAGCAAGAATTTTACTTGCACCGGAATCTTTCAAAATGGCACTTAATGTTAAGCCACCGCCAAAGAGCATCAATACACCCCAATCGGTATTATCTTGGATTTGTTTCCAACTCGCTACACCTGTTGCGCAGATAATAATGGCGGCGAGTAATGCAACAACGCTATCAAAACTTGCAATGTTTTTTGGTAATCCTAGAAAGCCAGAGATGATAGGATTAATTTTGCCACTAAATACCCAGCACAAAGCGATAAATACGAAGATGACTAAAGTTAAAATCCGTTGCGGATTCATCTCAATTTTTTCAAAAGATTGTTCAAAACGTTTATTCAGTTTAGGCTTGAATACAATGAAAAGTGTACCGATCATTAAAGGTAATAAGATCAACATGATTGGTAAGCCGTACCAGAGCCAATCTGAGAACGTGAGGTGTAAGTTACTCGCCACAATGGCATTTGGCGGACTTCCGACTAAGGTTCCCATTCCACCAATACTTGCGCTATAGGCGATCCCTAACAAAACGAATACATAAGTATTATGTTCTTTTTCTCTATCCATATTACTTAAAATACCCATTGCGAGCGGTAACATCATCGCAGCGGTTGCCGTATTACTCATCCACATTGAAAGGAAAGCGGTGATGAGAAAGAGATAAATCACTGCAACAAAAAGGTTTCCTTTCGCGAGAGCCATAATTTTATTGGCTATCATTCTATCCAGTTTCTGCATATGTAACGCTGTTGCCAATGCAAATCCGCCAAAGAATAGGAAAATAGTGGGATCGGAAAAAGTAGCAAGAGCCTGTTTTGTAGTGACCAGACCTAATACAATTCCCAGTAATGGAACAAGTAATGCAGTGATCGTAACATGCAAAGCTTCACTCAACCAAAGTACGGCAATGAAACCTAGTAATGCAAGCCCGGCATTCTCTTTAGGTGAAAAAGGTAAAAATTTTAATAAAACAAAAAATAACACAATATCCGCAAGGAATATGATGCCATTTTTATGTATTTTAAGTGAAGATGTTGCGTTCATAAAATTCCCCCACATTTTTGTAAACTAAATGAACGAAATAATGTTAAAGGAATGTCATGAACTTGCAACGAGCAAAATTCAAAAGTGTGATCAAGTGCAAAAAAATTAAACAAAAAATGCGGTAAAAAATTACCGCACTTTCAATTTTGATTATTCTTCCTCAAAATCTGTTAGATCGAGTGGTTCTTGGGAGAGAACGATACCGGTAAGGTCGGCGTAAATATAATCTTCAGGGAAGAAGGTTACCCCTCCAAAATTTACGGGAATATCAGTTTCGCCGATGTTATTTTCATCGGCACTGACGGGAATGGGTGCCAATGCATGAATACCAATATCAATATTTTCAAGTTGTTGGATTTGGCGAATCGCACCGTAAACAATAATGCCTTCCCAGTCGTTATCTGCTGCAAGTTGAGCGAGTTCTGCATCGACTAATCCTCGACGCACGGCACCACCTCCGTCAACAACCAATACACGCCCTTCGCCGTTTTCTTCTAATACTTCAGCGATGAGTCCGTTATTTTCAAAGCATTTCACCGTTGTGACTTTACCATAAAAGTGATTTACGCCACCGAAACTGGAAAAGATGGGTTCTACCACATCCACTTGATCAGCGTAAAGATCACAAAGTTCTGAAGTATCAATAAACATAAATTTCCCCTATTAAAATTTTGAGATCATGCCTAGTATATGCCGATTTAGCCGATAAGCAAGCCCAAACTAAAAAGCACATTGACGAGTAATGAAATCATTGACATCTGTGCAAGCATTGGGCGTAACGTGCCGGGCTCTTGGCTACGATAGACAAAAATTGCGTGTTTTATAAGTAATGGAACGGTGAGTAAGAATAAATAATTTGTCCAAGAGGTTGCGCTAGTAATGGTAAAAATGAAGTAATATAATACTGCATTGCTTAATAAAATGCAGTGATAGATGCGTCCTTTATGCGCCCCTAAACGTACAGCTAATGTATTTTTCCCCGCTTTGGCATCTTGTTCTATATCCCGTAAGTTATTAATGTTTAGCACGGCACCGGCTAATAAACCTGAGCCGAGGGCCGGTAGAAGAATTTTGCTGTCGATACTATGCGTTTGTAAATAGTAGGTTCCGCCCACCCCAAGCAAACCAAAAAACAGTAAAACGGAAATATCACCTAATCCCATATAACCATAGGGCTTGGTTCCCACCGTGTAAGTAATCGCGGCGATAATGGCTAAAATACCCAGTCCCGCAAAAGTTAATAAATCAGCAAGATTTTCGTAAGCAATGCCGATCAGTAAACTCCCGGCAATAAAACTTGCCACAGCCATTAAAATTAACCCCCATTTCAATTCAGTGGCTGAAATTCCCCCTTTTTGAATGCCACGTAATGGTCCGATACGTTCTTCGGTATCCGAACCTTTTTGATGATCGCCATAGTCATTGGCAAAATTTGAAAGAATTTGTAATAAGATCGTCGTCAGTAAACAAAGTACCATCACCCAATAATTAAATTTCTCCGGATTTGCCCAATAGCCTAAAGCCGAGCCGGTGAAGATTGAGGCTAATGCTAAGGGCAAAGTTTTCGGGCGCGCTGTTTCCCACCACATTTTCAATTTTTCATTTGTCATTTTTTTTGACCGCACTTTTGATTACAATAAGTGGCGTATTCTACAATAATCCTAAATATTTATGAATGATTTAACCCTATCGCCTATTGCGATTATTCACACGCCTTATAAAGAAAAATTTTCTGTCCCCCGTCAACCGGACTTAGTGCAAGATGGGGTTGGTATTGTGGAATTACTCCCGCCTTATAATTCACCGGAAGCGGTGCGAGGTTTGGAAAAATTTAGCCATCTTTGGTTAATTTTTCAGTTTGATCAAATTCAGCAAGGCAAATGGCAGCCCACTGTAAGGCCACCCCGTTTAGGGGGAAATCAACGGGTAGGTGTGTTTGCGTCACGGGCGACCCATCGCCCCAATCCGCTAGGATTATCAAAGGTGGCACTACGAGAGGTAGAATGCATTAACGGCAAAGTATTTTTACATTTAGGGGCGGTAGATTTGGTGGACGGTACGCCGATCTTCGATATTAAACCTTATATTGCTTATGCCGATAGTGAGCCGGATGCTCGATCAAGTTTTGCACAACAAAAACCGCCAGCAAAACTTCAGGTGGAATTTACCGAACATGCTCAAAGTGTAGTCAAAAAATTGGAAGAGAAACGACCGCACTTAAGGCGTTTTATTCGTGAAGTCATCGAACAGGATCCGCGTCCTGCCTATCAACATGGTAAGCCGAGCGAACGTATTTATGGGATTAGCCTTTACGATTTTAATATCAAGTGGCAGATTAAAGTGGGGACAGTGGATGTGGTTGAAATATTAGATATTGAAAAAATAAAGTAGGGTAATCCATCTTTGAACAGTGAGAGTACCCTGTTTTATTTTATGCTCTTGTACAGACAATAAAATTTATCTTCTTATTAATCTTCCGGTAGCGCATTGAGTACGGCTTTGACCAGTGTTGCCAAAGGAATGGCAAAAAATACGCCCCAGAATCCCCATAAACCGCCAAAAATAAGGACAGAAATAATGATAATTAGAGGGTGTAAATTCACCGCTTCAGAGAATAAATAAGGGACTAATAAATTACCGTCTAAGAGTTGGCTCACTGCAAAGGCAATGATGATATACCAAAAGGTTGGACTAATGCCGAATTGGAACAAGGCAACGAGCGCTACGGGAATAGTCACAAGCACCGCACCGATGTAGGGAACCAGCACAGAAAGCCCAACGGCAACGGATAATAAGAGTGGATAATTTAATCCAAAAATTAAGAAAATCACGTAAGTGACTAAGGTGACAATTAAAATTTCTAAGAGTTTTCCATGGATATAATTGGCAATTTGTTGTTGCATTTCTGTCCATACTTTGAACGCGAGGTGACGGTTGCGTGGCAAAAAACGGCTCACACCTTGTAATAGTTCACCTTTGTCTTTCAACATAAAAAACATCATTAACGGCACGAGGAAAGCATAAATACCAAGCGACACGAGATTCATTATGGAAGCCAAAGAAAGTTTGACGGCAGATTCTCCAAAGCCGAGAATTTTTTCACGTACCGAACTAAAAATAGCATCGACCATGGAATAATCGATCAGCTCAGGATAATGTTCAGGCAAACCAAGAAGCCATTCATTTAATTTATTGAACATTGCCGGCAAATCACTCAATAAAGAAATGGTTTGGTTCCAAAGCATTGGTACAAGGACTAAAAAGAAAACTGTCGCCAAACCGATAAATCCACCAAAAATCACAACAGTGGCTAACATACGAGGAAGTTTCAGATTTTTCGTCAGAAAATTAATCGGCATTTCTAATAAATAGGCAAGGACAATGGCGATAAGTAAAGGGGCGATTAAATCACCGAAAAAATAAATGGCAATAAAACCAAAGAGTAAAATTGCCAATAGCCCCATAGCTTGCGGATCGCCTAAACGGCGGGCATACCAGCTTTTCAACATTTCTAACATAATCAACATCCAAGTGAGCATTTTTCGCCATTATAAGTTAAAATTTCTTCTAGTTATAGCCAGCGAGAGGAAATTCTATGTCTGTTATTATTTATCACAACCCTCGTTGTTCCAAAAGCCGGGAAACTTTGGCGTTATTGGAAGAGCAAGGGATTCAGCCAAACATTGAGCTTTATTTGCAAAAACATTATAGCGTTGCAGAATTACAACAACTTGCGGATAAATTAGGCATCACAGATATTCGCTTGATGATGAGAGTGAAAGATGAACTTTATCGTTCGCTGAATCTCGCGGATTCGGCATTGACAAATGAAGCACTATTGAATGCAATCAGTGAGTATTCCGCTTTACTTGAACGGCCTATTGTAGTGAATGGTGAGAAAGCAAAAATCGGACGACCGCCGGAAAGCGTTCTTGAAATTTTGTAATTTTAAGGTTTATTCGTATAATACAACCGCCGTGGAAATGTCTTCACGGCTTTTTTAAGGAAAAATTATGGCAAAAAAACAAAAAAGTGCGGTTGAAAATCAAACCGTTTATCAGCACACGAGAGGTGTCGTAAGAGATAATGCGATCATGGCATTATTACATGACAAATTATTCCGTCAGCGTATTGAGAAAAAACGTAAGGGGAAAGGCAGTTACCAACGAAAAGCAAAACACGTAGGGAAATTTTTTGAAAAGCCCGATTATAAATTTTTTGATTTCAGAAACTTTATAATCGGGTTTTTCTTAAGTTAAAAGCGCAATATGAGGTAAAAAATGTCAAATAAAACAGAAACATTATTCAATACAACATGGAACGTACGTATTAGTGATCCGGGTGAAGAAGGCGCGCACAGCCATTTTTTTGAAACGGTTTATTTAACCCTGACGGCACATTTTGAAGAAAGTGGCATTCGCTATGAGTTTGTTCGGAGAGTAGAAGATCAAATCAAAATCCAACGCTCATTCACAGAATTGAATGAATTATTTAAGTTTTTGGGCGATTATTTAGATGCGGTATCTCTTGGTGTGCTTGGCGTAAAAATTGGCAATCTCGGTGTGAAAGCGGAATAGTATTATTTTCGGAAAGCAAAGAGCGGTTGAAATTCAAGGCGAAAATCAACCGCACTTTTTATTTATTTCGCAAGTAAAGTACCGAGGGCTTGATAAACCTCCTGGGCGGATTCGCCACTTAATGCTTTATTCTCCTCGTCGGTAATCACAAGGGCACTTTGTTTGCCAACCGCAGAAATTTGCATCAAGTAAGTACCTTTTTCGAGATTCGGTGCATTGACCCCTAAACGTAACCAATCTTCCTTATTTAAAGGTGAATATTTCAGCTCACGTTGTCCACGACCGGCTGTTTCTGATTTGATGGCAAATCCCAATTTTGGCAGTACAGAACCTAATTTTTCCCATGCCTGACCAAAGGTTGCATCCATACCTAATGCCGTTCTTCCGTTTATATCGGTGATTAAACCTGATTGGAATGCACCTACGGAGGCGTTATTGAGATCTTGTTGTTGCTTCGTGTAGTTATTGGTTAACGTTGCAACAAAACGGTTTAATCGATCGGAAGTATAACGTTGTTTTTCAGCCACGCTTGGCGTGAAAAGAATATTATTGCGGCGCATCTGCGAGACAGAAACACCTAATGCACTGGCATCATGTGCAGTAAATTGCTCAACTTGATAACGAATTTCTGTGCCTGTTTTGTCGTCTGCGCGTTCTGTACTATGCCAATCTGTTAATAAAACTGCGCCATTAATAGTGGAATCAATCCCTTCTTCTTTTAATAAACGTTGAATTTGCTGTAAGTTATAAAGAGAGGCTTGTTCATTGGAATAAACGATTAAAGCACGTTCTCCATCAAATTGTGTCAGTGAGTTTTTTATAATCGCCAAAGGGACTGCCGGCGGACGAATATCAACGGTTGTATCTCTTTTAACGGCAACATTGGGTAAATCGTAGGTAGAGGCTTGTTGTGGTAGATTAACGCCACCGCTCGCTAAAGGTGCGAAACTTGGGATGGGAGAGTTTGATTTTTGATAGCTATCATTTGCGCTTTGTAATTTTTCAGGATCGCTTGAACAGGCGGATAATAACGCTACCGTTGCTAATCCTAAGAGAATCTTTTTCATAATAAATCCTTAAAAATAAATAAAAAAACGACCGCACTTTGACAATGAGTTATTGGAAAGGTTTGGGGCTGAATCCAGCCCCTTATGATTCATTAAATCAAACTGGCTGCTTTTAATGCCGCTTCAATTTTTGGTTGTGCGCTTTCACTTAGAATCGTTAATGGTAAGCGAAGAGAAGGTGATTTAATCAATCCTAAACGATAAGCTGCCCATTTCACCGGAATTGGGTTTGATTCGACAAATAAATCACGGTGCAATACCATTAAGCGTTGATTGATTTCTTCTGCTTTAGTAAATTCACCGGCACGTACTAAACGGCACATTTCAGCCATGTCTTTTGCAGCTAAGTTGTTGGTCACGGAGATGACACCTTCAGCACCTAATTTCATTGCTTCTAACCCGGTTGCATCATCACCACTTAATACGATGAAATCTTTTCCTGCTAATTTTTTGATTTCTGTTACACGACTCACTTCACCGGTTGCCTCTTTAATTCCCACAATATTTTCAATTTGGGCTAAACGTGCAACGGTTTCCGGTTTCATATCACTTCCCGTACGTCCCGGTACATTGTAAAGAATCTGAGGTAAATCGGTACATTCGGCAATGGCTTTAAAATGTTGATACATTCCTTCTTGCGTTGGTTTGTTATAATAAGGGACAACGGAAAGGCAACCGGCTACGCCACTATCACGTAATAATTTAGTCATGACAATCGCTTCACTCGTTGCATTGGCGCCTGTTCCTGCAATGATTGGAATGCGTCCTTTTGCTAGTTCTACGGTTTTTTCAATGACCTTGACATTTTCTTCAATACTTAATGTCGCGGATTCACCGGTAGTGCCTACTGAAACAATGGAATCGGTGCCGGCATCAATATGAAATTCCACTAATTTTTCTAGGGTTTCAAAATCAATTCCGCCGTGATTATCCATTGGGGTGACTAAAGCAACAATGCTGCCAAAAAATAAGGGATTTTGCGTAGACATAAAACCTCCGTCTCAGATTATCGTGATTAACATTTGAAAAGTGTCCCTTAGGATCGCTAAAATGACTAAAATTTGCAAATCATTTTTTTATTTTGAGGAATTTTCTATGAAAACATTACAAGTGGGCGATACCGCACCACAATTTACATTGATTAATCAGGAGGGAATGCCGGTTTCCCTTGCTGAGTTTAACGGGAAAAAAGTCCTTGTTTATTTTTATCCCAAAGCCCTCACACCGGGTTGCACAACACAAGCTTGCGGATTACGAGATGTAAAAAATGAACTGGAAAAATTGGGTGTCGTCATTTTAGGTATTAGCCCCGACAGTCCTAAGAAATTAGCACAGTTTGTAGAGAAAAAAGCACTCAATTTCGCCTTGCTTTCAGATGAAACTCATCAAGTTGCCGAGCAATTTGGCGTCTGGGGAGAAAAGAAATTTATGGGAAGAACTTACGATGGTATCCATCGGATAAGCTTTCTTATTGATGAGCAAGGCAAAATTCAACAAGTATTTGATAAATTTAAGACAGGTGAGCATCATCAAGTCGTTTTAGATTACCTTCAATCCCTCTAAATCTCTCATAAAATTTACCGCACTTTTGTTTTTTGTACTCAAAGTGCGGTTAAAAATCACTGTGTTTTTCCCTCAATTAATATTTACGACCTCATTTCCTTTTGCTAGAATTCGATGTCTAATTGAAACTAATTCTCAATTACTTTTATGTCTTAAGGATAAAAAATGCCTCAACTTTTCGAATTTTTACAGCAATACAGCGATTACATCATTATCGGACTTTTACTGATTATGAGCATAATTATGCTTGCAATGGTTATTGAACGCTTTATTTTTCTAAGCAGAATTAATGTAGGCAAATATTCCAATATTCATGCATTGGATATCGATCTGAATCGTAATATGACCACGATTTCTACTGTCGGTGCGAATGCTCCCTATGTTGGGTTATTAGGTACGGTTATCGGTATTTTATTAACTTTCTATCAAATCGGTCAGGGTGGCGGTGATGTGGATGCCGGTGAAATTATGTTACACCTTTCTTTGGCACTAAAAGCGACCGCACTTGGTATTTTGGTGGCTATTCCGGCTATGGTGTTTTATAGCGGTTTAAACCGTAAAATTGAAGTAAACCGTTTAAAATGGAAAGTGTTAAATTCACAGAAAGATGATAAGGAATAATCGTGAAAAAATTTGATGAAATCAACATTATTCCTTTCATTGACATTATGTTGGTGTTGTTGGCCATTGTTTTAATTACCGCATCATTTATTTCGCAGGGAAAAATTCAAGTAAATGTGCCAAAGGCAAGTACAACCGTCGCTTTTAAATCCGATGATTTGGCTAAATTGCTCACGGTGACTTCGAAAGGGGAACTTTACTTCAACGATAAACCTATTTCACAAGAAGCTTTAGAAGTGGAAATTAGCCAATGGGATAAAGGGCAAAAGGTGACTTTGAAAATTGATGCGCAAGCGAGTTTTCAGGACTTTGTGACTATTACCGACTTACTTGCCAAAAACGAGATTAAAAATGTGGCTCTGGTATCAATGAAAGATAAAGGTGCCGGTGCGACACCTGCCGGTAAATAGGAAGAGTTATGCAACAAGCTAAACGTTCATCTCTAGCTTTGCTTATTTCGCTTCTCATTCATGGAGCAGTAGTTGGCGCCTTGTCATGGAATTGGCATGAATCTAATGATAGCGCAAATAATCATGCCGGTGAGCTAGCGACGACCATTTCAATGGAAATGGTGCAAGGAATGCGTATTGAAGAGGTTGAACCCGAGCCTGAACCGGAACCTCAAAAAGTTGAACCTGAGCCACCAAAAGAAGAGGTCGTTTCGGATCCGACAAAAAAACCGGAACCAGAAAAGAAAAAACAGCCGGATAAGAAACCGGAAAAGCCAAAAGATAAACCAAAACCCCCTAAAGAAAAACCGAAAAAACAGGTGAAACCGTTTGAAAAAGCACAAAAATTACCACAATCTTTGCCGATAGGCGATCGTAACGTCAATTCTACATCAACGGTAAATTCAAAAGCGACGACAACCGGTAGTGTAAATACCAATGCAAATATGCAGGGAAGCGGTTCAAATACAAATGAAATTTCTGCTTATAAAGCCGCACTTTATCGTGAAATTGAGCGTCGAAAAGAATATCCGATGCGTGCGAAAATGATGCGTAAACAAGGGGTTGTTCATATCTCGTTTAATGTTGGTAACGATGGTTCACTAAGTGGTGAAAATGTCGTGAAATCTTCAGGCGATGATAGTCTGGATACCGCCGCATTGAAGGCGGTGAAAAGAGCAAGGCCGATTGGGCCCAAACCACATGGATTTGCAAGTAATGTATCTGTCCCGATTCGATTTAGCTTGCAGTAAAATAAAAAAGGCAGAGGTAAATTTCTGCCTTTTTCTATTATTTTCGGTAAGTCCGACTTCTCATCGGAACCCGTGAATGATTGTTTGAGCGGGATTTTAAAGGAAACGGTTTAGGTAAATTTAATAGAGATGTCTGGTCGTATTGGCTGACAGGAATTGAATGCCCGATGTATTCCTCAATAGCCGGTAAATTCATTGCGTATTCTTCACAGGCAAAACTGATTGAAATACCACTTTCACCGGCACGACCGGTACGTCCGATGCGGTGTACATAATCTTCACGATCATCTGGTAAATCATAGTTAAATACGTGGGTAACATCTGCGATATGTAAGCCTCGAGCCGCTACATCGGTTGCGACAAGAATATCTAAAGCACCGTCAGTGAATTGCTTCAAGAGTGTAAGACGTTTTTTCTGTGCAACATCGCCGGTTAGCAAGCCCGCACGATGTCCATCAGCCACTAAATAGCGCCAAATTTCTTCGCAACGATGTTTAGTATTGGCAAATACAATACAGCGTTCAGGCCATTCTTCCTCTATTAAAGTCAGCAATAGTGCCATTTTGTCTTGGTTCGAAGGATAAAATAATTCCTCTTTTATACGATGACCGGTTTTTTGTTCGGGTTCAATTTCGATGTATTCCGGATCGTTCATATCTTCGAAAGCAAGTTCACGTACTTTGTATGACAGCGTTGCCGAAAAAAGCATTGTTAAACGCTTTTGCGGAGAAGGGCATTTACGTAATAGGTAACGAATATCGCGAATGAAACCCAGATCAAACATTCGATCTGCTTCGTCCAATACGACAACTTGGATTTGATCCAAACGAATCGTACCCTGTTTTACATAATCAATGATACGCCCTGTCGTACCAATTAAAATATCCACTCCACGTTCAATAGCCTGTAACTGTTTATCGTAGCCGTCCCCCCCATACGCAAGGGCGGTTTTTAATCCGCTTGCTTTTGTTAAAAACTCCGCATCGTTGCTAATTTGAACAGCAAGTTCACGAGTTGGCGCAAGAATCAATGCCCGCGGTTGATTGAACTCCGTCTTATCTTTTTTATAGGTAAGCAGATGGTGGAAGGTGGTCGTTAAAAACGCTATCGTTTTGCCTGTACCGGTTTGAGCTTGTCCTGCAATATCTTTACCTTGCAGACTGATAGGCAATGAAAGTGCCTGAATAGGCGTGCAATACTCAAAGCCTTTGGTTTGCAAGGCTTTTAAAACAATAGGGTGTAAAGAAAAATCAGCAAATCGCTGTTGGCTTAAATAATCTTGTTTCATGGAAATTACAGTTTCTTAAAAATGGCTTGAGGATAGCACGAATGGGAAAATTACTCAAAATGACCGCACTTTACATTAAAACAGAAAATGGAAGTTATTTTCTGTTTTAATTATTCATTTTTTGTTATTGCTCTTTTCCCATTTGCGTTCGAGGTAGCTGCAAGTGGGATGAAGTTCCAACTGATTTTTTGTGATGAAGTCTAGTAATGCTTGATAAAGTTTATCGGCGATACCTTGCCCGCGGAGTTGGTTTGACACAAAGGTATGATTCGCATTAATTTTATTTTCCGTTTCGTAAAAATAAGTGAGTTCGGCGATTTTCACCCCTTGTTCATTTAAAATAAAAAATTCACCTCGTTGATGATCGTCTTGATGTTGAATTTTCATTTTATACTCCATTCATCGCTTAAATTAGGATTCATAGCAAAATCGGCGGTATCACTTGGAATGGATTTTTCTTCTGCCGCCCATTCACCAAGATCGATAAGTTGGCAACGTTTACTGCAGAAGGGACGAAATGGGCTTTCCGCTGTCCAAGGAACGGCTTTTTGACAAATCGGGCAAGGGACTTCAATAATTTCTTCAGACATCTATTTTTTCCGCTTGTTGTAAATAAAAACAGTGCAATTCTAGCACTTTTTGCTTTAAGTGCGGTAAGTTTTCAGCCAAATCTTTGTCATTATTAATGATCTCTGTTGCCCATTTTAACCGTTCCTCTCTGCTCACTTGTGAATTCATAATTTGTCGAATTTGTTCAAAATTATTTTTATCGCGTTTTGCCGCCCGCATGAGTTGGGTCTGTGGGCTGACATCTACAACAAGCACGCGATGACAAAGCTCAGTAAGGTTATTTTCAATCAGAAGTGGTACAACTAAAAGTGTGTAGGGAGTAGTCTGGGTGGAAAGTTGTTTCAACATGGCTTCGCGAATCGCAGGATGCAATAGACTATTGAGCCAATTTTTTTCCGCTTCGTTAGCAAAGACTAGCTGCCGTAATGCGGGACGGTTGAGTTCACCATTTTCTAATAAAATAGATTTACCAAAATGTTCGGCAATTTGTTCAAGTAAAGGCGTACCTTTTGCCACCACTTCACGTGCGACAATGTCGGCATCCACGATAGGTACCCCAAGCTCTGCAAATAAATTGGCAATCGTGCTTTTGCCACTGCCGATGCCGCCGGTCAACCCTACGATATAAGTCATCACTGTTCCCTATGAATAATAATTGAATACCCATACTACAAAACTTGAGAGAATGAGAAAAGGGGCAAAAGGCAAAAAAAACAGTCTTTTGGGTGAGAGAAAAGTATAGAAAATGCCCAATAAACAAGCAATTAATAAAAAAATAGGGAAGTGTTTTAACGGTAAGTAGCTGCCAATGCTAAGGGCGAGCCAATAATCGCCTTGCCCGAATGCTTCTTCTTTATAGGACCATTTTGCGATCCAATAAATGCCATAAAAAACGAGGAAAAAAATAACCGCACTTTGTAGGCTTTCTTCTAACGTTAAAAAAGAAAAAGATTGTGATGCACCAATGAGTCCCAAAGCTGTCAATATAAGACAAAGTGTTGTTGAAATCAGTTGATATTGCCAGTCGAGGTAAGCGATAGCCCAAAGTAAAACGATTGAGCAACCAAGCCATAAAGTTAAAAATGCATTTTCTGTGGTAAGGGTTAACCAGGCAAACAAAAATCCAACGATACAAAAATAGCGTAAAAAATGACCGCACTTTTTTCCTTGAATAATGGAAAAATGTGGTTGAAATGGCGGAGGATTTTGTGGAAAAAGTTCCGTGTAAGAGCGATAAATATCGGTTTGTAAGCGTTCGGCAAAGGTGGAAACGTAAAGCCATAATGCGATACCAAAGATTCCGCCGAGTAAAAAACTTGCAAAGTAGATCATTGAACTACCGATCCCATATTAAAAATCGGTAAATACATTCCCATCATAATGATGCCGATGAGACTGCCAATAATCACCATCATCAGCGGTTCTAACATTTGAGAAAGGAGATCAATTTGATGATTGAGTTTGTCTTGATAGCTTTCTGAAATGTGCTGTAGCATCAGCGCCAATTTTCCGCTTTTTTCACCAATTTGCAGCATTTGTTGTGCCTCCATTGGAAAGAGGTGGCTACTGACGCTGTCTGAAAAGGCATAACCCTGTGAAACCCACTGTAGAATTGACCGCACTTCTGTATCAAGAATCTGATCACTCACGATAATTTTTTTGGTTTGCCAAGTTTGTGTACGTGGCAGAAAGCTGTTTAAAGCCTGATTAAGGGGAACACCGGCTTGCAACATTATGTATAAACTTTGGCTAAAATTTACTAAACGGGATAGCTGCTGGATATTTCCCAAAATAGGCATGATCGTAATGATTTGAGATTTTTTCCGGTGAAAATGTGTGGAATGTTTCAATTTTAGCTGATAAAAAAGGATAAATATCACTGTAAAAAACAGCAAGATGCTGATGTCCTCTTTTAGAAAATTTGATGTGGTAAGTAAAACAGAGGTTAACGCTGGTAATTCGGAGTGATTACCTTGATACATTTCAGCAAATTGCGGCACGATAAAAAGCAAAAGACCAAGAGTGAGTAATAAAGAAATTCCTAATACCATTGAGGGATAAAGCATAATTTTCTGTAATTTACGTTGTAGTGATAGGGATTGATGACGATGTGTGGCAATTTTGCTACAAACCGCTGCCAGTTTTCCTGTCATTTCACCAACCTGAATTAGTTGAATTTCTTGACGTGTAATATATTTACCTTGTTGTTCAATACTTTGAGAAAAGGCAAGCCCGGTTTCAATAGATTTTAAAATTTGTTCTAACCATACATTTAAGGCAAGTTGCGTACAATTTTGTTGCAAAATCTGTAAACTGTTTTTGAGTGGAATAGCTGACAGAAGGAGTGTTGAAAGTTGGTTTAATAATGTGCTAATTTCTGCGTTTTTAGGTTTGCTGCTGAGTTGCCAATTCCGTTTTAATTTAATATTGGTCAAACCTCTATTCATCAATTGGAATTGTGCTTGTTGAACAGACTCGGCAATGATTGAGCCTTTTTGCATTTGCTTTAAAGAATTTTCTCCTTGGTAATAAAAAAGTTTTTTTGCCATTTTATAAACCTCCCAAAACACGATAAATTTCCGTTTCATCGGTAATGCTGTGTTTCACTTTTTCTAACCCACTTTGATGGAGATTATCAAAATCGGTTTGGTAGCCGTTTTGCTGACGATGTAAAAATTGATAAACACCGATTCTCCCGCGATAACCCTGATGACAATCACAAGAATTTGTAGGAAATTGACTGCATTTTTGGCAACGTTTCCTCACAAGCCTCTGGGCTATCACTAATAATAAAGCACTCTCGATTTCATGCTGGTGGATTCCCAGTTGTTGCAGGCGTGAAATAGCAGAAAGGGCATCATTGGTGTGCAGTGTTGAAAGGACTAAATGGCCGGTTTGAGCAGCCCTTAGTGCCATTGCTGCACTTTCTTCATCTCGAATTTCTCCGAGCATAATAATATCGGGATCTTGTCGTAAAAAAGAACGTAGTAAGCGACTAAAATCAAGTCCGATTTGTGGATTAATCTGGCTTTGTATGATCCCGGTTAATTCAATTTCGATGGGATCTTCAGCGGTCATTATGTGTTTATCCGATGTGTTGAGCCACTGAAGTGCGGTATAAAGTGAGATACTTTTTCCGCTACCGGTTGGGCCGGTAACTAGGATTAAACCTTGCGGTTGGCTGAGGGCCTGCTGAAAAGCCTGTTGCTGTGATTCTGTCATCCCTAGTTCAGCAAAACTCAATTCTACCGGTTTATTTTGTTGTACCCGCAGCACCACTTTTTCGCCCCAATGGGTAGGCAACGTCGAAAGACGGAAATCAAGAATATCGGAGAATGTCGTTTTAAATTGAAAACGTCCGTCCTGTGGTAATCGGGTTTCGCTGATATCCAGTTTAGCAAGAAGTTTTAATCGGGAAATTAATCGATTGGCTAAACTTTTACTAATTGGGGATTGGAGTTGTAAAACGCCATCAATTCTGAAGCGTACTTGAAAACAGTCTTGCAACGTTTCCAAGTGAATATCGGAGGCATTTTTTTGTAGTGCTGACTCAAAAATACGATTTAGTAATTGGATGATGGGTTCGTCATTATTTTTTTCCTGATACTCTTGTTCCTGATGATGATAGAAATTCATTTGATCTTCTACTTGCATGGATTGAGGTGAGAGTTGTTGCAGGAGATCTTTGAGTTGTTCGCTGTCAAGTAAAACCGGTTCGACCAGTTTTCCGCTAACAAAAGCAATAGTTTCACAGGCAGAAAGATTAGAAAGAGAATCTACACCGAGCCATAAACGATTTTCCTCTTCTTTTAAAGGCAAGGCAAAATAGTTCAAGAACAATGTATGTTGTTGTTGATTACGTTCCCATAAATCCGGTGAGATTGAAAAAATCTCACCATTTTGGGTCGTTACGCTATGTTCAAGTAATGCAAAATCTGTCATTTTGAACAGAATCCGGCAGGAAATAATGAAGTATCACCGATACAAGTTGTTGACCAAGTAACACCGTTAGATTTGTCACCGTTTGCAGTGAGGGTATATTCCACTCCATCTAGTGTTCCATTGCCTGAAACGGTAATTGCGCCTGCACTTGTGCTAATGCTTTTTATATAGCCTTTTGCTGTCGTGATGTTAGCGGAAACGCCGTTTGAACCACCACTACAATTTGAGCTATTCCCTGTTCCATAAATACAAAGTTCGACATCTGATTTAAGCGGCGCAGAGGCTTGTAGTAATTCAGACATTGCCGCTTTTTTAGTATAATTTTGATAAGACGGAATTGCGATAGTGGCAAGAATGGCAATGATGGCAATCACGATCATTAATTCGATGAGTGTAAATCCTTTTTTCAGTCTGAGTTGAGCGATGTATTTCATTGATTTTCCTTTATAGACGTAGTTAAGCCAATATTGGCGAGGGCATTTTGTGGAAGGCAAAAAACTTTGTAAAATTGACCGCACTTTTTCTGCGATACTGATCGTAAAAATAGGAGAAAATAATGGAAAAACTGAAATGTATTGAGCTGGGTTGGCTGAAAGATTGCCGTCAAATTCCTTCAGAACATTTTGATGATCGCCCTGATCCTAAAGACATTTCTTTATTGGTCATCCACTATATCAGCCTTCCGCCGGAGCAGTTCGGTGGTGGTTACATTGATGATTTTTTTCAAGGAAAATTAAATCCTTGCCTTCATCCCTATTTTGAAGAAATTTATCAAATGAGAGTGTCAGCCCATTGTTTGATTGATCGTTGTGGTGTCATCACACAATACGTAAATTTCAATGATCGTGCCTGGCATGCAGGGATCTCTAGCTTTGAAGGGCGTGAAAGATGTAATGATTTTTCTATTGGTATTGAACTTGAAGGGAGTAATGAGCAACCTTTTACCGATGCACAATATGAAGCGCTGCAACAACTTACAAAGTGCATTATATCTGCTTATCCGGATATTACGCTAAAGCGTATTGTGGGGCATTCTGACATATCTCCGGGACGTAAAATCGATCCCGGTCAATACTTTGATTGGGCACGTTATTTGAGTGGGATTAATTCCTAGTTTAAAAAATAGACAGTCGCATTTGCGATCTTATTCACACTATGGTTGCTTCGTGAGATTTAATCTAATTGATTGAATTATAAGGAATTAAACTTCCTATAAAATTTCATTTGCCGGATTGTAAAAAGTTATACCCTATTTTGAATTTTCCCAATCACAATTTTATCCACAGAAATATTGGATAATCTTGAAAAGAGAGAAAGAGTTTAGTTGGGCATTTCTTATCAGGGGAGAATGCATATTTTTCAACCGCACTTTGATGAAATAAAGTGCGGTTTCTTTTTTTTAAAAGGATCTTTACAAAAAAATTCATTAAAGTGAACGGATCCAATGGGAGAAAACGCTTTTTATAATTTTTCACACAGGTTGATTGTGGATTATGATCAAGTTAGTCACAATGTTATCCACAATTTAAAAATTGCTTGAGTACTCTTTTACCTCCTTGGTTGATAAAAACACTGATTTATGGAACAATTCGCAGATTATTTTTATAAAAAATTTAAGGTAAAACGATAGTGATCGATTTTGATGGCTACCGTCCAAATGTGGGGATTGTGATTTGCAATCGAAAAGGACAGGTGCTTTGGGCGAAACGCTATGGGCAGAATTCTTGGCAGTTCCCACAAGGCGGCATTAATGATAATGAAAGTGCCGAGCAAGCGATGTATCGCGAATTGTATGAAGAAGTGGGATTGCAGCCAAAAGATGTACGTATTTTATCTGTGTCAAAACATTGGCTGCGTTATAAATTACCAAAGCGTTTACTGCGTTATGACAGTAAGCCGATGTGTATTGGGCAAAAACAACGTTGGTTTTTATTGCAGTTGGTTTCAGATGAAAAAAATATCAATATGCAAACAACCAAATCACCTGAATTTGATGGCTGGCGCTGGGTGAGTTTTTGGTATCCCGTACGCCAAGTTGTATCGTTTAAAAAAGATGTATATCGCCGAGCGATGAAAGAATTTGCAACTTTTTTGTTTTCCAACGAGAAGGATAAATCGATAGAGCAAGTAGAACGAGAACAAAAATCCCCACCTGCGCGTAAACCCCATTATTCAAAGTATTCTAAACGTTCGTTTAATAAAAGAGGTTAGGTTATGCTGACTTTTATTGTAATTTGCCTGTTAGTGGGCGGAATAGTCGGGTTTCTTGCTGGCTTATTCGGCATTGGCGGCGGATTGGTGATTGTGCCGGTATTGGTTTATTTGTTACCTATGATGGGAGTACCGGAGCCGTTACTGATGTCAACTGCGCTTGGCACTTCTTTTGCAACCATTGTGATTACAGGATTTTCTTCGGCACAACGTCATCATAAATTAGGTAATATTGTGTGGGACGCAGTGAAAATCTTAGCGCCTGTGATTATGATGACGGTCTTTATTTCCGGTTTATTTATCGGCAAGTTAGATCGTGATATTGCGGCAAAGTTATTTGCCTGTCTTGTGGTTTATTTAGCCGTCAAAATGGTGATTTCTATTAAGCCTAAAACAACGGAATCAACAAAAACTCTGACAACAAAATCTTCCATTATTGGCGGTATTTTAATCGGTATGGCATCCAGTGCGGCAGGCATTGGTGGCGGTGGCTTTATTGTCCCGTTTTTAAATTCTCGTGGCATTGATATGAAAAAAGCGATTGGTTCTTCAGCCTTTTGCGGTATGTTGCTCGGTTTATCCGGTATGTTGAGTTTTATGGTAAGTGGTTGGGGTAATCCTGCTATGCCGGATTATTCTTTAGGTTATATCTATTTACCGGCAGTATTCGGTATTACTGCCACCTCATTTTTTACCTCGAAACTAGGTGCAACGGCAACGGCTAAATTACCGGTGCCAACGTTGAAGAAAGGCTTTGCATTGCTATTAATCGTGATTGCCATTGATATGTTTCTGAAATAAAGGAAAATTATGAATCAATATCTACTCCTTCCTCATTTTGACCCGAGCATTTTTACTTTTGGTGATAGCAATATCGGCTTGCGTTGGTACGGTTTAATGTATTTACTTGGCTTTGTATTTGCCCGTTGGCTTGCCGTGAGACGAGCCAATCAACCTAATAGCGGTTGGACGGTTGAGCAAGTGGATACCTTACTTTTCAACGGTTTTATGGGGGTATTTCTAGGGGGGCGTATCGGTGATGTGTTCTTCTATCACCTTGATCATTTCTTACAAGATCCGCTTTATTTGTTCCGGGTCTGGGAAGGGGGAATGTCGTTCCATGGCGGATTAATCGGTGTAATCATTGCGATGATCTGGACGTCTTATTCGCAAAAACGTCATTTCTGGCAAACGGCAGATTTTGTCGCACCTTTAATTCCTTTTGGTTTAGGATTAGGGCGTATTGGTAATTTTATTAATCTTGAACTCTGGGGACGTGAAACCGATGTACCTTGGGCGATGATTTTCCCAAATGATCCTCTTTTATTGCCTCGTCACCCTTCGCAACTTTATGAAGCCTTTTTAGAAGGATTTGTGCTCTTTGTGTTGCTCAATCTCTTTATCAAAAAGCTACGCCCGATGGGGTCTGTTGCCGGTTTATTCTTAGTCGGCTATGGTGTGTTCCGATTTATTGTGGAATATGTGCGAGAGCCTGAAGTGGAATCTTTCCTTGGCATTATGACCCGTGGTCAAGCCTTGTGTTTACCGATGATTATCGGTGGCGCATTGATTATGTGGTGGGCTTACACACGCAAAAGTGCGGTAAAAAATTAAGGAGTTTTTTATGAAACAATATCTCGATCTGTGTCGCCGCATTATTGATGAAGGGCAGTGGATTGCCAATGAACGCACGGGAAAACGTTGCTTAACGGTGATTAATGCGGATTTAGAATATGATGTCGCCAATAACCAATTTCCCCTTATCACCACCAGAAAAAGCTATTGGAAAGCCGCCATTGCAGAATTTCTAGGCTATATTCGTGGTTATGATAATGCAGCGGATTTTCGCAAACTCGGCACTAAAACTTGGGATGCCAATGCCAATGAAAATGCTGCATGGCTTGCCAATCCTCATCGTAAAGGTACGGACGATATGGGACGGGTTTATGGTGTTCAGGGCAGAGCTTGGCGTAAACCGAATGGCGAAACGGTGGATCAACTTCGCAAAATTGTGAACAATCTCACTCAAGGCATTGACGATCGTGGTGAAATTATGACATTTTTCAACCCCGGTGAAATTGATCTTGGTTGTTTACGTCCTTGTATGCACACGCACACCTTCTCTCTTGTGGGGGATACCCTGCATCTCACCAGTTATCAACGTTCTTGTGATGTCCCTTTAGGGCTGAATTTCAACCAAATTCAAGTGTTTACGTTCTTAGCGTTAATGGCGCAAATTACAGGAAAGAAAGCGGGTAAAGCGTTCCACAAAATTATTAATGCGCATATTTATGAAGATCAACTGGAATTAATGCGGGATGTACAATTAAAGCGTGAGCCTTTCCCACTGCCGAAATTGGAAATTAATCCTGATATTAAAACTCTCGAAGATTTAGAAACTTGGGTCACCATGGATGATTTCAAGGTAATTGGCTATCAATCTCATGAGCCGATTAAATATCCTTTCTCAGTGTAAGGCAAAAAAGTGCGGTCGGATTTTGATGAGAAATTTATGCGTCATGCTTTGAGCTTGGCGGATAGAGCCGAATCCTTAGGCGAAATTCCGGTAGGCGCTGTCTTGGTCGATAGCGAGGGGAATATCCTGGGGGAAGGCTGGAATCTTTCCATTACTGAAAACGACCCAACGGCTCACGCCGAAATTGTGGCATTACGCAATGCGGCAAAAAAGGTGCAAAATTATCGCCTACTGAATACCACCCTTTATGTCACACTTGAACCCTGCACGATGTGTGCTGGTGCGATTTTGCACAGTCGAATTCAGCGTTTGGTGTTTGGTGCTCTAGATTATAAAACCGGCGCGGTAGGTTCCCGTTTTCACTTTTTTGATGATTATCAAATGAATCATACGGTCGAAATCACCGGCGGCATATTGGCACAAGAGTGCGGTGAAAAATTAAGTGCTTTTTTCCGTAAAAGACGAGCGGAGAAGAAGTTAGAAAAGATAAGTGTTGTAGGTTTTATTTCTCAATAAACCTTTCTTGCACACCAATTATCATTGTTTTTTCGTAAGTTTATTACTTTCTTCCATTAACTGAGCCAACCATTGAATCTCTTGATGAGGTAATCCATAAAAAACACGCTCAAAATTGACCGCACTTAAACTTGCCAATCAATTTCTGTTATTCCATGCTCCCTAAGGTACTGATTGGTTTTAGAAAAATGTTTACATCCGAAAAATCCTCGGTGTGCTGAAAGAGGGGAGGGGTGTGGGGCGGTTAAAACACAGTGGCGGGTGCGGTCAGTCATACTGCCTTTTTTCTGAGCGTGGCTTCCCCAAAGTAAAAAAACTAAATTTTCACGCTGTTCATTGAGTGCAGCGATGACACGGTCAGTAAAAGTTTCCCAACCTAAATTGGCATGCGAGTGGGCTAATCCCCGTTCAACAGTCAAAACAGTATTGAGTAATAACACACCTTGTTCTGCCCACTTCACTAAATAGCCATTACTTGGCATTTGAAAGCCCGGAATATCTTGACTTAATTCTTTGTAAATATTTAATAAGGACGGAGGAATGGCGACTTCAGGTTTCACTGAAAAGGCGAGACCGTGTGCTTGGTTCGGTCCATGATAAGGATCTTGCCCTAAAATCACCACTTTAACATCTTCAAACGCCGTGTATTTAAATGCGTTAAATACCTCTTCTTGTGGGGGATAAATGGTTTTTCCACTTTGTCTGGCAAGGTGCACCTGTTTTAATGTGTGTTGAAAATAAGGCTGCTCTTTTTCTTTGCCAATCACATCTGTCCATGTTTTCATCATCTAATCCCCTTCAAATTGAGTTGTGTTATTATAAACCAACTTTCAACCTATGGAACGATAGAATTTGTTGATAATAGTTGCTAATTAAAGTCTATAAATAAATTTCATCACAAGAAAATCTTGAATTTAATTAAAAATTTGTGAAAAGCAGCTTATTCTTAATCAAAAGAATTTGATGTATTAAAATTTTTTGATAAAATTTGCACAGTTTTATAATTATCCCCATACTAATTAGGAGTCTATTATGATTAAAGGTATTCAAATTACCCAAGCAGCGAATGACAATTTACTTAACTCATTCTGGTTATTAGATAGCGAAACCAACGAAGCTCGTTGTTTATGTGCAAAAGGTGGTTTTGAAGAAGATCAAGTTGTTGCGGTGAGCGAATTGGGTCAAATCGAATATCGTGAATTACCGGTAAACGTCGCACCAACTGTCAAAGTGGAAGGCGGTCAACATTTAAACGTGAACGTATTACGTCGTGAAACCTTAGAAGATGCGGTAAACAACCCGGATAAATACCCACAATTAACCATCCGTGTTTCAGGTTATGCGGTGCGTTTCAATTCTTTAACCCCAGAACAACAACGTGATGTAATCACTCGTACTTTCACTGAAAGTTTATAATTTCAAATTGAATGAGAGAAACCCCGATTTTATCGGGGTTTTGTTTTTCTAAAACTCAGAAAAAATCCACCGCACTTTCCTTTCTTTCTAGCGATTTCTATGCTTTTCAGGTACAATCCGCCAGTTAAATTTAATGATTTTTGAGAAAACCAAAACCTTTATGAAGAATATTCGTAACTTTTCTATTATTGCCCATATTGACCATGGTAAATCCACCCTTTCCGATCGTTTGATTCAAACTTGCGGCGGTCTTTCCGATCGTGAAATGGAAGCACAGGTGTTGGATTCAATGGATCTTGAACGTGAGCGTGGCATCACGATTAAAGCACAGAGCGTTACCTTAAATTACAAAGCTAAAAATGGCGAAACCTATCAATTAAACTTTATTGATACGCCGGGACATGTGGATTTTTCCTATGAAGTATCACGTTCCCTTGCGGCTTGTGAAGGGGCGTTGTTGGTGGTGGATGCCGGTCAAGGCGTGGAAGCGCAAACCCTCGCCAACTGTTACACTGCCATTGAAATGGATCTCGAAGTGGTGCCGATTTTAAACAAAATCGACCTGCCTGCGGCAGATCCTGAACGTGTGGCAGAAGAAATTGAAGATATTGTGGGCATTGATGCGATGGAGGCGGTTCGCTGCTCAGCGAAAACCGGACAAGGCATTGAAGACGTATTAGAAGAAATTGTGGCGAAAATTCCTGCACCGGAAGGTGATCCTGACGCACCATTACAAGCCTTAATCATTGATTCTTGGTTCGATAATTATCTGGGCGTGGTTTCCCTTGTACGAATTAAAAACGGCACGCTACGCAAAGGCGATAAAATTAAAGTGATGTCCACAGGGCAGGCTTATAACGTGGATCGCCTTGGTATTTTCACACCGAAACAAGTGGATACCACCATATTGAATTGTGGCGAAGTAGGTTGGGTGGTTTGTGCCATTAAAGATATTTTAGGGGCGCCGGTGGGAGATACCTTAACCCATCAACATCATCCGGCAAGTGATGTTTTACCGGGCTTTAAGAAAGTTAAACCGCAAGTCTATGCCGGTTTGTTCCCGGTGAGTTCGGATGATTACGAAGCGTTTCGTGATGCTTTAGGTAAATTAAGCCTCAATGATGCCTCATTATTCTATGAGCCGGAAAATTCAACGGCACTGGGTTTTGGTTTCCGTTGTGGTTTCTTGGGGCTACTTCATATGGAGATCATCCAAGAGCGTTTAGAGCGGGAATATGATTTAGATCTGATCACAACTGCACCGACAGTAATCTATGAAGTGCAAATGACTAACGGTGAAGTGGTTTATGTGGATAGCCCGGCGAAATTGCCACCGCTTAATAATATTTCTGAAATTCGTGAACCGATTGCGGAATGTAATATGCTCGTGCCGCAAGAATACCTCGGAAATGTGATTACGCTCTGTGTGGAAAAACGTGGTGTTCAGACCAATATGGTGTATCACGGTAATCAAATTGCGTTGACTTACGAAATTCCAATGGGGGAAGTGGTGCTGGATTTCTTCGACCGTCTAAAATCCACCTCACGCGGTTACGCTTCCTTAGATTATGGTTTCAAACGTTTCCAAGCGGCGGATATGGTGCGTGTGGATATTATGATTAACGGTGAACGTGTGGATGCCTTAGCATTAATTGTACACAAAGATAACGCTCAGTATCGTGGTCGTGAATTAGTGGAAAAAATGCGTGAATTGATCCCTCGTCAGCAATTTGATATTGCGATTCAAGCCGCAATTGGTAACCACATTATTGCCCGTTCAACGGTGAAACAATTACGTAAAAACGTATTGGCAAAATGTTATGGTGGTGATGTGAGCCGTAAGAAAAAACTTTTACAAAAACAAAAAGAGGGTAAAAAACGGATGAAATCCCTTGGAAATGTGGAAGTCCCACAAGAGGCGTTTTTGGCGATTTTACATGTGGGTAAGGATAAATAAGGAACAGTATGTCTAATTTATTTTTCGTGATTTTTTTAGCCGTAGGCTTTGGTATTTGGAAAGCGTTGGATTATTTCCAATTACCCAATACGTTTAGCATTTTATTGCTGATCTTGACCGTACTTTCCGGCATATTATGGTGTTATCACCGTTTTGTTATCAGCCCTAAACGCCAGCGTCAAATCGCCCGTATGGAGCAGCGTGGTCAAGCACTCAGTGATGAAGAAAAAGCCAAAATCGAACCTATTTCGGAAGGTTCGGAGTTTTTATCTTCTTTATTTCCTGTATTAGCTGTGGTTTTCCTGGTGCGTTCTTTTTTGTTTGAACCTTTCCAAATTCCTTCCGGATCGATGGAATCCACATTGCGTGTCGGCGATTTTCTCGTGGTGAATAAATATGCGTATGGCGTTAAAGATCCGATTTTCCAAAATACGATTATTGCAGGGGAGAAACCGCAACGAGGTGATGTTATCGTATTTAAAGCACCGGAACAGGCATTACTTCGTACGGGACTGGGTGCTACCCGAGCAGCCTACGCAGAAAATTTAGCATTGAGCTCAAAAGATAATATGTCCGGTGTGGATTACATTAAACGTATTGTCGGGCAAGGTGGAGATCGAGTGATTTTCGATATAGATCAAAAAACCTTGAAAGTTGTGTATGGTAAAGAAGGGAAACCTTGCGAAATAAACTGTGAAAGCAAAACGTTCGAATATAGTCAAAATCCAACGAATCCGGCATTTCCGAATGAATTGGAATTGACTGAAAAAGGCGATGTAGTACATAACGTGCTAATCAGCCCTTATCGTCGTTATGCCGGCCCGGAATTTTTCCCACAAGAAGGCAACCCAACGGCAGAATGGGTCGTGCCGGAAGGACAATATTTTGTCATGGGTGATAACCGTGATCACAGTGATGACAGCCGTTTTTGGGGATTTGTACCGGAAAAAAATATCGTAGGTAAAGCCACTTATATTTGGATGAGCTTAGAAAAAGAACCGAACGAATGGCCGACAGGCTTACGTTTTGAACGTTTCTTTACAGCAATTAAATAAAATGAATCATTTAGAGAGATTAGAGCGAAAAATCGGTTATCAATTTAAGGATATTTCGCTCTTAAAATTAGCACTCACACATCGAAGTGCTGCCGCAAAACATAATGAACGCCTAGAGTTTCTGGGCGATTCCATTCTTAATTTCACCATTGCCGAAGCCTTGTATCATCAATTCCCTCATTGCAATGAAGGGGAGTTGAGTCGTATGAGAGCAACTTTAGTGAGAGAAAAAACATTAGCGATACTGGCTCGTCAATTTGAACTGGGGGAATATATGTCCCTTGGTTCCGGTGAGTTAAAGAGCGGTGGTTTTC
This sequence comes from Rodentibacter ratti, assembly GCF_002000485.1. GTDB lineage: Bacteria > Pseudomonadota > Gammaproteobacteria > Enterobacterales > Pasteurellaceae > Rodentibacter > Rodentibacter ratti. The sequence continues at coordinate 60,015 of NZ_MLAJ01000003.1, read as the reverse complement.
GCCGTGAATCAATTTTGGCGGACTGTGTCGAAGCCATTATTGGTGCAATGTCGTTGGATCAAGGCATTATTCTCACAACGCAAGTAGTTCGAACTTGGTATCAACCCCTGTTAGCAGAAATCAAACCGGGTGATAATCAAAAGGATGCGAAAACCCGCCTACAGGAGTATTTACAAAGTAAAGGGTTGGCATTACCGAGCTATGAAGTCGTGAATATTCAAGGAGAACCCCATTGTCAAACATTCACTGTAGAGTGCAAAGTGAAAAATGTGGATAAAATTGACCGCACTTTTGTGGGGAAAGGATCAAGCCGCCGTAAAGCAGAACAGGCAGCAGCAGAACAAATTTTGAACGAACTGGACATCAAATGACAGCACAACTTGACAAAACCTATTGTGGCTTTATCGCTATTGTAGGCCGCCCGAATGTCGGGAAATCAACGCTCTTGAACAAAATTCTAGGGCAAAAAATCTCAATTACATCACGCAAAGCACAGACTACCCGTCACCGTATTGTGGGGATCAAAACCGAAGGGGCTTACCAAGAAATTTATGTGGATACCCCGGGGTTGCACATTGAAGAAAAACGTGCGATTAACCGTTTAATGAACCGAGCGGCAAGTAGTGCTATCGGTGATGTGGATCTCATCATTTTTGTGGTGGACGGAACTCATTGGAATGCCGATGATGAAATGGTGTTAAACAAACTTCGCCAGGCAAAAGCACCGGTGGTATTGGCGATCAACAAAGTGGATAACATCAAAAATAAAGATGATTTATTGCCGTTTATCACTGAATTAAGCGGAAAATTTGATTTCGCCCATATTGTGCCGATTTCCGCCCAACGGGGAAATAATGTTCACCAACTGGAAAAAATTGTACGTTCAGCTTTGCGTGAAGGCGTGCATCATTTTCCGGAGGATTATGTGACAGACCGCTCGCAACGTTTCATGGCATCGGAAATTATCCGTGAAAAATTGATGCGTTTTACCGGTGAAGAATTACCTTATTCGGTAACCGTTGAAATTGAACAATTTAGAGTAAATGAACGTGGCATTTATGAAATTAACGGATTGATTTTGGTGGAACGTGAAGGGCAAAAGAAAATGGTGATTGGCGCACAAGGGCAAAAAATCAAAACCATTGGTATGGAAGCCCGTGCGGATATGGAACGCTTGTTTGATAACAAAGTGCATCTTGAATTATGGGTGAAAGTGAAATCCGGTTGGGCGGATGATGAGCGTGCATTACGCAGTTTGGGCTATATGGATGAATAAAAGTGCGGTTGTTTTTCCGCAAGTTTTATAATGTAAAAAGCCGGTATTATGTGGCAGTGACTGAAACATGATTTAGGCGTTATTTGTAGGGACACACTGCGTGTGTCCGGTATAAAATCAAAATCATCTCAATATGTTATAAACGGACACACTGCGTGTGTCCCTACATTTTTTTCCCTATTCCAGAGGCACAAGCATAAGCCGAACTCCATGCCCATTGGAAATTGTAACCGCCAAGCCAGCCGGCAACATCCAATACTTCGCCGATAAAATATAAGCCTTTTACTTTTTGGCTTTCCATGGTTTTGGAAGAAATATAATGGGTATCAACACCGCCCATGGTCACTTCTGCCGTGCGATAACCTTCCGTTCCATTGGGGATAAATTGCCAATGATGAACTAAATCCAAGAGATTTTTTAGCCGCACTTTACTGAGGTTAGCCATCACTTCATCTTGAATAAAACCTTGTTCGATCCAAAGTTCTACTAATTTTTTGGGAAGTAAACGTGTCAGCACGGTTTTTAACATCAGTTTTGGCGAGTTTTGTTTCATTTGGTGGATTTCATCTTCCAAATTATGCGTTGGTAACAAATCAATTTCTAGGTTTTCATTCGGTTGCCAATAATTTGAAATTTGCAATACGGCAGGACCGGAAATACCACGATGAGTGAAAAGAAGCTGATTGTGAAAAGATTTTCCACATTTTGCGGTGATGGTAACGGGTAGGCTAATGCCTGAAAGTGCGGTTAAAAACTTATCGGTTTCACGGTAAGTAAAAGGCACGAGGCTTGCTCGTGGCGGAATAACCGGAATATCAAATTGTTCTGCGATTTGGTAACCGAAAGGCGTGGCACCAAGCCCCGGCATAGAAAGCCCTCCAGTGGCAATCACCAAGTTTTTGCATTGCCATTGCGTGCCATTAACGCTTAAAGCAAACTGCACTCTTTCATCATTCTCAATGCGTTTCACTTGCGATATTTCACTGCGTAAGTGTATCTTTACTTGGTATTTTTTACATTCGGTTGCCAACATTTCTACGATTTTTTCCGCCCCTTCATCACAAAAAAGTTGTCCGAGTTCTTTTTCGTGATAGGTAATGCCGTATTCAGCCACGAGTGAAATAAAATCCCAGTTGGTATAACGTGCAAGAGCGGATTTAACAAAATGAGGATTTTGCGAGAGATAGTGAGCAGGAGTGACATCAAGGTTGGTAAAATTGCAAAAACCACCGCCGGACATTAAAATTTTTCGTCCGATTTTTTTACCATTATCCAATAGGGTGACTTCTTTACCCAATTTCCCTAATTGCGCCGCACAAAATAAGCCGGCAGCTCCCGCACCGATAATGAGGGTTTCGGAATAATAGGTCACTGTGCTTGCCCTCGGTCTAAAAATTCTAACATTTTCATTCGTTGAATCACCATACGGCGATCTACGGCGGCATTCCCGCTATCTAGCAATTGCTGTAAATAATCTTTGGCTTGCGCATAGTTGCGTGCTTCAAGGGCAAGGGTAGCGAGTAAAGAAATACTGGAAATTTCTTTGGGATCTTGTGTGAGGGCTTGGCTGAGAAGTTGTTGTGCTTCCGGAGTCAGTTGTTGCCCCGCTTGATAATAAAGTGCGGTGGCTTTTAAACCTAAAATATTCGGTTTAGCGCCTATTAATTTTTCTGCGTTTGTATAGGCGATAAGGGCATGATCAAATTCATTATTTTGCACATAAGCCTCACCCAGTTGAATCCACGCTTCTACATTGTTCGGATCAGCCCGCAATTTATCTTGAATTTTCGTAATCACATCTTGTTTTTTGTGGAAGTCTGCCATTTCAATTTGCTTGTTATGTTGGGAAATCATCGCTTGCTCGCCTTCTTGTAGGCGTGAAAAACGGTCAAGGGATAAATAATAGCCAAGGGGAATGGCAATGAGTAACGCAAAAATACTTAGCGCGATTTTTCCATTGCTCTTTTGGGGAGAAAGCGTGCATGGCTCGTTTAGCTTTAGAGCGTTAGATGACGAAGAGAGGGTATTATCCTTGAGTTGGGGAGATTTTTTGTGAGAATGCCAAACCAATCCGGCGGCTAAAACGAGTAACCCAATGGGTAATAGCCATAATAATGCGGTATTCCATTGAAAAGGAGGCTTATAATTCACGAAATCACCGAAACGTGCCGTCATCGTGTCAATAATTTGCTGATTGGTTTTGCCTTCATTCACCATATTATACACTTCAATGCGTAGGTCGTAGGCAATGGGGGAATTGGACTCCACCAAGTTTTGATTTTGGCACTGAGGGCAACGTAGAGATTTTGCCAGTTCTACGGCACGGGTGCGATCCGCCGAGTTTTTGAATTGGTAAGTATCCACCATTTCCGCTTGTGCAAATAAGCTAAAGGCGAATAAAAGTGCGGTTAAAAAGGTTCTCATTTTTTCATTAATTGTTGAATTTTGGGAATAAAAACATTTTTCCATGTTTCTCGATCAAGCAACCCGGAATGCCGATAACGAATAATGCCGTGAGCATCCACTAAATAGGTTTCCGGGGCGCCATCTACACCGAGTTTCATGGCAAATTCACCGTGGCTGTCATCAATGGTCAAAAGGAAAGGATTTCCCATTCTTTTGAGCATTTCACGTCCGTTTTGTGGATTATCCCGATAATCAATGCCGATGATCGGTATGGTTTTGGCGATATCCATTAATAGCGGATGTTCTTCTTTGCAGTAGCCACACCAACTACCCCAGACATTCAATAAAAATGGCGTTTTAGGGAAATCTTTTAGGCTAAGGGTTTGAGTCGGTTCAAATAAGTTTGCCTGATAAAATTCCGGTATGGGTTTATCAATGAGCGCGGAAGCAATCTTTTTCGGATCTTGGTTCAATCCGGCAATTAATAGGATACATACACCTAAAAGCATCAAGAGCGGTGTAAAAAAGAGCCATTTTTTTTTCATTATCTTTCCTGTTTTCGGCGTAAAGCGAATGTGCTACAAAGGGCACCTAATGCCATTAAAATTCCCCCTGCCCAAAGCCAACGAATAAGCGGCTTGTAATGCAGACGGAAAGTAAATTCCCCTTTCCCAAGAGGATCACCCATCACGATATAGAGATCACCCCAGAATCCACCACTTAAACCGACCTCGCTCATCGTCATTGTGCGGACATCATAATAGCGGCGTTCAGGTATGAGATTAGCGTAAGGTTTACCCTTTTCCGTGACATCAAAAAATGCCACTTCTGTTGTGAAGTTGGGACCGATTTCATTAGAAAATTGGCGGTAATGAAATTCATATTGCCCGAGTTTTTGGCTTTGTTGTGGCGCAAGGCGAACACCGATTTCACTACCAAAATAACTACTCATCACGGCACCCATGGTGGCAATAGCCACACCGCAATGGGCAAGAATCATACCCAGTTGCGCTAAGCAAATTTTTCGCCAATTTTGCCATAAAGTGGCAAAGAAAAGCCAGATAGCAAGAGTTAATAAAAGAAAGGCGAAACCATGGAACTTGAGGGATTCATTATGATGGGTTTGTTGCCAAATCATCAATAGTGCAACGCCTCCGGCGGGGATAATTAATAGTAAACGGCGGATAAAAAAAGATTGCTCAAACTTTGCCCAACGTAATGAGAGAGACACCACCATAGCCATCAACATGATAGTCAAAATAGGTAAGAAAATACTATTAAAATAGGGACTGCCGACAGAAATTGATCCCCAATTCATCGCTTGAAATAACATGGGATAGAAGGTGCCTAAAAAAGTGGAAACTGTGGCAATAGTTAATAAAATATTGAGTAATAAAATCCCACCGGCTTTTGAAATAAGCTGAAATTTGACCGCACTTTTTTGGGCATTGTTAGAACGCAATGCAAATAGCCCAAAGGCAAATACCATGAGCAAAAAGAAGATGATTAGCAAGGCATAACCACGGGTATTATCGACAGCAAAAGCATGAACGGAGGTGAGCGCACCAGAGCGTACAATAAAGGTGCCGAGTACACTGAAGGCAAAAGTGAGGAGAGAAAATAAGGTTGTCCAATAAGGGAATGCGCCTTGTTTTTCAGCGATGACTAAACTGTGCAGTAAGGCAAGCCCGAGTAACCATGGCATCAGCGAGGCATTTTCCACGGGATCCCAAAACCACCAGCCGCCCCAGCCCAGTTCATAATATGCCCACCATGCACCCAGCACGATGCCAAGGGTTAAAAATAACCATGATACCAACACCCAACCACGCATTTTATTGGCGATTTGTTGAACGGGTTGATGATAAATAAGAGCGCTTAGGCTCATAGCAAAATTTACCGCAAACCCGACATAACCAATATAAAGTAACGGTGGGTGGAAAATTAATCCGATATCTTGCAACATGGGGTTGAGATCTCGGCCTTCTATTGGAGCGGGGAAAATTCTTCCAAAGGGATTGGAATAAAACAAAATAAATACCGCAAAGCCAAAACAAATTACTCCCTGTAAAGATAGGCTTTGTGCGGAAAAAGTGCGGTCGTTTTTTCGGTTAAAAAAAGCAAAAGCAGCAAGCCATAAACTCAATGAAAATAACCAGAATAGCATAGAGCCTTCGTGTCCTCCCCAAGTCGCTGCGACTTTGAAAAATGTTGGAAGCTGGGAATTAGAATGGGCTGCGACGTATTCAAGGGTGAAATCATCGATGGCGAAAGAATAAGCGAGAATCGCGAGAGAAAATGTGGTTGCAATAGTGAAAATATAGCTTAACCACCAAGCAGAGTTAATTAAGGTTGGATTTTTTTTGAATAAACCCACCTGTGGCAGCAATACAAGAAACAGTGCACTGATAGTCGCAATTAAAAGAGAGAGGAGACCAAGTTCTGGAAGCATAATAAATTTGTTTTTCAGTGATTAAAATCGGGTTTCAAAAAAGAAAGGCGCATATTAATACGCCTTTCTTCATAAAACAACTCCTGCCTATGCTACGGTTAATTGTCCCGCATACAAAATAAAGTAGCGTAAACAGAGAACACCGATTAAGTCGAAAATCGACACCCAAATAATGAAAGTACGGTTATATTTGAATCGGTCGGGAGCAAACATATTTGCCATTAATGGAATTAAAATTCCGATAAAGAAAACCCCAATCCAGAATACGGCTCCCCAGAATCCTGAAAGTGCATTGTATAATGCCAAGGTTTTTTGTCCGCCACCAAAATATAATCCCACAAAGAAACACACAAGTAAGCCGAGTTCAGTCACCATAATCGGTACTTCAAATTTATGAATGAAATGAGATTCGTGAGAATCACCTTTCAATTTGCCGGCGATGAGAATAATTAAGAACGTGGCTGCAATCCCTGATGATGTACCGGATGCCAAGAATAATGCCGGCAATACGGGATTATTCAGCATTGGATAGCTGATAAGAGCTGAAAGTAAGAAACCGGTATAAGCGCCTAATACAGCCGCTAAAATGAATAGAATCACTTCTACGGGGCTAATTAAACGTTCGGCAACGCCAATTAATTTCATCACAAATTTTAGTTTTGGCATAAAACGATGGATAAGTGCTCCAATTTCATTTTTGAATATCACTACGCCCCATAATACCAAGAACAGCATATAAATTTGGAAAAGCATGACCCCCATAGACATCACAGAATTAAATTGATAATTGAACATCAATTTCCAGAATGTCCAAGGGCGTGCCAAGTGGAAAATTAGCAGGGTTAAACCGATTAATGTCGGTACTGAGCCTAAAATTATCCCAGCACGAATGATCCAGTTTTGGCTTGGATTTTCCAATTTATTACTACGTTTAAATGCAATAGCTAATTGTACTGCACCAGATGAGATCCCAAGTAAAAATAAATAGATCGCAATGGTCGAATCCCACACTAAATTGGGGGTGTGGAATGGAACTGGATAATCTAACGTCATCTTCTAGGCTCCCCGTGTTGGAATGGAATATGGTAAAGATTTGGCTGTGTACCTAATTCCACTTTTGTGCGATAAACCGGTTTTTCTTTTACTTTACGTGCTACTTCACTGGTTGGATCGTTCATATCACCAAAGGTGAGAGCTTTTGTCGGACAGGCTTCCACGCAAGCAGGTTGTTTACCGTTAGCTAAATTAGTGTCTCGACAGAAATTGCATTTATCAGCAGTTTTGTGAACCGGGTGAATAAAACGCACACGATACGGACAGACCGCAATACAATATTGACAGCCCACACATAAGTCTTTATGCACATCAACAATGCCCGTATCTTTATCAATAAATGAGGCACCGGTCGGACAAACCGCTACACAAGGCGCATTGGTACAGTGTTGGCAAGATTGACGGAAAAACTCATATTCCTGATTTGGAAATTCTCCATAGGGTTCGCTACGCAAAATCTCTAAACGAGATACGCCTTGCGGTACTTGGTTGACATCACGACAGGCATCCATACAGGCTGTACAACCGATACAAGCCGTTTCATCATGTACCATCGCATAACGTTTGGTTTTATCCGCCTTGTTTTCTTTTGCTAAAGATGTTAAAGACGTTCCCGTCATAAGGATCACAGCCCCCATGCCGGAAACAAAGTTTCGGCGTGAGCAAGTTGTCATTGTTTATCCTTTTGTTCGGTTGATTTTTCTTGTTCTGCTTGGCGTTTTTGTTGTTCACCATGACAGTCAACACAGAGTTTAACTCGTTGTTTTGGTTGAATGCCTTTCATCGCATCCTCTTTTGGATGGAGGGTGTGACAACTTGCACAAGGCAATTTCATCGCATGTACATCGTGCGCCCATAATTTTTCACGGAGTTTATCCGGTTGGTGGCAGGCAAAACACACTTGGTTTTGCTCTTGCACGGAATACATTGGTTTTTTCTCACCAAAAATATCACCTTCAAAGCGCATTACGTCTTTCGCACCACGACGGTGGTTTTCAGTAATATCACCGTGACAGCTTACACAAGTGATTGGTTTGCCATTGTTTGGATTTTTTTGATTTAAATGTGCACCGTGGAATTTCCCAAAGTGTAATTCACCGCCGGATTGATCCAAGGTTTGGTTTTTATCTACTTTGTCAAACTTATGACATTTTGCACAGTATTGGTTTGGGTCACGCTGATTGTCTAATTGCGGTTCATAATTTAGTGTAGAATCCGTTTGTGCGTGAGCAATCATTGGTGTTGCGGCAGCAAAGACAAGAAATGCTGTGGCTTTTGCCATATTGCGAAGAAAAGAAGTTAAATTCATTTTGGAACCTCAAATTTATTATGGAAGACGACCGCACTTTTAACATAAAAGTGCGGTAACTTTTCTTACTATTTTGTTGCGGTATCTTCAGCTAATTTGCCGTTAGCTTTTGCTTCTTTTTCCCATTGAGGCACAACTGTTTTTAAGAATTCTTCTTTTGCTTGACGTTCTTTTTCAATATCAATCCCCATCACTTTCCATGCTTTTTCAGCGGTAGAAATATCAGGGATTTCGACCGGTGTTTTTACGCCGTGTTTTGTTAAGATAGTCGCCAGTTTAGCACGTGCATCTGCGGCTCTATCTAAACCGGAACCTAATACGCGAAGCATTACATCAGGTGCGTGCATATGACCACCGTGACTCGCTGCAGCGTAGTCCCAACGCCATTGAGCGTGACGGATATCCATTAATGCCGCTTCCATTTCTTCTTTGCTTGCACCTGCATCCCAAGCTGCTTTGGCTTCGAAGTGGGCTTTTACAACTTGATCTTCTAAGCGACCCATCACATCTTTCACGTCTTTTTTACGTGAAGCTACGATCTCTTTTAATTTTTCTTTACTTTGATCATGACAGTTTGCGCAAGTTGAATCAAAGGCATCAAATGGGTTTTGGATTTGGTGATCCGTGTAAACTTTACCATCAGCATCTTGTACTTTAGGCATATGACAATCCACACAGGTCACGCCGTTTTTGCCGTGCATCCCTAAAGACCAAATTTCAAAGTCAGGGTGCTGTGCTTTTAACATTGGTGCTTTAGAAAGGGAGTGAGTCCAATCGCTGAAACCGATATCATCGTAGTATTTTTCAATGTCATCGACTGTTTGACCGTTATTCCAAGGGAAGGTCACTTGTTTGATGTCACCAGCAAAATAGTATTCAACGTGGCAGTTTGCACAGATTTCTGCACGTTTTTCAGTACGTGCTGCGGTATTAAAACTCAGATCAGATTGTGCTTTTCCTTCTGCTTTTGCTTTAGCCTGTAGGGCATTATTGAGATGATCTAAGGCACGTAAAACGTGTGGGCGAGCAATACGTAATGCAGGTTTGCCTTCGGCAAAATCTTTTGATGTTGTGTCATGGCAGTCAGCACAGCCAATAGAATTGACAATTTCAGGCCCACCTTTAGCCCATTTTGCATTGAAATAGCCTTCTTCTCCCCACTCCGCAATTAAACGAGGCACATCGGGACCTTTACATGTCCAGCAGGCCATTGGTTGAGGACCGTCATTAGCGGTTTTTGGTGCACCGGTACGCAAAATATTACGTACGTCTGCAATCGCATAGGCATGCCCACGAGGTGCGTTGTATTCCTTAGAAAACGCGTAGCCGCCCCAAAGTACGATTAAACGCGGATCTTCCTCATCGGCATAAATTATTTTGTCGCCTTTTTCTGTGGCTTTCCAAGATTGGAACTGTTTTGGATATTTTTCTGCGAATTTTTCATTCACCGCTTCAATTTTTAAATTTGGATTTGGTGCTTCTACAGGCTGCTCAACCGGTTTGTAAACCATTTCAGCCATTGCTGAAGTGTAGGTGCCTAAAGTTGCGAAGGAAATTGCCAAGATAAGGCTTTTTCTCAATGCGTTCATAATAATCACTCCATTAAAAATAAGGAAAGTAAAATAGCACTAAAATGAGAACCATTATTGATAAGCTGTTGAAATAGCTTAAAAAAGAGGATTCATACGATTGTAACAATAGCAAAAGTTAGACTATTTTCTAGAATGATTTGAGAAAAAACTGTTTTAGATCAAAGGAAAAAATAAAAATACTCCTAAAGAGTTATCTTGTAGCACTCTAATAAATTAAATTTTTGACCGCACTTTGAAAAAGAGTGATTAATTTACTGTTTCCAATCTATGCGTTCAATTAATGCTTGTTGTATTTCTTCAATCACTCTATCCCAAACTGGTAATGGTGTAGGGCAACGAAAGAGTTGAACGGTTGGATACCAAAGATTGTTTGATTCAACCAATCCCCAACGCCAATCTCCAATATAAGGCAACATCAATAAACTCGGAATACCCATTGCACCGGCAACGTGAACCACGGAAGTATCAACGGAAACGAGACAATCAAGGTGAGGCAGCATTGTTGCTGTTTCAGCAAAATCCTTTGCATTTTTCGCTATATTAGGAACATTGTATTTTTCCAGCAACTGTACCTCTTGTTCATTACAGGATTTTTGAACACAATACCAATCGATCCCTTCCATTTGAAATAGGGTTTCAATATGACCTAAATGATGAATAGAACGGTAGGCATCATTTTCATGAGTTGGGTCGCCACGCCAAACAATGCCGACCTTTAAATTTCCCGTATCTGGAAATAAGAGTATAGTGTTTTTCTGCATATTAGGATCTGCAAAAAGATAAGGTAAGCGTTTAGGTAAACGTGGAAAAGGAGTGCTTACATAAGCTAAAATTTCGTGTGGATAAACCCAATAATCAAATTCTCCGATGAGCTTTGATTGATCAATGGATTGATCTTTCAATTTGGTGGAATCAATCACCCAATCAATATCGGGGTGGGTGGAAATAAGAGAAACAATCGGGCTTTGTACTATCCATTTCACTGTTGCTCCTTGGGTTTTAAAATAATAGGCTAATTGAGCAAACATAATTTCATCACCTAAACCAAACTCAGTCCAAACTACGATCGTTTTTCCCGCTAAATCTTCACCTTTCCAACGTTTCTCATAAAATTTTTCTGATGGTGGTGTTGGGGTCCGACGTAGATGAGTATGGCCTAAAACCCTTTCTCGTTGTTGAAAGCCTATTTGATAATCTCCATTGGACAACGTATTTAAGGCTGCATAGATGTCCATTACCGAAGAGAGGGTTCTGTCAGACAAGCATTGCCAACTTTCTTGGCTAACAGAAGGCGTATTATGAAATAATTTACTTCGGATAAAATGAGGCAAAACAGAATGTGGCGAGGCATATTCCATTTTGTCCAACAGCGGAAGAAGGCGGTTGATTGGTGCTTTTTCACTAATTGCCTGTATTATTTTTGACTGAAGTTCAGCTACATCAGGAGCCTTTTTACTGAAAATCCAAACATTCAGATTTGGATTTTCGTGGAAAGTTAAAAGATCGGGAAAAAGTGCGGTCAATATTTCAGGCGTTTTTTCATCAATACGCTCCATTAATAATAAACCATTATTTTTCAACACTCTTATCCAGCATAATAGGTTTTCTTTAGAATAAGCGAGATCCGCGTCCACAAACATTGCTGAAAAAGTAGAGTTTTTTGTATGCTGAAGTTTATCTTTCGTACCTAATTCTCGATTCCAAGAACGAAGTTGTAATTTTTCAAGGAATTATTGATTAAAATTAGCCATCATTGAATCGGAACAAAGTTTGAGAGCGATATCTTGTTCGGTCATTTTTTGTTATTCCTGACTAGCCTTTGATAAGTTGAATTTGAATGATCTGCCAAGAGATTATGAGAATTACCCACTTAGCAATGGGCGTATTCTAAATTTAAATGAAAAAAACTCAAGCGGAGATAAAAACAATTGATTTGAAGGATGTTAAGAGAAAAAACATATGACAAAACAGTTTTCTGTTACTTAGCTAATTATTGGAGGAACTGTTTTAAATCTATTACTTTGGCACGAAAAATTTGCTAATTGAAAGGTAGCTTGAGGTATAATAAACTTTCACTTTTTCTTCTGGCAATGAGGACAAATATAACTGTTGCGTTGCCCAATAACTAAACTTTCAATTTTTGTACCGCACTTTGGACAAGGTTTGTCTTTATTACCGTAAACTAGTAATTCTTGAGCAAAATAACCGGGGCGTCCATCAGGCTGTAAAAAGTCTTTGAGCGTGGTACCGCCTTGTTCAATGGCTTTAGCAAGTACATTTTTGATTGTGGTAACGATGAGTTCGCATTGTTTTCGGGTTAGATTGGCAGCCACTTTTTGTGGATGTAAGCCACATAAAAATAAACTTTCATTGGCATAAATATTACCGACACCGACAACAATTGCATTATCCATTAAGAAGGTTTTAAGTGCGGTCAATTTTTTGCGAGATTTTTTAAAGAGATATTCTGCGTTAAATTCCTCAGAAAGCGGTTCGGGGCCGAGTTTTAAAAAAAGATGAAATTCTTCAAGATTTTTTGCCCATAGCCATGCGCCGAAACGACGGGGATCGTTATAGCGTAATAATTTTCCGTTATTCATCACAATATCCACATGATCATGTTTATCAATAGGGCTATCATGCGGCATAATTCGAACGGAGCCAGACATACCTAAATGCCCGATAATATACCCATTTTCCGTGTGGATAATCAGATATTTTGCTCGACGTGAGAGCGTTAGAATTCGCACATTAGACAATTCCATTAATTCAGGTGAAACAGCCCAGCGTAATTTCGGTTGGCGAACAATAATTTTTTCAATAATAAAGCTTTTTAAATAAGGGCTTATACCACGTAGGGCGGTTTCAACTTCAGGTAATTCGGGCATCGTTGAGCTCTCTAATGAATTTCGTGTACAAAAAAACCCGAGCAACCTCGGGCTTTTTCAAATCAGCAAAATTATTTGATTTTTGCTTCTTTATAGATAACGTGTTTACGTACTACCGGATCAAATTTTTTGATTTCCATTTTTTCAGGCATGTTACGTTTATTTTTATCAGTTGTGTAAAAGTGACCGGTCTCTGCAGTAGAAACTAAACGGATTTTTTCACGTGCGCCTTTCGCTGCCATGTCTTAGCTCCTTAGATTTTTTCGCCACGAGCACGGATTTCAGCTAACACTGCATCAATGCCTTTTTTATCAATAATACGCATACCTTTCGCTGTTAAGCGTAAAGTTACGAAACGGTTTTCACTTTCAACCCAAAAACGGTGGGTGTGAAGGTTTGGAAGAAAACGACGACGTGTCGCATTCATTGCGTGTGAGCGGTTATTACCCACAGCTGGACGCTTGCCTGTTACTTGACAAACTCTAGACATAATAATCTCCAATAATTAAATATAAGCTCGAGCTTACGTTTCGGATTGTTCTAAACCTAGTTTGACTAGATTTGCTGCCTCGTCAGGTCGCGCAAATCCGACCCGCTTACTATATTAAAGGTCGCAGATTATACTGACTTTATTTCCATTTCTCAAGTGTAAATACGATTTTCCTGGAGGAACGGAGAAAAAATAAGTAGTTTTTATGAGAATTAAAGAAAGTTATGCTCAGCAAAGGAATAACAATCGTTTTTTCCTACGATGAAATGATCGAGAACACGAATTTCCATTAATTCTGCAGCCTCACAAATTTTTTGCGTGACGAACTGATCTGCATAACTGGGTTCTGCAATACCCGAAGGATGGTTATGCGCTAAAATGATTGCTGCAGCATTGCAATAAAGCGCTTCTTTTATTATTTCACGCGGATACACGTTTGCTACATTAATTGTGCCTAAAAATAACCGCTCTTTTTTTATGAGTCTGTGTTGATTGTCTAAAAATAACACCATAAAAATTTCCCGTTCTTCGTGTTGTAATTCCATTCTCAAATAGAATTTAACGGTTTCCGGTTCAGTAAAAATTTGTGCATGAAACATTTCTTGTTTAAGGTAACGTTTGGTCATTTCAGTGGTGGCTTGGAGTTGAATAAATTGTGTAATACCTAAACCTTTCATTGCACAAAAAGAGATTTGATCGGCAGAAAGCAATGCTCGGATCGAACCAAAATGCTCAAGCACTTGTTCGGAAAGTTGCATAACGGGACAATCTTTTATACCGGTGCGTAAAAAAATTGCCAGGAGTTCTTGGTCTGAAAGTGTGGTTACGCCGTGTTTTAATAATTTTTCACGTGGCATAAGTTGAGGGCATTCCATCGCTTGTTTTATGTTAATAAAAGTTTTTCGAGATTTTGACTATTCTCATATTATGGGACAAGTTTTGAGTATGAATACTGCGTAGCGGATCGCGAAAATAAAATTTTTTATTCAACTAAATTGAAGTAAAATACACAAATTGTGGTTAACCACTAACAAATTAATGGAGAGGAAATGAAGTTAAGCGGAAAACGTATTGTTGTGGGGATAACCGGAGGAATTGCAGCCTACAAAACCATTGAATTTATTCGCTTATTACGCAAAGATGAGGCTGAAGTTCGTGTGGTATTGACGCCCGCTGCCGCAGAATTTGTTACACCACTGACTTTACAGGCGATTTCCGGTAATGCCGTCGCACAATCTTTACTTGATCCTCAAGCGGAACTTGCAATGGGGCATATTGAGCTTGCGAAATGGGCTGATGCAGTAGTAATAGCGCCGGCGAGTGCGGATTTTATCGCACGTTTTACGGTAGGAATGGCAAATGATTTACTTTCTACAATTTGCTTGGCAACCAATGCACCAATTTTTCTCGCCTCAGCAATGAACCAACAAATGTTTCGTCAGCAAATAACGCAACAAAATTTGACCGCACTTCAAGCAAGAGGCATACAGCTTATAGGCCCAAATAACGGTTTTCAGGCTTGTGGCGATATAGGGGCGGGACGAATGTCGGAACCTTCGGAGATATTTGAGGCTCTTTCAGATTTTTTCAAGCAAAGCAAAGACTTAGATGGATTGAATGTAGTGATCACTGCAGGCCCTACCCGTGAAGCCGTTGATCCTGTGCGTTATATCTCTAATCACAGTTCAGGCAAAATGGGCTTTGCTATTGCTGAAAATTTTGCGAAGCGTGGTGCGAATGTGACATTAATTGCAGGACCTGTCACTTTATCGACCCCGAATAATGTAACTCGTATTGATGTCGTCTCGGCGAAAGAAATGTGGCAAGCCGCACTTGAAAATGCCGTTAAAAATCAGATTTTTATTGGTTGTGCGGCGGTAGCGGATTATCGTGTTGCGGATATTGCAGATCAGAAAATTAAAAAATCTGCAGATGAAATGTTACTTAAATTGGTTAAAAACCCGGATATTATTGCAGATGTAGGGCATTTAACGGAATATCGCCCTTTCACTGTGGGATTTGCGGCAGAAACACAAAACCTTGCCGATTATGCAAAAGAGAAACTTAAACGCAAGAATTTAGATATGATTTGTGCGAATGATGTTTCTGAAGGGCAGGTATTTAATGCAGATGACAATGCTTTACAGCTTTTTTGGCAAGAGGGAAGTAAAACCCTTTCTTTAAAATCGAAAACTGAGCTTGCTGCTGATTTAGTCAATGAAATCGTTGAACGATACCAAAAAACATTATAATTTTTGACCGCACTTTATATAAAAAACAGAATTTCAAACGGAGTATGAGATGAAAAAAATAGACGTAAAAATTTTGGATCAACGCCTTGGGAAGGAATTTCCTTTACCCACTTACGCTACGGAAGGTTCTGCCGGCCTGGATTTGCGGGCATTAATTGATGAAAGTTTTGAGATTCAGCCTAATGAAACCAAATTGATTCCGACGGGTTTATCCATTTATATTGCCGATCCAAACCTAGCCGCAGTGATTTTACCTCGTTCAGGTCTGGGGCATAAACATGGGATTGTGTTAGGTAATTTAGTGGGATTAATCGATTCGGACTATCAAGGACCTTTGATGGTTTCAATGTGGAATCGTGGTACCGAACCGTTTAAAATTGAAGTCGGTGATCGCATTGCGCAGTTGGTATTTGTCCCTGTGGTGCAGGCAGAGTTTAATCTTGTGCAGGATTTTCAACAAACCGAGCGCGGTGAAGGCGGCTTTGGGCATTCAGGCAAACAATAATCTATGATAGAAGAACAATTATCTTTATCCGGTGTGGATGAAATTGCACCGGAAGTTAAACCACCTAAAATTGAAAAACGCACCGTGAAAGAGCGTCGTCAGCAAGTGCTAACGGTATTAACACACATGTTACATTCTGAACGGGGAATGGAGCGTATGACTACTGCCCGATTGGCTCAGGAGGTCGGTGTATCGGAGGCGGCTCTCTATCGTTATTTCCCGAGTAAAACAAAAATATTTGAAGCGTTGATTGAAAATATTGAAAGTAATTTATTGAGCCGAATCAATGCCTCTATCCGCAATGAAACTAATACGCAGAATCGAATACATGATATTTTGCAGATGATTTTAGATTTTGCCCGCAAAAATCCCGGTTTTACACGTATTTTAACAGGACATGCATTAATGTTTGAAGATGCGGAACTACAGGCGCGGGTTGCCATGTTTTTCGATCGTCTTGAAATGCAATTTGTGAATATTCTACAAATGCGTAAATTGCGGGAAGGAAAGGGGTTTGCAGTGGATATTCGCATTATTGCGTCACATCTGGTGACTCTATGTGAGGGACAATTTATGCGTTATGTGCGGACAAATTTCCGTACAACATCAAGTCAATCCTTTGAACAACAATGGCGCTTTATTGAGCCCTTATTTGCTTAATTGACTTTCTTAGGGAAATGTATGATTATTCCATGGCAAGAGTTAGAACCTGCAACCCTTGACAATATTGTTGAAAGTGTAATATTGCGAGAGGGGACGGATTACGGTGCAGAAGAAATTCCACTTGCGCGTAAAAAAGAACAACTATTAGAAAAAATCCGTAATGGAAGTGCGGTTATTATTTGGTCAGAATTACACGAATCCATTGATATAAAAGATAAAATGGAATTTTTGAAATAGAAACTGCTAAGGAGTCAATATGTCAGATTATATTGATGCTGATATTGAAGTGGAACAATTGCAAGATGAACATTCTACAAGAGATCCCGCTTTAGATTGGTTTTTGACACATTGTCATTTACACAAATATCCTGCTAAATCCACTTTGATTTATGCAGGAGAAGATGCAACCACGCTTTATTATGTCATTAAAGGTACAGTGATGGTTTCAGCCAAAGATGATGAAGGCAAAGAGATGATTTTAACTTATCTCGGTGCCGGTGAGTTTTTTGGCGAGGCCGGCTTATTTGATGAAGGTTCAAAGCGTTCAGCTTGGGTGAAAACTAAAACGCCTTGTGAAATTGCTGAAATTTCTTATAAAAAATATCGTCAATTGATCCAAATTAATCCTGAAATTTTAATGTTTTTAACTGCACAGTTAGCGCGTAGGGTGCAAAATACCTCCCGCCAAGTAAGTAATTTGGCGTTTTTAGATGTAGCCGGACGCATTGCACAAACGCTGATTAATCTTGCAAAACAACCAGAGGCAATGACTCATCCGGATGGTATGCAAATTAAGATTACACGCCAAGAAATTGGGCAAATGGTCGGTTGTTCTCGTGAAACGGTAGGGCGTATTATTAAAATGTTAGAAGATCAAAATTTGATTTACGCCCATGGTAAAACGATCGTTGTTTATGGCGTAAGATAAAAGATAACCCCTGAAAAGGGGTTTTTTTATATTAAAAAATAAATTTTGCATATTTAATATTCAAATAGATACACATTAAATTGACAATAGGAGAAAAGGACCTTATTATGTGCAGGTTCCTACAAATGCGTAGGAAAACAGGATTGGTCTCCTGAAAAGTGGCTCAAAAGGTTGAAAGACCTTTTTTATCGTTTTATGTCGCGCAGACTAGAACACCTCCATGGTGAGCTAGGTAGAAATTCCGCAAGGATGCGTACAGTAAGCCACTTGCTGTTAAGACCAATTCTGCTTAGTTCACCACCCAAGCATAATCTAATAGATTCTCAACTCTTTTCCTAAAATTCTAATATTCCCCTAATTGATCTTATAAAGTGGTTTTTTATTTTTTACAAAAAAATACCGCTCAATGGTTTGAACGGTATATAGTCTAAGTAGCTATTTTCTTATTAATGGATTTGACGTTTAATTGCTTCAGCCACTAATTCTGCTTCAGGTCCTAAGATGACCTGCAAGCCATCATTCCCTATTTTGATCGTGCCTTTTGAGCCTAAGGATTTTAGCTGTACTTCATTGATATTGTTGTGATCAACTAAGGTCAAACGTAATCGGGTGATACAAGCATCAATATTTTTAAAGTTTGCTTTTCCGCCTAATGCATCAATGAATTTGATGGCGGTTTCCTCACGAGAAGATGTGGTTGTTGCCGAAGATTCCTCCATCGCTTCTTCTTGCTCTTCGCGTCCAAGAGTTTTTAGGTTGAAGACCTTGATTGCGGTGCGGAATATCGCATAGTAAATCGCGAAGAAGACTAGACCTTGTACAATAAGCATATACCAATTCACCGCGAGTGGATTGCGAGAAGAAAGTACCATATCCACTAACCCAGCGCTAAAACCAAAACCGGCAATCCAATGCATACTTGCTGCAATAAATACGGAAAGACCGGTTAAGAGTGCGTGAATGACGTAAAGAATCGGTGCAACGAACATGAATGAAAATTCAAGTGGTTCAGTGATTCCGGTAAAGAATGAAGCAAATGCCGCCGCCAACATAATTGACGCTACTTTGGTTTTTTGGCTTGGTTTGGCGCTGTGGTAAATCGCTAAAGCAGCCCCCGGTAAACCGAACATCATCACAGGGAAGAATCCTGCTTGATACATTCCCGTCACGCCTACGGTTGCGGTTCCTTCTGCAAGGGATTTTGCCCCACCGAGGAAGTTTGGGATATCGTTAATACCGGCTACGTCAAACCAGAACACAGAATTTAATGCGTGGTGTAAGCCTACAGAAATAAGCAAGCGGTTAAAGAAACCGTAAATTCCGGCACCAACAGCACCTAAATCTTTAATGGACTCACCGAAAGAAACGAGCGCATTAAAAATATGTGGCCAAACGTATAGGAGAACGAAAGAGAGGGCGATCATTACAAAAGCCACCACAATCGGGACGAGGCGTTTTCCACTAAAGAAGGAAAGCGCTTTTGGTAATTCCACTTGATAGAAACGATTATAAAGTTCGGCAGAAATAACACCAATCAAGATCCCGACAAACTGGTTGTTAATTTTGTTGAAGGCAGCAGGTACTTGGCTTGGATCGATATGTTGAAGTTGTGCTACACCGCCCGGTGAAAGCAAGGTAGTTACTACATAAAAGCCTACCAAACCGGAAAGAGCGGCTGAACCGTGTTTGTCTTTTGATAAACCAAAAGCCACACCGACAGCGAATAATAAGCCCATATTATCAATAATCGCGGCCCCTGATTTGATTAATAAGGCAGCTAATTGACTGTTAGCGCCCCAACCGTCAGGGTCAAGCCAATAGCCGATCCCCATTAATAATGCGGCAGCGGGTAATGCGGCTACAGGAACCATCAACGCCTGCCCAATTTTTTGTGCATAGCTAAGAATGCTCATAAATACTCCTTGTATTGTTTACTAACAGACTGCGAATGATGTATTCACAAGCTGTTTTTTGTATTTTATTAGCGATTATTCCACAGTCAATTTTTTACCGTCATAACTTAATGTTTTTACGGAAGTTAAGGCTTTTCCACCATCGGTTTCACCGCCAATTAACAGCACTTTATTATCGTAAGAGACAGATAATCCATAGCCGATATTCATGGGTAACTCTCCAATAATACGCCATTTCCCATTATTCAGGGTATAAATTTCCTTATGCCATGTTTTGCTTAAACCTTTATGGGCATGCAGCATACCTTCTTTAAATTGTTTAACGGAACCCGGGAAGTTTGCCCCGCCTGTAACTAAATAATGACCATGACTGTAACCCGCCATCGCACCGGCTAAACCATCTTGGCTTTTGCCTTTGGGTGCCGGCAAATCCGGTAGATTTTTCCATTGAACACCTTTAGTTGTGAATTGACCTTGATGGGTTTCTGCTGTGCGAAGTCCGGGTTTAATTTCTCCATTCACGACCATTAAATTATCGCCTTGAATAGTAAATGCTGCGCCGGCTCGACCAGAAAATGGCACTCGACCTTCATTACGCCATTTATTTGTTGATGGTTCATAGCTTAATAATTCCGTAGTAAAGAAATAATCTTCTGGACGTTGGTCGAAATAGGCTGCCGTGATGTCATCTTTTTTCATTTTATCTTCACCAGCAGCCACTGTATCTTGGAAGAAACCGTTAAAGATAGAAAGATTAGATCCACCGACAATATAAACTTTATCATCGTGCGAGGCGCCGGATGAACCCACTAAACCACGTGGTGAACGGGTTGGTAATTTTGTCCAAGTGTTGTCCATCGGATTATATTGATAGGCATCATTGATCAGTTGAAGTTCTCCTTTTTCATTTTTTTGTAGGCCGCCAAATATATAAAGTTTTCCTTCTACGGCTGCTGCGACAGGTTGATTACGTTCTCCACCGGGGAATGCGGCAATTTCTTGCCATTGCGCAGCCGGATCTTTTAAGTTAAGGGAGTAGAATTTATCGCCACCGGAACCTAATCCAACATAAACGGTATCACCGATTAAAGCGCCGGCACCGCTTTTAATCCCAACGGGAAGATCTGGGTAGGCTTGAACATTGGCGGAAAATGTTATGGTGGCAAAAAGTGCAGTGCATAATGCTGTTTTTGTTAATGTCATAATAAACCTCATTGGGTAATGTTAGGGTTTGCTATTCATAAAACGGCATTGAATAGAGTGGTTATTTAAAGTGCGGTCAAAAACTCGATGATTTTTAACCGCACTTTAGGCTACGGAATCAACAGATTCGGTATAAAAGTAATAATTTGTGGGAAGATAGTAATTAAAACCAACATCGTAAAAATAGGCACTAAGAACGGTAATACCCCTTTGGTGACGGTGGATACCGACATATTGCCCACACGAGCTACCACAAAGAGCGCCATTCCCATTGGCGGTGTTAAGATACCGATCATCATATTCAAAGTTGTCATCACACCAAAGAATACAAGGTCGATATTAAATTGCATTGCAATTGGGATAAGCATTGGAAGCACTAAGAATTGTAATGCTAAAGCATCAATAAACATACCGAGGAAAAGCAATAGCGCATTGATCATTACTAGCACCATTAATGGTGAATCAGCCACGGCAACAAAGACATCAGCGATACGCATTGCTACTTGTTCACGGGCGATCATATCGCCGAAAAAAGTCACCGTCATAATCATTAATGCAACTACACCGGTAATTGCCATGGCTTCGACACAGCTGTTGAAAAGCGTTTTTAGGGTGAGTTCTTTATAAACAAATTTTCCGATAATCACGGAATAAGCGGCTGCAACGACAGCAGATTCTGTTGGACTGAATAAACCGGAGAAAATGCCGCCGATAATCAGTAATGGCGTTAAAATTGCCCAAAATGCTTTTTTAAATGCGCTACAAAGCTGTTCACGAGAAGCTTTTGGTGTTCTTGGATAACCCCGTTTTTTAGAGACATAATAATTCATTGCCATTAAAGCAATGGTCACTAATACACCCGGCACAAAACCGGCAATAAAGAGTTTCGCAATGGACTCGTTAGCGATGACGCCGTAAATAATCATAGCGATACTTGGTGGTACTAAAGGACCGATAATGCAAGAGGCCGCTGTAATCCCTCCACAAATATCATCATCATAACCTGCATCGCGCATGGCTTTAATTTCCAGTTGTCCTAAACCGCCCGCATCCGCAAGGGCAGAGCCTGACATACCGGAAAATAATAAACTTGCCCCGATATTTACATGCCCCATTCCGCCAGTGTAATGACCGAGTAAGGCTTTTGCAAAGTTGAAAATACGCTCTGTAATTCCACCTGTATTCATCAAAATACCGGTTAAAATATAGAATGGTACGGCAAGTAATGGGAAGCTGTTCAAGCTATATACCAATTTGTCTGAGGCGGCATTAACCACATTCCAACGGGTCATGGCAAAATAAAGGAGGGTTGCGATGAACAGTGACCAACCCACAGGTACGCCCAAGAACATAATGACAAGCCATACAAGCAAGGCGACATAGACGGCACTAGAACCCAGTTTTACGTAGTTGGTAATACGCAAAACTTTAAACCAATCCGGCGCAAAAAATAAAATTGCCAATAAAATGACCGCACTTACAATAAAGAAAGTGGCGGGTAAATAGCTTTTATCTTCCTTGAAATTTTGCGATTGAGCTTGAAAAAAGCGGATCATCATCAGAGCTGCAACAACAGGTAAAGCGGCAAAAATCCATTTCTCTGAAATTCCGCCTAATGCATCAATCGGGAAAGATGCACTGTTAAAGGTTCGGATACCAAAATGAATAAAAAAGAAAATACAGGCAAAAATGACGAGTTGCACAAAAGTATTTGAGATTTTTCTCACTTTGGTCGGCATTAAATTAGTGAGAAAATCAATGTAAACATGCTCTTGTTTTCTGACTGCAACGCTAATACCAAGCATACCCACATATACGAAAAGCAGCTTGGCAAGTTCTTCACTCCAAATTAAGGGTGAGTGAAATATCTGTCTGGAAAGAATCTGAGCGATAAGAATGCAGAAAATGACGAGAAATAGCACACCGCCAAGCCATTCTTCTAATTTATTAAAAATTTTCATGCTTCACTCCATGAACGAAGACGAAAAGAAAAAGGACAAAATTGAATGCACCAAACAGGAGGTGCATTCAAGACTAACTCGTTATTTGATTGCTTCAATTTCTTTTAAAGCTTCTTCACCTTTGCTACCGGTTTGTTTTACAAACTCATCATAGAAAGGTTTCATCGCAGCTTTGAATGGCGCAAGATCCGGTTTGGTTACTGTAACACCTTGTTTTTCAAAGAAAGAGATCAAATCTTTTTCACCATCGGTGAACAATTGGGTATGATATTTCGCTGCATTTTCAGCAGCTTCTTTCAGCACTTTTTGTAGATCTTCCGGTAAATCTTGATAAGTTTCGTTACTCACCAAATAAAGCTGATCGTTCAAAATATGATTAGTCATGGCTAAGAATTTTTGCACTTCATAGAATTTTTGTGCTTGTACTGTTGCTAAAGGATTTTCTTGGCCATCTACAGAATTGGTTTGAAGAGCAAGATAGACTTCAGAAAATGCCATTGGTGTCGGAGATGCGCCCACATATTTTGCGTATGCCAAATTCGTTGCCGCATTCGGTACACGGAGTTTCAAACCTTTCATATCTTCAATGCTGTTAATTGCGCGATTTGAAGTCGTTTGACGTGTTCCATTATATGCTTGAGAAAGTAACGTTACTCCTAACTCTTTATTCATTTTTTGCATCAAATCTTTACCAAATGCGGTTTCATATAAGGCTTTTTGTGCCACATTATAGTCTGTGATCACATAAGGTAGTGCAAGCACGGCGACTTCCGGATAGAACAATTGGAAACGTGCGGATTCCGCAAAGGTGAAATCAAGAGAACCGTCTTTTAACTGCTTTAACATTGCGCGATCATCGCCTAGTTGTGAGCTAGGATAGAGTGATACTTCAATTTTTCCAGCTGATTTTTCTTTTACTTCTTTAGCAAACATTTCTGCCGCTTTATATTCATTAGACGAGGTTCCGGCATTCATACCGAACTTTAAATCATAATCTGCAGCGAAAACGGCAGAAGATAGACCGGCAGTAATGGCAGCTGTAAGAAAAAGTTTAGTAAATTTCATGATGTGGCTCCTAATGTGGAAACTATCAGCATTGATAGTGTTAGCATGAGAATTTTGGTAAAACAGGACCCAAAACAATTTATTCGATTTTCATTTTAAGAGTAAAAAAATGTTTTTAAAATAGTTTATGGAGTTTTATTTCAAAAGTGAGACATTGATCACATTTAAGAAAATGCACTTCAAAAACAAATTTAAAATGAAGTTTTATTTCTATATAATGAGGAAAAATAGTGAAAATCGGGATTTTAATGATCTCAGTTGATCCGAGTAGGAATGAGGGTTTCTATGTCTAGACTTACACACGAACAGATTTTTCAGCACATTCAAAATGGTTTGATTGCGTCTTGCCAGCCTGTAGATGATGGTCCGATGGATAGACCGGAAATCGTTGCGGCAATGGCTCAAGCCTCTATTATTGGTGGTGCGGCAGGGCTTCGCATTGAGGGAGTAGAGAATTTAAAAGCAACCCGCCCAACGGTAAATGTTCCGATTATCGGCATAATAAAACGTGATTTACCTGATAGCCCTGTCCGTATTACTCCATTTCTGAATGATATTGAAGAGCTGGCTAATGCCGGCGCTGATATTATCGCTGTGGACGGCACCCTTCGCCCCCGCCCTGTTGATTTAGAAAGTGCAGTCAAAAAAATCCATGAATTAGGCTGTCTTGCGATGGCGGACTGCTCCAATTTGGAAGAAGGATTATATTGTCAAAAACTTGGCTTTGATATTGTCGGTAGCACGATGTCCGGCTATACAGGTGGTGCTGTACCGGAAGAACCGGATTATCAACTCGTGAAAGATTTGAAAGCAGCAGGTTGTCGCGTGATGGCGGAAGGGCGTTACAACACACCGGAATTAGCCAAAACCGCCATTGAAATCGGCGCGGACTTTGTGACGGTTGGCTCTGCATTAACCCGCCTTGAACATATCGTCGGTTGGTTTGCCGATGCAGTGAAATCTGCAAAATAAGAGAAGGAATTCACTATGCGCTGTTTAGCTTTAGATATTGGTGGAACTAAAATTGCTGCTGCAATTGTTCAGGGTGGCGAAGTTACTCAGCGCCGTCAAATTGCTACCCCAAAAAATAATGCAGCAGAGGCATTACATCAGAGCATTGCCCGACTATTATCGGAATATGCAGAACAGTTTGATTATGTTGCGGTTGCTTCCACCGGAATTATAAATCAAGGTATTTTGACCGCACTTAATCCTAAGAATCTAGGCGGATTAGCAGAATTTCCGCTTAAAGCAAGTATTGCCCGCCACACGGATAAACCGATTGGGTTACTAAATGACGTACAAGCTGCCGCCTATGCGGAATACCAATTACAGGATCGGGATAAATTAGCTAATTTTGCCTTTATTACAGTTTCGACGGGAGTGGGGGGAGGACTGATTGTCAACCATCAATTACTTACCGAACCAAATGGTATTTCAGGGCATATCGGTCATACTTTGGCTGATCCGAACGGACCTTTATGCGGCTGCGGACGACGTGGCTGTGTTGAGGCTATCGCAGCTGGACGTGCGATTGAAGCGGTCGCATCAACGTGGAATGATCCTTGTTCACCCAAAGAAGTCTTCGATCGTTTTAGAAAAAATGATGAAAAAGCGACCGCACTTGTAGCGCGTTCAGCCTTTGCCATTGCCAATTTAGTCGCTGATTTAAAAATTTCTATGGATATGCAGAAAATCGCTATTGGTGGAAGTGTTGGATTGGCGGAAGGTTATTTACCTTTGATACAACAGTTTTTGAATGAAATGCCGGAAGTTTATCATTGTGACCTTATTCCGGCTCAATTTGGCCAAGACGCAGGTTTAGTAGGGGCAGCCTATTGGGTAAAAGATTTCTTACTTGCGCAATTGCCGGGAGGAAACTATGACTAAAAATGGGAATATTTTAAATACTATAAGTTCGCTTTATCAAAGCCTGACGAAAACCGAAAAAAAAATCGCCGATACTGTTTTATCCTCTCCGGATCTTGTTGTGGGGTATCCGCTTTCCGAAATTGCAGCGAGTTTAGGGGTAGGGGAAGCCACTTTTGTCCGCTTTTGCCGTTCAGTCGGCTTTAAGGGGTTTAGTGATTTTAAACTGGAGCTTTCCATTGAACTGGCAACAAAAGACAATGATTCCCACCCATTGCTGGAAAATGATATTGAACCTACCGATAGCTCACGCCATATTGCTCAAAAATTACAAACCGCTATTACGAACGTAGTAGATGAAACAATTAATTTACTTGATTTTGCTCAGTTAGAAGAAACCGTCAATGCGATACGCCGTGCGAATCGTATTTTTTTATTTGGCGTAGGATCATCGGGTATTACGGCAGAAGAAGCTAAAAATAAGTTAATGCGCATTGGCTTTCAGGTAGATGCCACTGGAAATAACCATTTTATGTATATGCAGGCTGCATTGTTAAAAGCACAGGATGTCGCCATTGGGATTAGCCATTCCGGTTATTCGCAAGAAACCGCTCATGCGTTAAAAATTGCCAAACAAAACGGCGCAACTACAGTAGCCATTACTCATAGTCTGCGTTCACCGGTTACAAGTTTTGCCGATTTTGTATTAGTGAACGGCAATAAACAAGGCAAATTACAGGGTGATTCCATTGGTACTAAAATCGCCCAGCTTTTTGTATTGGATTTGATTTACGCTTTATTAGTGCAAAGTGAGCAGGATAGAGCGATAGAAATAAAGCAAAAAACACTCGATGTTATTCTCGAGCAACGTATAAAATAGGAGAAAATTATGCGTGATTTAAAAGGTATTTTTAGTGCGTTATTAGTGTCATTCAACGAAGATGGTTCAATTAATGAAAAAGGATTGCGCCAAATTATTCGTTATAACATTGATAAAATGAAAGTGGACGGCCTATATGTGGGCGGTTCTACCGGTGAAAATTTTATGCTTTCTACCGCAGAGAAGAAAGAAATTTTCCGCATCGCAAAAGATGAAGCTAAAGATCAAGTGGCGCTTATCGCTCAAGTGGGCAGCGTGAATTTACAGGAGGCTGTTGAGTTAGGTCAATATGCAACCGAATTAGGTTACGATTGTTTATCTGCCGTTACGCCTTTTTACTACAAATTTAGTTTTCCTGAAATCAAACATTATTACGACACCATTATTGAGAAAACGGGCAATAATATGATCGTGTACTCTATTCCGTTCTTAACCGGTGTGAATATGGGGATTGAGCAATTCGGTGAACTTTATAAAAACCCGAAAGTGATTGGTGTGAAATTTACCGCAGGCGATTTTTATCTCTTGGAACGTTTGAAAAAGGCTTATCCGAATCACCTCATTTGGGCTGGTTTTGATGAAATGATGTTGCCTGCAGCGTCTTTAGGGGTAGATGGGGCGATTGGTTCGACATTTAACGTCAATGGTGTACGTGCCCGTCAAATTTTTGAATTAACTAAAGCCGGCAAACTTCAAGAAGCCTTAGCGATTCAGCACGTAACCAATGATTTGATTGAGGGTATTTTATCTAATGGTTTGTATTTAACCATTAAAGAATTGCTCAAGTTGGAAGGGGTAGAAGCAGGTTATTGTCGTGAGCCGATGACGGCAAAAGCAACATCGGAACAACTTGCAAAAGCAAAAGAATTAAAACAGAAATATTTATAAAAAATTGACCGCACTTAGCACAATAGCCCATTCTGTAGGAATTAATATTCTCTAACATGGTGCAATGTACTAAGTGCGGTCAAAATATAAGGAATTTATTATGCGCCTTATCCCTTTACAAACCAATGAACAAGTGAGCCGTTGGTCGGCTCGTCATATTGTTGATCGAATTAACCATTTTCGGCCTACAGCAGAACGCCCCTTTGTTCTGGGACTCCCTACCGGCAGCACACCTTTAAAAACCTATCAAGAATTGATTAGACTTCATCAAGCCGGTGAAGTCAGCTTTAAACACGTGGTGACGTTCAATATGGACGAATACGTGGGTTTACCACAGGATCACCCTGAGAGCTATCACAGTTTTATGTATAAAAACTTCTTTAATCACATTGATATCCAACCGCAAAATATTAATATTTTGAACGGTAATACAGAGGATCATGATGAAGAATGTTGCCGCTATGAAGAAAAAATTAAATCTTACGGAAAAATCAATTTATTTATGGGCGGTGTAGGAAATGATGGGCATATTGCCTTTAATGAGCCGGCATCATCATTAAATTCCCGTACACGGATTAAAACCTTGACGCAAGATACGCTTATTGCTAATTCCCGTTTCTTTGATAATGATGTGAACAAAGTGCCGAAGTATGCTTTAACCATTGGCGTTGCCACCTTATTGGATGCGGAAGAAGTGATGATTCTTGCCACCGGACACCAAAAAGCCCTTGCGGTGCAAGCCGCTGTTGAAGGGGCGGTGAACCATATGTGGACGGTTAGTGCATTACAGTTGCACCGCCACTTTATCTTGGTATGTGATGAACCGGCACAGCAAGAATTAAAAGTGAAAACGGTAAAATATTTCAATGAATTAGAGCAACGGGCTATTCATAGTGTATTGTAATTCAACGATGTCGCACGAAAGTGCGGTTGTTTTTTTGATGATTTTAGGAAGACAAAATGAAATACGCATTAATTAATTCAGTCATTTACACAAAATATGAGGTACTTCGGGATTTTGCGGTAGTGATTAACGGGGAGATTATTGAAGCCGTTATTCCACAAAATGAACTTGAAGTAGGCATTAAAACTATTGATTTACAGGGTAATAATTTAACTGCCGGTTTTATTGATCTCCAACTCAACGGCTGTGGCGGCGTGATGTTTAACGATCAAACTACGGTGGAAACCTTGGAAATTATGCAAGCTACTAATTTAAAATCCGGCTGTACCAGTTTCTTACCTACCTTTATTACCGCACCGGACGAAGGCATTAAAAGAGCGGTTAAAACCATGCGTGAATATTTAACCAAGCATAAAAACCAAGCGCTTGGGCTACACATTGAAGGACCTTATATTAGTGTGGAGAAAAAAGGGGTACATCGTCCGGAGTATATTCGTGAGATTTCCCCTGAAATGAAAGATTTTCTGTGTGAAAATGGCGAGGTGATCACTAAGATCACGATTGCTGCAGAAAATCCTACTTCACAATATATACCGGATTTTGTAAAAAGCGGTATCATTGTTTCAATTGGTCATTCCAATGCCGATTATGAAACAACGAAGGCTGCGTTCCGTAGAGGGGCAAGTTTTGCCACCCATCTGCATAATGCCATGTCGCCAATCAGCTCAGGTCGGGCTATGGGGGTTGTGGGCGCTGTGTTAGATTCTGATATTTATACCGGCATTATTATAGACGGTGTACACGTTAATTATGGCAATGTTAGACTGGATAAAAAAATCAAAGGCGATAAATTATGTATCGTCACCGATTCTATTGCCGCAGCAGGAGCAGGCCCTGAATTGGAAAGTTTTACCTTTGAAGGCAAAACCATTTATGTAAGGGAAGGACGTTGCTATGACGCTAACGGCACCATTGCAGGGGCTTCGATTACGATGATGGAATCCATCAAAAATGCCGTGGAATATGTTGAAATTCCCCTGGCGGAAGCGATTCGTATGAGTAATCTTTACCCGGCTCAAGCTATCGGCGTGGATGATCGTTTAGGTTCGGTAGAAAAAGGCAAAGTGGCGAATCTTGCCGTGTTTACACCAAATTATGAGGTGATTGGTACGGTATTGAACGGGGAATGGAAACCCAATTTGTCATCATAAAAAAACAGATTGAATCAAAATTAAAAAATCCATATCGTTACAACGGTATGGATTTTTTCTTTATTGTCTTTAATAAGAATAATTTTTATCTATAATATAAAAACTTAGTTTAAGAGTAGGAGATTAACATGGCGAAGGAAGAAGTGGGACATAATTTTCTGGCACGTTTAGGCAAAACACGTTTACGTCCCGGTGGCAAAAAAGCAACGGATTGGTTGATAGGAAACGGTGATTTCACTCAGCATAAAAAAGTGTTAGAAGTGGCATGTAATATGGGAACAACGGCAATTGGTTTGGCGAAACAATTTGGTTGCCATATTGAGGGCGTGGATTTAGATGAGGAAGCGTTAGAAAAAGCGAAAGCAAATATCGTCGCCAATAATTTACAAGATAAAATCCATGTTCAACGTGCCAATGCAATGAAGTTGCCTTTTGAAGATGAAACCTTTGATATCGTGATTAATGAAGCAATGTTGACGATGTTGCCGGTGGAAGCGAAGAAAAAAGCCATTGCAGAATATTTCAGAGTGTTAAAACCGAGTGGTTTTTTACTGACTCATGATGTGATGTTAGTCGATGATGATCATCAGACTATGCTTGATAATATGCGTAAAGCGATTAATGTTACGGTTACCCCTTTAACTAAAGAGGGCTGGAAAGGACTTTTTCAAGAAAGCGGATTCCGGAATGTGGATACATTTTCAGGAGAAATGACATTACTTTCACCAAAGGGAATGATTTATGATGAAGGCGTGTTGGGTACATTAAAAATCTTTAGAAATGCAATGAAAACTGAAAACCGTGAGCAATTTAAACGAATGTTTAAAACCTTTAATGATCCTGAACAAAAATTGCATTTTATTGCAGTATGTAGTCAAAAATAATCATGAAACTGAAAAAAGCAATGTTTAAAAAACGTTGGTTTTTATGACCGCACTTTGGGTTGGTTTAAAGCAAAAAGGCGAATCTTAAGATTCGCCTTTAAATATTTTAGTGTAATTTAAAATTACCAATATACGCGCATACCTACACCGATAGCTTTGTCGTCTGTTTTACCTTTGTAGTCGTATCCACCGTTGAGGTTGTTAGTATATTCTTTAGTGCGTAAATATTTACCTTCTAAGAATACAACCACTTGTTTATGAAGTTTGTAATCTGCACCAAGTAAGAAACCGTGAGTTTTGTCTTTACCTTCATCTTTAGTTTTTACACGCTCATATAGGTAGTTACCATAGATTTTTGATTTAGCAAGTACTTGGTATTCAAAACCTGGAGATACATAGAACTGATCTGTTTTTTGACCTTGATTTTTCTCGTGAGCATAACCAAAGTCACCGATTAATTTGAAATCGCCAAATGCATAGCTTAATGACGCTAAATAACCATCTTTACGATGTGATGCATTTGAACCGGTTTCATAGTTGGTGTGACCATAAGCGAAACGTACATCATACGCATCTCTTGCATAGATTGCTCCTACACCAAATGCATTTTTAATGGCAGGATTAAGGGCTCTGCCTTTGTCATTATGACGTTGACCAAAGTTATAGTTTGCGCTTAGTTGTAAACCTTCAATACCACGATAATCATAACGGACTACACCAGTACCAGAAGTAGGAATATAATCACCTTTTGGAATGATACCGTATTCGTAGTCGTTTGTTTGACTTAGATCATCAGAAATTGTAACTTGACGACCGAAAGTGATATCACCAGTTGCTTTGCTACCTAAACCAACATAAGCACGTTTAGCATAAAGGCTACCAAATTCATCACGAGATTCTGTATCATCAAAACGGAATTCAACACGACCTAATGCATAGAAATCGTTATCTAAATTGTGCTTAACATTAAAACCTAAACGTGAACCCGCATTACGTAAAGCAGAACTGCGGTCTTTTGTAGATTGACCTGATGCTGAAGTTTTTTTAACTTCGGCTTTTTCCATAATTAAACGAAGCGAACCGTATAATTCAACCTTAGTTCCTTCGTTATCGTAAACTACTGTCGCATTCGCTGCTGAAGCTGCAAATGCACCGATGATTAATGCTGCTAGTGTCTTTTTCATAATCGTTATTCCTTATTGGTGTGTTAATAACCAAGACTGAACTTTTCATTATCTAAAATGTCAATCGCCTAGATAGGCGGCAGGGATCATTGCAAAAAGCCATTTTTCTGTCAATGGAAAAAAGTTGTAATATTCCAAATATCAGATCAAGATCACATTTTTAAATCAAATAAGGGTAATAATTGAACAATTTTTGTTTATAAAACAGAAAAACGTATTGTCATGATTTATTCCGGGCAATGGCCCTCATCTTCAAGAGTCGGATTTTCAGCCCCTTTTTTTGCCAAAACATCACAAATTCCATTTTCACGGTGTCCGACATGCCCTTTTACCCATTTCCATTCGATTTTGTGACGTTGAATGGCATCGTCTAGCATTAACCATAAATCTTGGTTTTTTACCGGTTTCCCGTTACTGGTTTTCCAATTATTTTTTTTCCAATTTGTAATCCATTGGGTGATACCGTTTTTCATATATTGGCTATCACTATAGAGAGTAACCCGGCACGGTTCTTTCAAGGTATTGAGCGCTTCGATTACTGCACGTAATTCCATGCGATTATTTGTGGTATTGAAATAGCCTTTAGAAAGTTGTTTTTCATGCTCTTTATAGCGTAATAGAATACCAATCCCACCCGCACCGGGATTACCGAGACAGGATCCGTCGGTAAAAATTTCAATCTGTTTTTGCATAACAAAATCGTTGTTGTGTAAAATAGCGGTCATTCTAAAGGAAAGAAATAGGTTGAACAAATGATTAATCCAAATCGACAGATTGTATTGGATACGGAAACAACGGGGATGAACCAACTTGGTGCGCATTATGAAGGACATGGCATTATTGAAATTGGCGCAGTGGAGTTGGTGAACCGACGTTATACGGGCAATAATTTCCACATTTATATTAATCCGAACCGACCGGTGGATCCGGAAGCCGTTAAAGTTCATGGTATTACTGATGAAATGCTTGCCGATAAACCGGAATTTAAAACGGTAGCCCAAGAATTTTTAGATTACATTAAAGGCGCAGAGCTTTTAATTCACAATGCGCCCTTTGATGTGGGCTTTATGGATTATGAATTTAGTAAACTTGGATTGGCTGTAAAAACAACGGATATTTGTGTGGTAACAGATACTTTGCAAATGGCACGCCAAATGTATCCGGGTAAACGCAATAGTTTGGATGCCTTGTGTGATCGATTAGGAATTGATAACAGCAAACGAACATTGCACGGTGCGTTATTGGATGCGGAAATTTTAGCTGACGTTTATCTTTCCATGACTGGCGGGCAAACCAGCCTGTTTGATGAAGGGGAAGAAGAAATCAACATGATGGCTACAATAGAGAGAAATGCTGCTGAATCAATGGAAAGTGCGGTAGCTTTTTCTAATAATTTAAAACGTTTACAACCAAATGAGGAAGAATTGCAAGCCCATTTGGAATTATTGAAAGTGATCAATAAAAAAAGTAATGGAAATTGCCTATGGGATTTACATACAAATGATGAATCCGTGCATTAAATGAACGAACAAGTGTGAAATTAAAAAAAAAGATTGACGAGATAAGGGCGGATCATTATGATACGCAGCACTTAGCGGAGTGGTAGTTCAGCTGGTTAGAATACCTGCCTGTCACGCAGGGGGTCGCGGGTTCGAGTCCCGTCCATTCCGCCAAATTTTATTTACTCCTTATTGATGTGTTTACGAAAGTGAACAATAAAAAGATTAAGTTGCGGAGTGGTAGTTCAGCTGGTTAGAATACCTGCCTGTCACGCAGGGGGTCGCGGGTTCGAGTCCCGTCCATTCCGCCAATTTTTTGACGATAAATAGCACCTATGGGTGCTTTTTTTATGCCTGGAATTTGTTTCGCTCCTTGACAATATTTTTGTAAACTTTTAAGATTTGAAGCACTAGGGAGCGGCGAACTCCCCAGTATGTCGTTATTATCAATAAACAGGCAAGCTTATCAATAATAGCAGTACGACAAGGATAATGATTTGAATCATACACTTATCCTCTTCAAACGTTGCGAAAAAGCGCAACCCTCGCTTTCAAGACCTAACCTTGAAAGCGAGATTATTATAACGAAAGTTATGAATAAATAAACAGTGTTTGGAAAGCCACGATTTTTGTTCGTGGCTTTTTATTTGCTTATTTTCAAATGAGTTTTTACCAATGCCCCAACTTCCGCTATAATGCCCTCCATTTTTGAAAAGATAAGAGATTTTTTATGGCAACTCCTGTTGTGGCCCTAGTCGGGCGCCCAAATGTCGGAAAATCAACGCTGTTTAACCGCCTAACACGGACTCGTGATGCGTTGGTGGCGGATTTTCCCGGTTTAACCCGTGATAGAAAATATGGTCATGCAAATATTGCCGGGCGTGAGTTTATTGTAATAGATACCGGTGGTATTGACGGTACCGAGGAAGGCGTAGAAGAAAAAATGGCAGAGCAGTCTTTGCTTGCTATTGAAGAAGCGGATATTGTGCTTTTTCTCGTCGATGCTCGTGCCGGTTTAACGGCGGCGGATATCGGTATCGCAAATTACCTGCGTCAACGCCAAAATAAAATTACGGTGGTCGTGGCGAACAAAACCGATGGTATTGATGCGGATTCTCACTGTGCCGAGTTTTATCAACTAGGTTTGGGTGAAATTGAACAAATCGCTGCTTCTCAAGGGCGTGGTGTGACTCAATTAATGGAACAAGTCCTAGCACCTTTTGCAGAACAAATTGAAAACGGTGAGAAAACCGACCGCACTTCTGATGAAAAGCAGGACGAGTGGGAGCAAGAGTTTGATTTTGATTCGGAAGAAGACACCTCTCTCCTTGATGAAGCATTGGAAGAAGAAAACGAAGATGAGCAAGATAAAAATATCAAAATTGCCATTGTGGGTCGTCCGAATGTGGGAAAATCGACCTTAACCAATCGTATTTTAGGTGAGGACCGGGTAGTGGTTTACGATATGCCTGGCACTACTCGCGACAGTATTTATATTCCGATGGAACGTGATGGTCAGCAATATACGCTAATTGATACGGCGGGTGTGCGTAAACGGGGAAAAGTGCATCTTGCGGTGGAAAAATTTTCGGTTATCAAAACTTTACAAGCGATCCAAGATGCCAATGTTGTATTGTTAACGATTGATGCCCGTGAGAATATTTCAGATCAAGATTTATCTCTGCTCGGTTTTATTTTGAATGCCGGTCGTTCCCTTGTGATTGTGGTGAATAAATGGGACGGGCTTGATCAAGAAATTAAAGATCGTGTGAAGTCAGAGCTTGACCGCCGTCTAGATTTTATTGATTTTGCCCGAGTGCATTTTATTTCTGCTTTACACGGTAGCGGTGTGGGTAATTTGTTTGATTCCATCAAAGAAGCTTATGCTTGTGCTACGCAGAAAATGACCACTTCAATGCTGACCCGTATTTTGCAAATGGCGACAGATGAACATCAACCGCCAATGGTAGGCGGTCGCCGTATTAAATTAAAATATGCTCATCCGGGTGGGTATAATCCACCAATCATTGTAGTGCATGGTAATCAAATGGAAAAATTACCGGATGCTTATAAACGTTATTTATCCAATTATTATCGCAAGAGTTTGAAAATCATCGGTTCACCGATTCGCCTGCTTTTCCAAGAAGGTGCGAACCCTTTTGCCGGACGTAAAAATAAACTGACGCCGAATCAGTTACGCAAAAGAAAACGCTTGATGAAATTTATTAAGAAAGCAAAAAGATAATGTGAAAAAGTGCGGTTAAATTTGACCGCACTTTTTTCTTTCTAAAGATCCAGTGTTTCTTTCACAAAAGGAATGGTGAGATTACGTTGTGCCTGTAATGAGGCTTTGTCGAGCTTTTCTAAGGCTTGTAATAGCGTGTGGGTATCACGGTTTAAGCGCTTTAGGAGAAATTGTGCGGTTTCAGCGGGTAATTCAATGCCACGTTGATGAGCATTTTTTTGTAACACTTCTAATTTTTGCTCATCTGTGAGTGGCGAAAGTTGGTAAATCTCACCCCATTTTAAACGTGAGGCTAAATCGGGTAATTGCACATTTAATGCGGAAGGAGAGAGGGACGCACTCACAATCAAAAGGGTTTGCCCGCTTGCTTTGATTCGATTAAATAAATCAAAAAGGGCGATTTCCCACTCAGGATCACCCATGACGGAATCCAAATCATCTAAGCAGACGAGTGATTGTTGTTCCAGATTTTCCAGTACAGCAGGGGAGAAATAACGGGATTTGTTCAGTGGCACATAAATGGCGGCACGTTGCTCATTTAAATATTGGTTGCTGAGGGCGCGAAGCAAATGGCTTTTGCCACAGCCTGCCATTCCCCAAATGTAGAAAAATTGTTGTTGAATCTGCTGTGAATTTTTGTGTAAAGAATCAAGCAACAACAAATTGTTGTCACCATAAAAATTCTCAAGTGTATAATCATCAATTTGATGAATGGGCAAAGGTAACTGCTGATTCAAAATGATATCGGGTTCTTGATTAAGAAAGAAAAGGGCTATTTCAGCCCTTAATTTTTTGGTTATTCTACTTCATTTTTTGCTTTTGGCAAAACTAAGTTCAGGATGATTGCCACGATGGCACACAGGCTGATTCCTTTCAATGAAACGGCATCGCCAACATTCACAAACATATTACCGATACCAAAGGTCATCACCACGGAAATAATGCAAAGGTTGCGAGGTTCTGTAACATCGACTTTACCTTTGATTAAGGTGCTCATTCCTACTACGGCAATAGAACCAAAGACAAGCATCATAATACCTCCCATTACGATAGTAGGGATGGTAGAAAGGAATGCGCCCACTTTTCCACAGAAAGAAATAGCGATAGCCCATACTGCCGCCCAAGTCATAATATTCGGGTTAAAGTTACGGGTTAGCATGACAGCACCGGTCACTTCTGCATAAGTGGTATTTGGTGGGCCACCGACTAATGAAGCGGCAGCCGTGGCGACACCATCCCCTAATAAAGTGCGGTGTAATCCCGGTTTTTTTAGGAAATCTTTTCCGGTTACGGAGCTGATTGCCATAATGCCCCCTACGTGTTCCACTGCAGGTGCAATGGCAATCGGCAACATATAGAGAATGGCTTCAAGGTTAAATTCCGGTTTGGTGAGTTTCGGTAGTTCAAACCAAGGTGCATCGATTACCGGTTGAAAATTAATTAGACCGAGGAAAAGGCAAAGAATATAGCCTGCCGTGATACCAAACATAATCGGGATTAATTTCATTAATCCTTTGGCGAAAACCGCAACGGAAAGGGTGACGATTAAGGTGATCATGGAAACCAGTACGGCATCGTTATAAGCATAGGCGCTGTCTTTGCCTAATGCCATAT
The DNA here is from genome assembly GCF_002000485.1 of Rodentibacter ratti. Classification (GTDB taxonomy): domain Bacteria; phylum Pseudomonadota; class Gammaproteobacteria; order Enterobacterales; family Pasteurellaceae; genus Rodentibacter; species Rodentibacter ratti. The sequence continues at coordinate 22,881 of NZ_MLAJ01000003.1, read as the reverse complement.
TGACGGCGACAGGGGCGAGTCCCATACCGATAATGATGATAACCGGGCCGACCACAACCGGTGGGAAAATACGCTCTAAGGCTTGGCTACCACGAATTTTAACCAGTGCGGAAAGCGCAAAATAGACCAATCCGGCAAAAGCTAACCCTCCCATTGTAGTTGGTATGCCCCAAGTTTGTACGCCATATTGAATAGGCGCGATAAAAGCGAAAGAGGAAGCGAGAAAAATAGGCACTTGTTTGCCGGTGCAAAGCTGGAATAATAACGTGCCTATGCCAGCGGTAAGTAGAGCAGTGTTAGAGTCTAAACCGGTGATAAGCGGCACAAGCACAAGTGCGCCAAAGGCGACGAAAAGCATTTGTAAGCCGACAAAGGATTGTTTTGCAATACTTTGCACTTCTTCCGGTTGAGTAGAAGTGGTTTGATTTTGATTAGTCATTTTAGTTTCAACTCTCTGTTTGAATTAACTTGAAAGTGCGGTCAGCTTTTGAACTGTTTTCCGCCCGAAAAAAGACGGCTTGAAAGCCGTCTCAATGTTTTAGAACAGGGGATTATTTTGTTCCAAAAATTTTGTCACCCGCATCACCCAAACCCGGAATGATATAACCTTGTTCATTTAAGTGATCATCGACAGATGCGCAGTAGAGCTCAATATCAGGATGCGCAGCTTCCAACGCTTTGATTCCTTCAGGGGCTGCGACAAGCACTAATACTTTAATGTGTTTACAGCCTTTCGCTTTTAATAAATCAAGGGTAGCAATCATTGAACCGCCGGTTGCCAACATAGGATCCACCACAATGGCAAGACGTTCTTCCAAATCGCTCGCTAATTTTTGGAAATAAGGTACAGGCTCTAGGGTTTCTTCGTTACGATAAATCCCTACCACGCTGATACGTGCGCTTGGGATGTGTTCCAATACACCATCCATCATGCCGAGACCTGCACGCAAAATAGGTACGACGGTCACTTTTTTGCCTTTAATACGATCAATTTCAACAGGACCGTTCCAACCGTCAATAATCACTTTTTCTGTTTCTAAGTCTGCAGTGGCCTCATAGGTTAATAAACTGCCGATTTCGGTTGCCAGTTCACGGAATTTTTTTGTATCGATTTCCGCTTCGCGCATAACACCTAATTTGTGTTTTACTAGCGGATGCTTAACTTCGACAAGTTTCATGATTTTACCCCTTAGCTGCAAATGAATGGATTAATGTGAGTGATAAAAAATTAAATCGCACGATTCTAAATCAGAAAATAGAAAAACTCTAGCGCTTTATTTATAAAAAATTCGGTATCGGGTCTCTATTTCTGTCGTTTAAAGCATGATTTTGGGGAAATTTTTTAAGAAAAACGAGGAGATAGAAAATTAAATTTTGACAGAGATCACTAATTTAAATAAAAGTCATTGTATTTCTTCTAAGCAAGACTAGAATGAAACTAAGTTGTTAATTGTAGTGTGTTTAGTCGTATGGAATTAGAACTGCTTCAACAAACCGCCCAAAAGTTGGGAATTGCCCCTGCGCATTATGATATTGATGGACGGCTTATTTATGCTAGCCCGGAAACATTATCGCATTTTATTGAATTGCTTAAGCCGCTTGAAAATAAATGCCGAAAGGAGGAATTTGATGACGTTTTGGCTTGTTTTGAAAATGAACCTATTCATTATGATGTTGAACGAATTGCTCTGACGGAACCGATAATATCCCTTGAGTTGCTTGATGAAAACGGCATTTCAATAACAAAAAAAATTACTCAAAATTCTACCGCACTTTCTTTGTCTCCCCTTTCTTTTGGTTACTATCAATTACGGCTTTCAACAAAATCTCATCGCTATTCGATTCGGCTACTGGTTTCTCCAAAGCGCGCTTTTCAACCGCCGCTATTAAAACACAAAAAAATTTGGGGAATCAATGTTCAGCTTTATAGTTTACGCTCTCAGAGTAACTGGGGGATAGGCGACTTTGGCGATTTAGCCTATTTGATTGAACAAAGTGCTAAACAAGGGGCAGATTATGTGGGCATTAATCCATTGCATTTGTCCTATCCAGCCGTACCCGAATGGGCGAGTCCTTATAGCTCTTCTTCTCGCCGTTGGTTGAATTTACTCTATTTAAATATTCCGAATTTACCGGAGTTTAGACGTTGTAAATCATTACAAAATTGGTTCAACGCTGAAGCGACTCAAACTCAAATTCTCACTTTACGCGAATCTGAGACGGTGAATTACAGTGAAGTTTATCAGTTAAAACTGACCGCACTTGAACAACTTTTTGCTTTTTTTAATCGGAGTAAATCTGCTGAAATTGTCGAACGCCGTCAACTATTTGAACAATATGTAAAATCCAAAGGCGAAGCACTACAATTGCAAGGATTGTTTAATGTTTTAGATGGGCAGGAACATGCTGATCATCAAGGGAAAGAAAATACCATCGGTTGGCTTGGTTGGCGTAAAGAATGGCAACATTTAAGTGCGACAAAACGTAAAACATTGCTCAAAACCTATCGAAAACAAATAAGATTCTTCGCATGGTTGCAATGGTTGACGGAGCGACAACTTGCCGAGTTGCAAACACTTTGTAAAAAATGCGGTATGCAGTTAGGTATTTATGGTGATCTGGCGGTAAACAGTTCACGTGGTAGTGTGGATGTGTGGAGCGATCCTGAATTGTATTGTGTCAATATTTCTATTGGTGCGCCGCCGGATCCCCTTGGACCGGTAGGACAAAATTGGAATTTGCCACCTTATAATCCAAGCGTATTAAAAGCCCGTGGTTTTGCACCTTTTATTGAGATGTTGCGAGCCAATATGCAATATTTTGGCGTATTACGTATCGATCACGTGATGGGCTTGTTCCGTTTGTGGTGGATTCCTGAAGGAAAAACGGCACAAGAAGGGGCGTATGTTCATTATCCTTTCGATGAATTAATGGCGATTCTTGCCATTGAAAGTGTGCGTAGTCAATGTTTAATTATCGGTGAGGATCTCGGCACCGTGCCGGATGAAGTGCGGTCTAAATTAAACGAACTTCAGATATTTTCTTATTTTGTACTGTATTTTGCCCGGCGTGATCTGCACTTTCCACATACTTCAGATTATCCGAAAAATGCTTACGCCACTATCGGCACGCATGATGTGCCCTCATTACAAAGTTTCTGGCATTGCCGTGATCTAGAATTGTTTGAGCAACTCAACATTTTAAGGGGCGAAGCGCTAAAACAAAAATATGATCAACGGATGATTGACAAACAAGCGTTGCTTAACAGCCTACATCGGGATCATTATTTACCACCAAATTATGAAGGCGATGCCCTTTCGATGGCGATGCACGATAATTTAAATTTTGTGATTCATCGGTATTTAGCGGAAAGCGAAAGTCAATTAATTGGTATTCAACTGGAAAATTTATTAAGCCAAGAAGTGATGTTTAATTTACCCGGCACTTTAGATGAATATCCAAATTGGAGCAAAAAACTTGCTCAACCTTTAGAGTCAATTTTTACTAATGAATCATTGCAAACTTTCTTTGCGATGATTAATGAAGCGCGCAAAGTGTAAGGAGTCAGCTATGACAACCGCCATTACCCATTCTATTATTGATAGTTTTTTTGACGCAACCAATGGCGATCCCTTTGCAACCTTAGGGATGCACGAAACTGAGCGTGGCATCGAAGTTCGTGTTTTATTGCCTGATGCGGATCGCGTTATTGTAATAGAGCGGGAATCGAGAGAACCCGTTGCCGAATTAAATTGTTTAGACGAACGTGGTTTTTTTGCCGGCGTGATGCCAAACTGTCATCAATTTTTTGCTTATCAATTACAAGTTTTTTGGGGTAATGAAGCGCAGATTATTGAAGATCCTTACCGTTTTCACCTGATGATTGATGATTTGGAACATTGGCTGCTTTCTGAAGGCTCAATGTTACGTCCTTATGAAGTTTTAGGGGCGCATTTTATGGAATGTGATGGCGTGAGCGGGGTGAATTTCCGTTTGTGGGCGCCGAATGCAAAACGGGTTTCCATTGTGGGCGATTTCAACTATTGGGACGGTCGCCGCCATCCAATGCGATTCCATTCAAAAAGTGGGGTATGGGAATTATTCCTGCCGAAAGTCAGCCTTGGACAACTCTATAAATTTGAACTCATTGATTGCCATGGTCATTTCCGTTTGAAAGCGGATCCTTATGCCTTTAGTTCTCAGCTTCGTCCGGATACTGCTTCTCAAGTGAGTGTCTTACCGAATGTGGTGGAAATGACCGAAGCCCGCCGTAAAGCCAATCAAGCGAATCAACCTATTTCGATTTATGAAGTGCATTTGGGCTCATGGAGACGTAATCTTGAGAATAATTTTTGGCTGGATTATGACCAAATTGCTGATGAACTCATTCCTTATGTGAAAGATATGGGCTTTACTCATATTGAGTTTTTACCACTTTCTGAATTTCCTTATGATGGCTCTTGGGGATATCAACCTCTTGGGCTTTATTCACCAACCAGCCGTTTCGGCACAGCAGACGGTTTCCGCCGCTTGGTTAAACGGGCTCATGAAGCCGGTATTAATGTGATTTTAGATTGGGTACCGGGACATTTCCCTAGTGATACCCATGGATTAGTGGCTTTTGACGGTACGGCACTGTATGAACATGCTGATCCGCGCGAAGGCTATCATCAAGATTGGAATACGCTAATTTATAACTATGGTCGCAATGAGGTTCGCAATTTTCTTTCCAGTAATGCACTTTATTGGCTGGAACGTTTTGGCTTGGACGGTATTCGTGTGGACGCAGTGGCATCCATGATTTATCGGGATTATAGCCGCTCTGAAGGCGAATGGATTCCTAACCAATACGGTGGGCGTGAAAATCTTGAAGCGATTGAATTTTTAAAACATACCAACTGGAAAATTCACCATGAAATGGAGGGCGCAATTTCTATTGCGGAAGAGTCCACTTCATTTACCGGCGTAACCCACCCTAGTGAAAATGGCGGCTTAGGTTTTAATTTCAAGTGGAATATGGGCTGGATGAATGACACGCTTTCTTATATGAAGCTCGATCCGATTTATCGCCAATATCATCATAATAAAATGACCTTTGGTATGGTTTATCAATACAGTGAAAATTTTGTGCTGCCGCTTTCCCATGATGAAGTGGTTCATGGGAAATGTTCTTTACTTGACAAAATGCCGGGTGATACATGGCAGAAATTTGCCAATTTACGGGCTTACTACGGTTATATGTGGGGCTACCCGGGTAAAAAATTGCTGTTTATGGGGAATGAATTTGCGCAGGGTAGAGAGTGGAATTACGAAGAAAGTTTAGACTGGTTTTTACTTGATGAAAACATTGGCGGTGGTTGGCATAAAGGCGTGTTGAAACTGGTCAAAGACTTAAATCATATTTACCAGAAAAATCGACCGCTCTTTGAACTTGATCATTCTCCGCAAGGCTTTGATTGGTTGGTGGTAAATGATGCGGCAAATTCCGTTTTTGCCTTTGAACGCCGAAGCAGTCAGGGGGAACGGATTATTGTCATCAGCAATTTTACCCCCGTCCCCCGCCATAATTACCGTATTGGGGTGAATGTGGCAGGTAAATATGAAGAAATTCTGAATACCGATTCAATGTATTATCAGGGTTCTAACGTAGGTAATTTTGGTTGCGTCCAAAGTGAAGCGATCGAAAGTCATGAAAGAGGAAATTCAATCTCGGTTTCTATTCCTCCATTAGCAACGATTTATTTGAAATATTTGGGATAGTTTATTTTTTATCTTCGCCGATTTGGTTGGCGGGAATTATTTAGGAATTGATGATAAGGCGATGTTCAAGGTTTTTGATTTAGGTGTGCCGACTCCGTTTGGTTATTCGAAAAAAGTCGAAAATGGCATGGAATTGACTAATTTTAGTTTGTTTTCGGCTGCCGCAAGTAAGGTGGAGCTCTGTTTATTTGAGGGCGAAGCCGAAACCCGTTTCACCATGGCTTGTACCGATAATATTTGGCATTTGGCGGTTATCGGTGTACGGAACGGTACACAATACGGTTTTCGGATTCACGGGCCACATTCGAACCCACAAAAATTAATGCTCGATCCTTATGCCAAAGCAGTAAGCCATAAGCCTGATTTAAGTTGTGCGGAAAAATGGCAGTGGTTCTTACTCAGTGATCATCGTGACAATGCCCATATAGCCCCAAGAGCGGTCATTGTTGATGAGGATTTTGATTGGAATGGGGATCAAAAACCTCATATTCCTTGGGCTGAAACCATCGTATATGAATTGCACGTTAAAGGTTTTAGCCAATTAAACGAAAAAATTCCTGAAGCGTTACGAGGCACTTATACCGGTTTGGCACACCCGATGAATCTTGCGTATTTGAAAGAATTAGGTGTGACGACGGTAGAATTATTGCCCGTCAATTTCCATCTAAATGAACCGCACTTACAGGCACGAGGTTTGCAAAACTATTGGGGATATAACCCTCTTGCTATGTTTGCAGTTGAGCCAAAATATGCGGCAACGGGCGATCCGCTCAGCGAATTTAAGTCAATGGTGAAAGCCTTTCACCAAGCAAACATTGAAGTAATTTTAGACGTCGTATTTAATCACTCAGCCGAATCGGAACAACATTTCCCTACATTTTGTCAGCGCGGAATCGATGATCAAACCTACTATTGGCGGAATGATAACGGACATTACATCAACTGGACGGGGTGTGGCAATATGCTTAATTTGTCCTCGGATGTAGGACGGAAATGGGTGGTCGATTGCCTGTGTTATTGGGTGGAAGAATGTCATGTTGATGGCTTTCGTTTTGATTTGGCAACCGTGCTTGGACGGGATAAACCGGATTTTAATTCTTCAGCCCAACTTTTTGTCGATATAGCTAATGCTCCGAGTTTACAAAATATTAAATTGATCGCAGAGCCTTGGGATATCGGGCATTACGGTTATCAAGTGGGCAATTTCCCTGATTATTTTGCCGAGTGGAATGATCGTTTCCGTGATGATATTTGCCGTTTTTGGTTGTGGAAAAGTGGTGAAATCGGCGCATTTGCCGAACGTTTTGCCGGATCGAGCGATTTATTTAAAAGAGATGGTTGTTTGCCCCATCGTTCCCTTAATTTTATCACGGCGCATGATGGTTTCACATTGCATGATTTAGTGAGTTATAACCACAAGCATAATGAAGCGAACGGTGAAGAAAATCGCGACGGACTCAACGAAAATTACAGCTATAACCACGGTGTAGAGGGATCCACGGAATTTTTAGACGAACCCCAAAAAAGTACCGTAGAAAATGACCGCACTTTTGCTCAGATTGCCTTATTGACAAGTTTACTGCTTGCCAATGGAACACCGATGTTATTGGCAGGCGATGAGTTTGGCAATACGCAGTACGGTAATAATAATGCTTATTGCCAAGATAACGAAATTGCTTGGTTGAAATGGGGAAACTTTAATAACAATTTATTTGAAATCACGAAGCAAACCATTGCACTTCGTCAGCAAATTCGCAGTTTGCAAAAGGATGCTTGGTGGTCAAATGATAATGTCAACTGGTTGAATGTGTGGGGAATACCTATGCAGCAAGAAGATTGGCATAACCTTGGAGTTAAAGCGTTACAAATTTTATTGGACGACAAATGGCTCCTGTTAATTAATGCGAAAGCAGAATCTCAGACTTTCATATTGCCTAATTGTGCTGTAAGCCAATGGAAAGCCTTTGTGGAAACAACAAACTTAACATTTATTCAGTCACAGGAAGTAACGGTAAGCAGTATGGCATTTTGTTTGTTGTATAGAGTGAATAATTAAAGACAAACGGAGTTTACAATGAAAAGCCCTGATAAAAATGCTCTTGTAAAAGATACTTTGGTTCTTATTTTAGCCGGCGGACGTGGCTCACGTCTTCATGAACTAACCGATAAACGCGCTAAACCTGCGCTCTATTTTGGCGGTAACCGTCGTATCATTGATTTTGCCTTGTCAAACTGTATTAATTCCGGCTGAAATCGTATTGGTGTTGTGACCCAATATGCGGCCCATTCTTTACTACGCCATTTACAAACCGGTTGGTCATTTTTACCACAGGAACGTGGCGAATTTGTTGATATGCTTCCGGCCCGTCAACAAATTGATGATTCCACCTGGTATCGAGGTACGGCTGATGCGGTTTATCAAAATATGGCGATTATTCGTGATCATTATCGTCCGAAATATATTTTAATTTTGGCAGGCGATCATATTTATAAGCAAGATTATAGCGTGATGTTGATGGACCATGTAACAAGTGGGGCAAAATGTACCGTAGGCTGTATTGAAGTACCTCGTTCAGAAGCTCATGAATTCGGTGTCATGGCGGTAAACGAAAACTTAAAAGTGAAAGCATTTGTTGAAAAACCGAAAGATCCGCCTGCGATGGTTGGTAAACCCGATATATCTCTTGCTTCAATGGGAATTTATGTATTTGATGCGGATTATCTTTATAAAATGCTTGAGTGTGAAGTACATAAGCCACAAACCAGCCATGATTTCGGTAAAGATGTACTACCAAGATGTTTAATGGAAGAAACGCTTTATGCTCATCCGTTCAGCCGCTCTTGCATGGGACGCAATACTGAGGGAGAAATTTACTGGCGCGATGTGGGGACATTGGATAGCTTTTGGCAATCCAACATTGATTTAGTATCGGAAAAACCACAATTGGATATTTATGATCAAAGTTGGCCGATTCGCGGTAATCCGGTGCAAGCCTATCCGTCTAAATTCTTCTATAAAAATGCCAATATTCGTCCGGTTGACAATTCTTTGATTGGTGGTGGTTGCGTGATTACAGATGCGTCCATTAATTATTCTGTGCTTTTTGATCGAATCAAAATTGAAGAAGGTTCTCATATTGATCATTGTGTTATCTTACCGGAAGTGGAAATCGGGAAAAATTGTTCTTTGAAAAATTGTATTGTTGACCGCAATTGTAAAATCCCTGATGGTATGCGAATCGGTTTTGATATCGAAGAAGATAAAAAGCATTTCCGCATAAGTTCTACGGGCAAAGTTATTCTGGTTACTCATACTATGCTACAAAAATTGAAGGGAGAGGAAGTCGCTTCGGAAGACCATTTAGATTAATAAAATAAACTGAAAAGTGCGGTTGAAATTGACCGCACTTTCTTAATTAAATTTATCCTAACCTCTTAAAATAGAGGGGAGGAGATTAGAAAATAGGATATTCAATGAAAGTATTACATGTTTGCTCGGAACTCTATCCCTTATTAAAAACGGGGGGGCTTGCCGATGTTATTGGGGCGTTGCCTTTTGCTCAAAAAGAGATAGGAATAGACACAAGAATTTTATTGCCTGCTTATCCCGCCATTTATCGAGGCATTGGAGAAACCCATATTGTTGCTGAGTTTGATAATTTTGCAGGGCATGTGGTATTGCGCTACGGCGAATATCAGGGTGTGGGTATTTATTTAATTGATGCACCACATCTATATGATCGTGAGGGGAACCCTTATCATGATGTAAATTACAATGATTATGCGGATAATTATAAGCGCTTTGCCTTGTTAGGCTGGGTAGGAGCGGAATTGTCCACAGGGCTTGATTCTTGGTGGCGTGCGGAAATTGTACATGCGCATGACTGGCATGCCGGGCTTACCGCTGCGTATTTGTTTAATAAAGGAAAACCGGCGAAATCGGTCTTTACCATTCATAATCTGGCTTATCAAGGGTTATTTCATCACCGTCACTTATATGAAATCGGGCTACCGGAAGGAATGTTCCACATAAACGGTTTGGAATTATTTGGTCAAATATCTTATTTAAAAGCCGGTTTATATTATTCTGATGTAGTCACAGCCGTTAGTCCGACTTATGCTCAAGAAATTACCACTGAAGAATTTGCTTACGGTTTGCAAGGCTTGTTAAGCGGATTGCGTGATCAGGGGAGATTGGTCGGTATTTTAAATGGTGTGGATGAAAAAATTTGGCATCCGAGCTGTGATGGGTATATTCAGTATCATTACAACTTAAAATCCATGGCAGGAAAACAGAAAAATAAAATCGCACTTCAGGCTTACTTTAATTTACCGGAGAATGACACATTACTTTTTGTTATGGTGACCCGCTTAACGGAGCAAAAAGGCGTTGATTTGCTGGTTGAAAGTGCGGATGAAATTGTTAAACAAGGTGGGCAACTCGCCATTCTTGGGTCGGGAGCCGCACATTTAGAAGAGGCGATTCTACAACTTTCTGCTACTTATCCTCAAAATATTGCAGTGAAAATCGGATATGATGAAACACTTTCTCATCTGATGATAGCCGGTGGTGATGTGATTCTCGTACCAAGCCGTTTTGAGCCCTGTGGCTTAACCCAACTTTACGGCTTGCAATATGGGACGTTGCCGCTTGTAAGAAAAACCGGAGGGTTGGCTGATACCGTTGTAAATAGTTCATTAGAAAACATTAAAGATCGTACTGCAACAGGTTTTGTTTTTAACCATGCGAACGCTGTAGAGCTTCGTCATTGCTTACAAGATGCTTTTGCTCTATGGCAAGAACACCGTACATGGGAAATGGTTCGAAGCAACGCAATGGAACAAGATTTTAGTTGGCATAAAGCAGCCAAAGAATATTTTAGTTTGTATCAGCGTTTATAGTTATGATTAAAAAATTACCAAAATCTTATAAAATTGATTGTTTTTTAACTAATAAAGGCTAAAATTTACGCGTTTTATGGGGCTAGATACTTTATAGTTAATCTACAGGAATGTTTAGTCAAATAGGTAGTAGTATTGAAGTTTGGTATTTTTGTTCAACGCCTACTTGGTTCATATCGGAATTTTACATTGTTTAGCTATCTATCCTATTTCTTATTTATTAACAGAGGCTTATTACTATGATAATGGATAATTTTGATTCTCCATTTCTTTATCATCGTCCTAAATTGGATGTTCAAGAATTAAAAAAATCTATCGTTTATAAATTAATTTTTTCTATCGGTCGTTCACCACGGGAAGCAAGTAAACGGGACTGGTTAAATGCAACATTATATACAGCACGGGATCTTGTTACCGAAGGATGGATTAGCACGGCTAGTCAAGCCCGTGCCGATGATGCTCGCCGAGTTTATTACCTTTCTATGGAGTTTCTAATTGGTCGTACCCTTTCTAATGCACTAATTGCGGAAGATGTTTACAGTTTAACAAAAGAAGCATTAAGTGAATTAAATGTTGATTTAGAGGAAATTATTGCAAAAGAAGTTGACCCGGGTCTAGGAAATGGTGGTTTAGGTCGTTTGGCTGCCTGCTTTATGGATTCTATTGCGACACTTGGATTGCCGGGAATGGGATATGGAATTCGTTATGAATACGGTATGTTCCGTCAAAAAATCGAAGATGGTCGTCAAGTGGAACGCCCCGATGCGTGGTTGGAAAAAGGCGCACCCTGGGAATTTTTACGTCCGTCTAAACGCTTCCATGTCTCGTTTGGTGGAAATATTCATTTTGAAGGAAAAAAATGTGTATGGACCCCACAAGAAGAAGTCACCGCACTTGCCTACGACCAGATGATTCCGGGTTATAAAAATGATTCTGCCTCTACCTTGAGATTATGGTCAGCTCATGGGGGAGAAAGTTTTAATCTTACGGAATTTAACCGTGGGGAGCATTTAGCTGCGGTAGAAGCTCGTGCCTCCAGTAAAAATTTATCTCGTGTTCTATATCCGGATGATTCCACTTGGAATGGACGTGAATTGCGTTTACGCCAGGAATATTTTTTAGTGTCAGCGTCCTTACAAGACATTATTCGACGCCATAAGCGTGTTCATAATAGCCTTGATAATTTGGCTGATAAAGTGGCGATTCACTTGAACGATACACATCCTGCCTTAGCGATTCCGGAATTAATGCGGATGTTGGTTGATGAAGAAGGCTTTGAATGGGAAAAAGCATGGGATATCACATGCAGTATTTTCTCTTACACTTGCCATACGCTGATGTCGGAGGCGTTGGAAACTTGGCCGGTTGAGATGATGGCGAAAGTCTTACCACGCCACTTACAAATGATCTTTGATATTAACGATCATTTCTTAGAATATGTGCGTACTTATATCACAACGGATAATGAATTTATTCGACGTGTATCGCTCATTGAAGAAGGCTATCAACGCAAAGTTCGTATGGGGTGGTTATCTGTGGTCGGGTCACATAAAGTTAATGGGGTGGCGGCAATTCATTCTGAGCTAATGGTAAAATCCACTTTCGCTGATTTTGCACGTATTTATCCGGAGCGTTTTACTAATGTGACGAACGGCATTACGCCTCGTCGTTGGTTAGCCGTGGCTAATCCTCAATTAGCTGAATTATTTGATAAATATATTGGTCAGGAATGGCGTTGTGATTTAAGCCAAATCAAAAAGTTAGAAACCGTAGCACATGAAAAGGCGTTTAAAGAGAGCATTGCAGACATTAAATATGTCAACAAAGTTAAACTTGCCGATTATGTGAAGCGGGAACTCGGAATTGAATTGAATCCTAAAGCGCTATTTGACGTACAAGTAAAACGTATTCACGAGTACAAACGCCAAATGTTAAATGTGCTGCATATCGTTGCCCGTTACAATGCGATGCTTGCCAATCCTGAAAAAAATTGACAACCGCGCGTATTTATTTTAGCAGGTAAAGCGGCATCAGCTTATTATGCGGCAAAACAGACGATTCACCTCATTAATGATGTGGCGAATATCATCAATAATGATGAACGCTTGCAAGGACGTTTAAAGGTCGTATTTATTCCTAATTATAGTGTGAGTTTGGCACAGCTTATTATTCCTGCGGCAGACATTTCAGAGCAGATTTCCCTTGCCGGTACGGAGGCTTCGGGAACCAGTAATATGAAATTCGCACTTAATGGAGCATTAACACTTGGAACGTTAGATGGTGCGAATGTAGAAATTTTGGATAATGTAGGCGAGGATCATATTTTTATTTTTGGTAATACGGTAGCTCAAGTAGAACAGCTTCGCCGTGAGGGTTATCATCCGTTTGATTATTACCAAAATGATGCAGAATTACGCACTGTGGTTGATCAAATTATTGCCGGTGTGTTCTCACCAGAAGAACCTCAACGCTATTTACCGCTGTTACAGGGGCTGCAATACTACGATTATTACCAAGTTTTTGCTGATTTCCATAGTTATGTGGAAGCTCAAAAACTCGTAGATGAAAAATACAAAAATCGAGATCAATGGATTGAAAGCACTATCCAAAATATCATCAATATGGGCTTTTTCTCTTCAGATCGGACTATTTTGGAATATGCCAAAAATATTTGGAAAATTGAACCCCTTAAAATTAATTAAACAAAAATCCCCATAAGGGGATTTTTTCTTGAGTTTGTATGTAAAAGTGCGGTCAATTTTGACCGCACTTTTCTAGTTTACGTCTCGTTATTTTGTTTATACATCGCCTCTATTTGATTACGGTAACGTTCCATAATGACTTTTCGTTTGAGTTTTAAGGTCGGGGTAATTTCACCTAATTTGATACTGAATGCCTGAGAGAGTAAAGTAAATTTCTTCACTTGTTCAAAGTGTGCTAACTCCTTTTGTACCGCATTAATACGTTGTTCAAACATCTTTAATATTTCAGAATTTTTAATCAATTCCATCCGATCTTGGTACTTGATGTTCAGCTGTTTGGCGTATTCTTCTAAACTATCAAAACAAGGTACAATCAAAGCAGAGACATATTTTTTTGCATCTGCCACAATGGCAATTTGTTCAATAAATTTGTCTTTACCGATTTTACTTTCGATATATTGTGGTGCAATGTATTTGCCGTTAGAGGTTTTCATTAATTCTTTAATACGATCCGTAATGAAAAGGTTACCTTCAGCATCGATCTCGCCTGCATCGCCGGTTCTTAGGAAACCATCTTCTGTGAAGACTTGAACGGTTTCTTCCGGCTTTTTGTAATAGCCTTTCATCACCATATTACCGCGAACAAGAATTTCGTTATTTTCGCCAATTTTGACTTCAGCTTTCGGCATTGGTGTCCCGATGGAATGAGGGTTAAATTGGTTATCGTGCCAACATGAAACGGTTGCTGTGGTTTCTGTCATACCATAACCAAGTTTAACGTTAATTCCAATGCTCTGAAAAAATAACCCAATAGCTGGTTCTAGTTTTGCGCCGCCACAAGGCATCATTTTAATTCTACCGCCTAATAATTGGCGAAGTTTGGATAAGACGAGTTTATCAGCGAGTGCATATTGTTTTTTTAGTAAGAAAGGAATCGGTTTTCTTTCTGTTAATAGCGTGAAGCGTTTTTGTCCGATAGCGATCGCCCAGTGAAAAAGAATCTGGCGAAATTTCGAGGCTTTTTGTACTTTATCTAATACGGCGGCATAAATTTTTTCGTAAAAACGTGGTACTGCACACATTAATGTAGGACGAATTTCCGCTAAAACCGAGCGCACTTGATTTGTATCTTCCAAATAACAAAGTATTGCGCCACGATGAAGAACATAAGCGGCCCATGCCCGCTCGAAAATATGAGAAAAAGGCAAAAATGAGAGAGAAATATCCTGCGGTGTGACATGAAGTGTAAGATCGTGCGCTTCTAATTGATGAGCTAGATTTGAATAATCCAACATCACGCCTTTTGGTTCACCTGTCGTCCCTGAGGTATAGATAATCGTAAATAAATCGTCCATTCGCTTATCATGCAAACGTTGATTTAATTCGGCTTGATGCTCCATTGTGCCAAGCTTGATAAACTCTTCCCAAGAACAAGAAAGAGCGTCAGTATGAAGTTTAATACTGGGTTTCATCGCCACGATTTTTTGTAATTGAGGGCAGAGTGAAGCAATTTCTAAAGCGTGGTCATATTGTTCTTGATCTCCTACGAATAGAATTTTGACATCGCCATGATTTAATACAAACTCAGCCTGCTGCGCCGTGTTAGTTGCATAAATAGGAACGGTAACCGCGCGAATTTGTAACGCCGCAATATCGGCAATCGTC
Source organism: Rodentibacter ratti (assembly GCF_002000485.1). Lineage (GTDB taxonomy): Bacteria > Pseudomonadota > Gammaproteobacteria > Enterobacterales > Pasteurellaceae > Rodentibacter > Rodentibacter ratti. The sequence continues at coordinate 7,852 of NZ_MLAJ01000003.1, read as the reverse complement.
CAATTTGGCATATTATGAGCAAAAATTGCAATTTTATCTTGTACCTGAATGCCACAAGCGAGTAATGCGCGAGAAAGTTGGTTTAGCTGATTTTGGAATGCGATCCAAGTGATATCTTTCCAGACGCCGTTTTCTTTATGGCGAAGTGCGGTCGTATTTCCTCGTGTTTTTACTTGTTGTTCAATACGATGAATAAAATGAAGATCAAGATTCATATTAACCTTATTTAGTTTAATGTTAATTGAGCTAACAGTTGTGCGCTAATATAAGGCTAAACGAAAAGAAAAGCCAGATAAATCTTTAATATTTTTGATGATTTTGAGTGAGCTTTTGTACAATGTGTGATAAGAACCCAATAGGATTGGAAAATAAAAAACCGCTCCGAAGAGCGGTTAGTATATTAGTTATTTTGATTAGCCTTTGTAGTTGTAAACATGCGCTACTAAGTCTAATACTTTGTTAGAATAACCGACTTCGTTATCATACCAAGATACAAGTTTCACGAAAGAATCGGTTAATGCGATACCGGCATCAGCGTCAAATACAGAGGTTAATGTGCAACCGTTGAAGTCAGTAGATACAACTGCATCTTCGGTATAGCCTAAAACATCTTTTAATTCGCCATTGAATGTTTTACCTTCTGCAGCATCTTTGATTGCTTGTTTGATTTGCTCGTAAGTTGCAGGTTTTTCAAGGTTTACAGTTAAGTCAACAACAGAAACGTTTGGTGTTGGAACACGGAAAGCCATACCGGTTAATTTACCGTTTAATGCCGGTAATACTTTACCTACTGCTTTTGCTGCACCGGTTGATGATGGGATGATGTTTTGTGACGCACCGCGACCACCACGCCAGTCTTTAGCAGATGGACCATCAACGGTTTTTTGTGTTGCTGTGGTTGCGTGAACGGTTGTCATTAAACCATCTTTAATGCCGAAAGTTTCGTGAATAACACGTGCCAAAGGCGCTAAACAGTTTGTTGTACAAGAAGCGTTAGAAACAATATCTTGACCCGCATACGCACCAAAGTTTACACCACGCACAAACATTGGGGTTGCATCTTTAGACGGACCGGTTAAAACTACTTTTTTCGCACCGGCAGTGATGTGTTTACGTGCTGTTTCATCGGTTAAGAATAAACCTGTTGCTTCAACTGCGATATCAACACCGATAGCACCCCAGTTTAAGTTTGCCGGGTCACGTTCTGAGGTCACACGAATCGCTTTACCGTTAACCACTAAGTTACCGTCTTTAACTTCAACAGTACCATCAAAACGACCATGAGTTGAATCGTATTTTAACATGTAGGCCATGTATTCAACATCAATTAAGTCGTTGATACCGACAACTTCAATGTCATCACGTTGTTGTGCTGCACGGAATACGATACGACCGATACGACCAAAGCCATTGATACCAATTTTAATTGCCATAAGATTTTACCTTCTTAGTTAAGTTAAACAAACCGTTACGTTTAAGAAGCAAGTACGCTCCTTAAAGAAAAAGAATATGGAGCGGATTATAGCACGAGCATTTAGATAAAACTAGAAATCCGATTTTTTTGTGATCTAGATCACGCTAAAAATACTTTTTTAGATAAAAACTTCCGAAAAGATGACCGCACTTTAATGATTTTCTATTAAATAATCGGCATAATAGACTGAAATATTTAGGAAAGGTTCAAACTATGTCACAAGGCAATTTATACATTCTTTCAGCTCCAAGCGGAGCGGGTAAATCTTCGTTAATTTCAGCATTATTGGAACGTGATTCTTCCACACAAAAAATGGTGTCGATTTCGCATACAACGCGTGCTCCGAGACCCGGTGAAATTGACGGTGTACATTATTATTTTGTTTCTAAAGAAGAATTTGAGTCCTTGATCAAACAAGATTTATTTTTGGAATATGCTACGGTGTTTGGTGGAAATTATTATGGTACATCATTGCCGGCAATTCAGGAGAATCTGGCAAAAGGAATTGATGTTTTTTTGGATATTGATTGGCAAGGTGCGCAACAAATTCGTAAAAAAGTGGCAAAGGTAAAAAGTATCTTTATTCTTCCCCCGTCGTTGCCGGAGTTAGAGCGTCGTTTGATTGGTCGTGGTCAAGACAGTGAAGCGGTAATTATGGAGCGTATGGCAAAAGCAAAGAATGAAATTTCCCACTATGATGAGTACGATTATGTCATTATCAACGATAATTTTGAGCAAGCATTAGCAGATTTACAGAGTATCTTACGTGCGGAACGTTTAACCAAAAATTATCAACAAGCAGAAAATACCAGCTTAATTTATCAGCTACTAGATAAAAATCATAAGATTTAGTATGATAGCTCCTCTTTATATCCCTTATTTTTAGATGAACCGGAGTAATAGAATATGGCACGTGTTACAGTACAAGATGCGGTAGAAAAAATTGGCAACCGTTTTGATTTAATTTTGACCGCAGCACGCCGTGCGAGACAATTGCAATTACATCAACGTGATCCTTTAGTACCGGAAGATAATGATAAACCGACCGTTATCGCATTGCGTGAAATTGAAAAAGGATTAATCTCTAATGAGATTATGGATGCCCAAGAGCATCAAGCTATCACAGCTGTTCAGCATGTAGAAGCAGCAGCGGTGGCATTAATTTCCGAGTAATTTTAAAAGTGCGGTTGGTTTCAACCGCAGTTTCATTTCAACCATTCATTTAACCCGAAAAAAGCCAGGTGTCCTTTGGAATTGTTTGCAGATTTAGAACGAATTATTCAAGGGTATTTACCCGAAGATAAAGTTGAATTAGTCAGACGTGCATTTATTATCGCAAAAAATGCACATGAGGGACAGTTTCGTTCAAGTGGTGAACCTTATATTACCCATCCTGTAGCAGTAGCTTCCATTATTGCGAAAATGAATCTTGATCATGAGGCAGTGATGGCGGCGTTGTTGCATGACGTTATAGAGGACACGCCTTATACGGAGGAAAATCTTAAAAAGGAATTTGGCGCAAGTGTTGCAGATATTGTTGAGGGTGTATCAAAGCTTGATAAATTAAAATTCCGGACACGCCAAGAAGCACAGGTGGAAAATTTCCGCAAAATGATTTTGGCGATGACCCGTGATATTCGAGTGGTATTGATTAAGCTTGCAGACCGAACGCACAATATGCGTACATTAGGGTCGTTACGTCCTGACAAGCGACGCCGTATTGCTAAAGAGACTCTTGAAATTTATTGCCCGCTTGCACATCGTTTAGGCATTGAGCATATCAAAAATGAATTAGAGGATTTATCCTTTGAAGCGATGTACCCACATCGTTATAAGGTATTGAAAAAATTAGTTGAAGTAGCAAGAAATAATCGTCAAGACCTTATCGAACGCATTGCTAATGAAATTAAAGAGCGGTTAGAAAATGCGGGGATTGTTGCACGAGTGTGGGGACGAGAAAAACATCTTTATAAGATCTATCAGAAAATGCGGGCGAAAGATCAAGAATTTCACTCTATTATGGACATTTATGCGTTCCGTATTATTGTGAAAAATATTGATGATTGTTATCGCGTATTGGGTCAAATGCACAGTCTGTATAAACCTCGCCCGGGACGTGTGAAAGATTATATTGCTGTGCCAAAGGCAAACGGCTATCAGTCTTTACAAACTTCTATGATTGGTCCGCATGGGGTACCGGTGGATGTACACATTCATACGGAAGATATGGAGCAAGTGGCTGAAATGGGGGTGACTGCGTACTGGGTATATAAAGAAAGTGGTAAAAATGACAGTACAACGGCTCAGATTCGGGCTCAACGCTGGTTACAAAATTTGGTTGAAATTCAACAAAGTGTCGGAAATTCCTTTGAGTTCATTGAAAATGTAAAATCGGAATTTTTTCCAAAAGAAATTTTTGTTTTTACACCAAAAGGACGTATTGTTGAATTGCCGAAAGGGGCAACCGCAGTAGATTTTGCTTATGCGGTACATTCGGATATCGGTAATACTTGTGTCGGTGTAATGGTTGAGTATAAACCTTATCCGTTATCAAAGGCGTTAGAATCCGGTCAAACAGTGAACATTATCACAGAGCCAAATGCGCATCCTAAAGCTTCTTGGTTGAATTTTGTAGTTACTGCCCGTGCGAAAACCCGTATACGCCACTATTTAAAACAACGCTGTGAAGATGATGCGATAAAAATAGGTGAAAGAGAACTAAATGCTGCCTTGCAACCGCATCGTTTGTCTGATCTTTCTCCGCAACAAATTCAAAGGGTTTTGGATGAGCGAAAACTTTCTTCACTTGATGGGTTATTACGTGAAATTGGTTTAGGTAATCAACTTGCCTCTGTGATTGCACATCAGCTAGTAGGAGAACCGATAGAAATTGATGTGGATGGTAATACGGAAAATCATTCAAACACTTTAACAATTGCGCCTACTTTAATGGCTAACATAGAATTTGCCAAATGTTGCCACCCGATTCCGAATGATCCGATTATGGGGTGCAGTACGCCGAATCATGGGATCATTATTCATCACCAACAATGTGAAAATCTTAGAAATGCCCAGCAATTAGTCATAGCTAAATGGGAAAAAATGCAAAGTGCGGTTAATTTTGATGCTGAATTACAAATTGAAATCTTAAATGAAAAAAGTGCTTTGCCAAGTTTAATGACAGCGATCGGGGCAAGTGAAGGCAGTATTCAAAACATTTGGACGGAAGGGTTGGAAAATAATTTGTTGTTGGTAATTTTGCAAATTAGCGTGAAAGATACAAAACACCTCGCCAATATCTTATCTCGTATTAAGAGAATTACCGGCGTGGTGAGTGCAAAGCGCAATATTAATGCCTAATATAGTATGGGGTTTTCACTTCTTGATGCCATTCCACTTACCACGCTTTCAGGTGTAGGGGCGGCAGTTTCTAATAAACTCAGCAAAATCGGTATTCATAATTTACAAGATCTGCTCTTTCATTTGCCGATCCGTTATGAGGATCGTACGCGTATTACACCAATTGCAGATTTACGGCCTGATCAATATTTCACTATTGAAGGGATTGTGCAAACTTGCGAGGTCACTTTTGCCCGCCGTCCGATTTTGTCAGTCAGCCTGTCTGATGGCACATCAAAAATTATGTTACGTTTTTTTAATTTTAATGCGGGAATGCGTAACAGCTTTCAAATCGGTGCTCGTGTTAAGGCTTTTGGCGAAGTCAAACGGGGGCGTTATATGCCGGAAATTCATCATCCGGAGTATCAAATCATTCGTGACAATACACCGATTATATTGGAAGAAACGCTTACACCTATTTATTCCACTACAGAAGGTCTAAAGCAAAATACGTTACGAAAGCTAGTAGAGCAAGCCTTAAATTTACTGGATAAAGTACAAATTGCTGAAATTTTGCCTAATGAATTTAATCCTCATCAATTCAACTTAAAAGATGCATTGCATCTATTGCACCGACCGCCACCGGATATTTCCTTAGAAGCACTGGAAAAAGGGCAGCATCCTGCTCAGCAGAGATTAATTTTTGAAGAGTTACTCGCACATAATCTTGCCATGCAAAAAGTGCGGTTAGGTTCACAACAATTTTTATCTTTGCCTTTACATTACCAAACGGATTTGAAACAACGATTTTTGATGAGCTTGCCTTTTAAACCAACTCATGCACAAACTCGGGTTATCGCTGATGTTGAACAAGATCTAGCCAAAGATTATCCTATGATGCGCTTGGTGCAAGGGGATGTGGGATCAGGTAAAACGTTGGTAGCTGCATTAGCCGCGTTAGTTGCGATTGACAATGGTAAACAAGTGGCGCTGATGGCGCCGACAGAAATTTTAGCAGAGCAACATGCTAATAATTTCCGTCATTGGTTTGAGTCCTTGGGGATTAATGTAGGCTGGTTAGCTGGCAAGGTGAAGGGGAAAGCACGTCAAACTGAGTTGGAAAAAATCAAAAATGGTACGGTACAAATGATCGTTGGTACTCATGCACTGTTTCAAGAAGAGGTAGAATTTGCTGCGCTTTCTCTTGTGATTATTGATGAACAACATCGTTTTGGTGTGCATCAACGCTTAATGCTTCGTAATAAAGGGGAAAAAGCAGGATTTTACCCCCATCAGTTAATTATGACGGCGACCCCGATACCAAGAACATTAGCGATGACAGTATATGCAGATTTAGATACATCTATTATTGATGAATTGCCTCCTGGACGTACACCGATTACAACGGTGGTGATTTCGGAAGAACGTCGTGACGAAATAGTAGAACGGGTGAAGAAAGCCTGTTTAACGGAAAAGCGCCAAGCCTATTGGGTATGTACTTTGATTGATGAGTCTGAAGTATTAGAGGCTCAAGCCGCCGAAGCCACTTGGGAAGATTTAACGAAAGCCTTACCCATGTTGAAAATTGGTTTGGTGCACGGAAGAATGAAACCACAAGAAAAACAAGAGGTCATGTTGCAGTTTAAAAATGCAGAGTTAGACTTGCTCGTGGCAACGACAGTGATTGAAGTTGGTGTAGATGTACCGAATGCGAGTTTGATGATTATCGAAAATGCCGAACGTTTAGGGCTATCGCAACTTCATCAATTACGCGGACGTGTCGGACGAGGCAGCACAGCATCTTTTTGTGTATTAATGTATAAGCCGCCTTTAGGAAAAGTTTCACAAAAACGCTTACAAGTGCTGCGAGACAGCCAAGACGGTTTCTTCATTTCTGAAAAAGATTTGGAAATCCGTGGTCCGGGTGAGGTACTAGGTACAAAACAAACAGGGATTGCTGAATTTAAAGTGGCAAATTTAATGCGTGATCGTAAAATGATTCCAACGGTGCAACATTACGCCAAACAACTTATTCAGCAATATCCGGATGTTGCGGAAAGTTTAATTCAACGCTGGTTAAAGAATAAAGAAATTTACTCAAACGCTTAAAGTGCAGTCGATAAAGGAAGAGTTTTTCATGGATATAAAAAAAGAGCGCCCAACGATACTCTTTTGTGATTCAGGAATGGGCGGATTTAGCGTGTATCGCGAAACAAAAAAATTATTACCTGATTGGCATTATCTTTATTGTTTTGATAATGGCGGTTTTCCTTATTCAGAGCGCAGTGAAGAAAGCATTATTCAGCGAATGTTAGCGATATGCCAGCTGATTAATATTATTCATCCTTTAGATGCGATTGTTATTGCATGCAATACGGCAAGTACAGTCGTGTTACCGGCGCTACGTGAAAATTTTTCTATCCCTATTATTGGCACTGTTCCCGCAATTAAGCCGGCTGCAGAGATTTCAAACACAAAACATATTGGTTTATTGGCAACAAAGGGCACGGTAAAGCGTCCTTATGTGGATGAGCTTATCAATAAATTTGCGATGGATTGCCAAGTGGAACGATTAGGTTCAACAAAATTAGTTGAAATCGCCGAACAAAAAATTCGTGGGCAGTCAGTCGATATGGTGAAATTAAAAAATGAGTTGCAACCTTGGATAGGGATGATAGATTTAGATACATTAATTCTTGGATGTACACATTTCCCGTTAATTAAAGAAGAGATTCAATTTTGTTTGCCACAAGTAAAACATTTTATGGAATCAGGGGTTGCGATTGCAAAGCGAGTTCAATCTCTATTGATGGGAGTAGAAGCGAAAGATAAAAATAACAAATATAATAAAATGTTTTGCACCCAACATTTTGATGAAGAATTAAAGTTCAATCAAGTACTAAATTTGTGGGGATTTGAATCTTTAGATGTGATAGAACTCAATTAAAAGCGAATTGTTTTGTATGATTTTTCCACAAACTAAACTTTTTTGTCATTTTTTTGAAAAAATCCCTTGCGTGGCGTAAAAAAATCCCTATA